>NZ_JAIOAB010000025.1 GCF_019890635.1 Streptomyces sennicomposti
GGACACAACGCTCCCTGGGGTTGCAGCGGCTGCTGGCTGATCATGGGCGGACGACGCGGGGCTGCGCCCGGCCGTCCGTGGAACAGTTTATCGGTCGCGCTCGGCCACCGGCCCACCCGTCTCGCCTCTCGGGAACGCTGTGACCTGCGGCACGGGCATTCTGCCCAATGCACGGCGGCCTTGGCCAGGGTCGCCACGCGTCGGGCCCGGGGTGCGAGTGGATCGTGGGGCGAAGCGAAGCACTCAGCGCAGTCTGGCGACCACCAGGTCCCACACGGTTTCGGCCAGGGCCTCCTTGGGGCCGTGCGGCACCGGGGTTTCGCCGCCGTCGGCGGCCAGCACCACGGCCTCGTTCTCCTCGGCGCCGAAGGTGCGGTGCTCCCCCACCTCGTTCACCACCAGCAGGTCGCAGCCCTTGCGGGCGAGCTTCTTGCGGCCGTTGGCGAGGACGTCGTCGGTCTCGGCGGCGAAGCCCACGATCACCTGTCCGGACCGCGCCCGGTCGGCCGACATCTCGGCGAGGATGTCCGGATTACGCACCAGGACGATGGGCTCCGGTTCCTGGTCGTCCTTCTTCTTGATCTTGCCGGTGGCGTAGGAGGCGGGACGGAAATCGGCGACGGCGGCGGCCATGACGACCGCGTCGGCGTCCGCGGCGGCCTTCAGGACCGCCTCGCGCAGCTGCACGGCCGTGCCGACCGGGACGACGTCCACGCCCGCCGGGTCGGGCAGGCCGGTGTTGGCGGCGACCAGGGTGACCCGGGCGCCGCGGGCCGCGGCCGTGCGGGCCAGCGCGTAGCCCTGCTTGCCGGAGGAGCGGTTGCCGAGGAAGCGGACCGGGTCGAGGGGTTCGCGGGTGCCGCCGGCGCTGACGACGACGTGCCGGCCGGCGAGGTCGGGCTCGGCCGCGCCCCGGGCGAGGACGCGGCGGCAGGCCTCGAAGATCTCCGCCGGGTCGGGCAGCCGGCCCTTGCCGGTGTCGACGCCGGTCAGCCGGCCGACCGCCGGTTCGATGACCACGGCGCCGCGGCGGCGCAGCGTCGCCACGTTCTCCCGGGTGGCCGGGTGCTCCCACATCTCGGTGTGCATGGCCGGGGCGAAGACCACCGGGCAGCGGGCGGTGAGCAGGGTGTTGGTCAGCAGGTCGTCGGCGAGGCCGTGGGCCGCCTTGGCGAGCATGTCGGCCGTCGCCGGGGCCACGACCACCAGGTCGGCGTGCTGGCCGATGCGGACGTGCGGCACCTCGTGGACGTCGTCCCAGACCTCGGTGGCGACGGGGTTGCCGGACAGGGCGGACCAGGTGGCGGCGCCCACGAAGTGCAGCGCGGAGGCGGTGGGCACCACCCGGACGTCGTGCCCGGACTCGGTCAGTCTGCGCAGCAGCTCGCACGCCTTGTAAGCGGCGATGCCGCCGCTGACCCCCAGAACGACCTTCGGCTTGTCCACCGTCTCTCCCCGGACTCGGCCCCGGTGCGCCGGACGGCGCACGCCTTCTATGACACACCACAGGCCCGGCAGTCGCGCTGCCGGGCCTGTGGGAAAAGCTATTGCGGTACGCAGAGAAGACCTGCGCAGATGAGACTTACTGCACCGGGCCTTCGATGGCCTCGGAGGTCAGCAGACCCGCGTTGATCTCGCGCAGGGCGATGGAGAGCGGCTTCTCGTGGACGTGGGTGTCGACGAGCGGACCGACGTACTCGAGGAGGCCCTCGCCGAGCTGCGAGTAGTACGCGTTGATCTGGCGGGCGCGCTTGGCCGCGTAGATCACGAGGCTGTACTTCGAGTCGGTGGCCTCGAGGAGCTCGTCGATCGGCGGGTTGATGATGCCCTCGGGCGCGGAGATGGAAGAGGACACGCTCTACCTTCCGATGGATGGGAAAGATTCAGTCAGCATGACCAGTGACGATCAGACGACGTCCATCAAGGCTAGCAGCTCGCGCGCCACGTCCTCGACGGAGGTGTTGACCAGGGTCTCGTCGAACTCCGGCTCGGCCGCCAGCTCGATCTTGGCGGCCTCGAGCCGGCGCTCGATCACCTCGGGCGGCTCGGTCCCGCGGCCGGTGAGCCGGCGCACCAGCTCCTCCCAGGAGGGCGGGGCGAGGAAGACCAGACGGCCCTCCGGCATGGTCTCGCGGACCTGCCGGGCGCCCTGGAGGTCGATCTCCAGCAGGACCGGCACACCGGCCTCCAGGTGCTCCAGCACGGCGGCGCGCGGCGTGCCGTAGCGGTTGCCCGCGAACTCGGCCCACTCCAGCAGCTCGCCGTTGGCGATCAGCTTGTCCATCTCCTCGTCGGTGACGAAGAAGTAGTGGACGCCGTGCTGCTCGCCGGGGCGGGGCTTGCGGGTCGTCGCCGACACCGAGAGCCAGACCTCGGGGTGCGCCTTGCGCATATGGGCGACGACCGTGCTCTTGCCGACCCCGGAGGGGCCGGAGAGCACGGTCAGCCGCGGACGTGCGTCCGGGGGTACGGGGGTCGCCCCCCGGGGTGTTACAGCCATGCAGCGATTATTCCAGCAATCGCGGGGTGCCCGGGACTCGCGTCCCGAGGACCCTCGACCTCAGGAACCGGTGCTGCCGAACTCACGCTCCAGGGAAGCGATCTGGTTGGAGCCGAGGCCGCGCACCCGGCGGCTCTCGGAGATGCCGAGTCGCTCCATGATCTGCTTGGCGCGGACCTTGCCCACGCCCGGCAGGGACTCAAGAAGGGCCGACACCTTCATCTTGCCGATGACGTCGTTTTCCTGGCCCTGCTTGATGACCTCGTGCAGGGAGGCGCCGGAGTGCTTGAGTCGATTCTTGACCTCGGCCCGCTCCCGGCGAGCCGCGGCGGCCTTTTCGAGCGCGGCTGCGCGCTGTTCAGGGGTAAGGGGCGGAAGAGCCACGCCTACGTCACCTCGGATGTCGAACTGTCGGATACGGACCGGTGAGGAGGCGTTTCGCCCCACACCAGGGGAGCTACGGGCGACACGCTTGCCCGTGCGCTCTCGACGGAGACTAGCGGTCGAGGGCCCAAGAGTCAGCGAGAACAGCGGAAAAGTCCTGGTCAGCCTCGCTCAGGCCGGACATTTAGGACATACTGCCCCGGATTCGGGGAGGAATCCAGACTCCGGCGAACCCCGGGCCCGCCCGGCCCGCGCCTCAGCCGGCGGCCACCGCCGCCCGGATCTCCTCGGCGAAGCGCTCCGCGGCGCCCCGCAGTGCGGCGACGTCGGGACCGTGACGCAGAACACCCCGGCTGACGTTCGGGACGACGTTGCGCACCGCCGCGCCGAAGACGGCCGGCAGATCGGCCGGTGTGGCCCCCTGCGCGCCGATCCCGGGCGCCAGCAGCGGCCCGTTGACGTCCAGGTCGTAGGAGGACAGGTCGCCGAGCGTGGCGCCCACCACCGCGCCGAAGGAGCCCAGCGGCCGCTCCCCCGCGTTCTCCTCGGCCAGGTGCGCGAGCATGGTCGCGCCCACGTTCAGGCCGTCGGAGCGCAGGGCGTGCTGCACCTCGCCGCCCTCCGGGTTGGAGGTCAGCGCCAGCACGAACAGGCCCGCGCCGCTTCGCCGGGCCAGCTCCGCCGCGGGCCGCAGGGAGCCGTAGCCCAGGTAGGGCGAGACGGTCAGCGCGTCGGAGAACAGCGGGGCGTCCTCGTGCAGGAAGGACTCGGCGTAGGCGGCCATGGTCGAGCCGATGTCGCCGCGCTTGGCGTCCATGACGACCAGCGCGCCGGCCGCCCGCGCCTCGGCCACCGCCGTCTCCAGCACGGCCACGCCGCGCGAGCCGAACCGCTCGAAGAAGGCGCTCTGCGGCTTGAGCACGGCGACCCGGTCGGCCACCGCCTCCACGACGGTGCGGCTGAACCGCTCCAGGCCCGCCACGTCGTCGTTCAGGCCCCACTCGGCGAGCAGGGAGGCGTGCGGGTCGATGCCGACGCACAGCGGCCCCCGCTCGTCCATGGCGCGGCGCAGGCGCGCGCCGAAGGGCTCCAGGGGGCTCATACGGTTTCTCCCGCCTTCTTCACATCGGCGCCGACCGCGTCGGCGAGGGTGGCGTAGGGGCTGTTGCGCAGGCGCGCGGCCAGGCCCTTGTGGACGGCGCGGCCCCAGAACGGGCCCTCGTAGATGAAGGCGCTGTATCCCTGGACCAGCGTGGCGCCTGCCAGGATGCGCTGCCAGGCGTCCTCGGCGCTCTCGATGCCGCCGACGCCGACCAGGGTGATCCGGTCGCCCACGCGCGCGTACAGGCGGCGCAGCACCTCCAGGGAGCGCGCCTTGAGCGGGGCCCCGGACAGGCCGCCGGTCTCCTGGACGAGGGCCGGGTCGGAGGTCAGGCCGAGTCCTTCGCGGGCGATGGTGGTGTTGGTGGCGATGATGCCGTCCAGGCCCAGTTCGACGGCGAGGTCGGCGACCGCGTCCACGTCCTCGTCGGCGAGGTCCGGGGCGATCTTGACCAGCAGCGGCACGCGGCGGCCCGGCACGGCACGGTCGGCGGCCTCGCGCACCGCGCTCAGCAGCGGGCGCAGCGCCTCGGTGGCCTGGAGGTTACGCAGGCCGGGCGTGTTGGGCGAGGAGACGTTGACGACGAGGTAGTCGGCGTACGGCGCCAGGCGCTCGGCGGACTTCACGTAGTCGCCGACGGCCTCCTGTTCGGGGACGGCCTTGGTCTTGCCGATGTTGACGCCGACCACGGTCCTGAAGACCGGGGTGCGCGAGGCCAGGCGGGCGGCGACCGCGAGCGAGCCGTCGTTGTTGAAGCCCATGCGGTTGATCAGCGCCCGGTCGGCCACGAGCCGGAACAGCCGCTTCTTGGGGTTGCCGGGCTGGGGCTCGCCGGTGACGGTGCCGATCTCGACGTGGTCGAAGCCCAGCATGGACAGGCCGTCGACGGCGACGGCGTTCTTGTCGAAGCCGGCCGCGAGGCCGAAGGGGCCGTGCATGCGCAGGCCCAGGGCCTCGGTGCGCAGCTCCTTGTAGCGGGGGGCCAGGGCGGCGGCGAGGAAGGTGCGCAGCACGGGGATCCGGGCGGCGAGGCGGATCCAGCGGAAGGCGAGGTGGTGGGCGGCTTCCGGGTCCATCCGCCGGAAGACGAGGCGGAAGAAGATCTTGTACATCTCGGAGAAGTCCTCGGTGTCGTCATGAGGCGTCTCATGCGTCCGTCGTGAGAGGGCTCGTCAGGGGGGCTTGAGGGGGCTCATGAAGAGGGGGACACCGTTTCCGGTGTCCCCCTCGGGGCTGGCTGCTAGTCGCGGGCCGCGGTCAGGAACTCGGCGTGTTCCTGGAGCGAGCGCACGCCCACGTCGCCGTGGTTGAGGGCGTCGATGCCCTGGACCGCCGCGGCGAGCGCCTGGACGGTCGTCAGGCAGGGCACGGAGCGTGCCACGGCCGCCGTGCGGATCTCCCAGCCGTCGAGGCGGCCGCCGGTGCCGTAGGGGGTGTTGACGATGAGGTCGACCTCGCCGTCGTGGATGAGCTGGACGATGGTCTTCTCGCCGTTCGGGCCGGCGCCCTCGGACTGCTTGCGCACGACGGTGGCGTTGATGCCGTTGCGCCGGAGCACCTCGGCGGTGCCGGAGGTGGCGAGCAGTTCGAAGCCGTGGGCGACCAGCTCACGGGCGGGGAAGATCATCGAGCGCTTGTCCCGGTTGGCGACCGAGATGAAGGCGCGGCCCTTGGTGGGCAGCGGGCCGTAGGCGCCGGCCTGCGACTTGGCGTACGCCGTGCCGAAGACGGAGTCGATGCCCATGACCTCGCCGGTGGAGCGCATCTCCGGGCCGAGGACGGTGTCCACGCCGCGGCCGTGGATGTCGCGGAAGCGCGACCACGGCATGACGGCCTCCTTGACGGAGATCGGCGCGTCCAGCGGGATGGTGCCGCCGTCGCCGCTCTTCGGCAGCAGGCCCTCCGCGCGCAGCTCGGCGATGGTCGCGCCCAGCGAGATCCGGGCGGCGGCCTTGGCCAGCGGTACCGCGGTCGCCTTCGAGGTGAAGGGGACGGTGCGGGAGGCGCGCGGGTTGGCCTCCAGGACGTAGAGGATGTCGCCGGCCAGCGCGAACTGGATGTTGATCAGACCGCGCACCCCGACACCGCGCGCGATGGCCTCCGTGGAGGCGCGCAGCCGCTTGATGTCGAAGCCGCCCAGGGTGATCGGCGGCAGGGCGCACGCCGAGTCGCCGGAGTGGATGCCGGCCTCCTCGATGTGCTCCATGACGCCGCCGAGGTACAGCTCCTCGCCGTCGTAGAGGGCGTCGACGTCGATCTCTATGGCGTCGTCCAGGAACCGGTCGACCAGGACCGGGCGGGACGGGCTGATCTCGGTGGACTCGGCGATGTAGGACTGCAGGCGGGCCTCGTCGTAGACGATCTCCATGCCCCGGCCGCCCAGGACGTAGGAGGGGCGCACGAGGACCGGGTAGCCGATCTCGTCGGCGATGGTCTTGGCCTCGGCGAAGGTGGTGGCGGTGCCGTGCTTGGGGGCGGGCAGGCCCGCCTCGGCGAGCACCCGGCCGAAGGCGCCGCGGTCCTCGGCGGAGTGGATGGCCTCGGGCGAGGTGCCGACGATCGGCACGCCGTTGTCCTTGAGCGCCTGGGACAGGCCCAGCGGGGTCTGGCCGCCGAGCTGGACGACGACGCCGGCGACGGGACCGGCCTGCCGCTCGGCGTGGACGATCTCCAGGACGTCCTCCAGGGTGAGCGGCTCGAAGTAGAGCCGGTCGGAGGTGTCGTAGTCGGTGGAGACGGTCTCCGGGTTGCAGTTGACCATCACGGTCTCGTACCCGGCGTCGGACAGCGCGAAGGAGGCGTGGACGCAGGAGTAGTCGAACTCGATGCCCTGGCCGATGCGGTTGGGGCCGGAGCCGAGGATGATCACGGCGGGCTTCTCGCGCGGCGCGACCTCGCTCTCCTCGTCGTAGGAGGAGTAGAAGTACGGCGTCCTGGCGGCGAACTCGGCGGCGCAGGTGTCGACGGTCTTGTAGACCGGGCGGATGCCGAGGGTGTGCCGCACCTCGCGCACCACGTCCTCGCGCAGACCGCGGATCTCGGCGATCTGCTGGTCGGAGAAGCCGTGCCGCTTGGCCTCGGCGAGCAGGTCGCGGGTCAGCTCGGGGGACTCGGCCAGCTCGTCGGCGATCTCCTTGATCAGGAAGAGCTGGTCCACGAACCACGGGTCGATCTTCGTGTACGCGAAGACCTCCTCGGGGGTGGCGCCGGCCCGGATGGCCTGCATCACCGTGTTGATCCGGCCGTCGGTGGGGCGGACGGCCTCTTCGAGCAGCGCCGTCTTGTCGCCGGGCTCGCCGACGAAGGTGAACTGGCTGCCCTTCTTCTCCAGGGAGCGCAGCGCCTTCTGGAAGGCCTCGGTGAAGTTGCGGCCGATGGCCATGGCCTCGCCGACCGACTTCATGGTGGTGGTGAGGGTGGAGTCGGCGCTCGGGAACTTCTCGAAGGCGAACCGCGGGGCCTTGACGACCACGTAGTCGAGCGTGGGCTCGAAGGAGGCCGGGGTCTCCTGCGTGATGTCGTTGGGGATCTCGTCCAGGGTGTAGCCGACGGCGAGCTTGGCGGCGATCTTGGCGATGGGGAAGCCCGTCGCCTTGGAGGCCAGCGCCGAGGAGCGCGAGACGCGCGGGTTCATCTCGATGACGATGACCCGGCCGTCCTCGGGGTCGACCGCGAACTGGATGTTGCAGCCGCCGGTGTCGACGCCGACCTCGCGGATGATCGCGATGCCGACGTCGCGCAGCACCTGGTACTCGCGGTCGGTCAGCGTCATCGCGGGCGCGACGGTGATCGAGTCGCCGGTGTGCACGCCCATCGGGTCGAAGTTCTCGATGGAGCAGACGACCACGACGTTGTCGTTCTTGTCGCGCATCAGCTCCAGCTCGTACTCCTTCCAGCCGAGGATGGACTCCTCCAGGAGCACCTCGGTGGTCGGGGAGAGCGTGAGGCCGGTGCCGGCGATGCGGCGCAGCTCCTCCTCGTCGTGGGCGAAGCCGGAGCCGGCGCCGCCCATGGTGAAGGAGGGGCGGACGACGACCGGGTAGCCGCCGAGGGTCTCGACGCCCTGGAGGACGTCGTCCATGGTGTGGCAGATCACGGAGCGGGCGGACTCGCCGTGCCCGATCTTCTTGCGGACCTCCTCGACCACCAGCTTGAACTGGTCGCGGTCCTCGCCCTTGTGGATCGCCTCGACGTTGGCGCCGATCAGCTCGACGCCGTACTTCTCCAGGACGCCGTTGTCGTGCAGCGAGATCGCGGTGTTCAGGGCCGTCTGGCCGCCCAGGGTGGGCAGCAGGGCGTCGGGGCGCTCCTTGGCGATGATCTTCTCGACGAACTCGGGGGTGATCGGCTCGACGTAGGTGGCGTCGGCGATCTCCGGGTCGGTCATGATCGTCGCCGGGTTGGAGTTGACGAGGATGACCCGCAGGCCCTCGGCGCGCAGGACGCGGCACGCCTGGGTGCCGGAGTAGTCGAACTCGGCGGCCTGGCCGATGACGATCGGGCCGGAGCCGATGACCAGGACGGACTGGATATCGGTGCGCTTAGGCACGCTGGCCCTCCATCAGGGAAACGAAGCGGTCGAACAGGTAGGCGGCGTCGTGCGGACCGGCGGCCGCTTCGGGGTGGTACTGGACGCTGAAGGCCGGCTTGTCGAGGAGCTGGAGGCCCTCCACCACGTCGTCGTTGAGGCAGACGTGGGAGACCTCGGCCCGGCCGAAGGGGGTCTCGGAGACCTGGTCGGTGGGGGCGTCCACGGCGAAGCCGTGGTTGTGCGCGGTGACCTCGACCTTGCCGGTCGTACGGTCCTGCACGGGCTGGTTGATGCCACGGTGGCCGTACTTCAGCTTGTAGGTGCCGAAGCCGAGCGCGCGGCCGAGGATCTGGTTGCCGAAGCAGATGCCGAACAGCGGGGTGCCGCGCTCCAGGACGCCCCGCATCACGGAGACCGGGTGGTCGGCGGTGGCCGGGTCGCCGGGGCCGTTGGAGAAGAACACTCCGTCGGGCTGGACGGCGTAGACGTCCTCGACGGTGGCGGTGGCGGGCAGGACGTGCACCTCGATGCCGCGCTCGGCCATGCGGTGCGGGGTCATGCCCTTGATGCCGAGGTCCACGGCGGCGACGGTGAACTTCTTCTCGCCGATCGCCGGGACGACGTACGCCTCCTGGGTGGCGACCTCGGCGGAGAGGTCCGCGCCGACCATCTCGGGGGCCTCCTGGACGCGCGCCAGCAGCGCGGCGTCGTCCCGGACGGCGTCGCCGCTGAAGATGCCGACCCGCATCGCGCCGCGTTCGCGCAGATGGCGGGTGAGGGCGCGGGTGTCGACGCCGCTGATCCCGACGACGCCCTGCGCGGCCAGCTCCTCGTCCAGGGAGCGCTTGGCGCGCCAGCTGGACGGGACGCGCGCGGGGTCGCGCACGACGTAGCCGGCCACCCAGATGCGCTTCGACTCGGCGTCCTCGTCGTTGACGCCGGTGTTGCCGACGTGCGGGGCCGTCATGACGACGACCTGGCGGTGGTACGACGGGTCGGTGAGGGTCTCCTGGTAGCCGGTCATGCCGGTGGAGAACACGGCTTCGCCGAACGTCTCCCCCACGGCCCCGTAGGCGCGGCCGCGGAAGATCCGGCCGTCCTCCAGGACGAGTACGGCGGGAACCCTCGCGGTTCCCCTAGAGGAGGTGGTCATCGTTCGACGCCTTCCGTGGTGTTCGTTTCGATCATGGAGTTGAGGGCCTGGACCCACTCGGCGTGCTCGGCCGCCCGGTCGGAGCGGAAGCCGGAGTCGATCAGCCGGTCGCCGTGCGTCCAGGTGACGATCAGCAGGCCGCCCTCGGTGAGGACCTTGCCGGCGATGCCCTTGTCCAGCCGGGCCCCGCGCAGCCGGTCGGCCGGGACGAAGAAGTCCGGTGCGCCGGGGCGCACGACGCCCAGGCCCGCGTCGGTGAGCGTCAGCTCCACGCGGCTGCGGGTGCCCAGGCCGCGCGCCACGATGCGGTCCAGCCACTGACCGGCGGTGGTGGAGCCGTGGTAGCGGCCGGTCATCGTCAGTCTCGCCGCACCGGGCTCCGCCGGCGCGGCGGGCAGCTCGGGCAGGTCGCCCTGGAGGGTGCCGCGCCACTTCCAGCCCTCGCGCATCAGCCAGTAGACGAGCGCGACGAAGAGGGCGAGGCCGACCAGCCAGCCGATGCGCGCGCCCCAGTCGGTGACCGCGGCCGACTTCTCCTCGGCCGCGATCCGGGCGGCGTAGCCGGCTGCGAGCAGTGTTGCAGGTGTCACGTGAGCTTCCCGTCGACGAGCGTGGCCTTGCCCCGGAGCCACGTGTGGGTGACACGGCCCGGCAGCTCGCGTCCCTCGTACGGGGTGTTGCGGCTGCGCGAGGCGAAGCCCGCGGGGTCCACCCGCCCACGGTATGCCGTGTCGACGAGGGTGAGGTTGGCGGGCTCACCTGCCGAGACGGGGCGTCCGTGCCCGGTGGCGCGGCCGATCCGGGCGGGGGCGAGGGACATGCGGTCGGCGACGCCGGCCCAGTCCAGCAGCCCGGTGTCGACCATGGTGGCCTGCACCACGGACAGGGCGGTCTCCAGGCCGACCATGCCCATGGCGGCGGCGGCCCACTCGCAGTCCTTGTCCTCGTGCGGGTGCGGGGCGTGGTCGGTGGCGACGATGTCGATGGTGCCGTCGGCGAGGGCCTCGCGCAGGGCGTGCACGTCGCGCTCGGTGCGCAGCGGCGGGTTGACCTTGTAGACCGGGTTGTAGGTGCGCACCATCTCGTCGGTGAGGAGCAGGTGGTGCGGGGTGACCTCGGCGGTGACGTCGATGCCGCGGGACTTGGCCCAGCGGACGATCTCGACGCTGCCGGCGGTGGAGAGGTGGCAGATGTGGACGCGGGAGCCGACGTGCTCGGCGAGCAGCACGTCCCGGGCGATGATCGACTCCTCGGCGACGGCCGGCCAGCCGCCCAGGCCCAGCTCGGCGGAGACGACGCCCTCGTTCATCTGCGCGCCCTCGGTCAGCCGCGGCTCCTGCGCGTGCTGTGCGACGACGCCGCCGAAGGCCTTCACGTACTCCAGGGCGCGGCGCATGATCACCGCGTCGTCCACGCACTTGCCGTCGTCGGAGAAGACGGTGACGCCGGCGGCGGACTCGTGCATCGCGCCGAGTTCGGCGAGCTTCCTGCCCTCCAGGCCGACGGTGACGGCGCCGATGGGCCGCACGTCGCAGTAGCCGTGTTCCCGGCCGAGCCGCCAGACCTGCTCGACCACGCCGGCGGTGTCGGCGACGGGGAAGGTGTTGGCCATGGCGAAGACGGCGGTGTAGCCGCCCGAGGCGGCGGCGCGGGTGCCGGTGAGGACGGTCTCGGAGTCCTCGCGGCCGGGTTCGCGCAGATGGGTGTGCAGGTCGACCAGGCCCGGCAGGAGGACCTTGCCGTCCGCCGCCACGACCTCGGCGCCCTCGGCGCTGAGACCGGCGCCGACCTGAGCAATGGTCTCGCCGTCGATCAGCACGTCCTGCGGCTCGCCGCCGAGCACCTTGGCACCGCGGATCAGGATCTTGCTCATCTTGTTACTTCTCCTCGGTCCGAGTGTGGGTGACGGCGGGCTCGTTGCCGCCGAGCAGCAGGTAGAGGACGGCCATCCGGATGGAGACGCCGTTGGCGACCTGCTCTACGACGGTGCAGCGCGGGGAGTCGGCGACCTCGGCGGTGATCTCCATGCCGCGGACCATCGGGCCGGGGTGCATCACGACGGCGTGCTCGGGCATCCGCGCCATGCGCTCGCCGTCGAGGCCGTAGCGGCGCGAGTACTCGCGCTCGGTGGGGAAGAAGGCGGCGTTCATGCGCTCGCGCTGGACGCGGAGCATCATCACGGCGTCCGACTTGGGCAGGGTGGCGTCGAGGTCGTAGGAGACCTCGCAGGGCCAGGACTCGACGCCGACCGGCAGCAGGGTGGGCGGGGCGACCAGGGTGACCTCGGCGCCGAGGGTGTGCAGCAGGTCGACGTTGGAGCGGGCGACCCGGCTGTGCAGGACGTCGCCGACGATGGTGACGCGCCGGCCGGACAGGTCCTGGCCGAGCCCGGCGTCGCGGCCGGTCAGGCGGCGGCGCATGGTGAAGGCGTCGAGCAGCGCCTGGGTGGGGTGCTGGTGGGTGCCGTCGCCGGCGTTGATGACGACGGCGTCGATCCAGCCGGAGGTGGCCAGGCGGTACGGGGCCCCGGAGGCGCCGTGCCGGATGACGACGGCGTCGACGCCCATGGCCTCCAGGGTCTGCGCGGTGTCCTTCAGGGACTCGCCCTTGGAGACGCTGGAGCCCTTGGCGGAGAAGTTGATGACGTCCGCGGACAGCCGCTTCTCGGCGGCCTCGAAGGAGATCCGGGTGCGGGTGGAGTCTTCGAAGAAGAGGTTGACGACGGTACGGCCGCGCAGGGTCGGCAGTTTCTTGATCGGCCGGTCGGCGACCCGGGCCATCTCCTCGGCGGTGTCGAGGATCAGGACGGCGTCGTCGCGGGTGAGGTCGGCGGCCGAGATGAGATGACGCTGCATCTGTCAGGCTCCGTAAGGAAGTTCATTCGGGAGGCGGGGCCGGGGCGGGCGCGGTGGCTCGTGGCGGGACCCCGCGAGGCATGACCGGGCGCGGGCGCGCGTGCGGGCACGGGCGCGGGGCGCGCGTCGGCGGGTACGCGCGCCTGGGCTAGTGCTGGGACTCGCCCGCGGCGTCCGGCTTGGCGCCGAGCAGCACGGTGTCGCGACCGTCCTCCTCGGCGAGCTGGACCTTGACCGTCTCCCGCAGCGACGTGGGGAGGTTCTTGCCGACGTAGTCGGCGCGGATGGGCAGTTCGCGGTGGCCGCGGTCGACGAGGACGGCGAGCTGCACCGCGCGGGGGCGCCCGATGTCGTTGAGCGCGTCGAGGGCGGCGCGGATGGTGCGGCCGGAGAAGAGCACGTCGTCCACGAGGACGACGAGGCGGCCGTCGATGCCGTCACCGGGGATCTCGGTGCGGGCCAGCGCACGCGGCGGGTGCATGCGCAGGTCGTCGCGGTACATGGTGATGTCCAGCGAGCCGACCGGGATCTTGCGCTCGGTGATCTGCTCCAGCTTGGCGGCGAGCCGCTGGGCGAGGAAGACGCCGCGGGTCGGGATGCCGAGGAGCACGACGTCGTCGGCGCCCTTGGCGCGCTCGACGATCTCGTGGGCGATGCGGGTCAGCACCCGGGCGATGTCGGGGCCCTCGAGAACGGGCCGCGCATCGGACGCTCGCGCCGCGGCGGGCGTGTCCTGCTTGTCGATCTTGTCCATACGAAACGGACCTCCTTCTCCGCCTCACGGGACGGACCTTAAAGGACGTCGGATTTGCGCCAACCACAGTAGCAGGTGCCGGGGACCGCTCCGCTCACCCCCTCGGCGCAACCGCGGATCGTTAGCACGGAAGCGGCGGGCCGCACCATTCGGCTTGACGCGGCAGAGTAACGCTGCGTAACCTCACAGTGAGTTACCAGCCGCGCGGCCTGGAATCCCGTCCAGCCGCGTCGACACAGTGTTCCGGGGAGCCATATGTCCAGCGAATACGCCAAACAGCTCGGGGCCAAGCTCCGGGCCATCCGCACCCAGCAGGGCCTTTCCCTCCACGGTGTCGAGGAGAAGAGCCAGGGACGCTGGAAGGCGGTCGTGGTCGGCTCGTACGAGCGCGGCGACCGTGCCGTGACCGTGCAGCGCCTCGCCGAGCTGGCGGACTTCTACGGGGTCCCCGTGCAGGAGCTGCTGCCGGGCACCACCCCGGGCGGCGCCGCCGAGCCCCCGCCGAAGCTGGTCCTCGACCTGGAGCGGCTGGCCACGGTGCCCGCCGAGAAGGCCGGCCCGCTGCAGCGGTACGCGGCGACGATCCAGTCGCAGCGCGGCGACTACAACGGCAAGGTGCTCTCGATCCGCCAGGACGACCTGCGCACGCTCGCCGTCATCTACGACCAGTCGCCCTCGGTCCTCACCGAGCAGCTGATCAGCTGGGGCGTGCTGGACGCGGACGCGCGGCGCGCGGTGGCGGCCCACGAGGAGGCCTGAGCCTCACCCGTCGCCCAGGTCTCGGGAGACAACAGAAGAAACGTGCCGCCGGGGTGGCCGGAATCACATGGTTCCGGCCACCCCGGCGGCCTTCTGCGGCCCTGCGGGGGCACCCGGGCACCGGGAGGCGCACGGAACGCCGAGGGGCCCGCAGCGGTGACGCTGCGGGCCCCTCGGCGTATGCGTGCCTCGTACGCCTGCCGGAATCCGGTCGGTGCCGGGTCCGTCAGGTCTCGCTGTTCGTGTCGCGGCGCAGCGAGGGCTTGAGTTCCTTCAGCCGGCCGAGCAGGCCGTTGACGAACGAGGGCGACTCGTCCGTGGAGAACTCCTTCGCCAGCTGCACCATCTCGTCCAGCACGACGGCGTCCGGGGTCTCGTCGACCCAGATCAGCTCGTACGCGCCGAGCCGCAGGATGTTGCGGTCGACGACCGGCATACGGTCCAGCGTCCAGCCGACCGCGTACTGCGCGATCAGCTCGTCGATCCGGGTCGCGTGCTCGGCGTACCCCTCGACCAGCTGCATCGTGTACTCGCTGACCGGCGGCTGCCGGGTGTCGGAGCGGGAGAGCCGGACCCAGTCCGCGAGGACCGTGAGGACGCCGACGCCGCGCTGGTCGCCCTCGAAGAGGATCTGGAAGGCGCGCTTGCGGGCCGTGTTGCGGGCAGCCACGGTTAGCTGTTCACCCGGCCGAGGTAGTCGCTCGTACGGGTGTCGACCTTGATCTTCTCACCGGTGGTGATGAAGAGCGGGACCTGGATCTGGTGGCCGGTCTCCAGCGTGGCGGGCTTGGTGCCGCCGGTGGAGCGGTCGCCCTGGACGCCCGGCTCGGTCTCCTGGACGGTCAGCTCGACGGCGGCCGGCAGCTCCACGAAGAGCACCTCGCCCTCGTGCTGGGCGACCGTGGCGGTGAAGCCCTCGATCAGGAAGTTGGCGGCGTCGCCGACGGCCTTGCGGTCGACCATCAGCTGGTCGTAGGTCTCCATGTCCATGAAGACGAAGTACTCGCCGTCCATGTAGGAGAACTGCATGTCGCGCTTGTCGACGGTGGCCGTCTCGACCTTGACGCCGGCGTTGAAGGTCTTGTCGACGACCTTGCCGGAGAGCACGTTCTTGAGCTTGGTGCGCACGAAGGCCGGGCCCTTGCCGGGCTTGACGTGCTGGAACTCGACGACGGACCAGAGCTGGCCGCCTTCGAGCTTGAGCACCAGGCCGTTCTTGAGGTCGTTCGTGGAAGCCACGGTTGCGGAATCTCCTGGACTGACGTGGACGACCCCGGGGCACGCACCTATAGCGCGAGCAGCTCCTTGGTCGTGATGGTGAGTAGCTCGGGTCCGCCGTCCGCCTCGGGGCGTACGACGAGCGTGTCATCGATCCGGACACCGCCCCGTCCCGGGAGGTGGACCCCCGGTTCGACGGTGACCGGCACGCAAGCGTCCAGTTTACCCATGGCCGCGGGGGCCAACTGCGGGTCCTCGTCGATTTCGAGTCCGACACCGTGTCCGGTGAGCGGCTGGAGCCCCTCGGAGTAGCCCGCGGAGTCCAGCACCTGCCGGGCGGCGCGGTCCACCTCGCGGTACGCCGCGCCCGGTGTCAGCGCCTCCCGGCCCGCCCGCTGGGCGGCGAAGACCAGCTCGTACAGCTGGATCTGCCAGTCCGCGGGGGACGTGCCGATCACGAAGGTGCGGCCGATCTCGCAGCGGTAGCCGCGGTAGGCCGCGCCGAGGCACACGGAGAGGAAGTCGCCCTCCTCCACCCTGCGGTCGGTGGGGCGGTGGCCGCGGCGGCCGGAGTTCGGGCCGGTGGCCACGGAGGTGGGGAAGGCGGGGCCGTCGGCGCCGTGGTCGACCAGGCGGCGCTCCAGCTCCAGGGCCAGGTGCCGTTCGGTGCGGCCGACGAGGATGGACTCCAGGAGTTCGCCCAGGGCCTGGTCGGCGATCTCGGCGCCGATCCGCAGGCAGGAGATCTCCTCCTCGTCCTTGACGACCCTGAGCTGCTCGACCGCGCTGCCGAGGTCGGTCAGGCGCAGTCTCGGGGTCACCGAGGTGAGGGCGCGGTGGCGGGCCACGGTGAGGTGGTGCTCCTCGACGGCCAGCGAGTCGGCGTCCTGGGCCTGGGCGAGGCCCGCCGCGGCGACGGCCGCGTCACCGCCGGGCTGGGGCAGGATCTGCACCCGCAGGTTGTCGTCGGGGCGCCCTTCGCAGGGCCGGTCGTCCGGTGGGCTCTGGCACACCAGAAGGTCCTCGCGCTTTCCGAGGAGCAGGACGGCACCGTGCGGGGCGGCGCCCGCGAGGTACCGCACATTGGCGGGACGAGTCACCAGCGCCGCCGCGCTGCCGCCCGCGTTGCAGCGCTCCCGTAGCCGGGTTCGGCGGGCCGCGTACACCTCTGACATGAACCGAGCGTAAGAGGGGTGGCCGGAAATCGCCGGTCGAGAGGGCCGAGTGGGTTCGCCTCCGGCGGGCGACTGCATCGTCGTGGCTGCGGGCAGTCGTGCCGCAGGGGCGGCACAGGCGGGCGCAGCGGCCCCCTCCAGCGCGGGCGAGCGCCCTCACCCCCCGGCGCGCCGCCGGCCGGCCCTGGAAGCGGCCCGCCCGAACCGCCCCGCGCGCAGCGCACCGCACCCGCCCGCACCATCCGCCCGGCCCGGCGGGGGCTACCAGGTCGGGGGGCTGGTGAGGGCTCGGGTGAGGACCTCGTTCAGGACCTGGGCCGTGGTGGGTATGTCCAGCTGGGAGTTGTCGATGATGGGCAGGCCCGAGCCGTACCAGCCGGCCATGCGGCCGTGGATGCGGGCGACCTCCTCGTCGGTGAGGCGGCGGTTCCCGCTGCGCTCGGCGTTGCGTTCCAGGACGACGTCCAGGCCGGGCAGCAGCACCACCGGCAGCAGGCCGGGGCCGACATGCCGTTTCCAGCCACCGAGACCGACGACCGGACGGTCGGGGAAGACGGCGTCGTCGAGGATGCACGAGATGCCGTTGGCGAGGAAGTTGCGCGCGGCGAAGCCACAGGTGCGGCGGGCCAGGCGGTACTGCGCCTCGGAATTGTCGTTCCACCCGGACTGCGGGTTGGCGAACCCGGAGCGGACCCATTCGCGGACGTCGTCCAGGCTGATGTGCGCGGTGGGCACCCGGCGGTGCTCGGCCCAGTGCTTGGCGACGCTCGTCTTGCCGGCGCCGGCCGGACCGATGAGCAGCACCGCGAGGGTGGTGGTCGTCGGATCGGGGACCGTGTGGGCCGGAGGGGCGCTCGGCATGACGACCGGGCCGCCCGGTGGCAGCCGGACGTGTCCGGTGGCGTCCGGCGCGGGCGGGACCGGCGCGGCGCCGGGCTGCGCCGGAGGCTGCGGCGGCGGACCGCCGGGGTGGCCGCCTGCGGGCGGGGGCTGGTGGGGCGGCGCCGGCTGCCCGCCGGTACGGCCCGGTGGCGGCTGGTGCGGCGGGGACGGGTGCACGGCCGGGTGGCCCGGCGCCGGTGGCGGGGGTATGGGGGCGGAGCCCTGGTGTGCGTCCGGGTGGTAGGGACCCGGGTGGTGTGCGGCCTGCGGCCGGCCGGCGGCCGGTCCGTGCCCCGGCTGGTGGGGCGGCGGCAGCGGAGAACCCACTGCGTGCTGCATCCGGTGCCACTCCGTCTCGTACAAGGCAATGGGCGCTGGCGGCGGGCCCAAACCCCGCTCCGTACCGAACGGTACCGTCCCCGGCCGCCATGTGGTGAACGGCCGGGGACGGCCCGAAGTGCCCGCTCCCGTCCGGCGAATGGGACGGACGGGACCCGTCGGGACGTACCGCCCGCTTCCCGCCGCCCCGCAGGGTCGTCGCCCGCCCGGCCACGGCCCGGCGGGACTCACCGCCTCGCCGACCCGCCGCCCCACAAGACCCGCCGCCCCCGCTCCCCCGCGGTCCGGCGGGACTTACTGCCCTACTTCCCCGTAGGCGGCCAGGAGGACGGCCGGGTCGGGGCCTTCCAGGACCGTCGGCTTGGCGAGGCCGTCGAGGACGATGAAGCGCAGCAGGTTGCCACGGGCCTTCTTGTCGACCTTCATGTTCTCCAGCAGCTTGGGCCACTGGTCGTAGCGATAGGTCAGCGGCAGGCCGACGGATTCCAGAACGGTGCGGTGGCGGTCGGCGGTGGCGTCGTCCAACCGGCCCGCCAGGCGGCCGAGTTCGGCGGCGAAGTGCATGCCGACCGCGACGGCCGCGCCGTGCCGCCACTTGTAGCGCTCGTTCTTCTCGATGGCATGGCCCAGCGTGTGACCGTAGTTGAGGATCTCCCGCAGGCCCGACTCCTTCAGGTCCGCGGAGACGACCTCGGCCTTCACCCGGATCGAGCGTTCGATCAGCTCGGCGGTGTGCGGCCCGGCCGGGGTGCGCGCGGCCGCCGGGTCGGACTCGACCAGCTCCAGGATCACCGGGTCGGCGATGAAACCGGCCTTGATGACCTCCGCCAGCCCGGAGACGTAGTCGTTGACCGGCAGCGAGTCCAGCGCGGCCAGGTCGCACAGCACGCCCACCGGCGGATGGAAGGCGCCCACCAGGTTCTTGCCCTCGGCGGTGTTGATGCCGGTCTTGCCGCCCACGGCCGCGTCCACCATCGCCAGCACCGTCGTCGGCACCGCCACCCAGCGCACCCCGCGCAGCCACGTCGCGGCCACGAAACCGGCCAGGTCGGTGGTCGCGCCGCCGCCCACGCCGACGATCACGTCGGAGCGGGTGAACCCGGACTGCCCCAGCGCCTTCCAGCAGTAGGCGGCGACCTCGGCGGTCTTCGCCTCCTCCGCGTTCGGCACCTGGATCGCGATCGCCTCGTACCCCTGATCGGCCAGATCGGCGCGCAGCGCCTCACCGGTCTCCGCCAGCGCCTCCGGATGGATCACCGCGACGCGCTGCGCCTTCTCGCCGATCAACCCGCCCAGTTCACCGAGGAGCTGACGGCCCACCAGGACGTCGTAGGGGTCGCTGCCGGCGGTGCCGCCGACCTGGATCCGCGTCACTGCCTCACTCATGCTTCCTTCAACTCCACTGCGTCCAGGACGGCTTGGGCCACTTCCTCGGGCGTGCGGCCGTCGGTGGCCACCACCGCGGTGGCGACCTCTTCGTACAGATGCCGCCGCGCCTCCATCAACTCCCGCCACTGCTTGCGCGGGTTGACCGCGAGCAGCGGGCGGGCCGCGTTCAGGCCGGTGCGGCGGACGGCCTCCTCGACGTCCATCGACAGGTAGACCACGGGCGGTGCGGCGAGCAGGGCGCGGGTGCCGGCGTCGAGGACCGCGCCGCCGCCGAGCGCGAGGACGCCGCCGTGCTCGGCCAGCGCCCGCCGCACCGCCTCCTTCTCCAGCGCGCGGAAGGCCGGCTCGCCGTCCTCCACGAAGATGTCGGAGACGGCGCGGCCCTGCCCGGCGACGATGTCGTCGTCGGAGTCGCGGTAGCCGACCCCCAGCCGGTCGGCCAGCAGCCGTCCCACCGTCGACTTGCCCACGCCCATCGGCCCGACCAGCACGACCAGCGGCCCACCCGAGCCCGTCACCGGACCGCCAGGTTCTCGAGGTAGGAACGGACGTTGCGGCGCGTCTCGGGCACGCTGTCCCCGCCGAACTTCTCCGCCACCGCGTCCGCCAGCACGAGCGCCACCATCGCCTCGGCCACGATCCCGGCCGCCGGCACCGCGCACACGTCCGAGCGCTGGTGGTGCGCCTGTGCCGGCTCACCGGTGGCCACGTCCACCGTGCGCAGCGCACGCGGCACCGTCGCGATCGGCTTCATCGCCGCCCGCACCCGCAGCAGCTCACCCGTGGACAGACCGCCCTCGGTGCCGCCCGAGCGGCCCGTGGCCCGCCTGATGCCCTCCTCGGTGGTGACGATCTCGTCGTGCGCCTGCGAACCGGGCACCCGGGCCAGATCGAAACCGTCACCGACCTCCACACCCTTGATCGCCTGGATACCCATCAACGCCCCGGCCAGGCGCGCGTCCAGCCGCCGGTCCCAGTGCACATGCGAACCCAGACCCACCGGCACCCCGTACGCCAGCACCTCCACCACACCGCCGAGCGTGTCACCGTCCTTATGAGCCTGGTCGATCTGCGCGACCATCGCCTTCGAGGCGTCCGCGTCCAGACAGCGCACCGGATCCGCGTCCAGCTTCTCGACGTCCGCGGGGGTCGGGTACACCCCGTACGGGGCCTTGGCCGCCGCCAGCTCCACCACATGGCTGACGATCTCGATGCCGACCGTCTCCTTCAGATACGACCGCGCCACCGCACCCAGCGCCACCCGCGCCGCGGTCTCCCGCGCCGAGGCCCGCTCCAGGATCGGCCGCGCCTCGTCGAAACCGTACTTCTGCATACCGGCGAGGTCCGCGTGCCCGGGCCGGGGACGGGTCAGCGGCGCGTTCCGCGCCAGCTCGGCCAGCTCCGCGGGGTCGACCGGGTCGGCCGCCATGACCTGCTCCCACTTCGGCCACTCCGTGTTGCCCACCATGACCGCCACCGGAGAACCCAGCGTCAGACCGTGGCGGACACCGCCGAGGAAGGTGACCTCGTCCCGCTCGAACTTCATCCGGGCGCCACGGCCGTACCCCAGCCGCCGCCTCGCCAGGTGGTCAGCCACCATCTCCGTGGTGATCGGCACACCGGCGGGAAGACCCTCCAGCGTGGCGACGAGTGCCGGCCCGTGCGACTCCCCCGCGGTCAGCCAACGCAACCTGCTCAACGGTGCTCCTCATATTCGCGCCTGGAACTGCGACGGCGCGACCGGGTGCGCGGCCCTGGCCCGCCACCTCCGATCCTCCCACGTCCGGGGAGCGGAACCGGCCGCCGGTCCAGCAGGCGGACGCGCGCTGGACAGCCGCGGGGCGGGTCAGCGGTCGGCCAGGGCCTTCTCGCCCGCGTGACGCATGGCGTCCAGCGGGGCCGGAGTGATGCCGGTCATCTGTTCGACCTGGAGGACGGCCTGGTGGACCAGGAGGTCGAGGCCGCTGACGACGGCGCCGCCGGACATGGACCAGCGGGCCGCGAGGGCGGTGGGCCAGGGGTCGTAGAGCACGTCGAAGAGGGTGGTGGGCCGCTCGGGGACCGCCGTGGCGAGGGCGTCCGTGGTGCCGGCCGGGGTGGTGGCGATGACCAGCGGGGCGTGCAGCGCCCGTGCGCCGTCGGACCAGTCGGCGGTGCGGACGTCGACGTCGAGGCGTTCGCCCCACTGGCGCATCTCGGCGGCGCGGGCCTCGCTGCGGACGTAGACGGTGACCTCGCCGGTGCAGATCCGGGCGAGCGCGGCGAGCGCGGAGGAGGCGGTGGCGCCGGCGCCGAGGACGGCGGCCGAGTCGACCTGTTCGACGCCGTGCTCGCGCAGCGCGGCGACCATGCCGGGGATGTCGGTGTTGTCGCCGGTGCGGCGGCCGTCCTCGGTGAGGACGACGGTGTTGACCGCCTCCACGGCGGCCGCCGTCTCGCTGATCTCGTCCAGCAGCGGGATCACGGCCCGCTTCAGCGGCATGGTCAGCGACAGTCCCGCCCATTCGGGCCCGAGCTTCTCGACGAAGCCGGGCAGGGCGGCCTCGTCGACGTCGAACCGGTCGTACGACCAGTTCACGAGTCCCAGTTCCCGGTAGGCGGCGCGGTGCAGCACCGGGGAGAGGGAGTGGGCGATGGGCGAACCGAGCACGGCGGCCCGGCGGGCGTCAGTGGCCCGAGCTGGCATTGAACTTGTCCTTGAGCTTATTGAAATCGGCCAGATTCTTGGCGAACTCGGTCTTGTTCATACCGTCGGTCGCCACGAAGTAGAGCCAGCCCTCGTCGGTCGGGTTCAGTGCCGCCTTCAGGGCGTCGTCGCCGGGGTTCCCGATCGGTCCGGGCGGGAGTCCCTTGTGGGTGTACGTGTTGTACGGGTTCTGGTTGCTGTTGATCTCCTTCTCACTGATGTGGATCTTGCTCTGCCCCATCAGGTAGTTGAAGGTCGAGTCGAACTGCAGCTTCTGGTTGGTCTCGGTGTTCGTCGGCTTGAGGCGGTTGTAGATCACCTCGGCCATGGCGCGGAAGTCGTCGTGCGTCTTGCCCTCGGCCTGGACGAGACTCGCGACCGTGACGAACTGCAGCGGGTCGGCGAGGTCGAACTCCTTCGCCTTCGCCACGACGTCGTAACGGCTGTAGGCCTGGTCGGCCTGTTCGACCATGTCCTTCAGGACCGCCTCGGGCTTCATCCCCTTGGCCGCCGGATAGGTGCCCGGGTAGAGGAATCCTTCCAGCGGGTCCATGATCTGGCCGTTGTTGTCGGCCCACGAGGGCAGGCCGAGGCTCTTGTACTGCTTGGCGGCGATGTTCTTGGTCGTGCCCGCCGACAGATCGAGCTGTTTGTCGATCGCCTTGTAGACCTCGGAGTTGCGCTCGCCCGGTTTCACCAGGACGTTGCTCTGGCTCGTCGGGTCGAGCATCATCGCGACGGCGCTCGCCGCCGACATCTGCTTCTTCAGCAGATAGGCGCCCGCCTGGATCTGCTTGCCCTGCGGATTGTGCGACTGGGCCGCGACGAACGCGTCGACGCTCTTGACCACGCCCGCCTTCTTCAGCGCGCGGCCGATGTCGTAGCCGCCGGCGCCCTGCGGGATCTCCACGGTGACCGTCTCGCCGGTGCCGTCACCCGCGTAGTCCGGCGCCGCGCCGAAACGATTTTGGTAGAACTGGTAGCCGTAGTAGCCGACGCCGGCCGCACCGCCGCCGAACACCAGCACCACGACCAGGCAGGCGCAGCCGTTGCGGCGCTTCTTGCCGCTCTTGCCCTTGCCGCCGCGCCCTTTGCGGTCGGCGCGGCCGCGGCCCGCGGCCGGCTCGTCCGCGCCCGGCGCGTCGTCGTCCTCGTCGTCACCGCCGCCCGCGAAGAAGGCGTGGTCCTCTTCCCGCTCGTCCTCCGGGTCCGGGTCCCAGTCGCGCCGCGGCTCCGGATCGGCGCTACGGCGGCCCGGGGGCTCCGGCGGCGGGTAGGCCTCGGGGGTGCCGTACAGATCGGGCTGCTCGGCGCCGTAGGCCACGGCCTGCTGGCCGTACGGGTCGACCGGGTCGGCGACGTACGGCGGCTGCGGCTGCTGGCCGGCGGCGCCGTCCCAGCCGCCCTGCTGGTGCTGGTCCTGGAGCTGGGCGCCGTACTGCGGGTCGTACTGGTGGTGGCCCTGGTGACCGTGGTGCTGGGGCTGGCCGTGGTGCTGGGGCTGCTGCTGGCCGCCCTGGGGGGCGTAGTGCGGGTACTGCTCGCCGTAGCCGGGCTGGCCGCCCTGGCTCCAGTCGCCGTACTGCTGCGGGTGCTGCTGCTGTGCATGCTGCGGGTGGTGCTGCGGCAGGCCGCCGTAAGGAGACTGCGGGTCCGGGTGACCCTGCTGTCCTCCCCATCCGCCGTCCCCGTACAACGGGTCCTCCGGATGCCACGGTTCGGAGCCTGGGCCCCGGCCATACTCAGTCATCGATCCCCTAGAGCCGCGAGGCAGCGGTCACGCAGCGTGTCGCCCGGCACCGTCCCGCCTCTTGCTGTGCGTCGGCTGTTCGAACACCGGCGCATCGCGCGGAACGTTACCGTATCGCGATCAGATGACCACTTCGACGCCCTCGCCGGGTGGTTCACCTGACACCCGTTCGGATTCGAGGGCTTGCTGCAGGATGATGACGGCGGCGGCCTGGTCGATCACGGAGCGTCCCTTTTTGGACTTCACCCCGGAGGCGCGCAGCCCCTGACTGGCCGTCACGGTGGTCATCCGCTCGTCCACCAGGCGGACCGGCACCGGGGCGACGCCCTTGGCCAGTTCGCCCGCGAACGCGCGGACCTTGACGGCGGCGGGGCCCTCGCCCCCCTTGAGGGAGCGAGGGAGCCCGACGACGACCTCGATCGGCTCGTACTCCTCGACGAGCTGCCTGAGGCGACGGTGCGCCGCCGGGACGTCCCGGCCCGGCACCGTCTCCACGGGGGTGGCGAGGATCCCGTCGGGGTCGCACGAGGCGACCCCGATCCGGGCGTCCCCGACGTCGATCGCGAGCCGACGTCCTCTGCGCATCTTCTCGGCCGTCTCTTGCTCGTCCTACTTGGCGGTCTCGGCGACCAGGCGCTCGACCGCGTCGACGGCCTCGCCGACGGCGGCCGGGTTCTGGCCGCCGCCCTGGGCGACGTCCGGCTTGCCGCCACCGCCGCCGCCGAGCGTCTTGGCGGCGGTGCGGACCAGGTCGCCGGCCTTCAGACCGCGCTCACGGGCGGCCTCGTTGGTGGCGATGACCGTGAGCGGCTTGCCGTTGTTCACCGTGAACAGGGCGACCACGGCGGCCCGGCCGCCCTGGATGCGGCCGCGCACGTCCAGGACCAGCTTGCGCAGGTCGTCCGGCGTGGTGCCGTCCGGGACCTGGCCGGTGACCAGGGCCACGCCGCGCACGTCCTTGGCGGACTCGGCGAGTCCCGCGGCGGCCTGGAGGACCTTCTCGGCGCGGAACTTCTCGATCTCCTTCTCGGCGTCCTTCAGCTTGCCGAGCATGGCGGAGACCTTCTCCGGAAGCTCCTCCGGGCGGCCCTTGATCAGCTCCTGGAGCTGGGCGACGACCGTGTGCTCCCGGGCGAGGAAGTTGTAGGCGTCCACGCCGACCAGGGCCTCGATACGGCGCACGCCCGAGCCGATGGAGGACTCGCCGAGCAGCTTCACCAGACCCAGCTGGGCGGTGTTGTGCACATGGGTGCCGCCGCACAGCTCCTTGGAGAAGTCGCCGATGGTGACGACGCGCACGCGCTCGCCGTACTTCTCGCCGAACTCGGCGATGGCGCCCTGCTTCTTGGCCTCGTCGATGCCCATGACCTCGGCGTGCACGTCGAGGTCGCGGGCCAGCACCTCGTTGATCTTCTGCTCGACGTCGGTCATCACGGCCGTCGGGACGGCGGACGGGGAGCCGAAGTCGAAGCGGAAGCGGCCGGGCTGGTTCTCGGAACCGGCCTGGGCGGCCGTCGGGCCGAGGGCGTCGCGCAGCGCCTGGTGGGTGAGGTGGGTGGCCGAGTGGGCGCGGGCGATGGCCTTGCGGCGGCGGCCGTCGATCGAGGCGTGGGCCTTGGCGCCGACGGTGACCTCGCCGACCTGGACGACGCCCTTGTGGACGTAGACGCCCGGGACCGGCTTCTGGCAGTCGCGGATCTCGATGACGGCGCCGGAGTCGACCTTGATGCGGCCGGTGTCGCCGATCTGGCCGCCGCCCTCGGCGTAGAACGGGGTGCGGTCCAGGACGACCTCGACCTCGTCGCCCTCGGTGGCGGCCGGGGAGGACACGC
This sequence comes from Streptomyces sennicomposti, assembly GCF_019890635.1. GTDB lineage: Bacteria > Actinomycetota > Actinomycetes > Streptomycetales > Streptomycetaceae > Streptomyces > Streptomyces sennicomposti. The sequence continues at coordinate 25,310 of NZ_JAIOAB010000025.1, forward strand.
CGTCCACCAGGAGGCCGACGATCGTGGACTCGCCCTCGGTGTCGGTGTAGCCGATGAAGTCGGTCTCGCCGGCGGTGTCGGCGATCTCGCGGTAGGCGCCCAGGTCGGCGTGGCCGGTCTTCTTGGCCTGGGCGTCGGCCTTGGCGCGCTCCCGCTGCTCCTTCATCAGGCGGCGGAAGCCCTCCTCGTCCACGGACAGCCCCTGCTCGGCGGCCATCTCCAGGGTGAGGTCGATGGGGAAGCCCCAGGTGTCGTGGAGCAGGAACGCCTTGTCGCCGGAGAGGACCTTGCCGCCGGACTGCTTGGTCTCGGTGACGGCGGTGTCGAGGATGTTGGTGCCGGCCTTCAGCGTCTTCAGGAAGGCGTTCTCCTCGGCGAGGGCGACCTTCTCGATGCGCTCGCGGTCGGTGACCAGCTCCGGATACTGCTGGCCCATCATGTTGACGACGACGTCGATGAGGTCCCTGACTACCGGGCCGGTGGCGCCGAGCAGGCGCATGTTGCGGATGGCGCGGCGCATGATGCGGCGCAGCACGTAGCCGCGGCCCTCGTTGCCCGGGGTGACGCCGTCGCCGATGAGCATGGTGGCGGTGCGCATGTGGTCGGTGACCACGCGCAGGGACACGTCCGAGGCGTGGGCGTCGCCGTAGGCGACGCCGGTCAGCTCGGTGGCCTTCTTGATGACGGCCATCGAGGTGTCGATCTCGTACATGTTCTGTACGCCCTGCAGGATCATGGCGAGGCGTTCGAGACCGAGGCCGGTGTCGATGTTCTTGCTCGGCAGGTCGCCGAGGATCTCGAAGTTGTCCTTGCCGGTGCCCTCGCCGCGCTCGTACTGCATGAAGACGAGGTTCCAGATCTCCACGTACCGCTCGTCGTTGACGGCGGGGCCGCCCTCGACGCCGAACTCGGGGCCGCGGTCGTAGTTGATCTCGGAGCAGGGGCCGCAGGGGCCGGGCACGCCCATGGACCAGAAGTTGTCCTTCATGCCCAGGCGCTGGATGCGCTCCTTGGGCACGCCGACGACCTCGTGCCAGATCTGCTCGGCCTCGTCGTCGTCCTTGTAGACGGTGATCCACAGGCGCTCGGGGTCGAGGCCGTAACCGCCCTTGTCCTGGGGGCTGGTGAGCAGCTCCCAGGCGAGCTTGATGGCGCCTTCCTTGAAGTAATCGCCGAAGGAGAAGTTGCCGCACATCTGGAAGAACGTGCCGTGCCGGGTGGTCTTGCCGACCTCTTCGATGTCCGGCGTGCGCACGCACTTCTGCACGCTGGTGGCGCGCGGGAACGGCGGCTTGACCTCGCCCAGGAAGTAGGGCTTGAAGGGCACCATGCCGGCCGGGACGAGGAGCAGAGTCGGGTCGTCCGCGATGAGCGACGCCGAAGGGACGACGGTGTGCCCGCGCTCCTCGAAGAAGCTCAGCCAGCGGCGGCGGATCTCAGCCGACTCCATCAGTGGTCCTCATTCCGGTTGTTCGAGTACGTCGGGTACGTCGAGCCGTCGACGTACTTCGGGCTGGTGTGGTTCTCGAGGACGGCGAACCGCCTCGGCGCCGGGAGTTCGGGGTCGACGGGGGCGTTGATGCCCAGCGCCTCGCCGAGTTCGGCCTCCCGCTGCGCCATGTTGTCGCGGACGTCGAGCGCGAAGCCGACCGCGCGGTCCTTGAGCCGGTGACCGGTCTCCAGCGCCTTGTTCGCCGCGGTGACGGCGAGGGACTCGGGGGTCAGCTGCTTCAGCTTGCGGTTGACCTTGGTGGTGGCCCACACACCGGCGGCGACGCCGGTGCTGAACCAGAACGAACGGCGGAACATCGCTAGTCCTTACTTCTCCCGGTTGTTCCGCTTCCCCCGCCGCGCGGCCGGGACGGTGCGGCCCACGATCACGGTACGCCTCGACGTCTTGGCGGGCACGTCCTCCTTGCGGCCGCCCAGGGCCCGGCGCACGCCGTAGCCGAAGGCGGCGACCTTGACCAGGGGGCCGCCGAAGGTGGAGGCGACGGTCGTCGACAGCGCGGACGCGTTGGACGTGACCTCCTGGACGTCGGAGGCGATGGCGTCGACGCGGTCGATCTGGGTCTGCGCGGAGCGCACCGCCTGCGAGGCGTCGGCCAGCAGCGGAACGGCCTGATCGGTCACGTCCGCCACGAGCTTGGTGGTCGCCTTGAGCGTCTGGGCCACCCTCGCCAGCGCCACGGCGAGGAAGGAGACCAGGATCGCCCAGAAGACGGCCACCAGGATCCCGGCCACCTCACCACCGGACACTGTGCGCACCCGCTCCCTGAAACGTGCCTGAACTTCGAGAACATCGAGAAAGTCGTACACCGAGCCTATCGCGCCCGGGGCGGGGCTCCGTACCGGATTACCGCCGCCGCGCCGCGCGGCGGCGACCGGCGTTTGTACGGACCGATTACGGTTCAGTACGCTCCGTGTCCCATGCGAGACCCCATGCGTGATTCCACGCCGGCCGAGCCGTCCCCGGGCAGTGGCGCGGCGGGCAACCTGCCCGCCGAACTCGACGCGTTCGTCGGCCGCGCGGCCGAACTGGACGCGCTGGCGCGGGCGCTCGGCGCCGCGCGGCTGGTGACGGTGACCGGCGTGGGCGGGGTCGGCAAGTCGCGGCTGGCGGCGCGGGCGGCGGCCCGCTCGACGGCGCCGGACGGCGTGTGGCGGGTGGAGCTGGCGCCGCTTCGGGACCCGGAGTTCCTGGACCACGCCGTGGTGGAGGCGCTGGGGCTGACCGACCACACCACGCGCCCGCCGCGCGAGGCCCTGCTCGCGCATCTGGCCGGGCGCCGGCTGCTGCTGGTGCTCGACGGGTTCGAGCATCTGGCGCAGGCGTGCGCGGGCCTGGTGGCCGAGCTGCTGCGGCGGGCGCCGGGGCTGACGGTGCTGGCGGCGGGGCGGCGGCCGCTGGGGGTGGCGGGCGAGCGGCTGTTCCCGCTGGCGCCGCTGGGCGCGGAGGACGCGACGGAGCTGCTGGTGGCGCGGGCCGCGCAGCAGGACGTCGCGGTGGACGGCGGCGATCCGGCGGTGCGGGAGCTGTGCCGGCGCCTGGACGGCATTCCGCTGGCGATCGAGCTGGCCGCGGGCCGGCTGCGGGCGCTGTCGCCGGGGCGGCTGCTGGAACGGCTGGACGACCGGTTCCGGCTGCTGACCGGCGGCGGCCGGGACGCCCTGCCCCGGCACCGGACGCTGCGCACGGCGATCGGCTGGAGCCACGAGCTGTGCACGCCCGCGGAACGGCTGCTGTGGGCACGCCTGTCGGTGTTCGCCGGGCCGTTCGACCTGGAGGCCGCCGAGTACGTGTGCAGCGGCGGCGGGCTGCCCTCCGACGACGTCCTGGACGTGCTGACCGAGCTGCTGGCGCAGTCGGTGGTGGCGCGCGAGGAGACGGCGGCCGGGGTGCGCTACCGGATGCTGGACACGGTGCGGGCCTACGGCGCCCAGTGGCTGGTGGCGGCCGGGGACGCGGAGCGGCTGCGGCGCCGGCACCGCGACTGGTACGTCGGGCTGGCCACCTGGTGCGAGCTGGAGTGGTTCTCGCCCCGGCAGCGGGAGGTGGCGGCGCGGATCGAGGCGGAGCTGCCGAATCTGCGCGCCGCACTGGAGTACTGCATGACCGGCCCGGACGAGGCGCATCTGGGCCAGTACCTGGCGGGCTGCCTGTGGTTCTGCTGGGCGGGGTGCGGGCGGCTGTCGGAGGGCCGGCACTGGCTGGGGCGCGCGGTGGAGCTGGACGGCGGACACGAGCAGTCCCGGCTGCGGGCGCTGGCGATGCTCGGCTATGTGGCGATCCTGCAGGGGGACACGGTGCCGGCGCTGGCCGCGCTGCGCGAGTGCCGGGAGAGCGCCGAGCGCACGGCGAGCGCGACGGCGCTGGCGTACGCGGAGCACCGCACCGGCTGTCTGGCGCTGATCACGGACGACGTGGAGCGCGCGGAGACGCTGCTGCGCTCGGCGCTGGAGCGGTACCGGGAGCTGGGCGAGCTGAACAGCACGGTGCTGATGGGGCAGGTGGAGCTGGCGATGGCGCGGGCGTTCCAGGGCGATCTGCCGGACGCGGTGCGGCTGTGCGAGGACGTCCGCCGGGTCTGCGACGACCACGGCGAGCGCTGGACGCGGGCGTACGCGCTGTACGTCCTGGCGTACGCGGCCTGGCGCAAGGGGGATCTGGTCCGCGCCCGAACGCTGCTGGTGGACTGTCTGGGCAGCGCGCACGGGTTCCGCGATCTGCTGGGGTCGGTGCTGGCGGTGGAGCTGCTGGCGCTGGTGACGGTGGCCGAGGGCGACGCGGTGGAGGCGGCGGTGCTGCAGGGCGCGGCGGCCGGCATGTGGCCGTCGGTGGGGCTGCGGCTGTTCGGGTCGGCGCACTACAACGCGCCGCACGAGCTGTGCGAGGCGATGGCCCGGGAGCTGCTGGGCGACGAGCGGTACGAGGAGTGCGTGCGCCAGGGGGCGGGGCTCGGCCGGGAGGCGGCGGTGACGCGGGCGCTGCGCGGTTCGCGCACCCGGTCGCTGCGGCGGCTGCCGGCGCCCCGGCCTCCGGGGCCGGTCCGCCGGCTGCGCTCCCAGCTGTCGAACGGCGACTGACCGGCCGGTCAGCTGTGCCCTGGAGGCCCGAAAACGCGCGGACCCGCCGTCCCCTCCGCCCGGGCGGGCGGGGAGACGGCGGGTCGAGGCGGTGCTACGGCCTGCCGGTGATCAGCGGGCGTAGTACTCGACGACGAGCTGCTCGTCGCAGATCACCGGGATCTCCTTGCGGTTCGGCTCGCGGTCCAGGCGGAACGCCAGGGCCTTGAGGTTCACCTGGAGGTAGCGCGGGGTCTCGCCCTCGGGGGCGAAGCCACCCTCACGGGCGATCGTGAAGAGCGTCTTCTCCTTGGAGCGGTCGCGGACCTGCACGACGTCGTCCGGACGGACACGGAAGGACGGCTTGTCGACCTTCTGGCCGTTGACCTGGATGTGGCCGTGGACGACCATCTGACGGGCCTGGTAGATCGTGCGGGCGATGCCCGAACGCAGGACCAGCGCGTCGAGGCGGCGCTCCAGCTCGACGATCAGGGCCTCACCGGTCTTGCCCTGGACCTTGGAGGCACGCTCGTAGGCGCGGACGAGCTGACGCTCGGACACGTCGTACTGCGCGCGCAGACGCTGCTTCTCGAGCAGACGGACCTTGTAGTCCGAGTTCTGCTTGCGGCCGCGGCCGTGCTCGCCCGGCGGGTAGGGACGGGCCTCGAAGTACTTGACGGCCTTCGGGGTCAGCGCGATGCCGAGGGCACGCGACTTCTTCACCTTGGGGCGGGACTGGTTCGCCACTGTCTCTCATTTCGTAGTGTTCGGCTCGTCAGGGTTACGGAGGTCGCATCCGCAGCCGGGAAAACCCGCTGGTCCACGAGGGACCTGCCGGGCAGCCGTTTCCCTGGTCTGGGCACATACGTGCAGCACGCGAGTGGCCCACCGACCTGTCCCGGAACTCCGGGTGGTGGTGGGCTGCCCGCGACACCGTTCGACGGTGCGCGACGCTCCTGGAGCCGGTCCGTGACGAACCGGGTCTCCGGCTAGTTGTCCCGCTCTGACGGCACGGGACTCAGCACTCCGCAGCAGTCTACAGGCTGCTGTGACCGCTTCCGACCGAGGTGCTCACGGACGCTTGCGGCCCAGGTGCTTGCGGGTCCACTCCACCGCGTCCGCGTAGCGCGCCTCGGCGCCGTGCCGGCTCGGGCTGTAGTACTCGCGGTCCTTGAGGGCGTCCGGCGCGTACTGCTGGGCGGCGATGCCCTCGGGCAGGTCATGCGGGTAGACGTAGCCCTGGGCGTGGCCGAGCTTGGCGGCGCCCTTGTAGTGGCCGTCCCGCAGGTGCGGCGGCACGGACCCGGCCAGCCCCTTGCGCACGTCCTCCAGGGCGGCGCCGATCGCCGTGGTCACCGAGTTGGACTTGGGGGCGAGCGCGAGGGCGATGGTGGCGTGGCTGAGGGTGAGGGCGGCCTCGGGGAAGCCGATCATGGCGACGGCCTGGGCGGCGGCGACGGCGATCGGCAGCGCGTTCGGGTCGGCGAGGCCGATGTCCTCGCTGGCGGAGATCATCAGCCGGCGGGCGATGAACCGGGGGTCCTCGCCGGCCTCGATCATCCGGGCCAGGTAGTGCAGGGCGGCGTCGACGTCCGAGCCCCGGATGGACTTGATCAGGGCGCTGGCGACGTCGTAGTGCTGGTCGCCGTCGCGGTCGTACTTCACCGCGGCCCGGTCGACCGTCTCCTCCAGCGTGGTCAGGGAGATCTCGTCCTCGCCCTTGTCGAGGGCGGCCCCGGCGGCGGCCTCCAGCGCGGTCAGCGCCCGGCGGGCGTCGCCGCCGGCGATGCGCAGCAGATGGTCCTCGGTGTCCTCGGGCAGGGCGACGGCGGACTTCAGGCCCCGCTCGTCGGCGAGGGCGCGGCGCAGCAGGCCGCGCACGTCGTCGTCGGTGAGGGGTTCGAGGGTGAGCAGCAGGGAGCGGGACAGCAGCGGGGAGATCACCGAGAAGTACGGGTTCTCGGTGGTGGCCGCGATCAGGGTGACCCAGCGGTTCTCCACCGCCGGGAGCAGGGAGTCCTGCTGCGCCTTGCTGAAGCGGTGGATCTCGTCGAGGAAGAGGACGGTCTCCTGGCCGTACCCGCCGGTGGCGCGGCGGGCGCCGTCGATGACCGCGCGGACCTCCTTGACGCCCGCGGTGATCGCCGACAGCTCCACGAAGCGCTTGTTGGTGGCCTTGGAGACGACGTAGGCGAGGGTGGTCTTGCCGGTGCCGGGCGGGCCCCACAGGATCACCGAGGAGGGTCCGGCCGGTCCTCCCGCGCCCTCGCCGACCAGTCGGCGCAGGGGCGAGCCGGGCTTCAGCAGATGCTGCTGGCCCACCACCTCGTCGAGGGTGCGCGGGCGCATCCGGACGGCCAGCGGGCTGGCGGCCGGGTCCTTCTCCTGGCGTTCTTCTGCTGCGGCGGTGAACAGGTCGGGCTCCACACGGAAACCCTATGGCACGCCACTGACAACGCCGTGGGCCGCCGGACCCGGCGGCCCGCCCGGGCCGGGGGACACAGGCCCGGCGGCTCGGGCCGAGAGGGTTCGGGCCCGGCGGCTCAGGCCCAGAGGCTGCTGCCCCAGCGGGTGAGGATCAGCATGGCGATGACGCCGGTGTGGGTGACCGGGAGCACCCAGGTGAACTCGGCGAGGAACGACTTCACCTGGCGCGGGGCGGGCAGGAAGTCGTTGCGGATGTTGAAGGAGGTGACGTACCAGAACAGGGTGAGGGTGGCGACCCAGGCCAGGGAGCACCACAGGCACAGGGCGTTGATCCGGTACAGCGACTGGTACTGGAGCCAGGTCACGAAGCAGACGCCGAAGAGCGTGCCGGCGTTGAAGGTGAGCCAGTACCAGCGCGGGAAGCGGGCGCGGGCCAGCAGGCTCATGCCGACGCAGATCACGATGCCGTACGCGACCAGGCCGAGCATGGGGTTCGGGAACCCGAAGACCGAGGCCTGCTTGCTCTCCATGACGCTGCCGCAGGAGATGATCGGGTTGATGCTGCAGTTCGGAGTGTAGGTCTTGCCGGCGAGCTTGGCCTCGAGGATCTTCTGCTTGTCGATCGTGATGACCCAGGCGGCGAGCAGTCCGGCGGCGCCGCAGATCACCAGCAGCAGGGCGAGGGCGCGGCTGCCGCCGGCCGTCCGGGGTCCGGGGGCCGCGGGCTCGGAGTCGGGCTCCATGGAGACGTCCTTGACTGTCGTCTTGCTCATCACGCCGATTCCGTCGCTCGAGAGTCGGAGGTGCTTCGGGCAGGGCCATTGTGCCGCACGCGCGCGCGTGTTCACCGTTCGATGGGGATAAGGAAACGGGCGCGAGAGGTGTGGCCACCGCCTGTGGGACCGGTACCGGCGGCCGGGAGCGGCGTTCACCTCCGTCCGCCGAAACCGCCCGACATGACGAACGGGCGCGCACGAAGTTGACGCCCCGCCGGTGCGTCCACGTCCGGCGGCACGCGCGCGGGCCGAGGCCCCCACACGGCAGGGCGCCGGACTCCGCGCGGGAGTCCGGCGCCCTGGGACGCGCGGGAAGCGTCAGCCGAGCCGGGACTCCAGCTCCGCCACGATCTCGTTCACGCCGATGGCCGCCTGCTCGCCGGACTCCATGTCCTTGAGCTGGACGACGCCCTCGGCCAGGTCGCGCTCGCCCATCACCAGGGCGTAGCGCGCGCCCGAGCGGTTGGCCGCCTTCATGGCCGCCTTCAGGCCCTTGCCGCCGTAGGAGAAGTCGGCGGCGACGCCGTTCTTGCGCAGCTCGGTGACCTTGGCGAACAGGACGCGGCGCGCCTCCTCGCCGAGCGGGACCGCGAACACGCTGGTGGTGGCGGGAAGCTGGAGTTCGACGCCCTCCGCCTCCAGGGCGAGGACCGTGCGGTCCACGCCGAGCGCCCAGCCGACCGAGGGCAGCGCGGGGCCGCCGATCATCTCGGACAGGCCGTCGTAGCGGCCGCCGCCGCCGACCGCGGACTGCGAGCCGAGGCCGTCGTGCACGAACTCGAAGGTGGTGCGCGTGTAGTAGTCCAGGCCGCGGACCAGCTTGGGGTCGTCCTCGAAGGAGACGCCGGCCGCGGTGATCAGCTCGCGGACCTCCTCGTGGTACGCCTTGCAGGCGTCGCACAGGTAGTCGCGCAGCAGCGGGGCGTCGGTGAGCTGCTTCTGCACGTCGGGGCGCTTGTCGTCGAGCACGCGCAGCGGGTTGATCTCCGCGCGGCGCAGCGTGTCCTCGTCCAGATCCAGGCCGCGCAGGAAGTCCTGGAGCGCCGCGCGGTAGATCGGGCGGCACTCCTTGTCGCCCAGGCTGTTGAGCAGGATGCGGAAGTTCCTCAGGCCCAGCGAGCGGTAGGCCTGGTCGGCCAGGATGATCAGCTCGGCGTCGAGCGCCGGGTCCTCCGCTCCGATCGCCTCGGCGCCCACCTGGGAGAAGTGGCGGTAGCGGCCCTTCTGGGGGCGCTCGTAGCGGTAGTAGGAGCCGGAGTACCAGAGCTTGACCGGCAGATTGCCGGCCTTGTGCAGGTTGGCCTCCAGGGCCGCGCGCAGCACGGAGGCGGTGCCCTCCGGGCGCAGGGCGAGCTTGTCGCCGCCCTTGGTCTCGAAGGCGTACATCTCCTTGGTGACGATGTCGGTGGACTCGCCGACACCGCGCGCGAAGAGTTCGACGTTCTCGAAGCCGGGCGTCTCGATGTAGCCGTAGCCGGAGTTGCGCAGCGGGGCGGCGATGGCCTCGCGCACCGCCAGGAACTTCGCGGAGTCCGGCGGGATCAGGTCGTAGGTGCCCTTGGGGGCCTTGAAGGTGCTCACGAAGTCTCTCGTCACATTCCTCGTCGGGGAGCGTCGCCCGCTCCCTGGCCGGCCGCCACCTGCCGCAGATACGGGTTGGTGGCGCGCTCCTGGCCGATGGTCGTCTGGGGGCCGTGGCCGGACAGCACCACGGTCGAGTCGTCGAGCGGCAGGCACACGCGGGCCAGCGAGTCGAGCATCTCGGCCATGTCACCGCCGGGCAGGTCGGTGCGTCCGATGGAGCCGGCGAACAGCAGATCCCCGGAGAAGAAGACCTGCGGGATGTCCGCGGTCTCGGGCATCCGGAACGTCACCGACCCCTTGGTATGGCCCGGCGCGTGCGCGACGGAGAACTCCAGACCGGCCAGCTCCAGCCTGGCGCCGTCGGCCAGTTCCTCGACGTCGTCCGGCTCCCCCACGGTCAGCTCGCCCATCAGCGGCATGCCGATGGAACGGCCGAGGGCCTTCTCGGGGTCGCTCATCATGTACCGGTCGGCCGGGTGGATCCAGGCGGGTACGCCGTGTGCTCCGCACACCGGGACGACCGAGGCCACGTGGTCGATGTGGCCGTGGGTGAGGACGACGGCGACGGGCTTGAGCCGATGCTTCTTCAGCGCTTCCTCGACGCCTGGGGCGGCCTGGTGGCCGGGGTCGATGATCACGCACTCCTCACCGGCGGCGGGGGCGACGAGATAGCAGTTCGTCCCCCAGGCCCCGGCGGGGAACCCGGCAATGAGCACGATCGTCCTTCGTTTGTGTCGATAAGGGAGGGCATCGGGCGGCTACGCCTGTGATCCGAGCCTACCGGCGCTGCCGGATCCTCAGCTAACCCATATACGGTACGGGGCACACGCAGGCGGTCGGCTCACGGGACGCGCGCGTACCCGTCGACACATGAGACGCATGAGGAGAGAACCCGGTGGTCAGCCAGGAGCAGCGGCGGCGTCAGCTCGCCCGGGAGAAGTTCTTGCGGCAGCAGCAGCGGCGCACCGAGGCGCGGCGCAAGGCGCGTGTGCGCAACTCGGTGATCGCGTCGGTGCTCGGCGTGGTCGTCATCGCCGGTGCGGCGCTGTACACGACCGGGGCCCTCAAGAGCGACAAGGACGACAGCAAGTCGAACGCGGGCGCGGAGGTCTCCCCCAGCGCCACCAGCAAGGCGCCGGACCCGTGCGCCAAGCCGGCCGCGGGCTCGGTGAAGAAGCTGAGCTGGAAGAAGGAGCCGGCGATGAAGATCGACACGTCGGCGAAGTACACGATGAAGCTGGCCACGACGTGCGGTGACATAGACATCGCGCTGAAGGCGGGCGCGGCGCCGCACACGGTGAACTCGTTCGACTTCCTGGCGGGCCAGGGCTACTTCGACCACACCAAGTGCCACCGGCTCACCACCGCCGGCATCTACGTGCTCCAGTGCGGCGACCCGCAGGGGCAGGGCACGGGCGGTCCCGGCTACACGATCCCGGACGAGAACCTCAAGGACAAGAGCCTGACCGGCAACGTCTACCCGGCGGGCACGGTGGCGATGGCGAACCAGTACGACGCCTCCAGCGGGCAGGGCCGCAACTCCGGCGGCAGCCAGTTCTTCCTCGTCTACCAGGACAGCCAGCTTCCGCCCAACTACACCCCCTTCGGTACGATTTCAGAGTCCGGGCTGAAGGTGCTGAAGAAGATCGCCGCCGCGGGCGAGAACACCGGGGCCGGCGACGGGGCGCCCAACGCGACGGTCGTCATCAACAAGGCCACGGTCACGAAATCCTGATCGTCAACTGCGTAATTTCGGTCGTGCTGGATGCGGACAGGCAACCCGCCGGTCGCCTATGTTGGCCGTGACGAAACTGTGGACGATGCCCGGGGGAGCCACGAAGCCCCCTCGCGGGCATCATGTGGAGGAGGCGCTGTGAGCAGCGACCCGTGGGGCCGCGTCGACGAGACGGGGACCGTGTACGTGCGGACGGCCGACGGCGAGCAGGTCGTCGGTTCCTGGCAGGCCGGCTCCCCCGAGGAGGCGCTGGCCTACTTCGAGCGCAAGTACGAGGGCCTGGTTGTCGAGATCGGCCTCCTCGAGAAGCGAGTGCGGACCACCGACCTGTCGTCGAAGGACGCGCAGGCCGCCATCGGCCACCTTCGGGAGCAGATCGACGCGCACCACGCGGTCGGTGATCTCGACGCGCTGCGCGCCCGCCTGGACAAGCTGGTCGAGACCGTCGAGGCGCGGCGCGAGGAGCGCAAGGCGCAGCGCGCCCGGCAGACGGACGAGGCCCGGCACGCCAAGGAGGCGCTGGTCGCGGAGGCGGAGGAGCTGGCCCGCTCGGACCAGTGGCGGGTGGCCGGTGAGCGGCTGCGGGCGCTGGTGGACACCTGGAAGGGGCTGCCGCGGCTGGACCGCAAGTCGGACGACGAGCTGTGGCACCGCTTCTCGCACGCCCGGTCGGCGTTCTCCAAGCGGCGCAAGGCGCATTTCGCGCAGCTGGACGCGCAGCGCGAGGAGGCCCGCCGGGTCAAGGAGCGGCTGGTCGCCGAGGCGGAGGCGCTGTCGGGTTCGACGGACTGGGGTCCGACGGCGGCCCGCTACCGGGATCTGATGGCCGAGTGGAAGGCCGCGGGCCGGGCGCAGCGGGAGCACGAGGACGATCTGTGGAACCGTTTCCGCGGCGCCCAGGACGTGTTCTTCGCCGCGCGCGGTTCGGTGTTCGCCGAGCGCGACGCCGAGCAGGCGGAGAACCTCAAGCTGAAGGAGGAGCTGGCCGAGGAGGCCGAGCGGCTGCTGCCGATCGCCGATCTGAAGGCCGCCCGGGCCGCCTTCCGCTCGATCAACGAGCGCTGGGAGGCGATCGGCCATGTGCCGCGCGACGCCCGGCCCAAGGTCGAGGGCCGGATGCACGCGGTGGAGCGGGCTCTGCAGGAGGCCGAGGAGGCCGAGTGGCGCCGGACGAACCCGGAGGCGCGTGCGCGTGCCGAGGGTCTGACCGGTCAGCTGCAGGCCGCCGTGGACAAGCTCCGGGGCCAGATCGAGCAGGCGCGCGCCCAGGGCAACACCGCCCGGGCCGACAAGCTGGAGAAGGAACTGGAGGGCCGTCAGGCGCTTCTGGACCAGGCTCTGAAGGGTCTGCAGGAGTTCGGCGGCTGAGGCTGAGGCGACCCGGTCGCGTGTGACCGAGGGCTCCCGTACGGCGCGTACGGGAGCCCTCGTCGTGTGTGCGCGGGCTAGGTGCGGTTGCGGGCCGAGGTGACCCGGTACACGTCGTAGACGCCCTCGACGCCGCGTACGGCCCGCAGGACGTGCCCGAGGTGCTTGGGGTCGCCCATCTCGAAGGTGAAGCGGGAGGTGGCGACGCGGTCGCGGGAGGTCTGGACGGCCGCGGACAGGATGTTGACGTGCTGGTCGGACAGGACGCGGGTGACGTCCGAGAGCAGCCGGGAGCGGTCCAGCGCCTCGACCTGGATGGCGACCAGGAAGACCGAGGACTGGGTGGGCGCCCACTCGACGTCCAGGATGCGCTCGGGCTCGCGGGACAGCGACTCGACGTTGACGCAGTCGCTGCGGTGCACGGAGACGCCGCTGCCGCGGGTGACGAAGCCGATGATCGGGTCGCCGGGCACCGGGGTGCAGCAGCGGGCCAGCTTGACCCACACGTCGTCGACGCCCTTGACGACGACGCCCGGGTCCGCGCTGGAGCGGCGCTTGCGGCCGCGCCCGCGGGCGGGCGGCATCGCCTCGTCGATCTCCTCGGTGGCGGCCTCTTCGCCGCCGAGGGCCTGCACGAGCTTCTGGACGATGTTCTGCGCCGAGACATGGCCCTCGCCGATCGCCGCGTAGAGCGCGGAGATGTCGGAGTAGCGCATCTCGTGGGCGAGGGTGACCAGGGAGTCACCGGTCAGGATCCGCTGGATCGGCAGGTTCTGCTTGCGCATGGCGCGGACGATGGCGTCCTTGCCCTGCTCGATCGCCTCGTCGCGGCGCTCCTTGGAGAACCAGCCGCGGATCTTGTTGCGGGCGCGCGGCGACTTGACGAAGCCGAGCCAGTCCCGGGAGGGTCCGGCGCCGGTCGCCTTGGAGGTGAAGACCTCCACCAGGTCGCCGTTGTCCAGGGTCGACTCCAGCGGCACCAGTCGGCCGTTGACCCGGGCTCCTATCGTGCGGTGGCCGACCTCGGTGTGGACGGCGTAGGCGAAGTCGACGGGGGTGGCGCCGGCCGGGAGCGCTATGACGTCGCCCTTGGGCGTGAAGACGAAGACCTCGTTGCGGGAGAGGTCGAAGCGCAGCGACTCCAGGAACTCGCCGGGGTCCTCGGTCTCCTTCTGCCAGTCCAGCAGCTGCCTGAGCCACGCCATGTCGTTGATGGCGTCCTTGTCCTTCGCGGACGACTTGGGCGCGTCGGTGCGGACCTTGGAGGCGCCGGCGACGGCCTCCTGCTTGTACTTCCAGTGCGCGGCGATGCCGTACTCGGCGCGGCGGTGCATGTCGAAGGTGCGGATCTGCAGCTCGACCGGCTTGCCGTTGGGGCCGATGACCGTCGTGTGCAGCGACTGGTACATGTTGAACTTGGGCATCGCGATGTAGTCCTTGAACCGGCCGGGGACCGGGTTCCATCGCGCGTGCACGGTGCCGAGGGCGGCGTAGCAGTCCCGGACGGTGTCGACCAGGACGCGGATGCCGACCAGGTCGTAGATCTCCGCGAAGTCGCGGCCGCGGACGATCATCTTCTGGTAGACGCTGTAGTAGTGCTTGGGGCGGCCGGTGACGGTGGCCTTGATGCGGGCGGCGCGCAGATCGGCCTGGACCTCGTCGGTGACGACGGCCAGGTACTCGTCGCGCTTGGGCGCGCGCTCGGCGACGAGGCGGACGATCTCGTCGTACATCTTGGGGTAGAGGATCGCGAAGGCGAGGTCCTCCAGTTCCCACTTGATGGTGTTCATGCCCAGGCGGTGGGCGAGCGGCGCGTAGATCTCCAGGGTCTCGCGCGCCTTCTTCTCCTGCTTCTCGCGCTTGAGGTAGCGCATGGTGCGCATGTTGTGCAGGCGGTCGGCGAGCTTGATGACCAGGACGCGGGGGTCCTTGGCCATGGCGACGACCATCTTGCGCACGGTCTCGGCCTGCGCGGCCTCGCCGAACTTGACCTTGTCCAGCTTGGTGACGCCGTCGACGAGCAGGGCGACCACGTCGCCGAAGTCGCGGCGCAGGTCCTCCAGGCCGTACTCGGTGTCCTCGACGGTGTCGTGCAGCAGCCCGGCCATCAGGGTGGCCGGATCCATGCCCAGCTCGGCGAGGATGGTGGTGACGGCGAGCGGGTGCGTGATGTACGGGTCGCCGCTCTTGCGCTTCTGGCCGCGGTGCCAGCGCTCGGCGACCTGGTAGGCGCGCTCGATCTGGCGCAGCGTCGAGGTCTCGATCTTGGGGTCGTTGCTGCGCACTATCCGCAGCAGGGGCTCCAGGACCGGGTTGTACGGGTTGGCGCGCTGCACGCCGAGGCGGGCCAGACGGGCGCGGACGCGATTGGAGGAGCCGGAGCGGGCGCCGGCCCCGCCGGCGGAGCGCACGGGCGGGGCGGGTTTGGGGCGCGCGGCCTCGGCGGTCTTCTCGACCGGCGCGGACTGGGCGTGCTCGACCGCCCGCCGGGTGTCGTTCTTCGCGTTCGACACCTTGGGCGCGGGCTTCGCCGCGGACGCCGAGGCGGACTCGGGCTTGGCGGCGGTCAGTGGCTGGGCCTCGTCTGGCAAGAGGACTCCTCGTGCGCGATCCGGGTCCCCCGGTCAGGCTCCGGAAACCCCATGGTAGCGATCCCGGGCCGCGGGATCGCCTTCAGTCCGGCGTGCGGGCTGTTCCCTGTGCGAACACCTGAGACGGGCGCCGGATTCCTCCGGGCCCGTCTCAGTGGTGCCGTCTGTGCGAATACGGGGCTTTTGTCCCGTATCCACGCTTCGGTCAGACCTGGAGCAGCGCCTCCAGGGGCGCTCCGTCCAGGGCCGGCTCCAGCCGGGCCCGGCCGCCGAGGAAGCCGAGTTCCATCAGGACGGCGACGCCGGCGATCCCGGCGCCCGCCCGGCGGATCAGTTGCAGGGAGGCCTCGGCGGTGCCGCCGGTGGCGAGGACGTCGTCCACGACCAGGACGCGGTCGCCCGCGGTCAGGTCCTCGGCGTGCACCTCGATCTCCGCCGAGCCGTACTCCAGGTCGTAGGCCTGGCGGAGGGTGGCTCCGGGGAGCTTGCCCGCCTTGCGCACGGGGATGAACCCGAGGCCCGCGCGGACGGCGACGGGGGCGCCGAGGATGAAGCCGCGGGCCTCCAGGCCGACGATCTTCGTGGCGCCGGTGCGCTCGGCGATCTCGGCGAACGCGTCGGTCAGGGCGGTGAACGCCGCCGGGTCCGCCAGGAGCGGCGTGATGTCCTTGAACATCACGCCCTGCTCCGGGTAGTCCTCCACATCGCGGATGCGGCTGAGCAGCAGTTCCTGGATGTCGGTCATCGCGGTCACCGGCGCTTCCCGGAGGGCCGGCCACGGCCCCGGCTGCGGGAGGCGCCCTGCTCGCGCGGGCCGACGACCGCGGGAGCGGCGTCCTCGGGCTCCTCGCCGAAGGACGCGCCGGCGCCCTGCGCCTCGGGCTCGCCCTGCGCGCCGGCCTGCGCCCGCTTGGCCAGGACACGCTTGCGCAGGGCCTTCATCTGCGGCTCGCGCTCCTTGAGGTCGGCAACGAGCGGCGTGGCGATGAAGATCGAGGAGTACGCACCGGCCGCGAGGCCGACGAACAGCGACAGCGAGATGTCGTTGAGCATGCCCGCGCCGAGCACGCCGCCGCCGATGAACAGCAGGCCGGCCACCGGCAGCAGCGCGACCACGGTGGTGTTGATGGAGCGCATCAGCGTGCCGTTGATCGACTGGTTGGCGATGTCGCTGTAGGTCCAGCGGGTCTGCTTGGTGATGTCCTTCGTCTGCTCCTTGAGGCTGTCGAAGACGACGACCGTGTCGTAGAGCGAGTAACCGAGGATGGTCAGCAGACCGATCACGGTGCCCGGCGTGACCTCGAAGCCGACGAGGGCGTAGATGCCGGTGGTGATCGTGATGTCGTGGATCAGGGCGACCAGGGCGGCCAGCGCCATCCGCCACTCGAAGGCGATCGCCAGGTAGATCACGACCAGGACCATGAAGATCGCCAGGCCTTCCCAGGCCTTGTTGGCGATCTGCTTGCCCCAGCTCGGGCCGACCAGGTCGGCGTTGAGCTGCTCGGGGTTGACCTTCAGGTCCTTGGACAGGGCGTCCTTGATCTCGTCGGACTTGCCGGTGTCGATGCCGGCGATCTGGATGCGCAGGCTGCCGTCACCGAGCTTCTGCACGATCGCGTCGTGGCCGGAGGCCTCTTCGGCGTACGTCTCGGCCTGGCTGACCGAGGTCGTCATGTGCTTGGGGGTGGTGAAGACCGCTCCGCCCTGGAACTCGATGCCCATGTTCAGGCCGCGCACCGCCAGGCCGAGGATGGCCGTGATGGTGATCAGGATGGAGATGCCGTACCAGATCTTGCGGTTCTTGACGAAGTCGTAGCCGACCTCGCCACGGTGGAGTCGGGCGCCGAGGCTGCCGATCTTCGACATACGCTCACGCCTCCTTCGTGTCGACGGGGCGGGCGGGGCGGCGGGTACGGCGCAGCGGGGGCTTGGCGCCCAGGGCCTTCGGGTCGAGGCCGGACCACTTGTGGCCGTTCGCGTAGAACTTCCTGCGGGCCAGGATCGTCATCAGCGGCTTGGTGAACAGGAAGACGACGACCACGTCGAGCAGAGTGGTCAGGCCGAGCGTGAACGCGAAGCCCTGCACCTTGCCGACGGTGACGATGAACAGCACCGCGGCGGCCAGGAACGAGACGAAGTCGGAGACCAGGATGGTGCGCCGGGCCCGCGGCCAGGCGCGCTCCACGGCGGGCCGCAGCGAGCGGCCCTCGCGGATCTCGTCGCGGATGCGCTCGAAGAACACGATGAACGAGTCCGCGGTGATGCCGATGGCGACGATGGCGCCGCACACCGCCGGCAGGTTCAGCGCGAAGCCGATGGCCGGGCCGAGCAGCGACATGATCACGTAGGCGAGGATCGCCGAGACCAGCAGTGAGGGGATGGCGATCAGCGACAGGCCGCGGTAGAAGATCAGCAGGTAGACGACGACCAGGGCGAGGCCGATGGCGCCCGCGATCAGGCCGGCGTGCAGCTGGTCGCCGCCGAGCGCGGCCGTCACGGTGGTGACGCTGTCCTCCTTGAAGGTCAGCGGCAGGGCGCCGTAGGAGAGCATGTTGGCCAGGTTCTGCGCGGACTGCTGGTCGAAGCTGCCGGAGATCTCGGCGTTGCCGCCGGTGAT
The DNA here is from genome assembly GCF_019890635.1 of Streptomyces sennicomposti. Taxonomy (GTDB): domain Bacteria; phylum Actinomycetota; class Actinomycetes; order Streptomycetales; family Streptomycetaceae; genus Streptomyces; species Streptomyces sennicomposti. The sequence continues at coordinate 42,974 of NZ_JAIOAB010000025.1, forward strand.
CGCGGTCGTGACCCGGGGGTCGGAGACCACTTCGCCGTCCAGGACGATGGCGAACTGGTTCTGCGGCTCCTGGTTCTGCGCCAGCTTGCCGGTGACGTCCGCGAACTTCTTCGCGCCCGAGCCGGTGAAGTCGAGCTGCACGATCCAGCCTGCCGCGCCCTGCGTGTCGAAGACCGCCTGGCCCTTCTTGACGTCGGTGCCGTCGACGGCGGCCGGGCCGAGGATGTACTTCTGCCACACGCCCGAGGAGTTCTTGCCGCAGGCCACGGTCGGCTCGGTGGGCAGCACGCCCTTGCCGGCGGTGGCGCGCATGCTCTCCTTGGAGCAGTCGAGCGCGGTGTACTGGGCCTGGAGCTTGGCGGTGGCGTCGTCGCCGGCGCTGCCGCTCGGCGACGGGGAGGCGCTGGTGGAGGCCTTCGGGGTGGCGGAGGCCTTGGCGGACGCGGTGGCGCCGGCGGACGGCGTGGCGTCGGCCTTCAGGGCGTCGGTGACGGCGCGGCCCTGCTGGGTCGCGGTCGCCGACGGGCTCTCGGAACCGGAGGTCGCCTTCTCGCCGGACTGTGCCGTCGCCTTGCCCGAGGGGCTGGCGGACGCCTTGCCCGAGGGGCTCGAGGAGGCGCTCGGCGACGGGCTGGCCGTGGCGGCGCCGGCGGACAGCTCGGTGGCGAGGACCGGACGGAAGTACAGCTTCGCGGTGGTGCCGACCTGCTCCCGGGCCTGCTTGGAGTTCGTGCCCTTGGGGATGTTGACGATGATGTTGTCGTCGCCCTGGGTCTGGACCTCGGCCTCCGAGACGCCAAGACCGTTGACACGGCGTTCCATGATGTTCACGGCCGTGTTCATGTTGGTCTTGTTGATCGCGGATTCCTGACCGCGTTCGGGGACCGCCCGCAGGGTGATGCTCGTACCGCCGGCCAGGTCGATGCCGAGACGCGGGGTGGTGTTCCCCGAGGCGAACATGCCGCCGGTGAGCGCCACGATGGCGATCAGGATGAGGGCCAGCGAGCGCCACGGCTTGCTCTGGGCGCTCGCGCTCCGGCCCTTCTTAGGTGCTGCCACCTTCTCGTACTCCCTCTCGGGCCGCTCCGCGCCGGGTCAGCCCGGTGGCGGCCATGACATGGTGTCGGGATCCCGCGCGAAGTGAACACGTCCCAGGGCGCGCGGGCGGTGCCGCGCGCCCTGGAGGGTGACTACTTCGCCTCGGAGTCGCCGTCGGTCTTCTTCGGCTCTGCGTCCGCCTTCGCCTCGGCGGCGTCGGCCGGCTCCTCGGCCGCGTCCTTCTTCCCGAGGTCGATCGGCTTGTCGTCGGAGGCGGTGGAAGCGTCGGCGGCGGGCTCGTCGGTCTCGGTGAGGGAGGAGGCGTCGTCGGGAACGAGGTCGGCGTCGGACTTCAGGTCGTGCTCGATGCCGTGGACGATGCGGTTGTACTCGTCGTCGGACAGGACGGTGGCGATGGCGTTCTTGGCGAACAGCAGTTCCACGCCCGGTCCGGCGTCAAGGAGGACCGTGTCGTCGTTGACCTCCTTGACCGTGGCGTACATGCCCCCGATGGTGCGAATTCCGCTGCCGGGCTGCATCTGGTTCCGCATGTCGGCGGCCTGCGCCTGCTTGCGCTTGGCCGACCGGGTCATCAGGAACATGGCCCCGATGAGCACGATGAACGGGAGGAGGGTCACGAGCTTCACGGGTCGGAACTTCCTTCACACGACCGCGATGGGGAGCGGCCTGATGGTTGGGGGTGTGCGTGCCGTCGACAAGGGCGGCATCGGCGGAGTCTAAGCGAGTCCGCGTGCATGGAACAACGCTCAGCATGGCACCTGGGTTCCTGGTCCGGCCAATGCCGCACGCATCACGCCCCGAACAGGTCCCCTTGTCCGTTTCCCGCGGTCTGCGAACGCGGCGGCGTCAGTCCGAGATGCGCCCACGCCGCCGGGGTGGCGACCCGCCCGCGGGGGGTGCGGGCGAGCAGGCCCTCCCGTACGAGGAAGGGCTCGGCGACCTCTTCCACGGTCTCACGTTCCTCCCCCACCGCCACCGCGAGCGTCGACAGGCCGACGGGGCCGCCGCCGAACAGCTTCAGCAGCGCCTGGAGCACGGCCCGGTCGAGCCGGTCCAGGCCGCGCGGGTCGACCTCGTAGACGGCGAGGGCGGCGGCGGCGATCTCACGGGTGATGACGCCGTCCGCCTTGACCTGCGCGTAGTCGCGCACCCGGCGCAGCAGCCGGTTGGCGATCCGGGGGGTGCCGCGGGAGCGGCCGGCGATCTCGGCGGCGCCCGCGGTGTCGATCTCGACGTCGAGCAGGCTCGCCGAGCGGTGCACGACGCGCTCCAGCTCGGCGGGCTCGTAGAACTCCATGTGCGCGGTGAAGCCGAACCGGTCGCGCAGCGGGGGCGGCAGCAGGCCGGCCCGGGTGGTGGCGCCGACCAGGGTGAAGGGGGGCAGCTCCAGCGGGATGGCGGTGGCTCCCGGCCCCTTGCCGACGATGACGTCGACGCGGAAGTCCTCCATCGCCATGTAGAGCATCTCCTCGGCGGGCCGGGACATCCGGTGGATCTCGTCGAGGAAGAGCACCTCACCCTCCTGGAGGGAGGAGAGGATGGCGGCGAGGTCGCCGGCGTGCTGGATGGCGGGGCCCGAGGTGATCCGGATGGGGGCGCCCATCTCGGCCGCGATGATCATCGACAGGGTGGTCTTGCCGAGGCCGGGCGCGCCGGAGAGCAGCACGTGGTCGGCGGTGGCGCCGCGCGCGCGGGCGGCGCGCAGCACGAGGTCGAGCTGTTCGCGCACCTTCTCCTGGCCGATGAACTCGCCCAGGTCCTTGGGCCGCAGAGCGGCCTCGACGGCCTGGTCCTCACCGTCGGCGACAGAGCCCACCAGCCGTTCGCCGGCGGGCGTGTCGGTCGTGTCGTCCCAGTTCATGTCTGCTCAGCCTCGGGGAGAGTGGTGGTCGGCGGGCTCGGGTCGGGGTCGGCGGGGCCTGCTGGTCCCGGTTCGGGACCAGGCCCGTACAGGGACCGGCGGGCCGGGCCGATGTCGGGGTCAGGGGGCGAGGGCGCGGGTCGGGGTCGGGGTCTGGGGTCGCGGGTTGGGGTCGCGGGGGTCGGGGCCGGTCCCACGTCAGGATCGCAGGTCAGGGACCGTCACCGGAGCAGGGGGCCCGGGCCGGGGACCGGTTCTGGGCCAGGACCGCAGGTCACAGGCCGCTCCCGGGCCCGGGTCAGGGCCCGGGCCGGGAGCCGCTCCCGTGGCCCCGTGTCGCGGCCGGCGGGCCGCAGGCTGCGGACTCGGCCGTCGCCCGGGTCGGCGGGCTCGGCCGGTGCCGGGGTCGGCGGACTCGGCCGGTGCCGGACAAGGGGCTCGGCCGGTGCCTGTCAGCGGGTTCGGTTCAGGGTCTGCAGGGCGGCCTTCAGCAGCTGTCCGACCTGGGGCGCGCCGCCGGCCGCCTCGGCCTGCGGGGTCACCGCGGCGACGGCCTCGTCGGCCTCCCGGGTGGCGTAGCCGAGGCCGATGAGGGCGGCGTGCAGCTGGTCGCGCCAGCCCTGGGTGACGGGGGCGCCGACGGCGGGGGCGCCGACCGGTGCGCCGAGCCGGTCCTTCAGTTCCAGCAGGAGCTTCTGGGCGCCCTTCTTGCCGATGCCGGGCACCGCGGTGAGCGCCTTCTCGTCGCCGGTGGCGACCGCGCGGCGCAGGGCGTCGGGGGCGTGCACGGCGAGCATGGCCTGGGCGAGGCGGGGGCCGACGCCGCTGGCGGTCTGCAGGAGTTCGAAGACCTGGCGCTCGTCGTCGTCGGCGAAGCCGTACAGGGTGAGCGAGTCCTCGCGGACGACCAGGGAGGTGTGCAGCTTCGCGGGCTGCCCGATCCGCAGAGTCGACAGCGTGTTCGGGGTGCACTGGACGGTCATGCCGACGCCGCCCACCTCGATCACCGCGGTGTCGGGGGCGAGGGCGGCGACGGCGCCGCTGACGAAGGCGATCATGCCGTACGGCCTTTCGATGTCATCGGAGTCCCGGCCGTGTGCCGGGCGACGGCCTGCTGGAGCCGGTTCTGGGCGGGGGCCCGCCAGATGTGGCAGATGGCGAGCGCGAGGGCGTCGGCCGCGTCGGCGGGCTTCGGGGGCGCGCTCAGCCGCAGCAGCCGGGTGACCATGGCGCCCACCTGGGCCTTGTCCGCGCGTCCGCTGCCGGTGACGGCGGCCTTGACCTCGCTGGGGGTGTGCAGGGCGACGGGGATGCCGCGGCGGGAGGCGCACAGGATGGCGACGGCACTGGCCTGGGCGGTGCCCATCACCGTGCGCACGTTGTGCTGGCTGAAGACGCGCTCCACCGCGACGAACTCCGGGCGGTGCTCGTCGAGCCACTGTTCGATGCCCTGCTCGACGGCGACCAGGCGGTGGCCGAGGTCGGCGTCCGCGGGCGTGCGGACCACGCCGACGCCGATCATGGTCAGCGGCCGGCCGGCGACGCCCTCCACGACACCGACTCCGCACCGGGTCAGCCCCGGGTCCACCCCCAGTACGCGCACGCCCGTCCCTTCCGTCTGCCGCTGTTCGTGCAGGCTATCGGGTGCCACCGACAACGGCGGCGGGCCGGGGGACGTGTCCCTCCGGCCCGCCTGGGTCGCCGTGCGCGCGGGGTGTTACGCGTCGACCTTCTCCATGACCTCGTCGCTGACGTCGAAGTTGGCGAAGACGTTCTGCACGTCGTCGCTGTCCTCGAGCGCGTCGATCAGCTTGAAGATCTTCTTGGCGCCTTCCTCGTCCAGCTCGACCTGCATGGTCGGGACGAAGTTGGCCTCGGCCGAGTCGTAGTCGATCCCGGCCTCCTGGAGGGCGGTGCGGACCGCGACCAGGTCGGTGGCCTCGCTGAGCACCTCGAAGTTCTCGCCGAGGTCGTTGACCTCCTCGGCACCCGCGTCCAGGACGGCGGCCAGGACGTCGTCCTCGGTCAGCTCGCCCTTGGGGACGATCACGACGCCCTTGCGGTTGAACAGGTACGACACCGAGCCCGGGTCGGCCATCGAGCCGCCGTTGCGGGTCATGGCGACGCGGACGTCGGAGGCGGCGCGATTGCGGTTGTCGGTGAGGCACTCGATGAGCACCGCGACGCCGTTCGGACCGTAGCCCTCGTACATGATCGTCTCGTAGTCGGCGCCGCCGGCCTCCAGGCCGCCGCCGCGCTTGATGGCCGAGTCGATGTTCTTGTTGGGCACCGACTGCTTCTTGGCCTTCTGCACGGCGTCGTAGAGCGTCGGGTTGCCGTCCAGGTCGACGCCGCCCATCCGCGCGGCGACCTCGATGTTCTTGATCAGCTTCGCGAAGAGCTTGCCACGCTTGGCGTCGATGACGGCCTTCTTGTGCTTCGTCGTGGCCCATTTAGAGTGGCCGGACATCTGCCTGTCTCCTTCGCGTAAACCCATCCTGTACGAACGCCCCCGGGCCGGAAGCAGCCGGGAGGTACCCCCGGAGATCCTACAAGGACTCCGCGGCCCGCTTCGCGCGCACCATGTCGACGAACAGGGCGTGCACCCGGTGGTCGCCGGTCAGCTCCGGGTGGAACGACGTGGCCAGCGCGTCGCCCTGGCGCACCGCGACGATGTGGCCGTCGTGCTCGGCGAGCACCTCGGCGCCGGCGCCGACCGACTCGACCCAGGGGGCGCGGATGAAGACGCCCTCCACGGGGTCGCCCGCGACGCCCCTGACGTCCACGGCGGCCTCGAAGGACTCGTTCTGCCGGCCGAAGGCGTTGCGGCGCACGATCATGTCGATGCCGCCGACGGTCTCCTGGCCCGAACGCGGGTCGAGGATCTTGTCAGCGAGCATGATCATGCCGGCGCAGGTGCCGTACACGGGCATGCCGGCGCGCACGCGCGCGCGGAGGGGTTCCATCACGCCGAACAGGACGGCGAGCTTGGAGATGGTGGTGGACTCGCCGCCGGGCAGGACCAGGCCGTCGACCTCGGCGAGTTCTTCGGGGCGCCTGACCGGCCTGGCCACGGCGTCGGCCGCGGCCAGGGCGATGAGGTGCTCCCGTACGTCGCCCTGGAGGGCCAGGACGCCGATGACAGGGGCTTCGTTGCTCATGGAGTGATTACCAGCCGCGGTTGGCGTAGCGCTCGGTCTCGGGGAGGGTGTCGCAGTTGATGCCGACCATGGCCTCGCCGAGGTTGCGGGACGCGTCCGCGATGATCTTCGGGTCGTCGTAAAAGGTGGTCGCCTTGACGATGGCGGCGGCACGCTTGGCCGGGTCGCCGGACTTGAAGATGCCGGAGCCGACGAAGACGCCCTCGGCGCCGAGCTGGCGCATCAGCGCGGCGTCGGCCGGGGTGGCCACACCGCCGGCGGAGAACAGCACCACCGGGAGCTTGCCCAGCTCGGCGACCTCCTTGACCAGCTCGTAGGGGGCGCGCAGCTCCTTGGCGGCGGCGTACAGCTCGTTGTTGTCGTAGCCGCGCAGCCGGGCGATCTCGTTCTTGATCTGGCGCAGGTGACGGACGGCCTCGACGACGTTGCCGGTGCCGGCCTCGCCCTTGGAGCGGATCATCGCGGCGCCCTCGGCGATGCGGCGCAGGGCCTCGCCGAGGTTGGTGGCGCCGCACACGAAGGGGGTGGTGAAGGCCCACTTGTCGGAGTGGTTGACCTCGTCGGCCGGGGTGAGGACCTCGGACTCGTCGATGTAGTCCACGCCGAGGGACTGCAGCACCTGCGCCTCGACGAAGTGGCCGATGCGGGACTTGGCCATCACCGGGATGGAGACGGCGTCGATGATGCCCTCGATCATGTCCGGGTCGGACATGCGGGCCACGCCGCCGTCCTTGCGGATGTCCGCCGGGACCCGCTCCAGGGCCATGACCGCGACGGCGCCCGCGTCCTCGGCGATCTTCGCCTGCTCCGGGGTGACGACGTCCATGATCACGCCGCCCTTGAGCTGCTCGGCCATGCCGCGCTTCACCCGGGCGGTACCGGTCTCGGGGGTCTGGGCGGAGTCGGAAAGCGTGGTGGACACGGGTGACCTCACTCGGGGGAAAAGAGGGGGTTGGTGCATGAGCGAGGAAACGCGAGTGGACCAGTCCACGGCAAGGGCCAATGGAGAGGCGGTGGATCCTTTTCGGGGGGACCACGGGTACGGTCCGCGGGTGCGGCGTGCACGGCGGGGACCGACGCCGGCTGGTCCCGGACGGTTCCGGGCCGACGCCAGGTTGTCCCGGACGGTCCCGAGCCGACGCCAGGTTGTCCCGGACGGTTCCGGGCCGACGCTAGGTTGTCCCGGACGGTTCCGGGCCGACGCCGGGTGGTCCCGGACGGTCACGGACCGGTCCCGGTCTGCCCTTGCGGGGACGACGTCTCTGCCGGGCCCCGGGCTACGCGCCCCGGTCCACCAGCGCGGGCGGCGGCTCGTCGTCCATCTCGAAGGCCAGCGGGAAGGGAGCGTGGCCGGCCAGCCGGAACCAGCGGACCTTGCGGTGCTCGCGCAGCCGCCGGGCGGCGCCGACCGCGTCGTTGTGGAAGCGGCGGGCCATCGGGACCCGGCGCACGGCCTCCGTCAGCTCGCGCGCGGCCTCCTCTCCCCCGGGCGCCTCGCGGACCGCCTCCACCTGCTGCGCCTCGGCGAACACCGCCCTGAGCGCCTGGCTCAGCTCGCTCTCGGCGACCTCGCGCTGGTCCTCCTCGGACTGCCGGGCGGCGTGCGCGGCCTCGTAGAGCACGATCGAGGCGGCCGGGTCGAGCACTCCGGAGGTGGCCAGTTCCTGGGCCACGGAGGCGCGGCGCAGCAGCTGGGCGTCGAGCGCGGCGCGGGCGGCGTCGATCCGGGCGTGCAGCCGGTCCAGCCGTCCCGCCGTCCAGCTCAGGTACAGCCCGACGGCGACGAGGGCGACAAGGATCCAGATGAACGTTGCGGTCACGGGCGGCAAGGCTACCGGTGCCCGACGGGAGGCCCGCCCGGGGGCGGACCGCGCTCCGGGCCCCGGCCCCGGGCCGTCCGCAGACTCCCTTCCGGACCACGGGTCTCCGGCCCCCGGACCGACCGCGGGCGGACTGCGCTCCGGGCCAGGGCCGCCCGCGGATTCCGCACCGTGCCCGGGGCCGACCGTGATAGGGCTGCGCGCCGGAGAAGGGGCCATCCACGGGAGACGGCCGGGTCCGGGGCCCACCCGGCCAGAGGGGACACCTCGGTCCAGCCGCAACCAGCCAGAGGAACACCCCGGCCCCAGCCACACCCGGCCGGAGGAACAACCCGGCCCCGGCCGGAGGCCGGGCTCAGTCGCGGGCCAGTCCCAGGCGGGCGCGGAGGCCCGTGGCTCGGTCGTCGGTGGCCACCGCCGCCGCGCCCGCCGTCACCGTCTCGTAGACCGACAGGATGTCCGCGCCGACGGTGGACCAGTCGAAGCGGCGGACGTGCGCGCTGCCGCGTTCGCGCAGCTCGGCGCGGCGGGCCGGGTCGGCGAGGAGCCGTACCGCGGCCTCGGCGAGCGCGTCCGCGTCCTCGTTGGCGAACAGCTCGCCCGCCTTGCCCTGGTCGAGCACCTGCGCGAAGGCGTCGAGGTCGGAGGCGAGGACCGGCGCGCCCGCGGACATGGCCTCGACCAGGATGATGCCGAAGCTCTCGCCGCCGGTGTTGGGCGCGACGTACAGGTCGACGCTGCGCAGGAACCGCGCCTTGTCCTCGTCGCTGATCATGCCGAGGAACTCGACGCGGGAACGCAGCTCCGCGGGGAGCGAGGCGACGGCCTCCTTCTCGTCGCCGCGCCCGGCCACCAGCAGCCGGGCGCCGGGCCGGGCGGCGAGGATCTTCGGCAGCGCCCGCATCAGCACCGGCAGGCCCTTGCGGGGCTCGTCGATGCGCCCTATGAAGCCGATCGTCTCGCCCTGCCACTCGGGTCGCGGCTCGGCCCGGGCGAAGAAGTCCACGTCGACGCCGTTGGGGATGACCACCGCGTCGCCGCCCAGGTGCTCGACGAGGGTGCGCCGGGCGTACTCGCTCACCGCGATCCGGGCGCTGATCTTCTCCAGCGCCGCCTGGAGGATGGCGTACGCGGCGACCATGGCCCGCGAGCGCGGATTGGAGGTGTGGAAGGTGGCGACGATCGGGCCCTGCGCCGCCCAGCAGGTCAGCAGGCCGAGCGACGGCGAGGTCGGCTCGTGGATGTGGATGACGTCGAAGCGGCCCTCGTGCAGCCAGCGCCGCACCCGGGCGGCCGACAGGAAGCCGAAGTTCAGCCGGGCCACCGAGCCGTTGTAGGGCACCGGCACCGCGCGGCCGGCCGAGACGACGTACGGCGGCAGCGGGGTGTCGTCGTCGGCGGGGGCGAGGACGGACACCTCGTGGCCGAGGCGGAGGAAGTACTCGGCGAGGTCGCGGATGTGGAACTGGACGCCGCCGGGCACGTCCCAGGAGTACGGGCAGACGATCCCGATTCTCACGCGGGTCCCTTCGCCGGGTCGAGGTCGGCGAGCCACAGCCGCTGGAGCATGTGCCAGTCCTCCGGATGCTCGGCGATCCCAGCGGCGAAGGCGTCGGCCAGCGCCTGCGTCATGGCGGCCGCCTTCTCCCGCCGCGTCCCCTCCGTCGGTACCTCGATCGGGGGATGGACGCGGCCCCGCATGACGGGCGAGTCGTCGTACCAGAGGGTGACCGGCAGCAGCAGGGCGCCGGTCTGCTGTGCGAGCAGGGCGGGTCCGGCCGGCATCCGGGCGGCCGCGCCGAAGAAGTCCACCTCGACGCCGGAGGCGGACAGGTCGCGGTCGGCGACCAGGCAGACCAGGCCGCCGTCGCGCAGCCGCCGGGCCAGCGTGCCGAAGGCGGAGCCGCCGCTGTGCGGCAGGACCTCCATGCCGAGGCCCTGCCGGTAGGCGACGAACCGGTCGTAGAGCGTCTCCGGCTTCAGCCGCTCGGCGACCGTGGTGAACGGCGTGTTCAGCTCGGTGGTCACCCACGCGCCGGCCAGGTCCCAGTTGGCCAGGTGCGGCAGGGCGAGGACGACGCCCCGGCCGGCGGCCAGACCGTCGGTGAGGTGGTGGACGTCCTTGGGCGCGAACCCGCCGCGGATCCGCTCGGGGCTCCAGGCCGGCAGCCGGAAGGACTCCATCCAGTAGCGCAGATACGACCGCATGCCCGCGCGGGACAGTTCCGCCAGCCGCTCGGGGCTCGCGCCCGGCAGCACGCGCGCGTAGTTGCGCTCCAGCCGCTCGACGCCCTTGCCGCGCCGCTTCCAGGCGATGTCCGCGATGGTGCGGCCGAGCCGTACGGCGACCGGTTCGGGGAGCTTCTTCACGGTGCTCCAGCCGAGGCCGTAGAGGGCGTCGGTCAGGCGCTCCTGGGCCTTCACTTCGCCGCTCCGCTCCCCTGGTTCTCCTGCCGGGCGGCCTCCGCCTCGGCCTCCGCGGACTCGCGGCGGACCGTGACCACCCGCTGGATCAGCGTCACGAGGCTGCCGGCGGCCACCACCCACAGGGCGATCGGCAGCAGGTACTGGATGCCCGGCACGCCGAACTTGTGCAGGCCCGCGAACCCGGCCGCCACCAGCGAGATCACCAGCCGCTCGGCGCGCTCGACCAGACCGTTGACGGCGACCGGCAGACCGATCGACTCGCCGCGCGCCTTGGTGTAGGACACCACCTGCCCGCTGGCCAGGCAGAAGATCGACACCGCGCACAGCACGTTGTCGTCGCCCCGCCCCGCGTACCAGAGGGCGAAGCCGCCGAAGATCGCGCCGTCCGCCACCCGGTCCAGGGTGGAGTCCAGGAACGCGCCCCAGCGGCTGGAGCGGCCGAGCTGGCGGGCCATGTTCCCGTCGACGAGGTCGGAGAACACGAACAGCGTGATCACGACCGTGCCCCAGAAGAACTCGCCCCGGGGGTAGAAGACCAGCGCGCCCGCGACCACCCCGGCGGTGCCGAGGAGCGTGACCGTGTCCGGGCTCACGCCCCGGCGGATGAGAAACGCGGCGAACGGTGTGAGGACACGCGTGAAGAATGCACGCGCGTACTTGTTCAGCATGGCCTTCCCGACGGTCGGTGTGGCCGGACGGCCCCTGGTGGCCCCGGCTGGCCCATCGTAGCCACGCGCGCGGGCGCGTGACGCCCGGGCACCGCAGCCCGCCCGCTCGCGGACCCCGGGGAGGCGCGCGCCGGCGGCGCACGGCCCCCTCGCGAGCGCCCTGCGGTGAACGGGACCGGAGGCCTACGGGGTCCTTCGTATGGACGCGGCATGACGGGAGTGGAAAGCTCGAAGGACCGCGGGCGTCGCAGGAGCCGCCAGTGCACGCGGTGCCGCGTGCCCGCGCCCACACGGACCTCACCGTCAACGGGAGGCAGGACCATGGGCGACAAGGCGCACACACACCCCGGAGCCGCCGGCAGGGCAGTGACGGCCGACCGACCCGCGTCCCTACGGAATGTGGTGCTGGTCGGCCACTCCGGATCGGGCAAGACGACACTGGTGGAAGCCCTCGCGCTGACGGCGGGCGCGGTGAACCGGGCGGGCCGCGTCGAGGACGGCGGCTGCGTCTCGGACTACGACGAGATCGAGCACCGCCAGCAGCGCTCGGTACAGCTCTCCCTGGTGCCCGTCGAGTGGGAGGGCATCAAGCTCAACCTGCTGGACACCCCCGGCTACGCCGACTTCGTCGGGGAACTCAGGGCCGGTCTGCGCGCGGCGGACGCGGCCCTCTTCGTCGTCTCGGCCTCCGACGGCGTGGACGGCTCCACCCGCATGGTGTGGGAGGAGTGCGCCGCCGTCGGCATGCCCCGCGCCATCGTCGTCACCCACCTGGAATCGGCGCGCGCCGACTTCGAGGAGATGACCCGGGTGTGCGCCGACGCGTTCGGCGCGGACGACCCCGACGCCGTCCTGCCGCTCTACCTGCCACTGCGCGGCCCCGAGGGAGGCGACGGGCACGCCCCCGTCACCGGCCTGGTCGGGCTGCTGACCCGCAAGCTGTTCGACTACTCGACCGGCGAGCGCAAGGAGTCCGAACCCGGCGCCGACCAGCTGCCCGGCCTGGAGGAGGCCCGCAACCGGCTCATCGAGGGCATCATCGCCGAGAGCGAGGACGAGACCCTCATGGACCGCTACCTCGGCGGCGAGCAGGTCGACCTCGACACCCTGATCAAGGACCTGGAGCGGGCCGTCGCCCGCGGCTCCTTCTTCCCGGTCCTGGCCGCCGCCCCCGCCGCCGAGGGCGCCAGACAGGGCATCGGCACCGTCGAACTCCTCGACCTCGTCGTCCGCGGCTTCCCCACCCCGCCCGAGCGGCAGGCCCCCGCCGTCACCACGATCGACGGCAAGCCCCGCGCGCTCAAACCCTGCGACCCGGACGGCCCGCTGGTCGCCGAGGTCGTCAAGACCTCCTCCGACCCCTACGTCGGCCGCGTCTCCCTGGTCCGCGTCTTCTCCGGCACCCTGCGCCCCGACGAGACCGTGCACGTCTCCGGGCACGGACTCGCCGACCGGGGCCACGAGGACCACGACGTCGACGAACGCATCGGCGCGCTGTCGACGCCCTTCGGCAAACAGCAGCACCCGGTGCCGCACGCCGTCGCCGGCGACCTCGTCTCGGTGGCCAAGCTGACCGGCGCCGAGACCGGCGACACCCTCTCGGCCAAGGGCGACCCGCTGCTGATGGAACCCTGGCAGATGCCCGACCCGCTGCTGCCGGTCGCCATCCAGGCGCACAGCAAGGCCGACGAGGACAAACTCTCCCAGGGACTCGCACGGCTCGTCGCAGAGGACCCCACCATGCGTCTGGAACAGAACCAGGACACCCACCAGGTCGTCCTGTGGTGCCTGGGCGAGGCGCACGCCGACGTCGCCCTGGAACGGCTGCGCAGCCGCTACGGCGTCCAGGTCGACGTCGTTCCGCACCGCGTCTCCCTGCGGGAGACCTTCGCCGACCGGTCCACCGGACGCGGCCGGCACGTCAAGCAGTCCGGCGGCCACGGCCAGTACGCCATCTGCGAGATCGAGGTCGAACCGCTGCCCGGCGGCTCCGGCATCGAGTTCGTCGACAAGGTCGTCGGCGGCGCGGTCCCCCGCCAGTTCATCCCCTCGGTGGAGAAGGGCGTCCGCGCCCAGGCCGCCAAGGGCGTCGCCGCCGGCCACCCGCTGATCGACGTACGCGTCACGCTCCTGGACGGCAAGGCCCACTCGGTGGACTCCTCCGACGCCGCCTTCCAGACCGCCGGCGCGCTCGCCCTGCGCGAAGCCGCGGCCGACGCGAAGATCCACCTGCTCGAACCCGTCGCCGAGGTCGGCGTCCTGGTCGCCGACGACTACGTCGGCGCCGTCATGAGCGACCTGTCCGGCCGCCGCGGCCGCGTCCTCGGCACCGAGCAGATCAGCGGCGGACGCACCCTCGTACGCGCCGAGGTCCCCGAGATCGAGATCGGCCGCTACGCCGTCGACCTGCGCTCCCTCTCCCACGGCACCGCCCGCTTCGACCGCCGCTACGCCCGGCACGAACCGATGCCGCCGCAGGTCGCCGAACGGATCCGCCGGCAGGAGCGCGAAGCCTCCTAGCCGGCGCGCCCGGCGCACAACCCGGCGGCCCGGCACGAGTACGGAACGCTTCGCTCCGAAAAGGTGGACGGCTTCGGCCGTCCACCTCCGCGCGCGCACCGGGCCGGATACGCTGATGACCTGATCAACAGGTGTGCGGGGCAAGGAAGTCGGGAAGGCCGCAGAAGCAGACGCGGCGGCAGTGGGGGCGGCAGTGACGGACGGATTTGATTTCAGTCCCGGGGCGCAGGTGCCCCTCTCGGGCTCGGCGGGCCAGACGGCGGCGACCTACGCGCTCGCCTCCGCCGCCTACCGGGACGACGAACTCATCAGGATCAAGGACGCGGACAACGAGTGGCACCAGTCCACCGTCAAGCCTCCCCGCCCCTGGGCGAAGATCTTCCGCCCCATGTTCGGCGAGGCGTTCTCCCGCGCGGTCATCGACCGCACCCTGGGCGCCGGACGCAAACCGCTCATCCAGTCCTTCGGCATCGAACCCCAGGTGGTGGTCGAACACTGCCTCGCGGCCCACCGTATCCGCCGCGAACGCGACAACTGGCTCAGCGCCGTCACCGTGCTGTGCGGCGTCCTCTTCCTGCCCGGATTCGCGCTCTGGCTGCTGGTGTTCACGCTGCGCGTCAACGTGAGCCGCCGCGAGGACAAACGCGCCGGCGCCCTGGGCACCGCCCTGCTGCTCGCCATGGGCGCGCTCGCCCTGCTCTTCCTGATCAAGATGCCCTTCCACGGCTTCTGGGCCTGGTACGGCCGCGCCGCCGTCGTCATGCCGGTCATCGGCTGGTTCTGGGCCAAGCGGATCTGCGAGCGCACCGCGCGGGACCTCAGAGAACGCTGGGCCAGCCTGGCGTCCGGCGGTGGCATCGGCGCCAAGATCCCCGAAGCCGTACCCGGCACCCCCGGCGACGCCGCCGAACAGGTCCGCAAGGAACTCGCCCGCCTCGGCGCCGAACAGCGCTCCAACTCCGTCTTCTACGCCGGCCCCAAGGGCATCCTCGGCATGGGCACCCGCTGGGGCAGCTGGCAGCTCGCCGAGGACCTCGTCTCCGCCGAACCGGGCAAGGACTTCCACCCCTTCCGCAGCTGGGACGTGATCACCGCCATCCAGGGCGGCCTCGGCATGCTGGAACGCACCCCCATCAACACCGGCGGCTTCACCAAGCCCACCATCACCCACTGGATCGTGACGCCCGTCGGCGAGAACGCCAAGGAGGTCTCCCGGCCCACCGGCGCCGACGTGGACGCCTACACCGTCCGCACCCACGCCGTGCAGGACATCTGCAACAAACAGCAGTTCGGCAGCGGCGACCGGCACTACCTCGGCGTCCAGTGGACCCTGTGGGAAGGCCACCTCGTCATCACCATGATGATCACCGTGACTGTGCTGCACGAGACCCTGCGCATCGAGGTCACCGGCCACGCCCTCGGCCCCGTCAACCCCCTGTTCAACGAGAAACCCGCGGCCAAGGAGAAGGAGGTGCAGAAGGCGTTCCGGTTCTGGGAGACCCGCAAGGTCAAACTCCCCCTCATCGACCCCGACGAGGTCGTACGGCTCGCCGCCCGCGCCCCCCTGACCTGGTACCCGCCGCTGCTGAACTGGCTCGGCGGCAGCCTCACCCTGCCCGAGCCGTTCGGCCTGCGCCACGCCTGGGCCGACCAGCCCTGGCGGCACCGCTTCATGGCCGACGACGCGCTGCGCGCCGCCACACCGGTGCTGCGCGTGGTGCACGCGGCGGCCCTCAAGACGCTCCGCGACAACGGTGTGGACGTCGAGAAGTTCGGCAGCCGCTCGTCGGTCCTCAGCGGCGCCGTACAGGACGTCTCCCCGCGGAAGGCCGACCTGTACGACGCGTAGCAGCCAACCTGTACGACGCGTGGGATCCGCGGCTACGCCGCCGGCCAGGCCTCGGCCAACATCTTGCGGGTGTCGGCGAGGAGTTGGGGCAGCACCCTGGTGTGGCCGACCACCGGCATGAAGTTGGTGTCGCCGCCCCAGCGGGGAACGATGTGCTGGTGCAGGTGCGCGGCGATGCCGGCGCCGGCGACGGAGCCCTGGTTCATGCCGATGTTGAAGCCGTGCGCGCCGGAGGCGGCGCGCAGCGCCCGCATCGCCTGCTTGGTCAGCTCCGCCAGCTCGGCGGTCTCCGCCGCGGTGAGGTCGGTGTAGTCGGCGACGTGCCGGTAGGGGACGGTCATCAGGTGGCCGCCGTTGTAGGGGTAGAGGTTGAGCACCGCGTACACGTGCTCACCGCGCCGTACGACCAGGCCGTCCTCGTCGGACTTGGCCGGGATGGAGCAGAACGGGCAGCCGTCGCCGGACCCTGGGCCGGTCGGCTTGTTCTCGCCCTGGATGTAGGCCATCCGGTGGGGCGTCCACAGGCGCTGGAACGCGTCCTGCGTCCCCACTCCGATCTGCTGCTCCGGCTCACTCGTCATGCCAGTCAGCATATGGCTTCGGGGTGGGGGGCAGGGAAAGGCCCCCAGGGATCACCCTGGGGGCCTGGAACCCCGCAGAGGCGGGGAGCACGTCTACGCGCCCCAAGCCACCAAGGGCAAGCTCGGACCACCCCCGCTTACGCAGGGACCACCTCACACCTGCGCGCGACGCTCCACCACGTCAACGAGCTTGGCCAGTGCCTGGTCACGCGGAATGCCGTTCTCCTGCGAGCCGTCGCGGTAACGGAACGACACCGTGCCCGCGTTCATGTCGTCGTCGCCAACAATGATCATGAACGGCACCTTCTGCTTCTGGGCGTTCCTGATCTTCTTCTGCATCCGGTCGGAGGACGCGTCGACCTCGACCCGCAGGCCCTTCGACTTGGCCTCCAGCGCGAACTTCTCCAGGTAGCCGACGTGTGCGTCACCCACCGGGATGCCGACCGCCTGCACCGGAGCCAGCCACGCCGGGAAGGCACCCGCGTAGTGCTCCAGCAGGACGCCGAAGAACCGTTCGATGGAGCCGAACAGCGCTCGGTGGATCATGACGGGCTGCCGGCGGGAGCCGTCGGCCGCCGTGTACTCCAGGTTGAAGCGCTTGGGCTGGTTGAAATCGACCTGGATGGTCGACATCTGCCAGGACCGGCCGATGGCGTCGCGCACCTGGACGGAGATCTTCGGGCCGTAGTAGGCGGCGCCGCCCGGGTCCGGGACCAGGGGCAGGTTCTGCTTCTCGGCGGCCTGGCGGAGCGCCTCGGTGGCCTCCGCCCAGTCCTCGTCCGAGCCGATGAACTTGTCGGAGTCGTCACGGGTGGACAGCTCCAGCTCGAACTCGGTCAGGCCGTAGTCGCGCAGCAGGTCCAGGACGAAGGTCAGGAGCGTGTCCAGCTCCTGGGGCATCTGCTCCTTGGTGCAGTAGATGTGCGAGTCGTCCTGGGTGAAGCCGCGCGAGCGGGTCAGGCCGTGCACGACGCCCGACTTCTCGTACCGGTATACGGTCCCGAACTCGAAGAGCCTCAGCGGCAGCTCGCGGTACGAGCGGCCCCGGGACTTGAAGATCAGGTTGTGCATCGGGCAGTTCATCGCCTTGAGGCGGTAGTTCTGCTCGTCGAACTGGATGGGCGGGAACATGCCCTCCGCGTAGTGCGGCAGGTGCCCGGAGATCTCGAAGAGGTGCTCCTTCGAGATGTGCGGGGTGTTCACGAACTCGTAGCCGGAGACCTCGTGCCGGCGGCGCGAGTAGTCCTCCATGACCTTGCGGACGACACCGCCCTTGGGGTGGAACACCGCGAGGCCGGGGCCCAGCTCGTCCGGGAAGGAGAACAGGTCCAGCTCGGCGCCGAGCTTGCGGTGGTCGCGCTTCTCGGCCTCGGCGAGGAAGTCGAGGTACTGCTTCAGTTCGTCCTTGGACGGCCAGGCGGTGCCGTAGATGCGCTGGAGCTGCGGGTTCTTCTCGCTGCCGCGCCAGTAGGCGGCGGCCGAGCGCATCAGCTTGAAGGCGGGGATGTTCCGGGTGGTCGGCAGGTGCGGACCGCGGCACAGGTCCTTCCAGCACAGGTCGCCGGTCTTGGCGTCGAGATTGTCGTAGATGGTCAGCTCGCCGCTGCCCACCTCGGCGTCGGCGCCGTCGGCGGCCTGCGCGGCGTTGCCCTTGAGGCCGATCAGCTCCAGCTTGTAGGGCTCGTCGGCCAACTCCACGCGGGCGTCGTCGTCGGTGGTCACGCGGCGGGAGAACTTCTGCCCGCGCTTCTGGATCTCTTGCATCCTCTTCTCGATGCGCTTGAGGTCCTCGGGGGTGAAGGGCTCCTTGACGTCGAAGTCGTAGTAGAAGCCGTCCCGGATGGGCGGGCCGATGCCCAGCTTGGCCTCGGGGAAGATCTCCTGCACGGCCTGCGCCATGACGTGCGCGGTGGAGTGGCGCAGGATGTTCAGGCCGTCCTCGGAGGAGATCTCGACGCCCTCGACGGTCTCGCCGTCCTTCACCTCGTACGCCAGGTCCTTCAACTCTCCGCCGACACGGGCGGCGACGACGGTGCGCTCCCCGGCGAAGAGGTCGGCGGCCGTGGTGCCCGTCGTCACCGTGCGCTCTTCCCGCTCGGAATCGCGTTGGATGATCACACGGACGTCTGACACCGGTCTCTCCTGACTGCAGGTGGGGTGCGGCGCCATACCGTGAGCGCGCGCATGACGGGAATCGTACCGACCCGGGCCCGCCGATCGCGAAACGGTCACCGTCAGTCCTCGGCCGGGCACGTCCCGCCGAACAGGTCCGGGCCGCCGCCCGGGTCCTCCCGCAGCCACTTCATCAGCCGGTCGCGTTCCTCGTCGTCCACCGGCACGGGCGCGACCTCGCAGGCTCCGGTGAGCCGACGGAAGCCGCCGCGGCTCTCCAGCCGGCCGAGCACCCGTACCGGCAGGCCGACGAGATGGGCGTGCCCGGCGGTGCGGTAGTCCTCCTCGTCCAGGGCGACGCGGATGTACGGCACCTCGGCGCCGGAGATCACCCGCAGCCGTACCGTGCCCTCGCCGTGCGGCTGCGGCCTGCGCATGCGGACCACGGCGCCGGTGATCCGGGCGGGCACGGACGGCTCGGCGCGCAGATAGCGGGCGCCGGCCTCGCGCAGCACGGGCAGGTCGCCGGGCGAGAACTCGACGGCCCCGGCGGCGCAGTCGGCGGGGACGCCGGCGGCGGGCGCCCAGTCGACGGCGATCCGGGCGCCCTCGGTGCCGCGCACCAGGGCGACCAGGGCCTCGGTGAGTTCCCGGCTGGCGCCGGCCCGGACGGCGCCGTCGAAGGCGTCCATCGAGCCGGTGGCCCGGCGGTAGTCGACGGCCTCGCGGACGGCGTAGAGGGACTGGTGGAGGCGGACGGCGAGCGGGCGGCCGGGAGCGACGGGGACGAAGGCGGTGAGGCCGCCGCCGTCGGTGGCGGAGCCGACGAGGACGTGTTCGAGGGCGGCGGCGGCCGAACGCCGGTGGCGGGCGCCGTGGTAGCCGGCCCGGGCGCGGGTGGCGAGCGCGGCGGCGAGCAGGGTCTGCCGGGCGGCCGAGCGCAGCCGTTCCTGGACGGTCCAGGGGGCGGCGCCGGGGCCTGCCGGTCCGCCGGGCACGTCGCGCCACCAGTGGATCTCGTCGCTGGGGAGGGTGAGGGCGACGAGGATCTCGCGGGCGGCGGGGGTGTTGCTGCGGGCGAGGGCGTCGAGCGCTTCGCCGAGCAGGTCGTCGCTGTCGGGGAAGGCCCGGTTCTCGGGCACGAGCAGGCTGGTGCGGTCGCCGCCGGGGCCGGGCGGGGACCAGCGGCCGTAGCGGCCGGCGGCGCCGCCGCGCCGCTGCCAGCCGTGCCGGCGCAGCAGTGCGGCGAGGACGGCGGGGTCGAGGTCGGCGGGCGGTGGCGTGGTGTGCCAGGGCGTGTCGACGGGGTGCGGGCGGGCCGGGCGGGGCGGTTCGCCGTGGGCGCGGTGGGCCGGGTCGCCCGGTGTGCCGTGGGCCGGGTCGCCGAGCGGGCGGTGGGCGGGGTCGCCCGGGGGGCGGTGGGTCATGGTCTGCCTCCCGTCCCGACCCGCGTCATGATCTCGCACAGGGCGCGGTCGTCGAAGATGCGTGCGGTCGGTATCCGCACGGTGGTGCGGGTCCGGCCGGTGATCGGGTGCCCGGCGAGGTTGACCCAGTAGCAGCAGTGCCTGAGGTCGAGCCGGTCGTGTCCGGCCCGCAGCCACTGGTCCTGGGAGCGGGGCACGATCATCACGACGAGGATCTTGTGCACCGAGACCGGGGTGCGGGCGAGTTTCGCCAGGTGGGCGTTGTCCAGGGTGAAGGAGAAGTGCCGGCCCGGGGGGTGGGGCGGCAGCTGGTAGGTGCACTTGAGCTGCACCTTGATGGTCACCTCGTCGTCGACGGTGTGGCCGGGGGCGCTGTGGCTGACGTGCCAGTCGATGCCGTTGTCGGGGAAGGGCTGGGACAGGGAGCAGCCGGCCGCCGCGGCGACCGCGTGCAGATAGCCCACCTGCAAGGTCTCCATGCAGGCGGTGGTGGCGAGTGTGCCGCGCAGGGCGCCCGCCGGTTCGGGCAGCAGCCCGCCCCGCTCGGGCCGCGCTATCGCCATGGCCGACAGCCTTTCTGGCCTGAAGAGTTGAAAGAGTGAGTCGGGGGAATCCCCGCAGCGGGTCCGTGAACTGCAAAGACCCGTACGCCTGTTGTCTCCTTCCGGCGTACGGCGCAAACGGGCCGGGTATCACCAAACGGGCGGAAGACGGTGCGTCAGCTGCCCGAGGTGAGCGAGGAGTTGTGGTCGACATGACGTGCTGCTGGTACGAGGGGCCGCTGGCCGCCTTCGACACCGAGACCACGGGCGTCGACGTCGAGACCGACCGCATCGTGTCGGCCGCCGTCGTCGTCCAGGACGCTCCGGGTACGCGGCCGCGGGTGTCCCGCTGGCTGGTGAACCCGGGTGTTCCGGTGCCGCGGGAAGCGACGGCGGTGCACGGGCTGACGGAGGAGCGGTTGCAGCGCACCGGGCGCTGGCCGGCTCCGGTGATGTACGAGATAGCCGAGCAGTTGGCGGAGCAGGCGGCGCGGGGCCGGCCGCTGGTGGTGATGAACGCGCCGTTCGATCTGACGTTGCTGGACCGGGAGTTGCGCCGGCACCGGGCGTCGTCGCTGGAGCGCTGGTTCGAGGGTTCGCCGCTGCGGGTGCTGGATCCGCGGGTGCTGGACAAGCATCTGGACCGGTATCGCAAGGGGCGGCGCACGCTGACCGATCTGTGCGCGCACTACGAGGTGGTGCTGGCGGACGCGCACGACGCGGCGGCGGACGCGCTGGCGGCGCTGGAGGTCGTGCGTGCGCTCGGCCGGCGTTTCTCGACCCGGCTGGAGCGGCTGTCGCCGGCCGAGCTGCACTCGTTGCAGGCGGGGTGGCACGCGGCGCAGGCGCGTGGTCTGCAGGCGTGGTTCGCGCGCAGTGGCACGGAGGAGACGGTGGACCCGTCGTGGCCGCTGCGGCCGGAGCTTCCGGCGGCGGCCTGAGCGGGGTGTTCCGGCGTGGTGTCCGGTGCTCCCGGTGCTCCGGTGCTCCCGGTCTTCCGGCGGGCGTCGGCGTGGGGGAACGCGACGAGAGCGACGTGGTCCGTACTGCTGGTGGACACACGTCGCTCTCGCGATGGTGGGCGATACTGGGATCGAACCAGTGACCTCTTCGGTGTGAACGAAGCGCTCTCCCGCTGAGCTAATCGCCCGGGAACGCACTGAACAATACAGGTCCCGGCGCCCTTCCTTCAAACCGCTCGGAGACGAGTGGCCAGTCCTCGCCGTCCGGCGCGCATCATCAGCCGGTGGTTGAGCCGGAAGACCGGCCTGCCGGGTACGGCGAGGCGCCTGAGAAGTGGCTTGTTCACGTCGACGACCTGGTCGTAGCGGGCGAGGGTGCCGGCGCCGTGCGGGGTGAGGGTCCAGCGGGCCCAGCCGTCGAGGTCGCCGGTCATCGCGGCCTCCAGGACGCCGGCCGCGGGGTCGCGGCGGGTCTCCCGGGCGGTGAAGCACAGGTCGTAGGGCAGCAGGGAGCGGATCCGCAGGGCGGCGGTGTCGGCGCCGGTGCGCCGGACCTCCCGCACCTGGGGCCACCAGCGCGGGTAGTCCTCGACCCGTTCCAGTGCGTCGTACACGGCGGTGGGCGGTGCGCTCAGGGTCCACCGGGCGCAAAAGCGGTAGTGGGTCCAGTCCATGGCGGTCCAGTGTGCCCGGTCGCGGCCGGGTGCGCGGGGATCTGAGTACGGGTACTCATGCCGTACGGGGTGGGGCGGGCCACACTGGGCGGCGAGCGCCGCCGCCCGTGCGGCGGCGCCGCCCGGCCGGACCGCCGATTCCCCTCGCCCCACTCTCCTGCCGCCGTACCCGGCAAGGAATGTGACGGTGTTTCGGCAAATGCTTGCGGGGCTTTTCTCCGGAAGCCACTCCGGGACTTCCCCCGGAAAGACCGATAGGTCTTAATGTCCGTCTTCCTCTTGATCTGTTTGTTCTGCTCGATCGGCGGACGATTCCTCCCGAAAGGCGCAATGGTCCGATTGATCCATTGGCGCGTTCTCCGGCGACCTCGTCGTGGATAACGGTTCGTCACATCGGCTTCCGCGAACCGCATTCGCCTCTCGCGGCCGAAGCGAAAGACGACGACGGCCCATCCGCATGATCGCGAACGGGCCATCGTTTCCCGGGTGGGCGATACTGGGTTCGAACCAGTGACCTCTTCGGTGTGAACGAAGCGCTCTCCCACTGAGCTAATCGCCCGGGCACAGGAAGAACATTACCGCATGTCAGCCGGTGCTCGGGACCACGGGCCGGGCCGGGGTCCGGAGCCGGGCCGGGCAGGTCCGGGGGCCGGTCACTGGCGGTGGATGCTCCAGGGCATGACGAGGCCGAACTTCCACACGTAGATCCCGACCAGCACCGCGGCGATCACGAGGCCGGTCGCCGTCAGGATGATGTTGCGCCGGCGGACCTTGGGGTCGAGGGCCTTCTGCGCCGCCTCGGTGACCTTGCGCTTGGTCCAGCGCAGGACGAGCTGCGCCCAGACGAACTCGGTCGCCCAGATCGCCATGCCGCCGAAGATCACCACCCAGCCCGGTCCGGGCAGCGGCAGCATGACCACACCGGCGGCGACGACCGCGAGACCGACGACGAAGACGCCGACCTGCCAGCTCAGGTGCAGTGCCCGCCGGGACCGGACGAACTCCGGCGCCCGCGAACCCAGCCCCTGCCGGTCGCGCCCCTCGTCCGTCTCTTTCCCGTTTCCCTCCATCGTCGCTCCGTCCGACGCCACGGCAACCCGGCCCGGCTGGTCACTCCCCGTATTCATACGCCGAAACCCTACCGGAGAGAAACCGGTCACCGGAATGGCCGTACCGCCCGAACCGGTTCTCGGCCGGAAGAGTTACGTAAAGCCAGGCAAAACACTCAGAGGGGTTTACAACGGCACCGTAGGTGGCATGTCGATTTCGCCGACGTGCGAATCCCCGAGCGCACACTGAGCGAAAGGCCCTGGCGCTTATGAACACCACGGTCAGCTGCGAGCTGCACCTGCGCCTCGTTGTGTCGAGCGAGTCCTCCCTGCCTGTCCCCGCAGGCCTGCGGTACGACACGGCCGACCCCTACGCCGTGCACGCCACCTTCCACACCGGAGCCGAGGAAGCCGTCGAGTGGGTGTTCGCCCGCGACCTCCTCGCCGAGGGGCTTCACCGTCCCACTGGTACCGGCGACGTCCGTGTCTGGCCGTCGCGCAGCCATGGTCAGGGGGTCGTGTGCATCGCCCTGAGCTCTCCGGAGGGCGAGGCACTGCTCGAGGCCCCGGCGCGGGCCCTGGAGTCCTTCCTGAAGCGAACGGACGCCGCCGTGCCTCCCGGCACGGAACACCGGCACTTCGATCTCGATCAGGAGCTCTCGCACATCCTCGCGGAGAGTTAGCGAGAGGCCCTTCGAGCTGCCCGTCGCCGTCCACTCGGGGAGACGGCTCGGGCCGGACAACCGCACAGGAAGCACCGGTGCCGGTTCCCCGCGGGGGGCCGGTGCCGGTGCGCCCGCGCACGCCACCGGCCACGGTGACGCACGGTGACCACCGGCCGCCTCGGGGGCGGCCGGAGCGCCCGTGTGCCCGCCGTGGCCCGACGCGCGTGTCGCCACGCCTGCCCGGGCGACGGCCGAGCCACTACCATCGGCCAGCATCGACGGGCGTGTGCCCGATCCCCAGGGCAGGGAGCGAAACGTGCTGATCACCCACGACACCCGGTGCGCGCTGGACACCGTGGTCGATCTGGTGAACACCGCGCCGGAGGACGACGCGGCGCCGGACGGGCTGGCGGACGTCACCGCGCTCGCCGACTTCGTGCGCAGCCACGAGGTGAGCGACATCGGGGTGCTCTCGGAGTTCGATCTCTCGGCGGTGCGCCGGATCCGCAGCCGGTTCGCCCAGATCTTCGCGGCCCCGGACGCCCGTACGGCCGCCACCATGATCAACGAGCTGGTGGCCGCCGCGGGCACCACGCCGCGGCTGACGGACCACGACGGCTACGACTGGCATGTCCACTACTTCGCACCCGGTGCCTCGGTGGCCGACCACCTGGCCGCGGACTGCGGGATGGCCCTGGCCTTCTTCGTGGTGGCCGGGGAGCAGGAGCGGCTGCGGCGCTGCGAGGCCCCGGACTGCCGGCGGGCCTTCGTGGATCTGTCCCGCAACCGGTCGCGGCGGTACTGCGACAGCCGGACCTGCGGCAACCGGCTGCATGTGGCCGCGTACCGAGCGCGGCGCAAGGAGGCCGCGGGCTGACGGCCCGGGCGGTGTCGTCGCCGGTCCCGGTGATGCCGTGATCCCCGGTGAGGTCGTGGTCCCCGGCGGGTGACGCCGAGGACCCACGGTACGGCTCACAGCAGCAGCAGGTCGTGCAGCGCAGCCATGAGCAGCAGACTCCCGATCACCGCAAGGAAGATCATCAGCGGCGGCTGGGATAGGGCGAAGAGGCAACCGCGCGGCTTGTCCTTCGACGGCGCGGCCTCACTCTGTGTCGTGTCCACCATCTCGCGGCGATGATGACGCAGGCTGCGCCGCCGACGCGATCAACACGCGCGGAATGTCCGGGAGTTCGCCGATTTCCGTGATCTTCGTTTCGGATCGGCCCGGGTACTGATCACTTCCGGGACACTCCTTGGACACTGCCGGCTCAGCATGTGGACACCCGGCGCTCACCCTGGGGCCGCCCGGACGCCTCGGGCACCTCGGGTGGCCCGGCAGGTCGTCCGTGCGCGGGCCCGGACGGCCCGCACGGCCCGGACGACCTGTCGGCCGCCGGGCCGTCCGTCATATGCCGTGCTTCTTGAGGATCGCCTCGATGTCGCTGAAGTCGTCCTCGCCCCGGGGCTTGGCCTGCGGCCGGGCGGCGGGCCGGGCTGCCGGTCCGGCGGCGCCCAGGGACGGCGCGGACGCGGCCGGGGCCACCGCCTCGCCGCCCGCGGCGCGGGCCGCCGCCCTGCGCTCCTTGCGGGTGCCGCCCCGGCGGCGCTCCACCGCGCGGGTCGTCGCGAAGAGCAGACAGGCGCAGCCGAGCAGGGCGAAGCCGGCCCAGGCCGTGAGGCTGAAGGCGGTGTCGGCCAGCCAGCCGACGACGCCGGTCATCACCAGGGCGACCGGGACCAGGGAGTAGGCGGCGATGCGGGCCGCCGCGAGGAAACGCTTGCGATAGGCCGTGACCGCGGCGATGCCGAGGCCGGCCGCGGAGACGGCGGAGCATACGGTCTCGGCAATCATCCGGTCCTCCAGGGCATGGCTCGCCGGTCGGGCAGTTCGTCCCTTCCATCCTGCACCTCTCCCCTCCCCCGGGGCCACGCTCCCGGCGGACATCAGGGAGATCTCCGGGTCGCCTCCTTCGCGGGTACCGGTGACCGGCGTCCGCCGGGAGGAGGCGACGACCCGGGCTCCTCGGGAGGCCGGGGCCGCCGCCGCGTGGATTGGGTCCTGTGCGGCAGTCCTGGAAGACTGGGCGCATGAGCGACTCCTCCTCCGCATCCGCCGTCCCGGTCCTCGACGTCTGGTGCGAGCTGCAGTGCCCGGACTGCCGCAGTGCCCTGGACGATCTGCGCGCCCTGCGGGCCCGTTACGGCGACCGGCTGGAGCTGCGGCTGCGGCACTTCCCGCTGGAGAAGCACAAGCACGCCTTCGCCGCCGCGCAGGCCGCCGAGGAGGCCGCCGAGCAGGGCCGGCTGTGGCCGTATGTGGAGGCGGTGCTCGGCCGGGTCGAGGAGCTGGACCGGCGGGGCGAGTCGTTCCTGGTCGAGACCGCCCGTGAACTGGGCCTGGACGCCGAGGAGTTCGACACCGCGCTCATCGACGGCCGGCACATCCTGATCGTGGACGCCGACCAGGCCGAGGGCAAGGCGATCGGGGTGACCGGCACACCTACGTACGTCGTCGGCGGCGAGCGTCTGGACGGCGGCAAGAGCCAGGAGGGGCTGCGCGAGCGCGTCGAGGCGATCGTGGACCGGCTGCTGGCGGCCGGGAGCGGCGCCGGAGCCGGCGCGGAGGCCGGTGAGAACGGCTGAACCGGTGCCCCGGCGCCGCTGACCGGTTCGGCGGGCCTTCCGGGCGCGCCGCTGAGTGACGCGACGGGCGCCCTCGGCAACCCGCCGGCTCTTCCGGCGCGCCTCGCGCTCACCAGCGTGCCGGGAGGACCCTGGCCGCCCCCGGCGGCGCGGCCTGGCGCCCCCGACCCGGCACCCCCTGAGCGATCTCCCCTGGGGGTTCCCGGGCCGGACCGGTGCGGCGGGGCGGGCGGACTAGAGCAACTGCTTGTGCAGGGCGTACACCGTCGGCTCGTAGCCGAGGGACTCGTAGAGCCGCTCGGCCGGGGTGTTGCCGGCGAACACGTTCAGTCCGATCCGGTTCTTCCCGGCGGCCACCGCGTGCCGCTCGGCCAGGAGCATCAGCGAGCGGCCGTGGCCCCGGCCGCGGAAGCGCTCGTCGGCCACGACGTCGTAGACGAAGGCGCGGTCCTCGTCGAGGGCCACCCACACGGTGCCGACCGGGACGCCCTCGTGCTCCAGGACGCTGATCCGCATGTTCGGGGTGGCAGCGCCCTGCGGCAGCAGCCGGGCGTGGTCGTCCCGTGACTTGGCCCGGGCCCGCTCCTCCGGTACCCCGCGCTCGGTCCAGGTCCGGGTGTAGCTCTCCGTGCCGTCCGCCAGCCACCTCGCGTACTCGGCGTCCGTCAGCTCCCGGCCCCGGCTGCCGGCGGGCAGTTCGGGCGGGACGTCGCCGAGCCGTTTCTCCAGGCCGCGGTTGCGCTGGACGTAGCCGAGCGCGGTGACGAGCCGCAGGGCGGCCTCGGCGTCGGCGGGCACGATGGCCTCGATCCATCCGCAGCGCCAGCCGCGCACCACCTCCTCGGCGGCCAGTGCGGCCACCGTGCCCCGGCCCCGGCCGCGGTCCGGCTCCTCGATGCGCAGGTCGAGGAGGCGGGCGGTGGCCGGGAAGAAGGGGTGGGTCGCGAGGTGGACCGTGCCGACGGGACGGCTGTTCACGCACACCTGGTAGCGGCGTGAACGGGTCCCGTCGTCGTGCTGCTGAAGCGGCTCAACGGGCCGCAGGGTCGTGGTCATCGAACGATTTCTACCCTCTGCGGGGCCGCCGGTCAGCCCGATGAGGAGCCCGGCTCCCGACGAACGGGCCTTTCACCGAACGGGCCTCCCGTCGACTGGGCCGCGCGGAACGGGCCGTACCGGTCCGGCCCTCACGGACCCGCGGTCACCGACCCGCGGTCACCGACCGGGGCCGCCGATCGGATGCGGGGTCCGGTCCTCACGGATCGAGGTCGTCGCCCGCGCGCTCGTCGAAGATCCGCATGGCCTTGGCGGTCACCGGGCCCGCCGCGCCCGGCAGTTCGCGGTCGTCGACGCGGTGGACCGCCTGGACGTCGCGCAGGGTGGAGGTGAGGAAGACCTCCTCGGCCCGGTCGAGCACGTCCAGCGGCAGGTCGGTCTCCTTGGCGCCCGTCCACTCCACGGCGAGCGCGCGGGTGATGCCCGCGAGGCAGCCGGAGGCGAGCGGCGGGGTGTGGATCTGTCCGTCGAGGACGACGAAGACGTTGGACCCGGTGCCCTCGCAGAGCCGGCCGACCGTGTTGCCGAACAGGGCCTCGGAGGCGCCGTGGCGGTGGGCGTGGGCGAGGGCGACGACGTTCTCGGCGTAGGAGGTGGTCTTCAGGCCGGTGAGCGCGCCGCGTTCGTTGCGGGTCCAGGGGACGGTGACGACGGCGGTGGAGTCGGGGCGGCGGCTGGTCTCGCCGAGGGCGACCACCAGGGTGGGGCCCTGGTCGCCGCGGTCGGAGCCGAGCGGGCCGTGGCCTCCGGTGTAGGTGATGCGCAGCCGGCCGAGCGGCATCGGGTTGGCGTCGAGGACGGCGGCGCAGGCGCGGCGGACCTCGTCGTGGTCGGGGTCGGGCAGGCCGAGGCCGCGTGCCGAGCGGGTCAGCCGGTCCAGGTGGCGGGTGAGCGCGAAGGGCTTCCCGTCGACCGCCTTGACCGTCTCGAAGATGCCGTCGCCCACGGTCAGTCCGTGGTCGAGGACGGAGACGCGCGCGGACTCGATGTCCCGCAGCCCGCCGTCGAGCCAGATCCTCACTGCTTCCCTACCTCACAAGTCCGTGCCGGGTGCGTCGCGTCGGCCGGGGTCCGGCCCGCCGGCGGCCGCGTCCCCCGGGTCGCCGGGCGGCGCGGGCCCGCCGGGGTCAGAGCCCGGTCTCCGCGTACGTACCCGACGCTACCGCGAGCAGCCGCGCGGCCTTCAGTTCGGTCTCCCGCCACTCCCCCTCGGGGTCGGAGTCCCAGGTGATGCCCGCGCCGGCGCCGAACCGCAGGACGGCCGTGCCGCCGGGGTCCCGGTCGATCCAGAAGGTGCGTATCCCGACGGCCAGCTCGCCGGTGCCGCGGTCGGCGTCGACCCAGCCGATGCCGCCGCAGTAGGGGCCGCGGGGGGCGGTCTCCAGGGCGTCGATGATCCGCAGGGCGCTCGATTTGGGCGCGCCGGTGATGGAGCCGGCCGGGAAGGCGGCGGCCAGCAGGTCGGGCCAGCCTGCGCCGGGGCGCAGTTCGCCGCGGACCGTGGAGACGAGGTGGACCAGGCCGGGGTGCTTCTCGACGGCGCACAGGTCGGGGACCGTGACACTGCCGGTGGTGCAGATCCGCCCGATGTCGTTGCGGACGAGGTCCACGATCATCACGTTCTCGGCGTGGTCCTTGGGCAGCAGTTCGGCCTCGGTGCGGGCGGTGCCCTTGATCGGACCCGACTCGACGGTGCGGCCGGCGCGGCGCAGGAAGAGTTCGGGCGAGGCGGTGGCGATCTCCACGCCGTGTCCGGGCAGGCGGATCGTTCCGGCGTAGGGGGCCGGGTTGCCGTGGGCGAGCACGGCGGTCAGGGCGTCCACGTCGGCGTCGGGCGCGACGGGCGCGGAGAGGACGCGGCAGAGGTTCACCTGGTAGACCTCGCCGGCCGCGATGTGCTCGCGGATGCGGCGGACGCCCGCCGTGTACGCGGCGTGGTCGAGGGAGGACGTCCAGTCGGCGGCCGCCGGGCCGTGCCAGCGGCCGGGCGCGGGCGCGGGCACCGGCGTCTCTTGTACGTCGCGGAAGCGGGCGCAGGTCAGGCGGCCTTCGTAGTCGGCGGCGACGGCCCAGAAGCCGCTGGAGTCGAGGGCCGCGGGGTCGCTGGTGACGTCGGTCAGGCCGGTGGCCAGACGGTCGCCGAAGCGGGCGAGGGCAGGCAGGTCGGACACGCGGTCGAGTCTAGGGCGCGCCCGCGCCGGTGACCGTGCGGTGATCCCTCGGTGACCTGCGGGGAGCCCGGCCGGGGGCGCGGGCGGGGGTCCGGGCACGGGTGCGACCGGGTGGCCGGCGGGACGCACCGCAGCACGCTGCGCAAACGCGTTTTTGTACTGGCCGGGGAATCCGCTAGAGTTCAACACGTCGCCGGGACGCGGAAGCGGACCGAACCGACAGGCGGACGTAGCTCAGTTGGTAGAGCGCAACCTTGCCAAGGTTGAGGTCGCGAGTTCGAGCCTCGTCGTCCGCTCGTAGGAAGAGGGGACTCCCGGTCCCCAGCACTCCTGGTGGAGTGGCCGAGAGGCGAGGCAACGGCCTGCAAAGCCGTCTACACGGGTTCAAATCCCGTCTCCACCTCCAAGGACGATTAGCTCAGCGGGAGAGCGCTTCCCTGACACGGAAGAGGTCACTGGTTCAATCCCAGTATCGTCCACTGAAGCCCCAGGCTTCGACCCGCGCGATTAGCTCAGCGGGAGAGCGCTTCCCTGACACGGAAGAGGTCACTGGTTCAATCCCAGTATCGCGCACGCAGTGCCCGTGGTCGTCGGTGTACGATCTCGGTCCCGAGGACGATTAGCTCAGCGGGAGAGCGCTTCCCTGACACGGAAGAGGTCACTGGTTCAATCCCAGTATCGTCCACACAGCCCGAAGCCCCCGGCCGTCTCGTACGGCCGGGGGCTTCGTCGTGTCTCAGCTGGAGAACAGCATGCGGCCGAAGCTCTTCTTGTGGTGGTGGCCGTGGCCGTAGTGGCCGCCGTGCGGCGCGCCCCAGGCCGGGGCGGGCGGGGCCGGGTAGGCCTGCGGGGCGGGCGGGGGCGGCGCGGGCTGGGTCCACTGGGCCTCCAGGCGGGTCAGCGCCTCCAGCTCGCCGTAGTCGAGGAAGATGCCGCGGCAGCCGCTGCACTGCTCGATCTGGACGCCGTTGCGGTTGTAGGTGTGCATCGGCGCATGACACTTCGGACACTGCATGCTCGGCTCAACTCCTCGCCGGTGGATTCTGCTTCGGGTACCGCCAGGACAGACTCCGTCCGACCGCGGTCGGTTGCACCCTACTTCGGCGGGGCGTCGGCCAACGGGGGCGGGCGGCGGCCCATTCGGTCGCAGGCGTCCACCACGGCCTGCTCGACCTCGTCCACCGGGCGGCCGGCCTCGGTCGCCTTGGCGACGGCCAGTGCGGCGGTCTGCACGGTCAGCGCGCGGGCCGCGGTGTCCAGGGCGGTCCACGGGTCGCCGGTCGCCGGGACGGCCGGTCCGCCCGCCGCGCGGTAGGCGGCGAGGAACCGGCTCCACGCCTCGGGCGGAAGCAGTCCGCAGGCGAACCAGGCGGCGGGGCGGCCGAGGTCCCAGGCGGGCACGCCGGCGCCGAGGTCGTCGACGTCGATCAGCTTCCAGGGGCCGTCGGGGGCCGGGTGGCGCACCAGTTGGCCGAGGTGGAGGTCGCCGTGGCAGAGGCGGCCGGGGCCGGGCATGGGCGCCTCGGCGCGGGCCCAGGCGGGGAGCGTGGCCCAGGCGCGCAGGACGGGAGGCGCGGCGGGGTGATCCGGGGCGGCCGCGACGAGGCGGGCGATGGCCTGCGCCGCCTTCGCCGGGCCGCGCATCGGGGGCAGGCCGGGCGGAACGGGGCTGCGGTGCAGCCGGGCCAGGAGCGTCGCGGCGGCTTCCCAGGGCGCGGCGTCGGGGTCGTCGGGGTCCACGGGGGCGCCGTAGGGCCAGAGGGTGACGAGGCGGTCGTGGAGCGGGGCGGGGTGCGGAGCGAGCGGGGGCAGCAGGACGCCGGGGAGCCGGGCTGCTGTGGCGACGCGCAGGGCGAGCGGGCCGGGGTCGGTGCCGGGGGCGTGGGCCTTGGCGACGGCGCCGGCGTGCCGGACGACCGTGGCGTCGGGGCGGGCGGCGAGGACGCCCGCCTCGCAGGGGCAGCCGTCCGCGTCGCGGTGGGCGGCCCGGACGGCCCGCGCGGTCAGCTCGGGCAGCAGGGCGTCGGCGGTCACGGGGCTCCCTCGGGTACGGCGGCGACCGTGAGCTTATGAGGTGCACGTGCTCGTGGGCTTATGAGGCGCACGTGCTCGTGGGCTCACGAGGTGCACGTGCTCGCGGGGTGTGCGGGAGGAGGGGGAGGAAAGGGCGATGCCGGCGCAGCTCCCCAGCTGCGCCGGCATCCTGCCGTCCGCCGCACCCCCGTCCCCACGGGGTTTCATGGGTGGATGTCCCCGCCCGGACCGCTCTTCCGGGCCTGGGGACGCCGCTCAGCGCCCCAGCATCACGCCCACGGACGACGCCTGTGTGGCCACCGTCTCCCAGCCGTCGAAGACGAGCAGGAGCAGGGCCGCCAGGGGAAGGGCCATCAGCGTCGCCACCAAGGGGTGGCGACGGCCCGTACGGCGTGGGCGCGTGCCGCGTCCCTGTCCGCGGAGGAGTGTCCGCGGTGCCGTGTGGGCCATGGTCCCTCTCCTGACCGTGTCGGTTGTCGTCTGCGGCGGCGAGCGCTTGACCTCGGGGGACGAGTGCTGCGCCCACCGCCTGACCTCAAATCTAGGCGCGCGGCGGCGGCCGGGCGTCATGCCCTCGTACCCCTTGCCGGGCATCCGGGAGGATGAGCCGGGCGCCGGGGCGTACTCCCCTGGGTGGAGACGTCGCGGCGGGTCTCGGGGTCTTCCCGGAGGGGACGCCCGGAGTGTCCGGGGTTGAGGCGTTTCCACTGGTGACTTCGCTCACTTCCGTCAAGTCCGGGTGGTCCGGTGTCCACCCCCGCCGGTCGGGCGCGTCCGCCGCCGGACCATGGCCGTCCGCCGGGTCGCGCGCACCGGCGGCCCGCTCCTTCCGGCCGCGCGGGAAGACGCCAACCCCCTTGGCCCGGCGAGCGGTTGGGGCTCCTGCGGTGACCGGGCCGGCCGGGCCGACGGTTCGCTGACCGTCCCTCAAGTGGCCCGTGGGGCAATGACGATCGGTCGGGTCGAGAGGGCGCGGCCTATGCGCGGGAACGGCCCCGGAAACGTAAGCTGTGGCTCGTCACAGGGACCGGGCAGCGGGGATGAACATGGCGATGATGCGCCTGAGGCGCGAGGACCCGCGCGTCGTCGGCTCGTTCAGGCTTCACCGACGGCTCGGCGCGGGCGGGATGGGCGTGGTCTACCTCGGCTCCGACCGCAAGGGCCAGCGGGTGGCGTTGAAGGTCATCCGGCCGGATCTCGCGGAGGACCAGGAGTTCCGTTCGCGCTTCGCGCGCGAGGTCTCGGCGGCCCGCCGGATCCGGGGCGGGTGCACGGCGCGGCTGGTGGCGGCGGACCTGGAGGCGGACCGGCCGTGGTTCGCCACGCAGTACGTGCCCGGGCCGTCGCTGCACGACAAGGTGGCCGACGAGGGCGCGCTCGGCGCGGCGGAGGCGGCGGCGATCGGCGCCGCGCTGTCCGAGGGGCTGGTCGCCGTGCACGAGGCCGGGGTGGTGCACCGGGACCTGAAGCCGTCCAACATCCTGCTGTCCCCGAAGGGGCCGCGGATCATCGACTTCGGCATCGCCTGGGCGACCGGCGCCTCGACGCTCACGCATGTCGGCACCGCGGTCGGCTCCCCCGGCTTCCTCGCCCCGGAGCAGGTGCGCGGGGCGGCCGTCTCCCCGGCCACCGACGTGTTCTCGCTGGGGGCCACGCTGGCGTACGCGTCGACGGGCGACTCGCCGTTCGGGCACGGCAGTTCCGAGGTGATGCTGTATCGCGTGGTGCACGAGGAGCCGCAACTGCACGGCGTGCCCGACGCGCTGGCCCCGCTCGTGCGGGCCTGTCTGGCCAAGGACCCGGAGGAGCGGCCGAGCACGCTGCAGTTGTCGCTGCGGCTGAAGGAGATCGCCGCGCGCGAGGCGCAGGGCCTGGGCGATCTGCGGCCGCCGGCGCCGCGTGCCGCGGAGGCGGACCGGCCGACCGGGCGGCTCGCCGACACCTATCCCGACCAGCAGCGCGCCACCTACCCGGAGCAGCAGCGCGCCGGCCGTCCCGAGCAGTCGCGGTCCGGCTACGCCGAGTCGCAGCGCGGGCGGCGGCGTCCGCAGGGCTCCTCGCAGGCCACGCCCGCCCCGCGCGGCACGGTGCCGCCGTCGCGCAGCGGCACTCCGCCGCGCACGGGCGGCTCTCCCCGCAGCGGCGGTGCGCCGCGCGCCCGTAACGGGAGCGGGCGGCCGATCCCGGCCTCGCGCGGTGGTTCCCGGCCGGGCGGCGGCGCCCGTCCGGCTCAGCGGGGCGGCGCCGCCCGGCCCCGGCCGCGCAACACCTCCACCGGCCGGCGGCCCGCCAATCCCCGGCTGCTGCGGCAGCGGCTGTTCGTGTTCGTGGTGGTGACGCTGCTGGTCGCCCTCGGCATCGCGGCGGCGCAGGGGTGCCAGGGGCCCTCGCGGGGTCTCGGCGGCGACGGCGGCGCGGTGACGGGACCCGTGCACGCGGCGGCGGCCCCGGCCGTCCCGGACGCGGACCCCGCGTCGGCTTCCGCCGCCGGTCGCTAGCCCGGCCCCCGGCGGGCGGCGGGACTCCGCTCAGTCCGTCGGGCGGCCCGCGGTCACCGCGTAGAAGGCGACCGCCGCGGCCGCGCCGACGTTGAGGGAGTCGATGCCGTGGGACATGGGGATGCGGACCCACTCGTCGGCGGCCGACAGGGCGCGCTGTGACAGGCCGGTGCCTTCCGCGCCGAGCAGCAGCGCGACGCGGTCCATCCGGTGCGGGGCGACCTCGTCCAGCGGCTTCGCCCTCTCGTGCGGGGTGAGGGCGAGCAGCGTGAACCCGGCCGCGCGGACCGGCTCCAGGTCGCCCGGCCAGCGGTCGAGGCGGGCGTAGGGCACGGAGAAGACGGCGCCCATCGACACCTTGACGCTGCGGCGGTACAGCGGGTCGGCGCAGTCCGGGGAGAGCAGGACGGCGTCCATGCCGAGGGCCGCGGCCGAGCGGAAGATCGCGCCGATGTTGGTGTGGTCGTTGACCGACTCCATGACGGCGACCCGGCGGGCGGTGCGCAGCACGTCGGCGGCGGCGGGCAGGGGCTTGCGTTGCATGGCGGCGAGCGCGCCGCGGTGCACGTGGTAGCCGGTGACCTGCTCGGCGACGTCGGGGGCGGCGACGTAGACCGGGGCCGTGAGGCCGTCGATGACGTCGCGCAGGGGCTCGACCCACTTGGCGGACAGCAGCATCGACCGGGCCGTGTAGCCGGCGTCGAGGGCCCGGCGGATGACCTTCTCGCCCTCGGCGATGAACAGGCCCTCGGCGGGTTCGCGGCGGCGGCGCAGTTCGACGTCGGTCAGGTCCGTGTAGTCGTGCAGGCGCGGGTCGGCGGGGTCGTCGACGGTGATGAGTTCGGCCACGGGGGTGTCACTGCCTTGTCCTGGTGCGGTGCGAGGGTCTCGGGCGGCGCGGGTCAGCCGGCGGCGGGCGGGCCCACCGCGACGACCGGGCCGACGACGATGACGGCCGGCGGCTTGACGTCCTCGGCGCGCACGGTCTCGGCGACGGTGGCGAGGGTGGCGTCGACGCGGCGCTGGGCGGCGGTCGTGCCTTCCTGGACCAGGGCGACGGGGGTGTCGGGGGACTTGCCGTGGGCGACGAGCGTCTCGGCGATCCTGCCTATCTTGTCGACGCCCATGAGGATCACGAGGGTGCCGGTGAGCCGGGCGAGGCTCGGCCAGTCCACCAGGGAGCGCTCGTCGTCGGGGGCCACGTGCCCGCTGACCACGGTGAACTCGTGCGCCACCCCGCGGTGGGTGACGGGGATGCCGGCCGCGCCGGGCACCGAGATGGAGCTGGAGATGCCGGGGACCACGGTGCAGGGGATGCCGGCCTCGGCGAGCGCCTGCAGCTCCTCCATGCCGCGGCCGAAGACGTAGGGGTCGCCGCCCTTGAGGCGGACCACCGACCTGCCCTGCTTGGCGTGCTCGATGAGCGCGTTGTTGATGGCCTCCTGCGCCATGTACCGGCCGTAGGGGATCTTCGCCGCGTCGATCACCTCGACGTGCGGCGGGAGTTCGGCGAGCAGGTCGCGCGGGCCGAGCCGGTCGGCGATGACGACGTCGGCCTCGGCGAGCAGCCTGCGGCCGCGCACCGTGATCAGGTCGGGGTCGCCGGGGCCGCCGCCGACCAGGGCGACGCCGGGGGTGCGGGTGCGGTGGTGGGGGGCGACGAGGGTGCCGTCGCGCAGGCCCTCGACGACCGCGTCGCGGATCGCGGCGGTGTGCCGGGGGTCGCGGCCGCGTGCGTCGGTGGTGAGCACGGCGACCGTGACGCCCTCGCTGTGGCCGGTGGCCGGGGTCCAGGCGGTCGCCGCGTCGGCGTCGTCGGAGCGGACGCACCACACCCGGTGGGCTTCCGCCTCGGCGGAGGCGCGGGTGTTCGCGTCGTGGTCGCTGGTGGCGATCAGCGCGTACCAGGCGTCCGCGAGGTCGCCCTCCCGGTAGGGGCGGCGCTCCCAGGCGATCTCGCCCGCGTCCGCCATCGCCTCCACCGACGCCGTGGCCTCGGGCGAGACGAGCACGATGTCCGCGCCGGCCGCGATCAGCGCGGGCAGCCGGCGCTGGGCGACCTGGCCGCCGCCGAGGACGACCACGCGACGGCCGGTCAGACGGAGGCCTACGGGATAGGCGGGGTGTTCGGCCATGGGAGTGCGGCTCCTCGTCCGGGCGGCCGCGGCAGGGCGGCGCCGTGGCAGCGGTCGAAGCGGTGGGGACGGGGCGCTACGGCTCCGGAGCGGCCCTGACGTGCGGATTCTAGACGTGGGTTCAGCGTACGGCCGGGCCGGGGGTGCCCGCAGGGTGCGCATCCCCGGCCGGGCCGCGGCTGGGCTACTTCTCGGTGACGCCCGCCGAGTCGAACGTCGCCACCTCGTGCATGGCCCGCGCCGTGCTCTGCACCAGCGGCAGGGCGAGCAGCGCGCCGGTGCCCTCCCCCAGGCGCAGGTCGAGGTCGACCAGGGGGCGCAGCCCGAGCTTGTTGAGGGCGGCCACGTGCCCGGGTTCGGCGCTGCGGTGGCCCGCGATGCAGGCGGCCAGCACCTCGGGGGCGATGGCGCGGGCGACCAGGGCGGCGGCGCCGGCGCTGACGCCGTCCAAGATCACCGGCGTGCGCAGGGAGGCGCCGCCGAGCAGCAGGCCGACCATGGCCGCGTGCTCGAAGCCGCCGACTGCGGCGAGGACGCCGATGGGGTCGGCCGGGTCCGGCTGGTGCAGTTCCAGGGCGCGGCGGACGACCTCGGTCTTGCGGGCCAGCGTCTCGTCGTTGATGCCGGTGCCGCGGCCGGTGACCTCGGCGGGGTCGGCGCCGGTGTAGACGGAGATGAGGGCGGCGGACGCGGTGGTGTTCGCGATGCCCATCTCACCGGTGAGCAGCGCCTTGTTGCCGGCGGCGACCAGGTCCCGGGCGGTCTCGATGCCGACCTCGATGGCCTTCTTGGCCTCCTCGCGGGTCATGGCGGGGCCGGCGGTCATGTCGGAGGTGCCGCCGCGGATCTTGCGGGGCAGCAGTCCGGGGCTGGCCGGGAGGTCGGCGATGACGCCCACGTCCACGACGCAGACCTCGGCGCCCACCTGGGTCGCGAAGGCGTTGCAGACCGCTCCCCCGCCGAGGAAGTTGCCCACCATCTGGGCGGTGACCTCCTGCGGCCACGGGGTGACGCCCTGGGCGTGCACGCCGTGGTCGCCGGCGAAGATCGCGACGGCCGCGGGCTCCGGGATCGGCGGCGGGCACTGCCGGGACAGCCCGGACAGCTGCGCGGAGATGATCTCCAGCATGCCGAGCGCGCCGGCCGGCTTGGTCATCCGCTTCTGCCGCTCCCAGGCCTCGCCGAGCGCCTTGGCATCCAGCGGCCTGATCCCGGCGACGGTCTCGGCGAGCAGGTCGTGCGGGTCCTCGCCCGGCAGGGCGCGGCGGCCGTACGTCTCCTCGTGCACGACCCAGGACAGCGGGCGGCGCTTGGACCAGCCGGCCTGCATCAGCTCGGGCTCGTCCGGGAACTCGTCGACGTAGCCGACGCACAGGTAGGCGATGACCTCCAGGTGCTCGGGCAGGCCGAGGGTGCGGACCATCTCGCGCTCGTCGAAGAAGCTGACCCAGCCGACGCCGAGGCCTTCGGCGCGGGCGGCGAGCCAGAGGTTCTCGACGGCGAGGGCGGCCGAGTAGGGCGCCATCTGCGGCTGGGTGTGCCGGCCGAGGGTGTGGCGGCCGCCGCGGGTGGGGTCGGCGGTGACGACGATGTTCACCGGGGTCTCGAGGATGGCCTCGATCTTCAGCGCCTTGAACTGCTTGGCCCGGCCCTTGGGCAGCGACCTGGCGTACGCGTCGCGCTGCCGCATGGCCAGTTCGTGCATGGCGCGGCGGGTCTCGGCGGAGCGGATGACGACGAAGTCCCAGGGCTGGGAGTGGCCCACGGACGGCGCGGTGTGGGCGGCCTCCAGGACGCGCAGCAGCACCTCGTGCGGGATGGGGTCGCTGCGGAAGCCGTTGCGGATGTCGCGGCGCTCGCGCATCACGCGGAGCACGGCCTCGCGCTCGGCCTCGTCGTAGCCGGGCGCGGCCGGGCCGGTGGACTGTCGTGCTTCTGCCACTGCGGCCGTGCTCTCTTCCTGGTGCTCTTCCTGGTGCTCTTCCTCGGCGGCGGCCCGGGCGTCCGGGTCGTCCGGGTGCTGGTCCGCCTGCGCTGCGGGCGCCTCGCCGGGCGCGGCGGGCACGCTGTCGCCGTCGCGGGGCGCGGGGACGGAGACGGCCGGTTCCGCCGTCTCGCCCTGGGGTGCGGCGGGCTGCTCGGCCGGTGCGTCGTACGCCTCCGGGGCCTGCTGCGGGGCGATGGGCGCCGAGGCCTCGACCGCGACGACGTGACCCACGGCGAGGTCGGGGTGGTGCTGTACGGGGACCTCGGGGAGCGGGGCGGCGTCGGCCGGCTCGGCCTGCCCGCCCTGCTCGGCGTGGGGGCCGGGCTGGGGCTGGGGGGCTTGCGGGTTCTCGGCCGCGGCGGCCTCGGGAGTGGCGAACTCGGGTGCCGCGTCGGCCGGTCGGGGCGACTGGCCGGCCGCGGGCGCGGGGGCTGTCTGAGGCTGGGCGGCGTCGGCCGGGGCGGGCACGGCGACGGGCTGAGCGGCCTCGGCCGGGGCGGCGGCGAGGGGCTGGGCCTCTACGGCCTGCCCGGGCGCGGCGTCCGTGGGGGCGTCGGCGGACTCGGGCGCACCGGTCACCGGGGGCGTGGCCTCCGGGACGGCCGCCTGGGGGGCGGGCGCCTCGGGGGTTGCGGCGGCGACGGGTACGGCGCTCTGCGGGTCGGCTTCCGGGGCCTGCGCGGGGGCGGGCGACGGCGGCTGAGCCTGGTCGGCCGCCTCGGGGGCGACCTGCGCCGGGGCCTCCGGGGTGGGCACGGCCTGGTGCTCGGGGGCGGCCTCGGGGTGCGGTGCGGGGGCGGCTGCTGCCTCCGTGGCGGAGGCGGCCACGGCCTCGGGGGCGGGGGCGGCCTCCGGGGCGGGGGCGGTCGCTGCTTCGGGGGCGGGAGCGGTCTCGGGCTGTGCCTGCGGGTGCGGCTGGGCGGCGTCGGGCGCGGGGGCGGGCACGGGGGCCGCCTCCGTCGCCTGGACGGGCTGGGCGTCGCCGGCCTGGGCGGCCTCCGCGACCTGCGAGGCCTCGGGGGCCTGCTGGGCCGGGAGAGCCTGCTCGGGAGCGGGAGCCTGCTCCGGAGCGGGTGCCTCCTCGGCGACGGGGGTCTGCGCCGGGGCGGTGGCCTGGTCGGCGGCGAGGGACTGCTCCGGGGCGCTGACCTCGGCGGCGGGGGCCTGCTGCGGGACAGCCGTCTGCTCGGGAGCGGCGGCCGGCTCGGTGGCGGCCTGGCCGGGAACGGCGGCCTGCTCCGGTGCCGAGGCGGAAGCCTCGGCGGCGGTGCCCGCCTGCGCGGCATCAGCGCCGACGGCGGCCTGCGGGGCAGCCACTTCGGGACCACCGGCGGCCTCAGGTGCAAGCGCCTCAGGGCCGTCGGCGACGGCCTCAGGGACAGCCACCTCGGCAGCGCCCACGGCCTCGGCCGTAACGGCGGCCTCCGAGGTCTCGACGGCCGCGACGGCCTCGTCACCGCCCACGGCCTGGACGCCCTCGGCAGCGCCCGTCGGGGCCGTCTGCGCGCCCTCCGGAAGCTGAGCCGCCTCCGTGACCTGCGCGCCCGGGAGACCCTGCGCGGCCTCGGCATCGCCCTGGCCGCCCTCCGGGGACTGGGCGGCCCCCGGGGCGGGCACGCCCTCCGGAGCCGGTACGCCCTCGGCGGCAGCCTGCTCCGGGGCCTGGACAGCCTCGGCGGCAGCCTGCTCCGGGGCCTGGACGGTCTCGGAGACCGGGGCCGTCCCGGCCGCGGCGTCGCTCTCCGCGCCGACGCCTGGAGCGGCCGCCGTCACGTGATCCGCCTCGGCGGAACCGGTCACGGCCTCGCCCTGCGCCTGGCCCTGGTCCTGGGCCTCGCCCTGGGCCTGGGCCTGCGGGCTCGGCTCGGCCGCAGCGGCAGGAGCGGCGGGGGCGGCCGGGGCCGTCGCCTCCGGCGCCTGGTCGGCCACGGGAGCACCCGCGGCCTCTGCGTCCGTGCCCGGCTCCGCCGGGAGCTGGGCGTCCTCGGGCTGCTGCGCGGTCGCCGCCTCGGCCGGGGCGACGGCCTCCGGGGCGGACACGGCGGCCGGGGCGACCGCCTGGGCGGTGAGGCGGGCCACGGCGGCCTGGGCGGCGTCCACGGGCTCGGCGGCGGGGGCGACCGCTTCCACGGCCGGCTCCACGGCCGTGGTCTGCGCACCGGCCGGCGCCGCCACGGGAGCGGTCACGCCCGGCTGCGCGGCCTGCGCGCCCCAGGGGGCGGCGGCCTGCGGCGCCGTCTGCGCGGCGTCCAGGTACTCGGGGCCGGGGGCGGCGGGGCCGGACGGCCGGGCCGGTACGTCGGCGGGGCCCCGGTCGGCCAGCGAGCGCACCGGGCTCGCGGAGGCGTCGGGGATCGGCGGGCCGAGGTGCAGCGGGCGGCGCGGCGGCGCGGCGGCGACGGGCTGCGTGGCCATGGGGTCGGGGTGCAGGACGCCGCTGAGGTCGACGGAACCGCTGTCGCGGCCCGACAGTTCGTGCGGGCCCGGCTGGTGGACGGCCTCGACGACCGGCTCCGGGGCGGGCGGGGGCACCTCGTTGCCCCAGGCGCCGTGGGAGCCCGGGAGCAGCAGGTCTTCGTCCTCGGCGGGAGACTCGGAGAGGTAGGTGTACACGCCGTGCGCGGGGACGCCCGGCTGCTCCACCATGCCTGCGCTCTCCGGCAGCCCCTCGCCCGGGATCTGGCCGGTGTCGGTCATGCGTACCCCTCGCCCATCGGTTAGTGCTTCTACGACCAGCTCACCGGGAGCGGCGCACCGACCGCCCCGCAGTGAAGAACGAGCGTGCGTGCCCAGCGGCACGAACGACCCGCCCAAAAAAGGCGACAAAGCCATTCAGTGGCATTGTCGCGGTCGTCCGGCCGCCGCGACAGCGTGATCCGCCACCGCTCGCTGTGGACTGCGCCACGTTGCGCGTCCTCCGGTTCCGCCGTACCACACCCACCGCAAAACGGGCGGGTTTTCCGGACATTGACGAACGAAGCTCCGGACCACCCAGTGCGGTACAACGATCGGCCAGCCTACCGCGCGCGGTACGACAAGCCGATCACGGGGCGCGCTCTCGCGGCCCCGTCCGGTCGTCCGGCGCGGTCGCTCAGCGGGGGGCTTCGTCGCGGCCGAGTTCCCCGGTGAGCAGGAACGCGACGCTCCGCTCTGTCTCCGTCCAGGCGCGGGTGTCGAGTTGGACGGACTGCAGGAGGGCGCACTCGACGCGGTAGCCGTGCTCGGTCAGTTCGCGGCCGATGAGTTCGGCGGCGTCGCGGGTGGCGGCGTGCGTGACGATGCGCTGCGGGCGGCGGTCGGCGACGGCGTCGACGACGGCCGCTCCCCCGCCGCCGACGCGTACGACGTCGGGTTCGGGGAGGTTCTCCAGGATGTGCGGGGCGTCGCCGAGCACCACGTGGGCCTGGACGCCGAAGCTGCGGGCGGCGGCCTCGGTGCGGGCGCAGGCGTCGGGGTCGTGGTCGACGGCGATGACGGCGGCGCCGCTTCGGGCGGCCTCGGCGGTGAACGCGCCGCTGCCGCAGCCGATGTCCCACACCAGGTCGCCGACGCGCGGGCCGAGGCGGGCGAGTTGGGCGGCGCGCAGCAGTTCCGTCTCCCCCTCGCCGAGCACGCCGCCGTAGGCCTCGGCGGGCTGGGTCCAGCCGCGCGGGCCGGCGGCCGGGTCGCGGCCGGCGATCCAGCCGCCGTCCTCGGCGGCGCCGGGCCGGCCGCCGATGACGATGACGACGTTGGGGTCGCGCCAGGTGTGGTCGGCGGCCTTGTCGGAGGTGACGACGGTGACCTGTTCGCGGTCGGTGCCGAGTTCCTCGCAGATGACGAAGGTGCGGTGGACGCCGTCCAGGAGCAGGCCGAGTTCGGCGGGTCCGGCGCCGGGGGCGGTCAGCACGGCGACCTTGGTGTGGGCGCGGCAGACGTTGACGGCGCGGCGCAGGGTGCGTTTGTGGGCGACGACGACCTGGGCGTCGTCCCAGGGCATTCCGGCGCGGGCGAAGGCGGCGGCCACCGAGGAGACGGCGGGGACGACCTCGACCTCCAGGCCGAACTCGGGTGCGCGCAGGGTGCGTACGACGCCGAAGAAGCCCGGGTCGCCGTCGGCGAGCACCACGGCGGTGCCCCGGTGGCCGGCGATGCGGCGGGCGGCGAGGGCGACGCTGCCGAGGCGGATGCGCTCGGCGGTGGGGGGCACCTCGGGCAGGGCCAGGTGGTGGGCCGCGCCCGCGACGAGGGTGGCGGCGCCCAGTGCGCCGCGTGCCGCGTCGGTCAGCGGCGAACCGTCCCAGCCGATCACCGTGACCCGGTCGGCCATCGTCGTCAGTCTCCAGGGATGTCGCAGGTCGTCAGGGTGGCGGTCGCCCACGGTCGGGCTCCGTGAGATTACCCGGTGCGGGCGGGGGACGCGCGGCGGGGCCGTACCGCCGAACGGTCCGTGCCGTCAGTTCCAGTCGGCGAAGGAGGTGAATCCGTTGGCGTCGGCGAGTTCCCCGCCGGCTCCTTCGAGGTCCTCGGGCAGCAGGCTCCACACGATGAAGTCGGTGCGCACGTCGGTCCAGGTGCCGTCCTCGGCGCGCACGTGGGCTATGCAGGCGTTGCGCAGGACGCCCTCGCTGATGCAGCCGATCTTCTGGGCGACCTGCTGGGAGGCGGTGTTGTCGGCGGCGGTGCGCAGTTCGATGCGTTCGAACCGCTGGTCGCCGAACAGCCATTGGGCGGTGGCCAGGGCGGCCTCGGAGGCGTAGCCCTCGCCGCGGGCCCAGGGGGCGACGATGTACGACAGCTCGGTGGAGCGTATGTGCCAGTCGGTGCGGCCGAGCTGGACGAGGCCGACCAGGCGCTGGGTGAGGAACTCGGTGACGGCGAGGTCGAGGCCGCGGCCCGCCGCGCGTTCGGCCGGGGCGTACTCGGTGATCCAGGTCCGGGCGCCCTCCTCGGTGAAGGGCTGGGGGACGTCGGTCCAGGCCGCGACCTGTTCGTCGTTCATCATCTCGGTCAGGGCGGCGACGTCGTCCTCGTCGAGGGGACGCAGCACCAACCGCTCCGTGCTGATGGAGATGTTGGGGAAGGTGCTCGTCATGCGCCGCTCCGTA
Organism: Streptomyces sennicomposti; assembly: GCF_019890635.1. Classification (GTDB taxonomy): domain Bacteria; phylum Actinomycetota; class Actinomycetes; order Streptomycetales; family Streptomycetaceae; genus Streptomyces; species Streptomyces sennicomposti. Next base: position 85,962 of record NZ_JAIOAB010000025.1, read on the forward strand.
ACCTTCGGAAATACCGTCAGGGCTGCTGAACTGTCCAGCATGCAGTATCAGGGGCCCCGGGCGCACCACGGGGTCCTCCCCCGCCGGCCGGGCGGCGTGGAAGGACCCCGGATGTGGTGCCGTGGGCGCGCCGGTCGGTGTTCCGCGGCGCCGCGGGCGGATCAGAACGCGGGCACGACCGCGCCGTCGTACTTGTCCTCGATGAACTTCTTCACCTCGGGCGAGGTGAGCAGCTTGGCGAGCTTCACCACCCGCGGGTCCTTCTCGTTGCCCTTCTTCACGGCGAGGAAGTTGGCGTACGGGTTGCCCTCGGCGGACTCGGCGGCCAGCGCGTCCTTGGCCGGGCTGAGCTTGGCCTCCAGGGCGTAGTTGCCGTTGATCACCGCGGCGTCGACGTCACCGAGGGAGCGCGGCAGCTGGGCCGCCTCCAGCTCCTTGAACTTCAGGCCCTTGGGGTTGTCGGTGACGTCCTTGGGGGTGGCGTCGTAGCCGGCGCCCGACTTCAGCTTGAGGACGCCGTTGGCCTCCAGCAGCTTGAGCGCGCGGGCCTCGTTGGTGGTGTCGTTGGGCAGGGCGACGGTGGCGCCCTGCTTCAGGTCCGTGAGCTTCTTGAGGCTCTTGGAGTAGACGCCGAGGGGCTCCAGGTGCACGGTGCCGCCGGGCACCGGCACGATGTCCGTGCCGTTCTTCTTGTTGAAGTCGTCGAGGTACGGCTTGTGCTGGAAGTAGTTGGCGTCCACCTGGCCCTGCTGGACGGCCGTGTTGGGCGTCACGTAGTCGGTGAACTCCTTGACCTCCAGCTTGAGGCCGGCCTTCGCGGCCAGGTGGTCCTTCACATAGGTGAGGATCTCGCCCTGCGGGGTGGGCGTGGCGGCGACCGTCAGCGTGGCGTCGGGGTCGGCCTTGCCGGAGCCGGAGTCGGAGCCGCCGCACGCGGAGAGCCCGAAGGTGAGGGCTCCGGCGGCCAGGACGGCGGTGGTGATCTTGGCGGTGTTACGCACGAAAAGTGCCTTTCCTAGGGGTGGTGCGCCCCGTCTTGGGTGGACGGGGAGTCGGGGGGTGCGTCGGGCGGTCTCAGCCGACCTTGCTGACCTCGGCCGGGGCGGCTTCGCCGGGGGCCGCGTCGGCGGGGGCCGCGTCGGCGGGCGCGGCGCCGGGGCGGGTCGCGTCGGCCGCCGCGGGCTCCTTGGCCTTCAGCAGCCGCAGCCTGGGGGCCGGGCCGCCGCGGCCGCCGCGCCGGTGCAGGGCGCGGGCGGCGAAGTCGCCGGCGAACTGGATGAGGGAGATGACCACGGCGAGGATCGCCACGGTGATCCACATCAGCTGGGTCTCGAAGCGCTGGTAGCCGTAGCGGATGGCGATGTCGCCGAGGCCGCCGGCGCCGACCGTGCCGGCCATGGCGGAGTAGCCGATGAGGGCGACGATCGTGGTGGTGGTGCCGGCGATCAGCGAGGGCAGGGACTCGGGGACGAGGACCTTGCGCACGACGGTCCAGGTGTTGCCGCCCATCGCCTGCACGGCCTCGACGAGGCCGCCGTCCACCTCGCGCACGGCCGTCTCGACCAGGCGGGCGAAGAACGGGATGGCGCCGATGGCCAGCGGCACGATGGCGGCGTCGCGGCCGATGGTCGTGCCGGTCACCCAGCGGGTGAAGCTCATCAGGGCGACCATGAGGATGATGAACGGCATCGAGCGGGCGATGTTCACCAGCTGGCCGAGGACCTTGTTGGCGACGATGTTCTGGAGCAGGCCGCCGCGGTCGGTGAGGACCAGCAGGACGCCGAGCGGGAGGCCGGCGACGACCGCGATGAGCGTGGACCAGCCGACCATGTAGAGGGTGTCCCAACACGCTTGGGACAGCAGCGGCTGCATCTCGGACCAGGTCACTTGGCACCTTCCTTGACCAGCAGGGACCGGTCCGCCGGGGCGTCGGCCCCGCTGTCCACGACGTCGATCTGCAGGCCCTGCTCGCGCAGGAAGCCGATGGGCACGACGTTGTCCTCGTAGCGGCCGGGCAGTTCGATGCGCATCCGGCCGACCTGGAGGCCGCCGACGGTGTCGATGGCCGCGCCGAGGATCGAGATGTCGATGTTGTAGGTGCGGGCCAGCTGGGAGATGACGGGCTGGGTGGCGGCGTCGCCGTGGAAGGTGACGTCGACGACCGTGCGGTCCTCGCCGGTGGCGTCGCCGCCGACCGGGAAGAGCGCGGCGGCCAGCTGTGAGCCGGGGGTGGCGAGGAGTTCGCTGACGGTGCCGGATTCCACGATGCGGCCCTTCTCCATGAGCGCCGCCGAGTCGCAGATCGACTTCACGACGTCCATCTCGTGCGTGATGAGCAGGACGGTCAGTCCGAGCTGCCGGTTCAGGTCGCGCAGCAGCTGGAGGATGGAGCGGGTGGTCTCCGGGTCCAGGGCGCTGGTGGCCTCGTCGGAGAGCAGCACCTTGGGGTCGCCGGCCAGGGCGCGGGCGATGCCGACGCGCTGCTTCTGGCCGCCGGAGAGCTGGGCGGGGTAGGCGCCGGCCTTGTCGGCCAGGCCGACCAGGTCGAGCAGTTCGAGCGCCCTGCGGGAGCGTTCCTTCCCCGACGTGCCGAGGATCTCCAGGGGCAGCTCGACGTTGTCCTTGACGGTGCGCGAGGAGAGCAGGTTGAAGTGCTGGAAGACCATGCCGATCCGGCTGCGCGCCTGCCGCAGTTCCCTTCCGGCGCGCGGGCCGCGGCCGGCGAGGGCGGTGAGGTCCCGGCCGGCGACGGTGACCGTGCCGGAGGTGGGCCGCTCCAGCAGGTTGACGCAGCGGATGAGGGAGGACTTGCCGGCGCCGGACTGGCCGATGACGCCGAACACCTCGCCTTCGCGCACGTGCAGGTCGACGCCGTCGAGGGCGGTGACCTCGCGGCCGCGCGAGCGGTAGACCTTGGTGAGGCCCGATGTGGTGATCACGTGGGTTTCCGTCACTGTCGAGTGCGCGGCGCGTCGTGGGCGCCGGGCACGGCGTTCATGGTCGGGTGCGACCGGCGCGCGGCGCGCTTGCCTTGGCTGTGCCGGGGGCGGAAGGAGAGACGTGCGCGCGCTGGGGGCGGTCCCGCGCCGCTGCGGGCGGCGGGACGGGCTCGGCCGCGGTACGCCGGGCGGGCCGGACGCGGGCGCGGACATGAGCGGGCACTCGCTTCGGGGCGCGAGGCTCAGGTGGTGCGGGGGCCCTCTAGAAGGCGCACATTCGACGCGTAGGACACATACAACGAGCACCGGGCGTCATCGTCGCCTCGGTCGCAGGGATGCGGCAGCTCGTCGTGGTCATGCGGTCAGTAAACCAGACCCGGGCTGCTGAGAGGACACCGCCGTCCGGATAGTGGACAGCCGTGGACGCGGTGCGGTGCGGGGACGGGCGCGCGGTGCGCGCGGCGCTGACCAGCGCGGACGGGCCGCCCGGCGCCCGCCCGGCGGCGCCGGCCACCGCCGCCCCGGCGGCACGCTGTGGCCAACACCACGGCCCCGCCCCCGTCCGCCGCCCCTCCGCGTGCGGCACGCGCCGGGGCCGTCCCCGCCGGTGCCCGGCCCGGGGACCGGGCGGGGTCCGGTGCGTAATAGGGTCGTCCGCATGCTTGCTGTCCTGACGCTGGTGACCGGGGTCGCCGCGCTGCTGCTCGCCGCCTGGTGCGGCTGGGCGGCCTACCGTGACCAGCCGACGAAGGACTGGCACTTCATCGGCATGGCCGTGGTGTCGGTGCTGGCCCTGATCCAGCTGGTGATCGGGATCGTGGCGCTGGCGCGGGGCGAGAGGCCGGACCAGGGGACGACGATCTTCGTGGCGTATCTGCTGGGCGCCTTCGCCTGCGTCCCGGCGGCCGGGTTCATGTCGCTGGGCGAGCGCACGCGCTGGGGTTCGGTGACGGTCGCGGCCGGCGGCGTGGTCCTGGCCGTTCTGGAGGTGCGGCTCTATGACATCTGGGGAGGCTGAGATGACCGCCGTCGAGGAGAAGCCGGCGCGCAACCGGCTCATCAGCGGGCCGGGCACGCTGCTGGTGTGGCTGTACGGCGTGATGGTCGTCGGCGCGGTGTCCCGTTCGGTCTACCAGATCGCCACCGACTTCGGCCGGGCGCCGCTCGCCTACTCCCTGTCGGCGGTGGCGGGCGTGGTCTACGGCTTCATCACGTACTCGCTGGTGCGCGGCGGCGAGAGGGCCCGCAGGGCGGCGCTGGTGTGCTGCGCCGCCGAGCTGGTGGGCGTGCTGGGGGTCGGGACCTGGACGCTGGTCGAGCCGTCGGCGTTCGCGGACTCCACCGTGTGGTCGGACTACGGCATGGAGTACCTGTTCATCCCGGTGCTGCTGCCGCTGTCGGCCCTGTACTGGCTGCGCCGCACCCGCGAGCAGGCGCCGTCGGCCCCCTGAGCCCACCGGGCCGACGGCGCCCGCCGCCGGGGCGTCGTCCTGGACGGCCGCACGGCGGCGTCCCGTACGGCCGCGCGGCGGCACGTACGGCCTCGCGTCAGGCGGTCGCCACGTAGGTGCCGGCCGGCTTCTCCAGGACGATCTGCGGCACGCCGTCCTCGCCCGGGGAGGTGCCGACCGCCTCGTAGCCCACGCGCCGGTACAGCCGCAGGTTGCCCTCGCTGCGGTGGCCGGTGTGCAGGCGGAACCTGGTCGCGCCGCGCTCGTCGGCCAGCGCCTTCTCGGCCGCGCGCAGCAGCCGGGCGCCGATGCCGTGGCCCTGGAGGCGGGGGTGGACGCAGAGCCTGCCGATGGCGGCGGCGCCGTCCTCGGTCACCCGGCCCCGTACCGAGCCGACGACCTCCTCGCCGAGCCGCGCCACGAAGACGCAGTCCTCGGCGACCTCCTCGCGGACCGAGTCGAGGCTCTGCACGAGCGGGGCGATGCGGTAGTTGCCGTACAGGGCGGCCTCGCTCTGGAAGCACAGGTACTGCAACCTGAAGATCTGCTCCGCGTCCTGCTCGGTCGCCGCAGAGATGGTCACGCTCATGCCCATGTGCGCATGCCTCCCGCTCACCTGATCACCTGTCGTCCCCCACACCTATCCCCGCGCTTCGCGGGCCGCAACCTCCGGCGCCAGCAGCCGTCGCAGACATCCCAGACATCTGGAGCGTTCCGGCCCAAGGCTGCCCTGTGAGATACCCAACTCCCCGGCGATCTCGCGGTAGGTGAGGTCCCGCGGCGACAGCAGCGCCTCCAGCAGCCGGGGGCAGCGGCCGGGCAGTCTGCGCACCGCGTCGCGCAGGGCGCGGCCGCGGGCGGCGGCCAGGGCGAGGTGTTCGGGGCCGCGTTCGCTGTCGTCGGCGGGCTCCAGGCCGTAGGGGCGTTCGATGCTGATGGTGCGTCGGGTGCGGCGGGCCTCGGAGCGGACGGCCCGGCGCAGCCAGCCCTGCGGGTCGGGCGGCGGGCCGTCCGCCTCCAGGCGCTCCAGCAGCCGCAGCCAGACCGCCTGTTCCAGGTCGCCCGGCTCGGTTCCGGCGGCATGTGCCTCCGCGGAGGCCTCGGCCAGGAGCAGGGGGCGCAGGGCGGTGAGCATCTCGTGTGTCATATGCGGCACGACGCGGCCGTCCCGGCACGGGTTGCCGGAACGGCCGCGGTTCACTGGGACGAGGGCGGGTCGGGTCAGTGGTTGACGGACCGGTGGTTCAGGAAGTCCTCGCGGGCGAGCAGGCCCAGGTCGGCGGTGTCGGTGAAGACGCCGTCGATGCCGGTGGCGAAGTAGGTGCGGTAGAGGCTGAACACGTCGCCGTAGGCGTCCTTGGCGGCGCCCTTGCGCAGCTTCGGCGGCAGGAAGGGGTTCTCCGGGCGGACGGTGTAGGGGTGCAGGAGCAGTCCGGCGGCGTGCGCGTCGCGGACCAGGGTGCTCGGCGCGCCGAGGTTGCCGTCGGCGTCCTTGGGGACGACCAGGTCCAGGGTCGGGCCGATGCCCTGCGCGTAGGAGGCGATCTCCTTGAGGCCCTTGGGCGTGATGAGGTCGGCGACGGTGCGCGGGTCGCCGGTGGCGACGAAGTCGTACGGGCGCGAGCCGGCGTCGGACAGCAGCACCACCAGCGGGTTGGCGACGAGACGGTTGAGGCGCTGGATGCTGGTGGGCTCGAAGGACTGGAGGATGACCGGCGAGTCCTTGCGGTCCTTGCCGTACTTGCGCAGCAGCTCGGCGACCCGCTCCTCCAGGCCGAGGCCGAGTGCGCGGAAGTAGGTGGGGTGCTTGGTCTCGGGGTAGATCCAGACCTGCCGGCCGCGCTTGCGGGTCTGCTCGTCCTGCCACTTCAGGACCTCTTCGAAGGTGGGGATCTCCCAGCGGCCGTCGAAGACGGTGTTGTGCGGGCGGTTGGCGGGGATGCGCTCGATCGCGCGCAGCCGCTTCAGCTCGGCGAGGGTGAAGTCCTCGGTGAACCAGCCGGTGGTCGGCACCCCGTCGAGGGTCTTGGTGGTCTTGCGGCCGGCGAACTCGGGGTGGTCGGCGACGTCCGTGGTGCCGCCGATCTCCGGTTCGTGACGGCACACCAGGTGGCCGTCGCGGGTGGGCACCAGGTCGCCGGCCTCGACGACGTGCGCGCCGAGGTCGAGGGCCAGCTCGTAGGAGCCGAAGGTGTGCTCGGGGCGGTAGCCGCTGGCGCCGCGGTGGCCGATGATCGTGGGCGTCGGCAGGCCGCGGAGCCCGCCGCCCCGGCGACCGGCGGCCGCGCCCGCCGCGGTGCCGCCCGCCGCCGTG
>NZ_JAIOAB010000026.1 GCF_019890635.1 Streptomyces sennicomposti
GGGGGGGGGGGGGGGGGGGGGGGGGGGGGGGGGGGGGGGGGGGGGGGGGGGGGGGGGGGGGGGGGGGGGGGTGTGGGGGTCGGGGCGGGTGTGGTGGTCCTCTTCAGGACGGCGGCCACGGGGGTCCTTTCGCTGCGGCGGTGAGGGGGCGTCCCCTTCACCGTCGCAGCGCGCGACCCGTCAGGTCCATCACGACTTTTCGACGCTTCCTTTCAGCACGGCTGAAAGGTCAGCCCACGTGCGCGGCGAGCGCCGCCTCGATCTCGCCGGAGTCCGCCGTGTCCGCGGCCCAGGCGGCGTAGCCGTCGGGGCGGACCAGCAGGGCGGTGCGGCGATCGCTCGCCCAGCGCTCGGCGGTCAGCCGCCCGGCCCGGTCGGGGCCGACCTCGTGCGCGTAGGGCGCGACGAGGACGAACCGGCCGCCGCGCAGCGCCTCGTACAGGCGTCCGCCGCCCGCGAGGGCGAGGTCGGGCACCCGGGCGCCGACGAGCCGGTGGGCGCCCCGGGGGGCGGCGTAGCGGTAGTCGATGCCGCTGACCTGGCCGGCCACCCGGCGGCGCAGGGGGCGCAGGCGGCCGAGGGCGGTGACGAACGCGCCGCGCAGCGCCACGGCCGGGGCGCGCCGGGCCATGGCGAGGCGCAGCAGGCCGCCGCTGCTGCGCAGCACGGATTTCCCGATCGGGTGGCGTTCGGCCTGGTAGGTGTCGAGCAGCGCGTCGGGGGCGTGCCCGTGGAGCACGTGGGCGAGCTTCCAGCCGAGGTTGGCCGCGTCCTGGAGCCCGGTGTTCATGCCCTGGCCGCCGGCCGGGCTGTGCACGTGGGCGGCGTCGCCGGCGAGGAAGACCCGGCCGACGCGGTAGGCGGGCGCCTGGCGTTCGTCGCTGTGGAAGCGGGACAGCCAGCGGGCGTCGTGCATGCCGAAGTCGCGGCCGAGGGCGAGCCGGGTGGTCTCCCGGACCTCCTCCAGCGTGACGGGCTCGTGGTCGGGCAGGTCCCGGCCCCGGCGCCAGCCGATGACCCGGTGGTAGCCGTCGCCGAAGGGCGCGAGGAAGGCGAAGGCGTCGCCGACGGCGTTGGCGGTGAGCACGGTCTCGGGCGGGTCCGTGAGCCGTACGTCCGCGAGCACGACGGACCGGATCACCGAGTGCCCGGGGAAGGGCAGCCCGATCGCCTCGCGGACGCCGCTGCGCATCCCGTCCGTGCCGACGACGTAGGAGGCCCGGAGCGTGAGGGGGCGTCCGTCGGGGCCGCGCGCCTCGACCGTCACGCCCTCGCCGTCCTGGGTCAGCCCGGTCGCCTCGGTCTCGTAACGGAAGTCCACGCCGGCCTTCACCGCGCGCCGCTCCAGCGCCTCCTCCACCTCGTACTGCGGCAGGATCAGGACGTGGGCGAAGCGGGAGGGCAGGTCGCCAAGGTCGAGACCGAGCCTGCCGAAGAAGGCCAGCCGCCGCAACGGGCGGCCGACCGCCTCCAGTTCGTCGGCGAGGCCGCGGGCGTCGAACTGTTCGAGGGAGCGGGCGTGCAGGGCGAAGGCGCGGGAGAGGTTGCTGATCCGGTGCGGCCGCTTCTCGACCAGGGTGACCGGGACGCCCGCGGCGGCGAGGTCGCCGGCCAGCAGCAGCCCGGTGGGGCCGGCCCCGACGACGATCACGGGAGCGGGGGAACCGTGTGCGGTGGTGCCGGGCATGGGAGGCCTCCTGGGTGCCGACTGCCGGACGTCGCCGTTCCCACCCTCGTGTCCGGCGTCCGCCCGGTCAATACGCCCCGCCGCCCCGCGCGCCCGCCTGTCCGGAACACGCCGAGGGCGCCGGTCCGCGCCCGTACAGCATGCGTACGGGAGCGGACCGGCGCCCTCGGTCGAAGCGTGTCGCGGCGGGCGCGTGGACCTACGGGGGCGGGCGGCGGCCGTCGGCCGTGACGGCGCCGGGCCCCGCCTTCGTCCCCGTCCCCGGGCTCGTGCCCGTCAGGCCTTGACGTCGGCCTTGGGCCGGACGTCGATGTTCCGGCTGGTGTCCTGCTTCTGGGACCGGTCCAGGACCATGACCAGGCCGGCGATGACCAGGAACAGGACGATCGGGATACCGACGAAGTAGCCCAGCGTCTCGCCGACGCCGAGGCCCGAGCCGGGGTCGTCACCGTCGTCGCGGGTCACCGCGAGCGCGGGGGACGACATGAGCAGCATCATCAGCGTCGTACCGGCCGCCAGGGTGCCGGCGCGCAGGGCGTTCTTCTTGTCCACAGTGCCAAAGTAGCGAACGCCGGAACGGACCGCGCGTCCGGGGTGCCCCTGACGCCCCACCGGGAGCCGCCGGGAGCCGCCCGGCCCGCACGGCGTGCTACGCCTCCGGTGTCACCCCCGCGCGCAGCGCGTCGGTGAGGGCGCGCAGCCGCGGGGAGGCGGCCAGGTCCTCCAGGGTGACCGGGCGGCCCTCGGCGTCGGCGATCGGCAGGCGCCAGTTGGGGTACTGATCCCAGGTGCCGGGCAGGTTCTGCGGGCGGCGGTCGCCGACGGCGTCCGGCAGCCAGAGGCCGACCATCCGGGCCGGGGTGCGCAGCAGGAACCGGTGGACGGCCCGGATCTCCTCCTCCTCGCGGCTCCGCCCCTGCCCGGAGGGGCCGTCGGGGTCGCGCAGCAGCCCCAGGTCGCCGAGGACCCGCAGCCAGGTGCGCACGTCCTCGGCGGCCTCGGCGCGCTCCTCCTCCAGCGGGCGGGTGAGCAGGCCGAGGCGGTGGCGCAGTTCGACGTGCTCGCCGGTCAGCCGGGCGGCGGTGGACGGCAGGTCGTGGGTGGTGGCGGTGGCCAGGCAGTCGGCGCGCCAGCGGTCGGGGGGCAGCGGGAGGCCGTCGCCCGCCCAGTCCCGTTCGAACCACAGCACCGACGTGCCGAACACGCCGCGCCGGACCAGGGCCTCGCGCACCCCCGGCTCGACGGTGCCGAGGTCCTCGCCGATCACGGTCGACCCGGCCCGCGCGGCCTCCAGCACCAGGGTGGCGAGCATGGCCTCGGCGTCGTAGCGGACGTAGGCGCCCTCGGTGGGCGGCCGGCCCTGGGGCACCCACCACAGCCGGAACAGGCCCATGACGTGGTCGATGCGCAGGGCGCCCGCGTACCGGAACAGGGCGCGCAGCAGCTGGCGGAAGGGGGCGTAGCCGGAGGCGGCCAGCCGGTCGGGGCGCCACGGCGGCAGGCCCCAGTCCTGGCCGCGCGCGTTGAAGGCGTCCGGCGGGGCGCCGACCGACATGCCGGCGGCGAAGTGGTCCTGCTGCGCCCACGCGTCCGCGCCGTCGGGATGCACGCCGACGGCGAGGTCGTGCACGAGCCCGACGGGCATCCCGGCCTCCCGGGCGGCGCGCTGCGCGGCGGTGAGCTGTTCGTCGGTGAGCCAGGCCAGGCGGCAGTGGAAGTCGACGCGGTCGGCGAGTTCGGTGCGGGCGCGGGCGGTCTCGGCGGAGCGCGGGTCCCGCAGCCCCTCGGGCCAGCGGCTGTGGTCCGGGCCGTGCCTCTCGGCCAGCGCGTACCAGGTGGCGTGGTCGGTCAGCGCCCGTCCCTCGCGGGCGAGGAAGGCGGCGTAGGCGGCGCGGCGGCCGGGGCCGAGCGGGACGCGGCACACCGCTTCCAGCGCCTCGCGCTTGAGGTCCCACACCGCGTCCCGGTCGATGAGGGCGCCCTCGTCGAGGACGGCGGCGCGCAGCCGGGCGGCCCGCTCCAGCAGCGCGGCCACCCGTGCGCGGTCCGCCGGGTCCTCGAGGTACGGGTACTCGGGCACGTCCTCGACGCGCAGGTGCACCGGGTCGGGGAAGCGGCGGGAGGAGGGCCGGTAGGGGGACGGGTCGGTGGGCGCGCCGGGCACGGCCGCGTGCAACGGGTTGACCTGCACGAACCCTGCGCCGAGCGTCCGTCCGGCCCAGGCGCTCAGCTCGCCGAGGTCGCCGAGGTCGCCCATGCCCCAGGAGCGGCGGGAGAGCAGGGAGTAGAGCTGGACGAGCAGCCCGTAGGCGCGCCGCGGCGGGGTGGGCAGCCGGGGCGGGGCGACGATCAGGTGCGCCCGGCCGGTGCGGCCGTCGGGTGCGGTCGCGGTGAGCCGGTGGACGCCCGGCGGGAGGCCGTCGGCGCCGGTACGGGTCTCGCCCTGCTCGGTCTCGACGGTGAGCCGGGTGCCGGGCGGCAGCGCGGTGAGCGCCTCGGGGAGGCCGGCGTCGGTCCAGTGGACCACGGTGGGCGGCAGCAGCCGCCGGGCCAGTTCCTCCTCGCGGGCGGTCAGGGCGGCGCGGACGGCGTCGGGGGTGCTCGCGTCGACGTCCAGGGCGGCCAGGGCCGCGACGACCGCGCCGGCGGAGGCGGCCACCGTACGGCCCGGCGCGGGACTGTAGGAGGGGGCGACGCCGTGCAGCTCGGCGAGGCGGGCCAGATCGTCGCCGAGCGGTTCGGGCGGCCGGGGCTCGCTCATCTACACCTCCGCGCCGCTCGGGTCCGACTCGGCGGCGGACCCGTCGGTCAGCGGGGCGGACTCGCTGGTCAGCGGGGCGGTCTCGGCGAGCGGCGGCTCGCTGGTGAGCGGTTCGGCGTCGGGCAGCGGCGGCTCGCTGGTCAGCGGGGCCTCGGCGCCCTGGGTGGCGTAGACGTCCAGGTGGGGGGCGGCGGGCGGACCGAGGCGGTCGGGGTCCGGCTCCGCCGAGGGTTTGGGCAGGGCCGCGGCGGTGAGGTCCGGGTCGGTCAGGGCGGTGAGCAGAAGGTGTGCGGGGGCGGTCACGAGGTCTCCTAGTCGAGTGCGGCGTCGGGTACGGCGTCCAGGGATCACCGCAGCCCTACCCCGTGCGCGCGACGGCAGACGCCCCAATGCCAAGTACGTGCTCCTGGTCACACTCCCCGCCCCCGCACCCGGGGCAAACCGCCCAAGCCCCCACCTATCCCCGACCGGAGGCAACCCCTCCCCTTCCCGCGCCCGGAAGCTATTCACTCAGTACATATACGCGGTACATACTGATCGCCATGAGCACCCGTCACATCCTGCTGGGTCTGCTCGCCGGAGGTCCGAGCCACGGCTACGACCTCAAGCGACGGCACGACGACCACTTCCCGCAGGCCCGCCCGCTGGCCTACGGGCAGGTCTACACGACCCTGCAGCGCCTGGTCCGGGACGGGCTCGCGGAGGTCGCCGGCACCGACGCCGACGGCGGACCGGAGCGCACCCTGTACCGGCTCACCGAGGCCGGCTCCCGTGCGGTGACCGACTGGTCCGGGCAGGTCACGCCGCCCGCGCCGTTCGTGACGAACGAGATCTTCGCCAAGGTCGTCGTCGCGATCCTCACCGGCGGCGACCCGGCCGCCCACCTGCTGGCGCAACGGGCCGCGCACCTGGCGCGGATGCGCGAGCTGACCGCGCTCAAGACCGACCCGGACGCCCCGACGGCGGCCGTGCTCGCGGCGGACTACGCCGTCCACCACCTCGACGCCGACCTGCGCTGGATGACCACCACGCAGGCCCGGCTGACCACCCTGACCGCTCAGACCGCGGAGGTCCACCGAGCATGACCAACCATCCGGCGCCCCTGCTGGCGGCACGGGACCTCGTCAAGACGCACGGCCGGACCCCGGCGCTGCGCGGGGCGCACCTGGAGCTGGCCGCGGGCGAGATCGTCGCCGTGACCGGCCCGAGCGGCAGCGGCAAGTCGACGCTGCTGCACTGCCTGGCCGGCATCGTCCGGCCCGACGAGGGCTCGGTGACGTACGGCGGGGAGCGCGTCGACCGGCTGCCGGAGCGGCGGCTGAGCGAGCTGCGGCGCACCGAGTTCGGCGTGGTGTTCCAGTTCGGCCAGTTGATCCCGGAGCTGACGGCCCTGGACAACGTGGCCCTTCCGCTGATGCTGGCCGGGACCGCGCGGGGGGCGGCCCAGGAGTCGGCGGCGGAGTGGCTCGCCCGGTTCGGGGCGTCGGAGCAGGGCCGCCTGCGACCCGGGGAGCTGAGCGGCGGCCAGGCGCAGCGGGTGGCGCTGGCGCGGGCCCTGGCGACCGGGCCGCGGGTGGTCTTCGCGGACGAGCCGACCGGTGCGCTGGACTCGCTGGCGGGCGAGCAGGTGATGGCCGCCCTGGTGCGCGCCGCCCGCACGTCCGGGACCTCCGTCCTGGTGGTGACGCATGACGCGCAGGTGGCGGCGTACGCCGACCGCGAGGTGCGGCTGCGCGACGGCGCGACGGCGGGACTGGAGGTGGGGGCGTGAGGACCGATCTGCGGCTGGCCTGGCTGCTGGTGCGCGGCTCCGACCGGCAGGAGTGGTGGCGCATCGCGCTCACCGCGGCCGGCGCGCTCTGTGCGACGGGCCTCGGCCTCGCGGCCGTCGCCCTGGCGGCGCTCGGCGAGAACCAGTACGGCATCCCCCTCGCGTACGGGCTGCTCGACCACCCGGGCGAACGGCACGGCGTGATCCTCACCCTGCTCCTCCTGCAGATCCCGGTGCTCGGCTTCCTCGGCCAGTGCGCCCGGATCGGCGCCGTCCACCGCGACCGCCGGCTCGCCGCGCTCCGGCTGGCGGGGGCGGAGCCGGGCCGGGTGCGGCGGATCGCCGCCCTGGAGACCGGACCGGCGTGCCTGCTCGGCTCGCTGCTCGCGACGGCGGCCGCGCTGCCGGTCCTGCTGTCCTTCTGGTCCCGCCCCACGGCCCTGGCCTGGACCGGGACGGCCCTGGTCGCGCTGGGGGTGCCGGTGCTCGGCTCGGCGGCGGCGGTGGCGGCGCTGCGCCGGGTGGCGGCCTCGCCGCTCGGCCGGGTCCGGCGCGTCCGCCCGGCACGGCGGGGACGCGGACCGGGACTGCTGTTCCTGGCCGGGCTGACGCTGGTGGCCGCGGCGGCGGCGACGGCGGCGGTCGGCACGTCGGTGACGGTCGAGCGCGCCTGGCGCGGCCCGCGCACCGCGCTCGTCCTCGGCGCGGTGGTGGCCGTGGGCGCGGGCTCGGTCTGGCTGGTGGGCGCCCTGTCCGGGCTGACCGGCCGCCTCCTGGCACGCCGCACCGGCTCGCCGGCCGTGCTGATCGCGGCGGAACGGCTGCGCGCGGACCCGTGGGCGGCGGCCCGCAGCCACGCGGCGGTGATGCTGGTGACGGTCGTGGGCACCGGCTACCTGGGCGTACGCCACGTCCTGCTGGCCGACCTGTACGCGATGCACCGCGACGGCCGGCTCGGCACGGATCTGTCGTTCTACACGGTGGGCCTCGACCTGACGGCGGCCGCGATCGCGCTGGCCCTGCTGATCGCCGTCGCCGCGCTGGCCACCGGCACCGCCGAGTCGCTGGTCACCCGCCGCCGGGGCCTGGCCGCACAGGTCGCCGCCGGGGTCCCGCGCACGGTCCTCGCCCGCGCCCTGCTCCTGGAGACGGCCCTCCCCCTCGCCCCGCCCCTGCTCCTGGCGGGCACGGGCGGCACGGCGATCGGCGTCGCCTACGGCAGCATCGCGCTGCGCGGGGCCCAGGGCTGGCCGGTGCCGTACGGGGCGCTGCTGGTTCCGGTGGGGGTGTACGCGGTGTGCCTGCTGGCGTCGGCGGCGTCCCTGCCGCTCCTACGCCGATCGGTACGGCCGGGGGAGCTGCGGTACGCGTAGGCGTGACGGGGGGGCGGGGCATGAGTGGCGGATTCCGGCCACTCCAGGGGCGTGGAACCTCCGGTTCACGCCTTCCCGTGGCCCGAACTGACCATTCGTCCCCGCTCCACCCCACCACGAGGGCGCGCCAAACCGCCCCCCGGCCTCACCGCCCCCTAAGCCGAGATCCCGTCGATCCGAGCCAGCGCGTCGTCCGCGCCGTACGGCTGGAGGTAGGGCAGCCAGCGCGGGTCGCGGTGGCCGGTGCCGATGATGCGCCAGGCCAGGCCGGACGGCGGGGCGGGCTTGTGGCGCAGCCGCCAGCCGAGTTCGACGAGGTGGCGGTCGGCCTTGACGTGGTTGCAGCGGCGGCAGGACGCCACGACGTTGTCCCAGACGTGCTGGCCGCCGCGGGAGCGCGGGATGACGTGGTCGACGCTGGTGGCGATGCCGCCGCAGTACGCGCAGCGGCCTCCGTCGCGCGCGAACAGCGCCCGCCGGGTGAGAGGAACGGGCCCCCGGTAGGGGACCCGCACGAAACGCTTGAGCCGGACCACGCTGGGGGCGGGGACGGTGACGGTCGCGCTGTGCAGATGGGCGCCGGACTCCTCGAGGCAGACTGCCTTGTTCTCGAGCACGAGGACGAGCGCGCGGCGGAGCGGTACGACGCCGAGGGGCTCGTACGACGCGTTGAGGACCAGGACATGCGGCACGGGGGCCTCCTTGTACGCCGGCGGCGCGTGGCTCGCGCCGGGACGATCTGCAGTCAGTCTCCCCTCAGGCCTGGTGAACGCGCCACCATGTCCCGGTAACGGGCTGGGAGTGTTTTCGACCACACCTCATTGATCCCCCGGAACACGATCCGTTCACACCGCCTGCTCAGAGGCGGGTGCGCGCCCCCTGTGCATCCGGCGCCCCCGCGCTCGGGCGGTGCCCCGGCGCCGTGCCCCGTTAGTGTGGTGGTTCTGTCCGTCCGGTGACCCTTTCGTGATCCCGCCGACACCTGACCCGCCCACCGGACGACGGACGCACCTGGAGGTACCCGCCGTGTCCCTGCCCGCCGACCTGCTGGCCGTCGCGCCGTCACCGTCCCCGTCGGGGTCGCCGGCCGTGACGGTGCCCTCGCTCCAGGACGCGCAGGAGAGCGCGAACCAGGCGGCGAGCTGGGTGGAGCAGAACTGGTCCACCTGGCTGGCGATCGGCCTGCGGGTGGTGCTGATCCTGGTGACAGCGGCCGTGCTGCGGGTGGTGGTCCGGCGGGCGATCACCCAGCTCATCGAGCGGATGAACCGCACCGCGCAGGCGGGCAACGCCGGCACGTCGCTGGGCGGGCTGCTGGTCAACGCCGAGCGGCGCCGGCAGCGCTCCGCGGCGATCGGCTCGGTGCTGCGCTCGGTGGCGAGCTTCCTGATCATGGGCACCGCCGCGCTCATGGTGCTCTCCACCTTCCAGATCAACCTCGCCCCGCTGCTGGCGTCGGCCGGTGTGGCAGGCGTGGCGGTCGGTTTCGGCGCCCGCAACCTGGTGACGGACTTCCTCTCCGGCGTCTTCATGATCCTGGAGGACCAGTACGGCGTCGGCGACACGATCGACGCGGGCGTGGCCTCCGGCGAGGTGATCGAGGTCGGACTGCGGGTGACCAAGCTGCGCGGCGACAACGGCGAGATCTGGTACGTCCGCAACGGCGAGGTCAAGCGGATCGGCAACCTCTCCCAGGGCTGGGCCACGGCCGGCGTCGACGTGACCGTCAGGGCGAGCGAGGACCTGGACAAGCTGAGGGCGACGCTGACCGAGGTCGCCGAGAAGATGAGCAAGGAAGAGCCCTGGAACGAGTTCCTGTGGAGCCCGATCGAGGTGCTGGGCCTGGACAGCGTGCTGATCGACTCGATGGTGGTCCGGGTGTCGGCGAGGACGATGCCGGGCAGGTCGACGGCGGTCGAGCGCGAGCTGCGCTGGCGGATCAAGCGGGCCTTCGACGCGGCCGACATCCGCATCGTGGGCGGTGCGACGGCCCCGGCGACGGAGGAGGAGGCCCCGGACCCGATGGCGACGGTCGCGGCCCCGTCCGTGTTCTCCAACACCGCCTCCCCGCAGGCGGAGGCCGCCGCCCCGATAGTCCCGCAGCGCCCGGCGCCCAAGTAGTCCTGGGCGGCACCGGGCGGGCGCGCGTGTCCGCCCGCACGCCCCTTCCGCGCCCCCGTGGGCAACGACTCCGTCGCCCCGGGGGCGTTCCGTCTTGACGCCCCCTCTACGGCGGGCTTAGGTTCCTGCCACTCGAACAGGAAACTTTCCTAACAGTGACCCGAAGCAGGGGTCCCAGGGGGCAGGTGCGCGATGGCAGGAACCACCGGTACGCCACCGGGCGGCGCCGGCACGCCGGGCACCCCCAGGGTGCTGCGCGCCATGAACGACCGCGCCGCCCTGGACCTGCTGCTGGAGCACGGCCCGCTCTCGCGCACCCGGATCGGCAAGCTCACCGGGCTGTCCAAGCCGACCGCCTCCCAGCTGCTGGCCCGGCTGGAAGCCGCTGGGCTGGTCCTGGCCACCGGCACCAGCGAGGGCCGCCCGGGCCCGAACGCCCAGCTGTACGCGGTCAACCCGGCCGCCGCGTACGCCGCCGGCCTCGACGTCACCCCGCGCCGCATCCGCGCCGCCGTCGCCGACGTCACCGGCCGCACGGTCGGCGCGTACGAGCTGCCCACCCCGGGCCGCCGCCCCGCGCTGCCCGTCGTACGCCAGGTCGCCGACGCGCTGGACGGCGCGGTCCAGGCCGCCGGGCTGGCCCGCGACGACGTGCGCCGCCTGGTCATCGGCACCCCCGGCGCCTTCGACCCCAACACCGGCCGGCTGCGCTACGCCTCCCACCTGCCCGGCTGGCACTCCCCCACGATCCTCGACGAGCTGGCCGCCGCGCTGCCGATGCCGGTGGAGTACGAGAACGACGTCAACCTCGCCGCCGTGGCCGAGCAGCGCCTCGGCGCGGCCCGCGGCCACCGCGACTTCGTGCTGCTGTGGAACCAGGAGGGCCTGGGCGCCGCCCTGGTCCTCGGCGGCCGGCTGCACCGCGGCTGGACCGGCGGCGCGGGCGAGGTCGGCTTCCTGCCGGTGCCCGGCGCGCCGCTGGTGCGCCAGGTGACCCGCGCGAACAGCGGCGGCTTCCAGGAGCTGGCCGGCTCCCAGGCGCTCGCGGACCTCGCCCGCGAGCTGGGCGTCGAGGACGTGCCGACGGGGCCGTACCCGCGGGCCGCCGCGGAACTCCTCGCGCGCGCCGCCGACCACGCGAGCGGCCCGCACCGCGCCCTGCTGACGGCGTACGCGACCCGGCTGGCCACCGGTCTGGCCTCCCTGGTCTCCGTCCTCGACCCCGAGCTGGTGGTGCTCAGCGGCGCCTCGCTCACCGCCGGCGGCGAGGTGCTGCGCGCCCTGGTCCAGGCCGAGCTGGAGGAGCTGGCCGCCTCCCGGCCCCGGCTGGTGGTCGGCGAGGTCCGCGACCACCCCGTGCTGCGGGGCGCGCTGGAGAGCGCGCTCGCGGCCACCCGCGACGAGGTCTTCGACACCTCCCGCTGAACCGGCCGCCCCCGTCCGAGCCCCCCGCACGTCCCGCCCGTCCGCCCGCCCAGTGGAGATCCAGCCATGCCCGAAGTGTCCCGGAAGCCGCACAGAGCGGCCCTCGCCGCGGCCTGCGCCACCATGGCGCTGCTCGCCACCGCCTCCTGCACCGGCCAGTCGAACGCCGGCGCGACCGACGACGCCTCCAAGGAGACGACGATCACCTTCTGGCACGCCTGGAGCGCGCCGAACGAGGTCGCGGCCGTCAAGGCGCTGATCGCCGGCTTCGAGAAGGCGCACCCCAACATCCACGTCGACGTCGTCGGCAACATGACCGACGACAAGATCAACCAGGCGCTGCGCGCCGGCGGCGACAAGGCCCCGGACGTGATCTCCTCCTTCACCACCAACAACGTGGGCAAGTTCTGCTCCTCGGGCGCGCTGGTCGACCTGAACCCGTTCTTCGAGAAGTCGGGCGTCGATCCGCAGCGGACGTTCCCGAAGGCGATGAACGAGTACACCCAGTTCGACGGCAAGCGCTGCGCCGCGCCGCTGCTGGGCGACGCGTACGGGCTGTACTACAACAAGACGGCGTTCGAGAAGGCGGGGATCGAGCAGCCGCCGAAGACCTGGTCCGAGCTGGAGGCCGACGCCAAGAAGCTGACGATCCCGGACGGGGACGGATTCAAGCGGCTCGGGTTCATGCCGGACTACCACGGCTGGGAGACCACGACCGAGCACTACCTCGCGCAGTTCTCCCCGGCCTACTTCGACGCGGACGGCAAGTCGAACGTCGCCGGGGACCCCGCTTTCGAGCAGGCGTTCACGATGCAGAAGAAGCTGGTGGACGACCTCGGCGGCTTCCGGAAGCTGGAGCGGTTCCGGGCGACGCTCGGCGACGAGTGGGGCGCCAAGCACCCCTTCCACACCGGCCAGGTGGCCATGCAGCTGGACGGCGAGTGGCGGCTCGGGATGGCCGAGGAGGCGGGGCCGGACTTCGAGATCGGCGTCGCCCCGCTGCCCGTCCCGGACGACCAGGTCGGCCAGTACGGCAAGGGCTACCTGACCGGCACCATCACCGGCATCGCCGCCACCAGCCGCAAGCAGAACGCGGCCTGGGAGTTCGTCCGGTACATCACCACGGACACCGACGCGGTGGTCGGCTTCGCCAACGACATCCACAACGTGCCCTCCACGCTGGCCGCGCTGAAGTCGCCGAAGCTGACGTACGACCCGCGGTTCAAGACGTTCCTCGACATCGCGGCGAACGCCCACTCGACCACCACGCCGGCCTCCGTCAACGGCGGCCAGTACCTGGTGACGATCCAGCAGTTCGGCTACGACTACGAGAGCGGCAAGGAGAAGGACCTGAAGGCCGGTCTGAAGAAGACGGCCGCGCAGATCGACACGGACATCGCGCAGGCGGAGTAGCGCACGATGACCACCGTCACCCTGGCGTCCAAACGCCGTCGCGCGGCGCTGAAGACCCTCGCCTTCATGTCGCCCTGGCTGATCGGCTTCGCGGTCTTCTTCGCGTATCCGCTGATCTCCACCGTCTACTTCTCGTTCATGCACTACGACGGCTTCAACCCGCCGACCTGGAGCGGCGGGAAGAACTGGCGGTACGTGTTCGAGCACTACCCGCTGTTCTGGCCGGCGCTGCGCAACACGCTGTGGCTGGTGCTGGTCACGGTCACCCTGCGGGTGGTCTTCGGGCTGGGCGTGGGCCTGCTGATCACCAGGATCAAGACCGGTACGGGCGTCTTCCGCACCCTGTTCTACCTGCCCTACCTCGCCCCGCCGGTCGCGGCGACCATGGCCTTCGCCTTCCTGCTCAACCCGGGCACCGGGCCGGTGAACTCGCTGCTGGAGAAGACCGGCATCCCGGCGCCCGGCTGGTTCAACGACCCCTCCTGGTCCAAGCCGGCCCTCACCCTGCTCTTCCTGTGGGGCATCGGCGATCTGATGGTCATCTTCATGGCCGCGCTGCTGGACGTGCCCGCCGAGCAGTACGAGGCCGCCGAACTGGACGGCGCCTCGCCCTGGCAGCGCTTCCGGTACGTCACGCTGCCCAACATCTCGCCGATCGTGATGTTCGCGGTGGTCACCGGGGTGATCCAGGTGATGCAGTGCTACACCCAGCCGCTGGTCGCCGGGAAGGTCGCCTCCGGGGTGATCCAGGGCGCCGGCGCCCAGTTCGAGCCCGGCTATCCCGACAAGTCCACCCTCACCCTCCCCCAGCTCGTGTACAACCTCGGCTTCCAGCGCTTCGACTACGGCTCGGCCTGTGTGGTCGCGCTGGTCCTGTTCGCCCTGTCGATGGCGTTCACCGCGTTCCTGATGCGGCGCCGGGGCGGTCTCATCCAGGCAGGTGACTGACGATGACCCAAGTGCTCCGGCCGCCCGCCGCGATCGAGGCGCCCGTGCCGCCCGCCGAGCGCACCGCCCGCCGCAGGGCCGCCCTGGAGTGGATCGCGGTGCACGCGCTCGGCGTGGCCGCCGCCCTGTTCTTCGTGCTGCCGTTCGTGTTCGTGCTGCTGACCTCGCTGATGAGCGACAGCCAGGCGCTCAGCCGCGACCTGATCCCGCACACCTGGCAGTGGGACAACTACCGCAAGGTGTTCGACACCCCGGGCTTCCTCACCTGGTGGCGCAACACCCTGCTCTACGCCGGACTCGGCACCGTGCTCACCGTGCTCTCCTCGGTCCCGGTGGCGTACGCGCTGGCCAAGTTCCGCTTCCGGGGCCGGAATCTGTCGCTGATGCTGGTGATCTCGATGATGATGCTGCCCCCGCAGGTGGTCGTCATCCCGATGTACCTGTTCTGGGCCAAGCAGCTCGACCTGTCCGGCACGCTGTGGCCGCTGATCGTCCCGATGGCGTTCGGCGACGCGTTCTCCATCTTCCTGCTGCGGCAGTTCCTGACGACCATCCCGAACGAGTACCTGGACGCGGCGCGCGTGGACGGCTGCGGCGAACTGCGCACCCTCGTCCGGGTCGTCCTGCCGATGGCGAAGCCGGGCATCGCGGCCATCGCCCTGTTCCAGTTCTTCGCCGCCTGGAACGACTACTTCGGCCCGCAGATCTACGCCTCGGAGAACCCCGGCGCCTGGACCCTGTCCTACGGCCTGGAGTCCTTCAAGGGCGCCCACCACACCGACTGGAACCTCACCATGGCCGCCACCGTGCTGGTCATGGCCCCCGTGATCCTCGTGTTCTTCTTCGCCCAGAAGGCGTTCGTCGAGGGCGTCACGCTCACCGGAGTAAAGGGTTAGACGACAGTGAAACTCACCGTGGTCGGCGGCGGTTCGACCTACACGCCCGAACTCATCGACGGCTTCGCCCGCCTCAGGGACACCCTCCCCGTCGAGGAACTGGTCCTGGTGGACCCGGCGGCCGACCGGCTGGAGCTGGTCGGCGGCCTGGCCCGGCGGATCTTCGCCAAGCAGGGCCACCCCGGCCGGATCACCACCACCGCCGACCTGGACGCGGGCGTGGCCGGCGCCGACGCCGTGCTGCTCCAGCTGCGCGTCGGCGGCCAGGCGGCCCGGCAGCAGGACGAGACCTGGCCGCTGGAGTGCGGCTGCGTCGGCCAGGAGACCACCGGAGCGGGCGGCCTCGCCAAGGCGCTGCGCACCGTGCCCGTCGTCCTGGACATCGCCGAACGGGTGCGCCGCGCCAACCCGGACGCCTGGATCATCGACTTCACCAACCCGGTCGGCATCGTCACCCGCGCCCTCCTCCAGGCCGGGCACCGCGCGGTGGGCCTGTGCAACGTGGCGATCGGCTTCCAGCGCAAGTTCGCCGCCCTGCTGGACGTGGCCCCGCACGAGGTCCACCTCGACCACGTGGGCCTCAACCACCTCACCTGGGAGACCGGGGTGCGCCTGGGCGGCCCCGAGGGCGAGGACGTGCTGCCGCGGCTGCTGGCCGAGCACGGCGAGCGGATCGCCGGGGACCTGCACCTGCCCCGCCCCCTCCTGGACCGCCTCGGCGTCGTCCCCTCCTACTACCTGCGCTACTACTACGCCCACGACCAGGTGGTGGAGGAGCTGCGCGAGGGGCCGTCGCGGGCCGCGCGGGTCGCCGCCATGGAGCGGGAGCTGCTGACGATGTACGGCGACCCGGAGCTGGCGGAGAAGCCGGCGCTGCTCGCCCAGCGCGGCGGCGCCTTCTACTCGGAGGCCGCCGTGGACCTCGCCGCGGCCCTGCTCGGCGGCGCCGGCAGCCCGTACCAGGTCGTCAACACGCTCAACCGGGGCACGCTGCCCTTCCTGCCGGACGACGCGGTGATCGAGGTGCAGGCGGCGGTCGGCGCGAACGGCGCGGTCCCGCTGCCCGTCGCCCCGCTGGACCCGCTGTACGCGGGACTGGTGGCGAACGTGACGGCGTACGAGGAACTCGCCCTGGACGCGGCGCTGCGCGGCGGCCGGGAGCGGGTCTTCGAGGCGCTGCTCGCCCACCCCCTGATCGGCCAGTACGCCTACGCCGAGACCCTCACCGACCAGCTGATCGCACACAACCGGGAGCACCTCGCGTGGGCCTGACCGCAAGCGTCCTCGCCATCGACGCGGGCAACAGCAAGACCGACGTCGCGGTCGTGGCGGCCGACGGCGCCGTCCTGGCCACGGCCCGCGGCGGCGGCTTCCGGCCCCCGACCGTGGGCGTCGAGACGGCGGTGGACGTCCTGGCGGACGCGGTCGGCCGGGCGTACGCGGCGGCCGGGGTCACCTCCGTCGCGCATGTCTCGGCGTGTCTGGCCAACGCCGATCTCCCGGTGGAGGAGGAGCGGTTGGCGGCCGCGCTGCACGCGCGCGCGTGGGGCGCGCGGGTGGAGGTCCGCAACGACACGTTCGCGATCCTGCGGGCCGGGGTGGCCGAGCCGCGCGGGGTGGCGGTGGTGTGCGGGGCCGGCATCAACTGCGTCGGTATGCGCCCCGACGGCCGCACCGCGCGCTTCCCGGCGATCGGCCGGATCTCCGGCGACTGGGGCGGCGGCTGGGCCCTGGCGGAGGAGGCGCTGTGGCACGCCGCGCGCGCCGAGGACGGCCGCGGCGAGCCGACGGCGCTGGCCCGCACCCTGCCCGGCCACTTCGGCCTCGACTCCATGTACGCGCTGATCGAGGCGCTGCACCTGGAGCACGTGGAGCTGCGCCGCCGGCACGAGCTGACGCCCGTGCTGTTCCGCACGGCGGCCGAGGGCGACACCGTCGCCCGCTCGATCGTGGACCGGCTGGCCGAGGAGGTGGTGGCCATGGCGGCGGTCGCGCTGACCCGGCTGGACCTGCTGGCCGACAAGACGCCGGTGCTGCTCGGCGGCAGCGTCCTGGCCGCCCGCCATCCGCAGCTGGACGACGGCGTCCGCCGCCTGCTCGCCGAGCGCGCGCCGAACGCGGCGCCCCGCGTGGTGACGGCGCCGCCGGTGCTCGGCGCGGCCCTGCTGGGCCTGGACCACGTGGGCGCCGCCCCGGAGGTCCAGGAGCGGGTGCGGGCGTACTACGAGGGTTGACGGCCCCGCGCACGGCGAGCGGGGCCGCGACCGGGCCCTTCCGCCGGCGGTGGTTCACCCGCTCGAACGGCCGGACGAGGGCGGCCGGACGAGGGCGGCCAGGACGAGGCCGGCCAGGCCGCCACGGCGTCGTGCGGCGGACCGGCCGGCTCGGCGCGGTCCGCGCGCGCCCACGAGCGGACGTCCCTGACGCCCTCCCCGGCCGGGCGCCGTCGGCGACGACTCCCCGGGGCACGGCGAAGTCGTCCGGGACGCTTGTCGGTCCGGCCGTCCGGCAAGGCCGACGACCCGTTCCGGGAAGGCCTTCGGGTCCGCGGTGGAACCGAACCGTTCCCCCCGGCGTATACATGGGCAGGGGATCGTGCGGCACACGAGCCCGCACCCACCGCACCGGTCACCGCGCGGCGGCCGCGCTGCGATCGAATCAAGATCGAGTGAAGCCGGTGCGGATGTCGGTGCCGACAGGGATACTTGCGGCGACGGATGACCACGGGGGAGGTCAGCAGTGACACACTCGCCGAACGGCGGCGCGGCGGCGCCGGGCCGCGCCCTGCCCACGATCCCGGCCGTGCCGCCGCAGCCCGGCCCGCCGGCCGGAGCGCCGCACCCGGCCGCCCCCGCACCCGCCCCTGTCCCGGCGTCCCCGCGCCGCACCGCGTTCGCCGAGGGCATCGACCGGCTGCGCGCCGCCGCCGTCACCGAACCGGGCCGGCTGCGCGCCATCGGCGCCGTACTGGCCCTCCTCGTCATCGCGTTCGGCGCCGTCACCGCCTGGCAGACCACGGACCGGGCGGGCGCCGCCGACGACGTCCTGCACAGCAGCCAGCCGCTCAGCTCCGACGCCGCCGACATCTACCGCTCCCTCGCCGACGCCAACACCATGGCGGCCGGCGGCTATCTGGCCGGGCTCCAGGAGACGACCGCCACCCGCGAGCGCTACGAGGCGGACGTGCGCACGGCCGCCGCCAAACTCGTCACCGCCGCCGCCAACTCCGCCCCCGACTCCCCCTCCGCGGCCACCATCGCCAAGCTCAACGAACTGCTGCCGCGCTACAAGGGCCTGGTGGAGACCGCCCGCGCCAACAACCGCCAGGGCTTCCCCGTCGGCGGCGCCTACCTGCGCACCGCCAACACCACGATGCAGAACCAGATGCTGCCGGCCGCCGAGGACCTGTACCAGAAGGAGAACCAGCGGCTGCGCTCCGACTACGCGGACGCGACGCCCTACCCGTGGGCGGCGATCGCCCTCGGCGTCCTCGCCCTGGCCGCCCTCGCCTGGGCGCAGCGGCGCGAGTACCGGCGCACCAACCGCGTGCTGAACCACGGCCTGACCGCCGCCACCGCCGCCTGCGCCGTCGTCCTGCTGTGGCTGGTGGTCGGCCACAGCGTCGCCCGCGCGGGCCTCGACGGCTCCTACGAGCACGGCGTGCGCTCGCTGAACGTGCTGCACGACGCCCGGATCGCCTCCCTGAAGGCGCGCAGCGACGAGAACCTCACCCTGGTCAGCCGCGGCGCGGAGACCAAGACGCTGCCCGACGGCACCGTCATGGACGCCTACGACTGGGCCTACGACCAGGAGATCCGCGCCCTCGGCAAGACCCTCGACCAGGCGGGCGCCCTCGCCGACGATGCGGCGGGCCGCGACCCGGTGCGGGTGGCGAACGACTCGATGAAGGTCTGGATCGCCCGGCACACCGAGGCCCGCCAGGCCGACGACTCCGGCGACTACCAGAAGGCCCGCGACCGGGTCATCGGCACCGGCGCCGAGGACCAGGCCACCGCCGAGTGCTTCGACAACGTCGACGCCTCGCTGGCCAAGGCGCTCACCCACGAGACGGGCGAGTTCCGGCAGGCCGCCGAGGACGGGCGCAGCGCCATGACCGGGCTGCCCGCGGGCGCCGCCGCCCTCGCGGTGCTCGGCGCGGCCGGCGCCCTGCTCGGCATCGGCCGCAGGCTGTCGGAGTACCGGTGAGAGGGGACAGGGCAAGGGTGGAAGGAGGCGTGAGCATGCGAGTTCGACGACTGCGGGCCGGCCTGCGGGGCTGGGGCGGCGTCGGGGCGATGGCGGCCGTGTGCGCACTGGCGCTGGCGTTCGTCCTGCTGCTCCCGCGCACCCAGTCGCACGGCGCCGCCCCCGCCGCGGGCGGCCCCGGGACGGCGAAGGGCGTGCAGGCCAGGGCCGGCGACTGCACGGACGCCGACGCGCAGAACCGCAGCCTGGCCCCGTCCGCCGCCGACGGCCCCACCGTGGCCGCCATCAGGCAGCGCGGCTACCTCTCGGTCGGCGTCGACCAGAACAGCTACCGCTGGGGCTACCGCAACCCGAACAACGCCTCCGGCGCGCTGGAGGGCTTCGACATCGACCTCGCGCACCGCATCGCGAAGGACATCCTCGGCGACGGCGACAAGGTGCAGTTCCGGGCCATCCCCACCAACGAGCGCGTCAACGCGATCCGCAGCGGCCGGGTGGACATGGTGGTGCGCACCATGACCATCACCTGCGACCGGCTGGACCAGGTGGCGTTCTCCGCGCCCTACTTCCTCACCGGCCAGCAGGTCCTCGCCCCGCGCACCTCGGCGATCACCGGCTACGACAAGTCGCTGGCGGGCAAGCGGGTCTGCTCGGCGACCGGCTCCACCGCCTACGACCATCTGTCCGCCGACCGGAAGAACGGCACGCTGCCCGCCTCCACCGACATCGGCACCACCGTCCCCAACCAGCTGGACTGCCTGGTGCGGCTGCAACTGGGCGAGGTGGACGCGGTGGTGACCGACGGCGCGCTCGCCGCCAGCCAGGCCGCGCAGGACCCGACGGTGCAGCTCAAGGGCGGCACCTTCACCAAGGAGTACTACGGCGTCGCGATGAAGTTGGGCGCCGACGACCTGGTCCGCCAGGTCAACCGAATACTCGACCAGTACCGCAAGGACGGGGGCTGGAAGGCGTCGTACGACAAGTGGCTGTCCCCGACGCTGGGCGGGAGATCCGAGTCGGCGACCCCGCCGGCCCCCGCCTACCGGTGACACGGCCCGCGTACCGGTGACACGGCCCGCGGCCGGCGCCTGACCGACGGAACACGAAGAGCAGCGAGAGGTGATCGATGGGCGGCACGGACCCCGCCGGGCCGGTGCTCGACCGGGACGAGGTGGACCGTGCGCTGGCGCGGCTCGGCGCGGAGCACGAGGCGATCGAGACCTCGCTCCTGGCCCTGCAGGACCACGCGGGCCGCAGACTGCTGGAGGGCGCCGAGCTGACCGGCGTCACCCGGGAGCGCTGGGCGGCCACGGAGGCGTCGATAACGCTGCTGTGGACCTACTTCGACGCGTACACGGCCGCGCTGCGCACCGCCCGTGAGATCCGCGCCCGCCGCCGCTGGTCCAGCCGCGAGGACCTGGTGGAGCTGACCGAGCTGCTGCGCGGCGAGTCGGTGACGGTCGCCGACGCCGCCGCGGGCGCGCCGCACGCCGAGGGCGCCGCCCGGCTCACCCACACCTTCACGCTGGCCGCCCTGGTGGACCGGATGAACGAGCTGTACGCGGCCGGTCTGGACATGGTGGTCGCCGCCGACGCGGTGTGGTCGGCGCTGCCCGCCCGGATCGATTTACTCGCCGCGGAACTCCAGCGCACCCGGCGCCTGGCGCACTCGGTGGGCGTCCGCCCCGGCGAGCACCCGGCCGGCGACGACCTGGAGCGCATCACCCGCACCCTGACCCGGCTGCGCGAGGAGGTGGTCTCCGACCCGCTCGCCTACTGGATCCCGGCGCAGGGCAGTTCGGCGCCCGGCGGCGGCCGCCCCGACACCACGGTCTACGACCGGGAGGCGCGCGCGCTGGAGGAGGTGCGCCGGGAGATCGACGCGGTGCTCGGGGTGCGCCAGGACGCCGAGCAGCGGCTGATCAAGCTGCGCGACCTGCTCTCGCGCGCCGACCGCACGCTGGCCGAGGCGCGCACCGCGCGCGGCGAGGTGCTGGCGAAGATCGCCGCCACCGAGGTGCCGGTGGTCAGCGGCCCGCCGACCGCGCTCCAGGAGCAGCTGGCGGCGGCCGCCGAGTACCGCAGGCAGGCCCAGTGGCACCGCCTGTCGCCGCTGCTGGAGTCGCTGGAGCAGAAGGCGGAGGACGAACTGCTGCGCGCACGCGAGTCGCTGACGGCGGTCACCGCGCCGCTGGCGGTCCGCGCCGAGCTGCGCGGCCGGCTGGACGCGTACAAGGCGAAGGTGGCCCGGCACGGCCTGGCGGAGGACCCGCTGCTGGTCGAGCGGTACGACGCGGCGCGGCGCATGCTGTGGAGCGCGCCGTGCGATCTGCGGGTGGCCGAGCAGGCGGTGCTGCGCTACCAGCAGGCGGTGGCCGAACTGCTCGGCGCCGCACGGGTGCCGCGTCAGGGCGGTCCCCAGGACGGTGACGGCGGGGGTGAGTCATGAGTCAGGCGGGGCAGACGTGCCAGCGGCCGGACTGCGAGGGCGCGTACGAGGACGTCGGCGGCGGCGAACTGTACTGCGACACGTGCGGTCTGGCGCCGGTGGTGTCGGCGAGCGGGATGGTGACCTCGCCGCCCACCGGGGTCACCGGCGGCGGCGAGGCGGCCGGTTCGACGGGCAGTTCCAGCGCGCGCACGGGCAGTTCGCGCACCTCGTCGCAGTCGTCGCGCTCGCGCCGCTCGGTGTCGGGGCGGCTCTCGCGCTCGCTGTCGGGCCGCTCCACGGGGCGTTCGGTGTCGGTGCGCAGCTCCGGCTCCACGGCGGGCTCCTCGGCGCGCGGCCGGCTCGGCGCGGGCCTGGTGCGGGTGCCGCAGGTGCCGCGCCCCGACCCGCACTCGATGGTGCTGGACGATCCGGAGGTGCCCGAGCGCAAGCGGTTCTGCTCCCGCTCGGACTGCGGGGCGCCGGTCGGCCGGGCGCGCGGCGAGCGGCCGGGCCGCACGGAGGGCTTCTGCACCAAGTGCGGCCACCCGTACTCGTTCGTGCCCAAGCTGCGCGCCGGGGACATCGTGCACGGGCAGTACGAGGTGGTGGGCTGTCTCGCGCACGGCGGGCTCGGCTGGATCTACCTGGCCGTGGACCGGGCGGTGTCCGACCGGTGGGTGGTGCTCAAGGGCCTGCTGGACACCGGCGACCAGGACGCGATGGCCGCGGCGATCTCCGAGCGGCGCTTCCTCGCGGAGATCGAGCACGCCAACATCGTGCGGATCTACAACTTCGTGGAGCACCTGGACCAGCGCACCGGCTCCCTCGACGGCTACATCGTCATGGAGTACGTCGGCGGCAAGTCGCTCAAGGAGATCGCCAACTCCCGTCGCACGCAGGACGGTCGGCGCGATCCGCTGCCGGTGGAGCAGGCCTGCGCGTACGGCATCGAGGCCCTGGAGGCGCTCGGCCATCTGCACAGCCGCAACCTGCTGTACTGCGACTTCAAGGTCGACAACGCGATCCAGACCGAGGACCAGCTCAAGCTGATCGACATGGGCGCGGTGCGCCGCATGGACGACGACGAGTCGGCGATCTACGGCACCGTCGGCTACCAGGCGCCGGAGGTCGCCGAGGCCGGCCCGTCGGTGGCCAGCGACCTGTACACGGTGGGCCGGACGCTCGCCGTCCTCACGTTCGACTTCCAGGGCTACACGAACGTCTACGTCGACTGCCTGCCGGACCCGGACACCATCGAGGTGTTCCGGCGCTACGAGTCGTTCTACCGCCTGCTGGTGCGGGCCACCGACCCGGACCCGGCCCGCAGGTTCGCCTCCGCGCAGGAGATGGCCGAGCAGCTGACGGGCGTGCTGCGGGAGGTCGTGTCCCTCCAGACCGGTCAGGCCCGGCCCGCCCTGTCCACCCTGTTCGGCCCCGAACTCCGGGTGACCGACACGGAGTTGTTCCCCCCGCTGGAGGGCGACGTGTCCCGGTTGGGGACGCGCGCGGCACGGGGGCGAAGGGCCGCGGCGCGAGCAGGCGCGCCGGTGCCGGCGCCGCTGCCGGGCGCCTCGGGCCCGGGAGTTGCGGCCACCCCGGCCGCTCCGGGCACCCCGGCCGCTCCGGCCGTCCCGGGCGGTGCGGGCGGTGCGGGCGGTCCGGGCGGTCCGGGCGGTCCGAGCGTCCCGGCCGGTCCAGCCGCCGTCGGCGCCCCGGGCGGTCCGGCGGCTCCGGCGGCTCCGGGAGCGCCCGGCGGCGCAGTGGCGCCCGGCGGCCCGGGGGGGTCCGTGCCCGTCAAGCGGGTCGACGTGGCCGCCGCCGCGCTCGCCCTGCCCGTGCGGCACGTCGACCCCACCGACCCCAACGCCGGTTTCCTCGCGGGCCTGCTGGCGTCCGCGCCGGGCGAGCTGATCAACGCGCTGGCCGCCGCGCCCGCGCAGTCCACCGAGACCCGGCTGCGCCAGATCCGCGCCCGGCTGGAGACCGGCGAGCCGGGCACCGCGCTGGAGGTGCTGCGCGCGCTGGAGGAGCGGCACCCCGACGACTGGCGGGTGGTCTGGTACCGGGGCGTGGTCTCCTTGGTCACCGGCGACCACGAGGGGGCGGCCCTCTCCTTCGACGCGCTCTACGACGCCTTCCCGGGCGAGATCGCGCCCAAGCTGGCGCTCGGCCTGTGCGCGGAGGTCCTCGGGCAGCTCGACAACGCCGCCGAGTACTACCGCCTGGTGTGGAAGACCGACCCGAGCTACGTCAGCGCCGCCTTCGGGCTGGCCCGGGTGCGGCTGGCCGGCGGCGACCGGCGCGGCGCGGTACGCACCCTGGAGTCGGTGCCGGAGGCGTCCATCCACTACACGGCGGCGCGCGTCGCGGCCGTACGGGCGCGGCTCAGACACCGTACGGCGCTCGCCTCCGACACGCCGTTCGTCGAGGATCTGACGGCCGCCGCCGGACAGGTGGAGGCGCTGCGTGCGTACGGTCTGGACCCGGCGCGGCGCGAGCTGTTGTCGGCGGAGGTCCTCGGCTGCGCGCTGGACTGGATACTCTCCGGGGGAGGGGCCGCCGAGGCGGCCACCCGGCGGGTGCTGCTCGGCAGCGAGCTGGACGAGCGGGGACTCCGCTTCGGACTGGAGCGCTCGTACCGCGCGCTGGCCCGGCTGGCGCCCGGCGGCAAGGAGAGGATCGACCTGGTGGAACGTGCCAACCGTTACCGCCCCCGGACGTGGGTGTAGTTGATGTCGCAGATGCCCCAGCAGGCCGCCCTGTCGAACTGCCCCAGCTGCGCGGAGCCGCTGGAGTCGGACGACCGGTTCTGCGGCGCCTGCGGATACGACCTGTCCACGGTCGCCGCGCCGTCGCACGACACGCCGACCCTGACGATGGGTCACGGCGCGGTGCCGCGCCCGGCCGCGCCCGCCGAGGGCGGTGCGCCGGTCGCCGGTGCGGGACCCGGCACGCCGGGCGACGCCTGGCAGCGCGGCCGGCAGCAGCCGCCCGCCGAGCCGCCGTCGCCCCCGCACGCCCAGCCGCGGCCCGAAGCGCCGTACGCCCAGCCGGGGCCCGCCGACCCGCACCCGGTCCCGCCGGGCGCGGGGGTGCGGTTCGACCGGCCGGCGGAGCCCGAGGAGTACCCGTTGCAGGCTCCCGACCCGGCCCAGGCGCCCGACCCGCGGCAGACCCCGCAGACCGCCGCCCCCGACGCCGACGTGAACGCCGGCCCGGCCGCCGCGGTGTGCGTGGCGTGCCGCGCCGGCCGCGTCGACAGCGACGGCTACTGCGAGAACTGCGGGCACGCCCAGCCGCGCGAACGCGACCACATGGAGCAGGAATCGGGCCCGGTGGCCGCGATCAGCGACCGGGGTCTGCGCCACCACCGCAACGAGGACGCGTTCGGCCTCGGCCGCACCGCGCTGCCCGACGGCACGGCCGCCTCGGTCGCCATCGTCTGTGACGGCGTGTCCTCCGCGACCCGCCCCGACGAGGCGTCGCTCGCCGCGTCCCGCACGGCGAGCGAGTTCCTGCTGGCCGCCCTGCCCCGGGGCACGCACCCGCAGCAGGCCATGCACGAGGCGATCGTCGCCGCCGCGCAGGCCGTCGACGCGCTGGCCGGGGAACCCGCGGGCGCCCGCGAGCACTCCCCGCACCAGAACGCGCCGGCCTGCACCCTGGTCGGCGCGGTGGTCACCGGCGAGCTGCTGGTCGTCGGCTGGGTCGGCGACAGCCGCGCCTACTGGGTGCCGGTGGACCGCGCCGCCCCGGCCGCCCGGCTCACCGAGGACGACTCGTGGGCCGCGCAGATGGTCGCGGCGGGCCTGATGAGCGAGGCGGAGGCGTACGCCGACGAGCGCGCCCACGCGATCACCGGCTGGCTCGGCGCGGACGCCTACGAACTGGAGCCGCACACCGCCTCGTTCAAGCCGGACCGGCCCGGCGTGGTGGTGGTCTGCACGGACGGGCTGTGGAACTACGCCGAGTCGGCGGAGGAGATGGCCCAGGTGCTGCCCCTGGACGCCGGGACGCGTCCGCTGCACAGTGCCAGGGTGCTGGTCGGCCACGCCCTGGACGGCGGGGGCCACGACAACGTAACAGTGGCGCTCGTGCCGTTCCCGCTCCCCTCGCAGGGGGCAGGATCGGCCTGAGGGACACGGCCCCGGCCGGTGACGGGAGTCCGGCCGGGGGGCCGCCCTCATCACGGGGAAAGCTCCGACGGCCGGAGGGGACCGGTCCGTTCACAGTCGTCAGCCCCGCTCCCGGCGGGGTGTCCGGAGGGGGATCTGGGAAGCCATGGCCAATTTCGCGAAATCCAGCGCGCCGCGGTTCTCGATGGACGTGTACCAGAACGAGTTCCTGCCGGAGGGCGGCCGCGAGGTCAACGCCATCGTCACGGTGACGGCGACCGGCGGCGGCACCATCGGCGGCGCGGTCGGCGCGCCGCACCTGTACGCGCCCGGGCAGGCGCCGTCCGCGGCGGTGGCGGTCATGGTCGACTGCTCGGGCTCGATGGACTACCCGCCCGCCAAGATGCGCAACGCCCGCGAGGCGACGGCCGCCGCGATCGACACCCTGCGCGACGGCGTGCGCTTCGCGGTGATCGGCGGCACGCACGTGGCCACGGAGGTCTATCCGGGCGGCGGCCGGGTCGCGGTCGCCGACGCCGCCACCCGCGACCAGGCCAAGCAGGCGCTGCGCCGGCTGAGCGCGGGCGGCGGCACGGCCATCGGCACCTGGCTGCGGCTGGCCGACCGGCTGCTGTCGTCGGCGGACGTCGCCATCCGGCACGGCATCCTGCTCACCGACGGCCGCAACGAGCACGAGTCGCCCGAGGAACTGCAGCGGGCGCTGACGGAGTGCGCCGGCCGGTTCACCTGTGACGCGCGGGGCGTGGGCACCGACTGGGAAGTGAAAGAAGTCACAGGGATCGCCTCGGCGCTGCTCGGCACCGCGGACATCGTCGCCGACCCGGCCGCGCTGGCCGCCGACTTCACGCACATGATGGAGACGGCGATGGGCAAGGAGGTCGCCGACGTCGCCCTGCGGGTGTGGACGCCGGTCGGCACCGCCATCAAGTTCGTCAAGCAAGTCGCCCCGACGGTCGAGGAGTTGACCGACCGCCGCACCGAGGCGGGGCCGCGCGCCGGGGACTATCCCACCGGTTCCTGGGGCGACGAGTCCCGCGACTACCACCTGTGCGTCGAGGTCCCCGCCGCGAACGTGGGCCGGGAGATGCTGGCCGCCCGGGTGTCGCTGGTGGTGCCGCAACCGGACGGTTCGGTGCACAACCTCGGGGCGCAGGGGCTCGTACGGGCCGTGTGGACCGACGACGTGGTGGCCTCCACCGCGATCAGTCCGCAGGTCGCCCACTACACCGGCCAGGCCGAACTGGCCCAGGTCATCCAGCAGGGCATCGATCTGCGCAAAGCGGGAGATCTCGACGGAGCGACGGCCAAACTGGGTCGTGCGGTGCAGCTCGCGAGTGCCTCGGGGAACGCCGATACTGCGAAACTGCTTGCGAAGGTGGTGGACGTGGTCGACGCGGCGACAGGTACTGTGCGACTGAAGGCGAAGGTCGCGGAGGCCGACGAGATGACGCTCGAGACCCGGTCCACAAAGACTGTTCGTGTAAAGAAGTGACATAGGAAGTGACGCGGGCGACCGCGTCAGACAGCGAGCCCGGCCCCTCGGGGTGGGAGAAATCCGGTCGCAGCGGCCGGAACAGGAGAGGGGGAAGCGCCGACATGCCGACCTGCCCGAACGGACACCAGTCGGGTTCCGACGACTGGTGCGAGGTCTGCGGTCACCGCATGGCCGGTGCCGTACCGCCCCCGCCCCCGCCGCCCCCCGTCGGCGGCTACGGCTTCCCGCCCGCGCCCGGTCCGGGCGGACCCGGTGGGCCCGGTGGCCCCGGTCAGCCCGGCGGTCCCGGCGGGTTCGGCGGTCCCGGCCAGCCCGGCGGCCGTACGCACCCGGGGGCGCCCGGCGGCGCCCAGCCCGAGCTGTGCCCGCAGTGCCGCACGCCCCGCGAGGGCGGTGCGCCGTTCTGCGAGGAGTGCCGCTGGAACTTCCTGACGAACACGGCCACCTCGTACACCCCGGCCGCACCGCGCCCGCAGGGCCCCGGCCCGGGCGGTCCGGGCGCCGGCCCCGGTGGTCCGGGCGGTCCCGGCGGCCCGGGCGGGCCCGGTGGTCCTTCCGGTCCGGGTCCGCGGTTCCCGCAGGCGCCGGGCCAGTCCTTCGGCGGCGGCGACCCCTTCGACTACCAGGGCTCCCGGCCGTCGCAGGTCAACCGGCCCGCCGAGCCGATCCCGCCGTTCGGCGACCCACAGGGCCGCCCCGGCGGCGGTCCCGGCGGCCCCGGCCCCTTCGGCGGTCCGCCCCCCGGCCCCTCGGGCTTCGGCGACCCGTCGCGCCCGGTCCCGCCCCCGCCCGGCCCCCCGCCGCACGGCGGCCCGAACGGCCCCGGCGGACAGGGCGGTCCCGGCGGCTTCGGCGGCCCCGGCGGCCAGGGCGGACCGAACAACCCCGGCGGCTTCGGCGGCCAGGGCGGTCCCGGCGGTCCGAACAACCCCGGCGGTTTCGGCGGCCCCGGCGGCCAGGGCGGGCCCGGTGGTCCGAGCGGTCCGGGTGGTCCCGGCGGCTTCGGCGGGCCCGGCGGCCAGGGCGGTCCCGGTGGCCCGAACGGCCAGGGCGGCCCCGGTGCGCCCCAGGCGTTCCACCAGCCCGGTCCGCCCTCCGCGCCCCCGTTCGGGCAGGACACCAACCGGCCGCAGCAGGGCGGTCCGTCCTTCGGCGGCGGTGACGACGACTGGGTGCTCTCCCCGCCGTCGTCCACGGGCCACGGCGGTCAGGGCGGCCCCGGCGGTCAGGGCGGCTACGGCTACCCGCAGCCCGGCGGTACGCAGGCCCCGGCCGGCCCGGCGTTCGGGCAGCAGCCCCAGCAGCCGGCGACGTGGACGGCGACGATCGGCCCCGACCGCGAGTACTTCATGGCGATGATGCACCGCTCGGGTCCCGAGGCCGCGGGGCTGAACCTGCCCGCGTACTCGCCCGAGCAGCAGCGCACGCTCAGCGGCAACCAGGTCACCATCGGCCGCCGCCGGCACTCCACCGGCGACACCCCCGACATCGACCTGTCGGTGCCGCCGGAGGACCCGGGCGTCTCGCACCAGCACGCGGTGCTGGTCCAGCAGCCCGACGGCACCTGGGCGGTGGTCGACCAGAACTCGACCAACGGCACGACGGTCAACGGCTCCGAGGAGCCCATCCAGCCCTTCGTGCCGGTGCCGCTCCAGGACGGCGACCGGGTGCACGTCGGCGCGTGGACGACGATCACGATCCGGCGCGGCTGAGCACGACCGCGGACACGGCCGCCGACACCTCGGCGGCCGTGTCCGGCTGCGTGTCCGCAGGTCAGGACACACCCGCGGTCGGCCGGTCGGCCCGGGAGGCGTCCCCGGTCCGGGAGAGGGCCGTCAGTCGGGCAGGGGTCCGTCAGTCAGGTGTCCGTCAGTCCGGCAGGGGCCGTCAGTCCGGCAGGGGCCAGGCGTTCGGCCCCTCCGGGTCGTCCAGCCACGCCCACGCGCGCTCGCCGCGCACGGTGATGCCGTAGCGCTCGCGCTCGGGGCGTCCCGCCCGCCGCCACAGGCCGTACGCCTCGCGCGGGTCCGTCCGGCCGCGGGTCAGGGCGAGCAGGAAGCGGAACAGCTCGTCCTCGCGGGCGTGCGCGGGCAGCCCGGCCAGGCTCGGCGGCGGCGCCTCGGCCTCGCCGCCGCCGCGCAGCGGGACGAAGTAGGCGGGGGTGTCCAGGAACCGGCCCTCCGCGTGGGCGGCGTCCCGTACGGTCAGGACGGCCAGGCCGGTGGCGATCGGCAGCAGGACGCGGGCGCCCGGGACGCTCTGGGCGAGCCAGGCGCGCGGGACGGCGGGCAGCTCGCAGGTGGCGATGATCCGGTCGAAGGGGGCGCGTTCCGGGACGCCCCGCGCGCCGTCGCCGGTGACGACGACGGGACGGTATCCGGCCGCCGCGAGGTGCGTGCGCGCCGTCTCGGTGATCTCGGGCTCCAGATCGACGCTGGTGACGAGGTCGTCGTCGCCGAGGCGGCGGGCCAGCAGGGCGGCGTTGTAGCCGGTGCCGGCGCCGATCTCCAGGACCCGGTCGCCGTCCGTCACCCGCAGCTCGGCCAGCATGCGGGCCATCAGCGAGGGCTGGCTGCTGGAGGAGACCAGTTCCCCGTCGCGCAGCCGGGTGGCCAGCGGGGCGTCCTGGTAGGCGCCGCGCAGCCAGCGTTCGCGCGCCACGGGGTCCGGGCTCTCGCCCCAGCGCCGTTCGTAGCCGCCGGCGACAGCGACGTAGTAGTACGGCACGAAGAGGTGCCGCGGCACCGCCGCGAACGCCTCCCGCCACACGGGGTCGGCCGCCCACGCCCCGCTCGCGTCGATCTCCCGCACCAGCGCGGCCCGCGCCCGCCCGGCGAGAGCGGCCAGGTCCGGGCCGCCCGGGCCTGCGCCGCCGCCCGTGCCCGTCCCGTCGTTCTGGTCGTCCCAGTCGCCCCGGTCGCCCCGGTCGTTCCGGTCGTCCTCGCCGTCGGCATGCGCGCCCATGGCTCCACTGTGCGGCGCGATCGGCCGCGAGGCGAGCACCGAAACGGCCACGGGCCACGCGCCGGGCGGCCGTGGGCGGGTCGTAGGCCGGAAGTCCTCCGCCCGCCGTCTGAGACCATGGACGGGTACTGCAATCCCCGGGGGACGGCCCCGGGACCCCCGGCCGAGCGGCCCCGGGGCGGACCGGCACGACATTGTGAGGCAACCAGACGTGACCGAGATGCGGCGCGGCACGCTTCCGGAGCAGACGTTCTACGAGCAGGTCGGCGGGGAGGAGACGTTCCGCCGGCTCGTCCACCGCTTCTACGAGGGGGTCGCCGGCGATCCCGAGCTGCGCGCCATGTACCCGGAGGAGGACCTCGGTCCGGCCGAGGAGCGGCTGAGGCTGTTCCTGATCCAGTACTGGGGCGGCCCGACGACGTACAGCCAGGAGCGCGGCCATCCCCGGCTGCGGATGCGGCACGTGCCGTTCAAGGTGGACCGCGCGGCGCACGACGCCTGGCTGCGCCACATGCGCACGGCCGTCGACGAGCTGGCCCTGCCCGAGGAGCAGGAGCGGACGCTGTGGAACTACCTGACGTACGCGGCGGCCTCGATGATCAACACCCCGGACTGAGCCGCAGCCCCGCGTGGCCGAGAGCTGAGTCCCGCATTCCGGTCACCTCGCGCCGGATTTCGGTCACGATCCGGTCAAGTTCGGTAAAGAAGCGCTTTCTAGGCGGCCGTTCACTCTGACAACATCACCCGGAGGTCCGGACGACACGGGGGGAGCCGGGTGGCGGGGTTCACGGGGTTCGTCCTGTCACGCGCACGCGCGCACCGGCTGCTCCTGGCCGCCGCGCTGCTCACCGTCCTGCTGACCACGGCGGTGCTGGCGACGTTCGCCGCGTACTCCGGCGCGATCGGCGACGCCGCGCTGCGGCACTCGCTGCGCGACCCCCGTACCGCCGCCGACGCGACCCTGGTGGTGCGGAGCGAGGTGTCCCCGGACGGCCGCCCGGCCGTCGACGCCGCCGTGCGCGCCGAGGCCCGCGAGGCCTTCGCCGGACTGCCGGCCACCGTGCGCTCCCTGGCCCGTTCCGGCCCCTACGCCCTCCCCCGCTCGCTGCAGCCCGCCGCCGAACGCTCCGGCGACCCGGACCTCACCTACTTCGCCGCCCTCGACCCCGGCCAGGTCCGGCTGGTCACCGGACGGCTGCCCGCGGCGACTTCCGGCGGCGATCTGGAGGCCGCGCTCCCCGAGGCCGCCGCCCGGCGCCTCGGTCTGAAGCCCGGCGCCCGGCTCACCCTCGCCGACCGCCTCGGCGGCCCGAAGGTCACCGTACGGATCACCGGCCTGTACCGGCCCGCCCACGCCGACGCGCCGTACTGGCGGCTGGACGACCTGGGCGGGCGCGGCGTCCGCAAGGCCGGGTTCACGATGTACGGCCCGCTGCTGGCCGGCCCCGGCGTCCTGGCCGGTGACCGGGTGAGCGCGGGACCGACCGGCTGGCAGGTCTCGGCGGACTTCGCCACGCTGACCACCGGCCGGATCGGCGCGCTGCGCGACGCGGTCGGCGACGCCGCCGCCGGCCTGCGCAAGACCACCGCGGCGGACGGCGCCCCCGAGGTGACGACCGCGCTGCCCGCCACCCTCGACCGGATCGAGCGCTCCCTGCTGGTGGCCCGCTCCACGCTGCTGGTCGCCGCGCTCCAGCTGACCCTGCTCGCCGGGTACGCGCTGCTGCTGGTGGCCCGGCTGCTGAGCAGCGAACGCGCCGCCGAGACCCGGCTGCTGCGGGCGCGCGGCGGCTCCCGCGCCCGGATCGCGGGCCTCGCCGCCGCCGAGGCGCTGCTGCTCGCCGTGCCCGCCGTGCTGTGCGCGCCGCTGCTGGCCGGACCGCTGACGCGGCTGCTGGCCGGGCAGGGCGCCCTGGCCCGGATCGGGCTGCACCCGGACGTGCCGGCGACCGGAGGCCCGGGGGTGTGGCCGGTGGCGGCCGCCGTGGCGCTGGGCTGCGCGCTGGCGGTGACCCTGCCCGCGCTGACCTCGTCGTTCACGGTCGTCCGCCGGGCGCGCGCCCTGCCCGCGCCGCTGCGGGCGGGCGCGGACGTGGGCCTGCTGGCGGTGGCCGCCGTGGCGTACTGGCAATTGGAGCGGCAGCCGTCCGGCGCGGTCGGCGGCGACAAGTCCGGGACGCTCGGCATCGATCCGCTGCTGGTCACCGCGCCCGCGCTGATCCTGCTGGCCGGCACCGTGCTCACCCTGCGCCTGCTGCCCCCGGCGGCCCGGCTGGCCGAGCGCCGCGCCGCCGGCGGCCGGGGGCTGGCCACCGCGCTGGCGGGCTGGCAGCTCAGCCGCCGCCCGAACCGCGGCGCGGGCGCGGTGCTGCTGCTGGTGCTCGCCGTCGCGCTCGGCATGCTGGCGATCGGGCAGGGCGCCTCCCAGCACCGTTCGCAGGACGACCAGGCCGACTTCCTGGCGGGCGCGCCGGTACGGGTGCTGGCCGCCGGGGACGGCGAACTCGGCCGCACCGACCGGTACGCGGCCCTGGACCACGTACGGTCTGCCGCGCCCGCCGCCCGCACCACGCTCGCCCTGTCCGGCGGCCGCAGCGCCACCATCCTCGCGCTGGACACCGCGCACGCCGCCGGTTCGGTGCTGCTGCGCGGCGACCTGGCCGCCGAGCCGGTCCGCCCGCTGCTGACGAAGCTCACGCCGAAGGGCGCGGCGGCGGGGGCGAAGGTCCCCGCCGGCGCCGCCCGGCTGCGGCTGACGGCGGCCCTGCGCTCCTCGGGCGCGGCGAGCGGCCCGGCCGAGGTCGCCGTCACCGTCGAGGACGCGGACGGGGTGCCGTACCGCCTGCCCGTCGGTTCGCTGGCCGCCGACGGCCGCCCGCACGCCCTCGGCGCGGACCTGCCCGCCGGCTCGCGGCAGCTCACCGTCACCGGCCTCGACCTGGACCTCTCCCAGCCCGTCGACCGGCCCGCGCGGCACCTGCTGACCGTGTCCGCCGTCGAGACCGCCACCGGCGGCACGGTACGGCGGCTGACGCTGCCGGCTCGCTGGACGGCGGCCTCGGCGGGCGGCGACTCGGCCGGCGCCGCCGACGCCCGCGCCGTCCCGACCCGCCCCGAGGCGACCTCGGCCGCCCCGCTGACCGTGGCCTACGGCACCGGCTACACGCCGCACGAGCAGACCGGCCCGACAGGCGCGACCGACTCGGTGAACGTGCGGGTGCGGGCCGTCCAGC
The DNA here is from genome assembly GCF_019890635.1 of Streptomyces sennicomposti. Classification (GTDB taxonomy): domain Bacteria; phylum Actinomycetota; class Actinomycetes; order Streptomycetales; family Streptomycetaceae; genus Streptomyces; species Streptomyces sennicomposti. The sequence continues at coordinate 32,861 of NZ_JAIOAB010000026.1, forward strand.
CCGCGCAGCCGGAGGTCGCCGCCGTGGCCACCGACGCCTTCCTGACCGCCGCCGGCGCCCGGCCGGGACAGCGCGTGGACGCGGTGTTCGCCGGCCAGAACGTGCCGGTGCGGATCGTCGCCTCCGTACGCGCCCTGCCGACCACCGCGCAGGGCGCGGCCCCGGGCGACTCGGTGGACGCCGCGCACGACGGCGGCGCGCTGCTGCTGGACCTGCGCGCCGCGAACCGGTTCCTCCAGACCCGTTACGGCGTCGGCGTCGCCCCCACCGAGTGGTGGCTGGACACCGACGCGCACCGGGCGGGCGACGTGGCCGCGGCGCTGCGCGCGCTGCCCGACGTCGACGCCGGGCAGGTGCTGGTGCGCGACGAGATCGCCGAACAACTGCGCGACGACCCGTTCGGCGCCGGACCGAACGCCGCGTTCACCGCCGCCGCCGTGGTCGCCGCCCTGCTGGCCGCCCTCGGCTTCGCGGTGAACGCCGCCGGGGCGCTGCGCGAGCGGGACGCCGAGTTCGCCGTCCTGCGCGCGCTCGGCGCCCCGCGCCGCCAGTTGGCCCGGATGCTCGCCGCCGAGCAGGGCGTGCTGGTGGCCGTGGCGCTGGCGGCCGGCGTCGCCCTCGGCAGCGTGCTGGCCCGGGCGGTGATCCCGCTGATCGTGCTGACCGGGCAGGCCGCCAAACCGGTGCCGGAGGTGCTGGTGGACCTGCCGCTCGCCCCGGTGGCGCTGCTGCTGGCCGGGGTCGCCGCCGGGCCGCTGCTCGTCACGGCGGTGCTGACCGTGCGCCGGGCCGACCCGGCGGTGTCCCTTCGAGACCGCGGAGGTGAGTGAGTGCACGCCGTCGTCGCCTCCTGGGTCCGCGTCCGGCTGCGCACCGCGCCGGGCGCCGCGACCGCCCTGGCCGTCCTGGTCGCGCTGACCGCCTGTCTGGCCGCCGCGCTGCCGCGCGCCCTGGACCGCTACGAGGACGCGGGGCTGCGCCGGGCCGTCGCGCAGGCCGGCCAGGGCCGCAGCAGCGTCTCCGTGGAGGCCCCCACCCCCGACATCCAGCTCCCGGCGCGGGAACAGGAACAGGCGCTGCGGCCCCCCGCGCTGGGCCGCCAGTACACGCAGATCCTCGACGCCGTCCCCGGCCCGCTGACCGTGGACCGGGGCCAGTCCGCGTACGGCGTGAGGTCCGGCGGCAGCCTCGCCGTCTTCGACCCCTGGATCCCCCGGCCCAGTGGGCTGCCCGCGAAGGTGTCCCTCTACGCGCAGAGCGGGCTCGCCGAGCACTCCACGGTGCGCGCCGGCCGGCTCCCGAAGGCCGACGGCGCGGTCACGGCCCGCACCGGCACGGTGGAGGCCGCCGTCTCCGAGGCGACCGCCAGGAGCCTGCACATCCGGGTGGGCTCGGTCGTCCACGTGCCCACCGCCGAGTCCGGCCCCGCGCTCACCGTCCGCGTCACCGGACTGCTCGCCCCGCGCGACCCCGCCGGCGCCTACTGGTCCGCCACGCCGCTGCTGCGCACCCCGGCCCTGATCCAGGTGCCCTCGCCCGACCCCGACCCGCCCAAGTACTGGCTCGGCGCGCTGCTGCTCGCGCCCGAGGCGGCCCCGGCCCTGCTCGGCACCGACGTCTGGCCGGTGCGGTACTGGCAGCTGGCGCCCGACGCCCGCGCCCTGCACGCCCACGACCTGAAGCCGCTGACGTCCGCCGTCGCCTCCCTGGAGTCGGGTCCCGCGCTCGGCCGGGCCCGCGCCGTCACCGATCCGGCGACGCAGGCGAGCACCGGCCTCGACGACGTCCTCGGCTCCTACGACCGGCTGCGCTCGGGCGTCGGCCCGCTGGTGTCGGTCGCCGCGGTCGGCGGCGCGACCGTCGCCGTCGTCGTGCTGCTGATGGCCGGCGGCCTCGCCGCCGACCGCCGCCGCGCCGAACTCGCCCTGCTGCGCGCCCGCGGCGCCTCCCTGCGCGGGCTGGCCGGACGGCTGCTGGCGGAGACGGCGGTCGTCGCCGTGCCCGCCGGGGCGCTCGGCCTCGGCGCAGCCCTGCTCGCCGTGCCCGGCGGCCGCGTCCTGCGGCCGGTGGTGGCCGCGGCTGCGGTCACGGCGGTGGCCTGCGCCGCGCTGCCCCTGCGCGCCGTCCTCGCCCACCGCACGGTCCGGCTGCACGCCCCGCGCGAGGACGCCGCCTCGGTACGGCCCTCCAGGCGCCGTACGGTCGCCGAGCTGACGCTGCTGGTGATCGCCGCGGGCGCGGTGGAGGCCCTGCGGCGGCGCGGCGTCGCCGACGGCTCGGGGACTTCGGGGACGACGGGCGCCACGGACTCGCCGGGTGCCTCCGGCGATCAGCTGGTGTCCCTCGCGCCGGTGCTGATCGGGGTGATCGCGGCACTGCTGCTGGTGCGGCTGTACCCGCTGCCGCTGCGCTGGCTGATGCGCCCGGCGGCCCGGCTGCGCGGAGCGGTGGGCCATCTGTCGCTGGCCCGCGCGGGCCGTACCTCCGTCTCGGCGGTGCTGCCGCTGCTCGCACTGCTGACCGCGCTGACCACGGCCGCCTTCGGCGGGTCCGTGCTGACCGGCGTGGCCGAGGCCCGCGACCGCACGGCCCTGAGCGCCGTGGGCGCCGACGCCCGCGTCCAGGGCGCGGGCGAGCTGCCCGCCGCCCTGGCCGGGCAGCTCCGCCGGACGCCCGGGGTGCGGACGGTGACCGAGGCGGGCGTCGACTACCGGGCCAAGGCCGGCTCGAGCCTCACCCCGGTGACGCTGGCGGGCGTCGCCCCCGCCGACTACGCGGCGCTGGCCGCCCGCACCGGGCTCGGCGCCTTCCCCGCGGGACGACTGCGGCAGCCGGCCGACCACGCCGCCCCGCTGCCCGCGCTGGCCTCCCCGTCCGTCGCCGCCGCACGCGGCACCGCGCCCTTCACGGTCCAGCCGGCCGACGGCCCGACGGTCACCGTGCGGATCGTCGCCGTCCGCGACCGGACGCCCGCCGTGCCCGGCACCGACTTCCTGGTCGTGGACCGGGCCGGGCTGAACGGCGGGAAGGCGAGCACGACCACGCTGCTGGTGACCGGCGACCACCTGGACGCGGCGGCCCTGCGCCGGGCGGCCGGCGCCTCGGCGTCCGTGCGGCTGCGGTCCGCCGAACGGGCCCGGTACGTCGACTCGCCCCTCCAGTCCGGCGCCGAACGCGTCTACCTCGCGGCGGTGGCGGCCGGCGTCGGCTACGCCGTCCTCGCCCTGCTCCTCGCCCTGCTGCGGGCCGCCCCCGAGCGGGCCGCGCTGCTGGCCCGGCTGCGCACCATGGGCCTCACCCGCGCCCAGGGCCGCCGCCTGCTCGTCCTGGAGTCCCTGCCGCAGGCGCTGCTGGCCGCGGCGGGCGGCGCGCTGACCGGGTGGGCGACCATCCGGCTGCTCTCCCCCGGCATCGACCTGACCGCCGTGGCGCTGCCCGCCTCGGCCGCCTCCGCGGGCGGGGCCGCCCTGCGCACCGACCCGCTCTCCCTGGCACTGCCCGCGACCGCGGTCCTGCTCCTGGCGGTGGGCGTCGCCGTCGCCCAGGCCTGGTGGACGGGCCGCAGGGGTTCGGTACGGGAGCTGCGGGCGGGGGACGCGCGATGAGGGCGGGCACGCTTCGGGCGGGGGGCCCGCGTGAGCTACGGGGCCGCCACCGACTCGGGAGCCACGACCGCCGCTGTACGCGCCCTGGCATCCATGAGCGCCGCCGCCCCACGTGCCCTGGCATCCATCACTGCCGTACCCGCCCTGGCTGCCAGGACCGCCGTATCCGCCCCGGCGCCCCTGACCGCCGTATCCGCTCCGGCCGCCGTGCCGGGACCGCAGGAACCGCAGCCGTAGGGACGGCAGGAACCGCAGGAGCCGTAGGAACCGCAGGAGCCGCCCGATGACGACGAACCCCACTCTCGCCGACCTGGCCCGGCGGGCCACCGCGGACCGCACCCAGCCCGCCTACGGCCATGACGCGCTGATCAGCTGCGACCGCCTGGTCCGCATCTTCACCGCCGACGGCGTGGAGGTGCAGGCCCTCCAGGGCCTCGACCTGCTGGTGCGCCGGGGCGAGCTGCTGGCGCTGGTCGGCGCCTCCGGCAGCGGCAAGTCCACCCTGATGAACATCCTCGCCGGCCTGGACACGCCCACGGCGGGCGCGGCCCGGGTAGCCGACCACGATCTGCTCGCCATGACCGCGAAGGACCGCCTGCGCTACCGCCGCGAGGTGGTCGGCTTCGTCTGGCAGCAGACCTCCCGCAACCTCTTGCCGTATCTGACCTCCGCGCAGAACGTCGCCCTGCCCATGCAACTGGCCGGCGGCCGCGCCCGCACCCGCCGCGCGAAGGCGGAACGCGCGCTGGAGCTGCTGGAGCTGCTGGAGGTCGCCGACTGCCGCGACCGGCGCCCGCACGAGATGTCCGGCGGCCAGCAGCAGCGGGTGGCGATCGCGGTGGCCCTCGCCAACAACCCGGCCGTGCTGCTCGCCGACGAGCCGACCGGTGAGCTGGACTCCCACACCGGCGAGCAGATCTTCGCCGCCTTCCGCACCGCGAACGAGCGCCTGGGCACGACGATCGTGATCGTCACCCACGACCAGGCGGTGGCCACCGAGGTCCGCCGCACGGTCGCGATCCGCGACGGCCGCACCTCCACGGAGGTGCTGCGCCGCAGCGAGGTGGACGAGGCGACGGGCGACGAGCTGGTGGTGAGCCGCGAGTACGCGATGCTGGACCGCGCCGGCCGCCTCCAGCTGCCCGCCGAGTACACCCGCGCCCTCGGCATGCGCGACCGGGTCGCCCTGGAACTGGAACCGGACCACATCGCGGTCCGCCCGGACGACAGCGAACACACCTGACCGGCGGCCTCAGCGGACCGACGAACCCGGGGTCGGCGAACCGGCGGATTGGTGCGACCGAGGCCCTGGGCCGGGGACTGGCGAGCCGGGATCGGCGAACCAGCGGCCCAGAGGCCCAGGAGCCGGTGGCTTCGGCGGCCCCTGACATCCAGCGGCACAGCGGACCCTGACATCCAGCGGCACGACGGGGCGACGGCCCCGCGGCCTCAGCGGACGCTGACGTCCAGGGTGCCGAGGCCGGAGCGGCGTACGGCGATGGAGCCGTACGGTGTGCGCAGCCGCAGCCAGGCGCCGGAGGAGAACAGCGCGAGCCCCTCCTCGTCGCCCGCCGCGGGGCCGGCCGCCGGGGGCCGGGAGCGCAGGAAGCCGAGGGACTGCGCGGCGTGCACGGCCCGTACCGGCAGCCGGGTGCGGCCGACCGTGCGGGACCAGATCTCCCGCCCGATGGCGTCCAGCTCGGCGCGGGTGTGCCGCTCGGGCGGCAGTTCCTCGGTGCGGGAGCGGAACTCGGCGACGGCGGCGGACAGCACCGAGCGCAGCGCGCCGGCCGGGGGCAGTCCCGGCTCGGCGCGCCAGCCGCCGCGCGGGGGCAGGACGCCGGTCCAGGGCGGCCCGGTCACCGCGGCCGGGACGGCGGCCGTGGCGGCCGCCTCGTCCACGGACTCCAGCAGGTCACCGGCCGAGACGGTCACGTCGAGGGTGACGTCGAGACCGTCCTCGAAGGGCTTGGCGAGGCGGACCGCCCGCACGGCCAGCACCTCGAACGACGCCGGCCGCCCGAACACGGCGAGCGCCGTGCCCGCCGCCTGGAGGCGTACGGCGGCGGCCCGGTCGTAGTGGAGCAGCCGGGAGAGGAAGGCGGCGAGGTCCGCCGCTTCCGTGTCGTCGGCGAGGTGGAGGACCGTCATGCGGCGACGGCCTCCTCCTCGTCCTCGTCGTCCCGGTACTCCTGGAGGAACTCGCGCTCCTCCGCGGTGATCCGGCGCGGACGCTGCGCCTCGAAGTCGAAGGGGACGATGACGGTGGAGGCCCGTACGTAGACCGTGTCACCGTCCTTGACCTCGTAGCCGAGGGTGAAGGAGGCCGCCTTGATCTCCGTCACCCACAGCTCGATGTCCACCGGGGCGTGCCGGTGGACCAGCTGACGCTTGTAGTCGATCTCGTGACGCGCCACCACGGACCCCTGCTTGAACTCCTTGTCCGGGCGGAACAGGAAGTCGATACGGGCCTCCTCCAGATAGCGGAGGAACACCACGTTGTTGACGTGGCCGTACGCGTCCATGTCCGCCCAGCGCAGCGGGCAGCGGTAGATGTGGCGCATCTGCTTCGATCAGCCCCGGGTCAGCTTCTTGTAGGTGGCGCGGTGCGGACGGGCGGCGTCCGGACCGAGCCGCTCGATCTTGTTCTTCTCGTACGACTCGAAGTTGCCCTCGAACCAGAACCACTTCGAGTCGCCCTCGTAGGCGAGGATGTGCGTCGCCACCCGGTCGAGGAACCACCGGTCGTGGGAGACGACGACGGCGCAGCCGGGGAACTCCAGCAGCGCGTTCTCCAGGCTGCTGAGGGTCTCGACGTCGAGGTCGTTGGTGGGCTCGTCGAGGAGCAGCAGGTTGCCGCCCTGCTTGAGGGTGAGCGCGAGGTTGAGGCGGTTGCGCTCGCCGCCGGAGAGGATGCCGGCCGGCTTCTGCTGGTCGGGGCCCTTGAAGCCGAAGGCGGAGACGTAGGCGCGGCTGGGCATCTCGACCTGGCCGACGTTGATGTAGTCGAGGCCGTCGGAGACGACCTCCCACAGCGTCTTCTTGGGGTCGATGTTGGAGCGGCCCTGGTCGACGTAGGAGATCTTGACGGTCTCGCCGACCTTGATCTCGCCGCTGTCCGGGGTCTCCAGGCCCTGGATCATCTTGAACAGGGTGGTCTTGCCGGCGCCGTTGGGGCCGATGACGCCGACGATGCCGTTGCGCGGGAGGGTGAAGGACAGGCCGTCGACGAGGACCTTCTCGCCGAAGCTCTTGTGCAGGTCCTTGACCTCGACGACGACGTTGCCCAGGCGCGGGCCCGGCGGGATCTGGATCTCCTCGAAGTCCAGCTTCCGCATCTTGTCGGCCTCGGCGGCCATCTCCTCGTACCGGGCGAGACGGGCCTTGGACTTGGCCTGGCGGCCCTTGGCGTTGGACCGCACCCAGTCCAGCTCTTCCTTGAGCCGCTTCTGGCGCTTGGCGTCCTTCTGGCCCTCGACCTTGAGGCGGGCGGCCTTGGTCTCCAGGTACTTGGAGTAGTTGCCCTCGTAGCCGTGCAGGCGGCCGCGGTCGACCTCGCAGATCCAGCCGGCGACGTTGTCCAGGAAGTACCGGTCGTGGGTGACGGCCACGACGGTGCCCTCGTACTTGGCGAGGTGCTGCTCCAGCCAGTTCACCGACTCGGCGTCGAGGTGGTTGGTGGGCTCGTCCAGGAGCAGCAGGTCGGGCTGCTCCAGCAGCAGCTTGCACAGCGCGACGCGGCGGCGCTCACCGCCGGAGAGGGTGGTGACGGGCCAGTCGCCGGGCGGGCAGCCCAGGGCGTCCATGGCCTGCTCCAGCTGGGCGTCGAGGTCCCAGGCGTTGGCGTGGTCCAGCTCCTCCTGGAGCTTGCCCATCTCCTCCAGCAGCGCGTCCGAGTAGTCGGTCGCCATCTGCTCGGCGATCTCGTTGAACCGGTCGAGCTTGCCCTTGATCTCGGCGACGCCCTCCTGGACGTTCTCCAGGACCGTCTTCTCCTCGTTGAGCGGGGGCTCCTGGAGGAGGATGCCGACGGTGTAGCCGGGCGAGAGGAACGCGTCGCCGTTGGAGGGCTGCTCGAGCCCCGCCATGATCTTGAGCACGGTCGACTTGCCGGCACCGTTCGGACCGACGACGCCGATCTTGGCACCCGGCAGGAAGTTCAGGGTGACGTCGTCGAGGATCACCTTGTCGCCGTGCGCTTTGCGCGCCTTGCGCATGGTGTAAATGAACTCAGCCAAGAGAAACCGTCCGGCAACTTGAAATCTGGCAGTGGGCAGATACACCCCATCTTGCCGTACGGCCACCCCTGGGCGGAAACGCGTCGGGCCCGGGAACCCTGACCTGCGGTTTCCCGAACGCCACCGGCCACCCGACCGCCCCTGCCGCTCACCCCGCCCCGCCGGACTATCGTGCCCTCCGTGACCAGCGTGCCGGGGCGCCCCCTCCTCTTCCTCGACGTGGACGGCCCGCTCATCCCGTTCGGATCGCCGCCGTCCGATCACCCGCAGACCGTGACCGCGCCTTCCCCTCCGTCCCCCGGTCACGGGAATCCGCTGCTGACGCGGCTCGATCCCGGGCTCGGCGCACGCCTCACGGCCCTGGGCTGCGATCTGGTGTGGGCGACGACCTGGACGGAGGAGGCGAACGAGGTCGTCTCCCCGCGCATCGGACTGCCGAGGCTGCCCGTGGTGGAGTGGCCGGCCTCCCCCGCCGACGAGGGCCCGCACGGCCTGCACTGGAAGACCCGATGCCTCGTCGAGTGGGCCGACGGCCGCCCGTTCATCTGGGTCGACGACGAGATCACCGCCATGGACCGCCTGTGGGTCGACGCCGCCCACCCCGGCCCGTCGCTGCTCCACCGCGTGGACCCGGCCGTAGGCCTGGAAGACGCCGACTTCCGCGTACTCACCGAGTGGCTCGAGGCGGTCACGGCGCACCGAGCCGCCGGGTAAGGTGACGATCTTCGGACGGCGCAAGCCCGTACGGAGTCCTCGAAGGCCCGGTGCCTCATGCCGCTCACCGACCATCCCGCAGACCGCCGTCTCAGTGCCGCTCTGACCGATCTCTCCGTCACTTTCCGGGGCATGACGGCACATCCGGACGAGGACAACTGCGTATGCCACTGGGGCAGCCCGGACGACCTCGCCCTTCTCAAGACGCCGGACGTGGAACTGGAACCGGACCTGCTGCGCCGGACCTGGCAGGCCGTCGACTGGACCGATCACGCGGCCGTACTGCGCCGCATCCTGCCGCAGTTCGCCAGAGCCCTGGTCGCCGACCTCGCGGAACCCCTGTTCGGCCTGGAGGAGGCCGGATACTGCCTCGCCCGGGGCCGCTGGCAGCAGTGGCCCGCGGAACACGCCGGTCCGGTACGCGAGTTCCTGCACGCGTGGTGGGCGCAGAGCCTCACCGATCCCGACGCGGCCGTTCCGGCGCACCAGGTCTTCGTGATGTGTGCCGAGGCGTCCGGGACGGTCGGCCCGTGGCTCGCCGACTGGGAGAGGCGGACCGGGCACCTCAGCGACCGGCGTCTCGCCGAGACGGTCGCGGAATGGGAGTACGACCTCCTGGGCGAAAGCCTGCCGTGGACCGTCCACTGGTACGAGCACGACGAGGAGGAGATACGCGCCGAACTGGTCGCCTGGCTCCTCGACCACGCCGCGCCCCGGCTCCGCGCGTCGGGCGCACCGGCGGACCTGCGCCACCGCATACGCCTGCTCGGACTCACCGACGAGGACCGCTGGACAGACCCGCACTGGCCCGGCCACCGCTACTGAGGGCCCCACGGGCGCGACGACTCCCACAGCCGCACGCCCCTTGCCTGCATGAGGACGGCATGGGTGGAGCGATGTGCGAGTGGCACGAAGAGAACCGGACGGATTGTCCACGTGATCCGGGTGGTGGCGTGGGTGATCGTCACTGTGCAGGGTTCTCGGCGCAGTAAGGCTCGGCGAGTGTCGATGCGGTTGTCGTAGAGCCACGTCCATGCCTCGTCGGAGGCGTCCACGTCGAGGGCCGGTGAGATGGTGCGGAGCGCCACCGCGACCCATCGGTCGGCCTCGGCTGCCGAGTAGGCGTCGAAGGATGCCACGAGCGTCGGGCTCTTCGTTCCACTCCTCACAGGTTCGGTCCAGCACTCGCACCAGTAGCCGCGTCGGAGTGTCTTGGTCACGGCCGGCGGTCTCCGGGGCGCGCAGAGCACGGGGTCGGAGACCCAGGGCGTACCTGGGTGAGTAGTTCTGCGGTGACGGTGCGCCCCTCGGCGCCGCCCTGGACCGTGACGCTGTCGGCGAGAGCCGTGACCATGGCGAGGCCGCGGCCGTGAGTGGAGTCGGAGGCCGGGCACTGGACCTCGGGAGTGGTCACACAGCTTCCGGAGTCGGTCACGGCGACAGTCACTGCCGGCTCGGAAACGGTGAGCGCCACGCCGAAGCTGCCGCCGGAACCGCCACTGGCCGTGTGCATCACAGCGTTGGTGCCGAGTTCAGTGACGATCAGCGCTGCGTCTTCAGCGCGGGGGTGGCCGTCCAGCACCATGCGCGTCCACGTGCGCGCGGCACGGAGTTCTCGGGGATCGCCGGGAAAGCTGCGTCGATGGGTCGGCATGGCGTCCTCCATGAGCGATGACCTGCCTCTTTGCACGGGGCAACTCGATCTACGGGCCGACGTCGAGAGAATGACCCGTAGGATTTGTACTGGCACCGTACTCAGAGTACGGATACCAGGGGAGCGGATCCGTACTTTTCATACGAGCTCCATGGCGCATAGCGTCAGCCTGAGGGCGATGCCGACTTGGGTCACCGACGGAGGAAGGACCGCGCATGTTCGGACTGATGGTGCGTTTCACCTGCAAGGACGCCGCTGCGGCGGCGGCGTTCGACGACCTCGTGGCGCGCACTGGTGAGCACATTCGTGCGCATGAACCCGGAACGGTGATCTACGCCGTACACCGCGTTGACGGTCGCCCCTTGGAGCGCGTGTTCTACGAGCTCTACCGGGACGAAGACGCCTTCGAGGAGCACGAGTCGAAGGACTACGTGCGTCTCTTCCTCGCCGAGCGGGAGCAGTACCTTTCCGCCACAGAGGTCGATCGCCTGGACTTCGTGTCGGGCAAGGGAGTGCAAGTTGAGCAGTGACTATCAGCGGTCACTCGGGCGGAAGATCGCTCTCCATCGCAAGCGCCGGGGGCTGTCTCAGAAGGAGTTCGCCGCCCTGCTGGACCGTTCCGAGGCATGGCTGTCACAGGTGGAGCGCGGCGTGCGCCGCATCGACCGGATGACCGTGCTGGAGAAGATCGCTGACGTACTGGGCGTTCCGGTGAGCGAGTTGGCGGCGGAGGCGCCCATCATGGCTGTGGTGACCGACGGCGCTCCCGCCGTGGCTCAACGCCTGCGCCTCGTCCTCAGCTCTGCGCATTCACTCAAGGCGTTCCTCGCCCAAGAAGACTCCCCGGCCGAAGTACCGGCCCTTCGCGCGGAGGTCGAGCGGGCCTGGTCCCTCACCCACCAGGGTGATTTCTCGGGTCTCGCCGACTTGTCGGAAGGGCTGGTTCCTCGTCTGGAGTCCGCCGCACGGTCAACCGTGGAGACGGATCGGGCCGAGTCTTTCCGGTTGCTCGCCGTCATGTACCAGGCGTGCGGTGCCGCACTCGCCAACATGGGAGAGTCCGATGTCGCCTGGGTCGCTGTCGACCGCGCCGTCGCTGCCGCCGACCGGGCCGGCGATCCGTTGCTGATGGCGGCCTGTGAGTTCCGGCTGTCGGTTCTCTTCCTCGGCGCCCGGCACTTCGAGCAGGCGGCCATCGTCTCCGGGAGCGCGGCCGATGCGCTTGAGCCCATGCAGGGATCCGGGCGGGTCGAAGCTGCTGCTCTACGCGGTGCGTTGACTCTGCAACGAGCCGTCGCCGCCGCACGGCTCAATCTGGCCGAGGATGCGTACGCATACCTTCGCCAGGCCCGTGAACTGGCCGAACACGTCGGTGCCGGACGCAACGACTACAACACCGAGTTCGGCCCGGCCAACGTCTCCCTGCACGAGGTGTCCGTAGCGGTAGATCTCGGAGACGCCGGGATCGCCCTCCGAGCTGCTCAGGGCGTCGAGGTCTCGGGGCTCTCCGCGGAGCGGCAAGCCCGTTTCCGGATCGACCTCGCCAGGGCGTACGCCCAGCGTCGGCAGGTGACCGAGGCCGTGTCCGCTCTGCTGACGGCCCGAGAGCTGGCTCCGCAGCTCACGGGTGCTCTTCCCGTGGTCAAGCAACTGGCCGCGGATCTGCTGGTCATGGACCCGGAACGGTCCGAGGAGCTGCGAGTGCTGGCCGGAGAGGCTGTCTGGCCGGGAGCAGGGGCCGATATCTGAGCGAGCGTCCCTCGTGTCGGCAGGCCGAGGTGGCGGTCCTCCGCGCCCGGCGCCGGTGTCAGCGGAACAAGCCCGGCGCCGCGCACCGCTCCAGCGGCTCGGCCGGGCGTTCGGTCCAGTGCCACCAGATGTGGCGGTCGGCGCAGCCCCACAGGGTGCGGCCGGCTCGTCGGTCGTCGGTCGCCCGTGTCGTGAGGGCGAGGCCGCCGGAGTGCAGGGGGTGACCGCACTCGGGGCGGGTGAGGCCAGTCAGGGCTGCGTCTTCTTCTTGCGGATGATGCTCAGGACCGTCGCGCCCAGGACCAGGAGGCTGAGGCCGGTGGCGGCTATCAGGGGGGTGCTGTCCGTGCCGCCGGTTTCGGCGAGGTCGGTGCCGGGGGTGGCGCCGCCCGCCGTGGCGGGGGTGGGGGCGCTCATGAGCTGGGTCTTCGTGCCGGTCTCGCTGCTCTGGGTGCGGCAGTCCAGGACGCCGGTGAAGCGCTGCGCGTAGCCGCCCGGGCCCGTGATCGTGAAGTCGTAGGCCTGGTCCTCCTGGAGCGGGACCGTGACCGTCTTCGTCGCGCCGGCGGGGACGGCGTAGTCGGCGCCCATCAGCGCGAACGTGAACGGCGCGTCGCCCTTGTTGACGGTCCGGATGTCCAGGCCGTCCTTGGCGCAGTTCTTGGCCGCGGACAGTGCCGGTATCGGGCCCTTCCCGGCCCAGGTGGCGTCGGCGGTCGCGGAGACCGTGGACTCGCTGGAGCCGGCCAGGATCTGCGTCTGGCTGCGGCTGTCGGAGGTGAAGGCGCGGCCCACCGGTACCGTCGTGGAGGCCTGGACGGTCAGTTCGGCCGTGCCGTCCGCGCCGCCCGACGCGTGGGAGGCGTCGTCGCCCTTGTTCTTGGGCAGGTCGAAGTAGAGCCGGCTGCCGTTCTTCGCGGACGTGACCGGCTTGCCGTTCTTGTCGACGATCCGCACCCCGGCGGCCGCGTCGGCCGGCGGTATCACCGTCACACCGGCGGCGTCGGTGCGCACCGTCACCGGGCCGAGCCGCTCGCCGGGCCGGCCGGAGACGGCGGGCGGGTCCAGCGCCAGCGACGCCTTCGGCTCGGCCGCCTCGCGGGCGCTGCCCTGGAGGTAGTCCGCGAGCTTCTCGGCCTCCGGGTCGACGGCGTCGACGTGCGCGCCGTCGGAGTAGCGCCAGATGGCCACCTGGGTGCCGGCCGCCGCGTCCTGCTCGGTCAGGTTCCTGACGCCCGCCTTGGCCGCCAGCGCCGCCAGGTCGTTCACCTGCGGGTAGGAGTGCTGGAGGATCCAGCGGATCTTCCCGGCGTGCGTGTTGGCGCCGAGCGACGTGCCGCTCCAGGGCGTCTCCTGGTACCGGGCGTCCCGCTGCGTGGGGGTGAGCAGGTCGACGCAGTACGTCTGCAGCGTGCCGCCGCCGTCCACGGACATCTCGAACAGCCCCGCGGACACCTGGTGGTCGCCGCTCTCGTCATGGACGACCGCGGCGCCGTACGTCTTGAGGCCGCCCATGGTCGCGGTGGCGCCGCTCTGACTCTGCGCCTGCGCGTCGGCGGCGGCCGGGCCGGCGCCGGCCAGCACACCGGCGGCGACGAGTCCGGACGTCAGGACCGCGGCGGCCAGACGGGCCGTCCCGCTCCCGCGCACGGACGGCGCAGAGTACGAAGCACACACAGAATTCCCCTTCGAGCAGGACCCGTTGACGTGGGGGCCGGTCCCACCAGCAGAATCTTCGAGCTCAGGAAGCCACGTCGGCATCCTAAAGATCTCCCGCACCACGGTTTGCTGTCAGATCGTCAGACGGCTGATCCGCGTCGGAATCGTTATCTCGTCCTGACTGACCGCTGTCGTCACGTCACAGCCACGGGCTCACGCTCCTGTTCGGGGGCCGGCTCCGCGGCCGGCGTCTCCCATCGCGGTTCGGGCCGCGCGGACGCGGCGTCGTCCGGTTCCTGTGCGGGCGGACCCGCGGGCGGCGCCGTACCCGGCTCCTGCCGGACGGTGCGGCGGAAGGCCGCCGTCCCGCGCGACAGGTCGTGGCCGATGGCCACGGCGTCGATGTCCGCCCAGGTGCGGGAGTTGCCCTCGCGGCCCTCCGAGCGCACCTTCAGCCGGCCCTGCACCACCACCGGGTCCCCCACGCTCAGCGAGGCCACGGTGTTCGCGGCGAGCTGGCGGTTGGCCCACACCGTGAAGAAGTTGGTGTGGCCGTCCTTCCAGGCGTTCTTCTCCCGGTCCCAGTAGCGCGCGGTGACCGCCAGCCGGAACCGCGCCGACGCGCCGGTCTCCGGGTCCCGGTACATCGGCCGGGTCGCCACGTTGCCCACCGCGCAGATCATCGTCTCGTTCATCCTCAAGCCCCTCCCTCGCCCGGCCGTCCGGTCCGGGCGGGCACGCGTACGGGCCCGTCCCGTACGGCTGCGTCCGCCGCGCCGACCGCGTCCGTCGCGATCGCCGCGGCACCAGACTGCCGCCGCCGGGCCGGGCCCGCTGAGCCCTGTGGACCACCGCCTGCCTGTGGAAAACTCCGTCACCCGGAAGGGTGGATCAGGCCCTCACCGTCCTCCCGAACCCGCCCCCGTGACCCGGGCGTACTGCTCCCGCACCTCCCGGTACCGCAGCAGCTCCGCCGCCACCGGGTCCAGCACCCTGGCCCGGCCGCACCCGGCGGCCGCCTCCCGCAATCGGCGCTCGGCCTCCTGGCCGTACCGCCGCGCGGGCCCGCGGGCCGCGATACGGCAGCTCCACTCCACGATCGGACCGCCGACGATGCCCGCGATCATCAGCAGCACCGGCACCCACAGGTTCGGGGCCATCACCCCGGCGATCTGGCCGACCAGCCACAGACCGCCGACGACCTGGAGGATCGTCATCGAGGCCTGGGCCAGGACCGCGGCCGGCCACCAGCCGGGACGCGGCGGGCGGCCCGGGGGCAGTCCGGCCCGCGCCGCCAGTTCGTCCAGCGCCTCGGGCAGCCCCTGCGCCCCGCGCACCGCGGCCTCGCGGATCGCCTGGGCCCACGGCGCCGGCAGTCCCGCCGACGCCCGCTCGGCCACCGTGCGCACCGCCTGTTCGACGCGCTGCCGCGCGGTCGCCTCCTCGTCCGGCTGCGTCCGCACCGGGATACGGCCCGTGGGAGGTTCGCGCCGGTCCTGGTACCACCGCCACAGCCGCAGCCACGGCGTCCCGCAGGCCCGGCCCGCGTTGCGCAGCCAGGCGCGTTCAGCCGCCTCGCCCGCCGCGATCGCGCCCACTGCGTCCGCGAGCCGCGCCGCGAACTCCTCGCGCGCCTCCTCGCTCAGGCCGACCCGCCGCCGGGTGGCGTAGACGGGACGCAGCCGGTCCGCCGCCGCGTCCACGTCGGCCGAGATCCGCCGGCCCGCGGCCCCGCGCTCGGACACGAACTGCCCGAGCGCCTCGCGCAGTTCGGGCACGCCGTCGCCGGTGAGCGCGGACAGCGCGAGCACGGTCGCGCCCGGCTCGCCGTGCTCCCCGAGGGCGATGCCGTCCTCGTCCAGCAGACGCCGCAGATCGTCCAGGACCTGGTCGGCGGCCTCGCCGGGCAGCCGGTCCACCTGGTTGAGGACGACGAACATGACCTCGGCGTGGCCCGACAGCGGGCGCAGGTACCGCTCGTGGAGGACGGCGTCGGCGTACTTCTCCGGGTCGACGACCCAGATCACCGCGTCCACCAGCCCGAGGATGCGGTCCACGTGCTCGCGGTGCTGCACGGCGGCCGAGTCGTGGTCGGGCAGGTCCACCAGGACCAGGCCCCGCAACTGCGGGTCCGCGTCCGGTCCCTGGAGTGGCCGCCTGCGCAGCCGGCCCGGGATGCCGAGCCGGTCGATCAGACTGGCCGCGCCGTCGCTCCAACTGCAGGCGATGGGCGCCGCGGTGGTCGGACGGCGTACGCCGGTCTCCGAGATGGCCACCCCGGCCAGGGCGTTGAACAGCTGCGACTTGCCGCTGCCGGTCGCGCCCGCGATGGCGATGACGGTGTGCTGCCCGGACAGCCGGCGCCGCGCCGCCGCCTCGTCCAGCACGCGGCCCGCCTCGGCGAGGGTGCGGTTGTCCAGCCGGGTGCGGGAGAGGCCGACCAGTTCGCGCAACGCGTCCAGGCGCGAGCGCAGCGGGCCGTCGTACGCGAGGGGCGGCGCGGGCATCGACCTGGTGACGCGGGGCTCCGCCGGTACGAGGTCGGCGGCGCCGGACTCGGTGACGCGCCGGGCGATCAGCCCGTCGTCCCAGACCCCGTCCGCCTCCGTACGGCCGTGGGCGTCGTCGTCGTGCGCACGCGCGTCCCCGCCGTCGTCACCGTCGCCCGCGCGCGCGTGGCGGTCCTCGTCCCGCACGCGCGCGTACTGCTCGTGCTGCCGTGCGCGCGGCTGCTGCTCGTCCTGCCGGACGCGGGCCTGCTGCTCGTCGTCGCGTGCGCGGGCGGGGTGGCGTCCGTCGTCGTAGGCGTCGTAGGCGCGGGCGTGCTGGTCGCCGTCCCGCGCGGGTGCGGGTCCGGAGCCGTCGCGTACGCGTGCGCGGGGGCCGTCGTCGCGTACGCGCGCGTGCTGGTCGTCGTCCCGTACGCGGGCGTGCTGCTCGTCGTCCCGTACGCGCGCGTGGCGGTCCTCGTAGCGGGCGGAGACGCGGCCGGAACCGGTCCCGTCCCTCCGGTCGCCGGCCCCGGCGGCGTCCTGCGCGGCCACGGCGGCCCCACGGGCACGGCCCGCCCCGCCGATCCCCGGGCCGCCCGGACTCCCCGCCCCGACGCCCGGACTCCGCGACACGCCGGGGCTCCCGGACACGCCGGTACCCCGGACGCCCCGGGCACCCCGAGCGCCGTCCGCTCCGCCGACGCCTCCCGAGCCGCTGGACCCCGAGCCGGCGGACCCGCCCGTACTCGCCGATCCACCCGAGCCGCCCGAGCCGGCCGACCTCGCAACTGCCCCGTACCCCCCGGCCCCGGCGGAGGGCAGGAACTCCACCGTCCGGCCGCCCTGTTCCGCGCTCCCCCGCCGCGCGCCGCCCTGGCCGCGGGCCGTACCACCCTGGGCGTCTCCCCCGGCCCCCCGGACACGCTCCGTACCGCCCTGCCCCCGCGCGGAGCCCGCCGGACCCCGCGCGGAGCCCGCCGAAGCCTGATCGGACCCGGCCGTTCCCCGCTCGGAGCCCGTCGCGACGCGCTCGGCCCCCGCCCGCGCGACCCGGGCGTACCCGGACCCCGTACGGGTGAACTCCGAGCCGGGCCGCACCCGTCCCGCACCGGACGGCGCACGCTCCGACTCCACGCCGCCCCGCTGCGACTCCGCGCCGCCCCGCCCCGTCTCCGCACCGGCCGGAACCGGCCTCGTACGCGACGGGACCGGTTCGCGCCCGGAGGAGACGCCGTCCGCCGCCGACGGCGAGACGCGCCCGGCCTCGTCACCGCTCCCCGGCCGCACCTGCCTCTCCCGGTCCTGCCTCTCCCGGTCCTGCCTCTCCCGGTCCTGCCTCTCCCGGTCCTGCCGTTCCCGGCTCTGCCCTTCCCGGCTCTGCCCTTCCCGGCTCTGCCCTTCCCGGCCTTGCTCCTCCACGGCCCCCGCGCCCTCCGCGCGGGCGGAGGGTCCCGTCCCGGCGGTGTGTTCCGTTTGGTCCTGATCAGTGACGGCGGTCACCGGTCACCTCTCCTTCAGCAGTACGGACAGCGCGGCGATCAGTTCGGCCTGGGGCTCCGGCTGGACTTCCAGGGCGTCGAGCGGGGCCAGCCGGCGCTCCCGCTCCACGTGCATCACCCGGTCCAGGTAGTCGGCGAGCAGCCGCCCGGCGCGGTCGCGCAGCCGCAGCGCGCCGTGGGCGCCGATCCGCTCGGCGAGCCCCTCGCCGGCGGACCGTCCCCGGCGGCCGCCCAGCAGCCCGGTGGCGGCCAGCGCGGCGACGACCTCGGGGTCCGGCGCGACGCTGCGGTCCAGTTCGCGGACCTCGTCCTCGGCGTACTCCTCCAGCTCGCGCCGCCAGCGCCGGACGGCGAGCCCGATGCGGTGCTCGGAACTCTCCACCGAGGGGGCGCGGTCGGCCAGTCCCGGGGCGGCGGCTGCCGGCTCGCGCCGCCAGGCGTCGTCGACGCGCTCGTCGGCTGCGGTGACGGCGCACAGCAGCAGCGCGCCGAGGCTCTCCACGAGCGCGTCGAGCAGTTCCCCGGCGGTGCAGTCCAGGGGGAAGGCCCGCCAGCGTTTCAGGGCGTCCCCGGCGAGCACGGCGCCCGCCTGGAGGCGGCCCCGCACGCGCGCGTACTCGCCGTCGTAGGCGCTGTCGACGGCCGAGGTGAGCCGCAGCGCGGCCGAGTACTGCGCGGCGGCGGCGCTGGCCAGTTCGGGCATGCGCGCCTTGAGCGAGTCCAGCAGGCCGTGAGCGGTGCGGGCCGTGGTGTGCTGCCGGGCGGCGGGATCCTGCGCCTGGTGGGCGAGCCAGGCCCGCAGCGGGGCCACGGCGGTGGCGGGCAGCAGTCCGCCGCCCCAGGCGGACTCGGGCAGTTCGGGCACCGTGAAGCGCGGGACGTCGCCGAGCCCGGCCTTGGCGAGCAGCGCCCCGTACTGCCGGGAGACCTCGGAGACGACCTGGTGCGGCACCCGGTCCAGCACCGTCACGAGCGTGGCGTCGTAGTCCTTGGCGGTGCGCAGCAGATGCCAGGGGACGGCGTCGGCGTACCGGGCGGCGGTGGTGACCATCACCCAGATGTCGGCGGCGCACAGCAGCTCGGCGGCCAGGACGCGGTTGTCGGCGACCAGCGAGTCGACGTCGGGGGCGTCCAGCAGGGCGAGGCCGGGGGGCAGCGTGTCGACGGTCTCGATGCGCAGCACGCGCGGGGCGTCGTCGGGCGCGGGCAGGTCGTCGGCGGGGTCCTGCTGGGGCTCCCAGACGCGGGTGAGGCCGGGCAGCACCCGCATGCCGCTGAACCAGTGCTGGTCCTCCGGGTGGCACACCAGGACCGGGTTGCGGGTGGTCGGGCGCAACACGCCGGCCTCGCTGACGCGCCGTCCGACGAGGGAGTTGACGAGGGTGGACTTCCCTGCGCCGGTGGAACCCCCGATGACGGCCAGCAGCGGCGCCTCCGGGTCGCGCAGCCGCGGCACCAGGTAGTCGTCGAGCTGGGCGAGCAGTTCGTCGCGGTTGGCACGCGCGCGTGGCGCCCCCGGGACCGGGAGCGGGAAGCGCGCGGCGGCGACACGGTCGCGCAGGGCGGAGAGTGCGTCGAGCAGCTGAGGCCGTACGTCCAAGGTCACCACATGTGAAGAATGCCCAATTTTGAGGGAATTCTGAAGCATATGAGCATGCTCGCGCGCCGACAGAACAGATGGGGCGGAAGGGATCACTGGGACGCGGGCACAGGCCAGGCATAACGAGTGCACAACACCCGGTGCGCGAGGCGTGAAAAGCGATGCACGATTCGTACCTGCCTGCGATTATCGGGAGCGCTTCACCGAACCTCCACACCGAGCCACGGAGGCGAAGCAGCAGGGACATGGACCCGGGAGCCCTATCCTTGTCCCCGGCGACGTCACGGATCAGCCACACCGGGCACCACGACCGCGACGATCACACCAGGCCCCCGTAGCTCAGTGGATAGAGCAGGCGCCTTCTAAGCGCTTGGCCGCAGGTTCGAGTCCTGCCGGGGGCGCAAACATGGCCTCACCTGTGGGAACGCCGGTGAGGCCGCTTCGTGTCCGGCTGCTGGTGTGCACGGCGCCAAGCGCTCCTCCGGGAGGGTCTTTTCGCTGTTCAGGGGGCTGTCCGAAGGCAGGGCGGCCTTCCGGCAGGACAGCGGCGGAAAACCCGCATTCGGGTTGTAGGAGTGATCGTGTCCGGATCATCCTTGCTGTCATGCCTCTCGCCGCCGCGCTCGACGTGTCACATCTGCCCGACTACGCGTACGACTGGGCTCTGGTCGACGTCGAGACGTCCGGCCTGATCGCCCGGCGTGACCGGATCCTGTCCATCGCGGTGCTGACCTTCGGGCCGGACGGGACCCAGACCGGCGAGTACTCCACTCTGGTGAACCCGGGCTGCGATCCCGGCCCCGTGCACATCCACGGCCTGACCGCCGAGCGGCTGAGGGGCGCCCCGGCCTTCGAACAGGTCGCCGGGCGGATCGGCGCACTCCTCCAGGACCGCGTCATGGTGGCGCACAACGCGCAGTTCGACTACGACTTCCTGGCCCATGAGTTCGCCCGTGCCCGGCTCTACCTCCCCGTGAACCAGCGCCTGTGCACCCTGGCCCTGAACCGGCGCGTGGAGCCGCCCGCCGCCGATCTCAGCCTGGCGTCGCTGGCCGCTCACTACGGCGTGCCGCAGACCCGTGCCCATGACGCGCTGGACGACACGCGCGTCCTCGCCGGGATCTTCCGGTCCTCCCTCTCCGAAGCCGCACGGCTGGACGTCCCGCTGCCGCTGGTGCCCTGTCCGCCCCGGCAGGACCCGCGGTTCGCGCCGAAGCCGCCGAAGTCCCCGTGCGCCTACCGGAACCCGGGCCGTCCGGCGCCCGGCGGTCCGCTCGTCCAGGGCATGAAGATCGCCGTCACGGGCGAGACCGCGACCTCCCGGGCCGAGCTGGTGGCCCGGGCCGTCGCCGCCGGTCTCAACATCATGTCGTCGGTCAGCCGGCACACCAGCGCCCTCGTCACCAACGACGCGGCCTCGGGCTCGGCGAAGGCACGGCGCGCGATCGCCGAAGGCGTCCCGATCCTCGACGAGCGCACCTTCCTCGGACTGCTGAGCGAGGTGCGTCCCGGTACACCGCACGAGCAGCAGCCGTCGAAGAAGATCCCGGAGGCGACGGCCCCGGACGCGCCGACGCCCTCCCCCGCCGCGACCGCGGCCGTCGCGACCGTGCCGGAGCCCAGACGACCGGAACCCGAGCAGTCGGCGCCCAGACGACCGGACCCCGAGCGGCCCGAACCCGGGCAGTCAACGCCCAGACGACCGGACCCCGAGCGACCGGCCCCCGAGGGACCGGAGCCCAGGCAACCGGACCCCGAGCGACCGGCGTCCAGGCGGCCCGCCAGGCCGTTCGGCCGTCGGCGGGTCCTGGTCCTGGGCGGCACCCACGAGGAGGCGTCCGCCGCCCGGAGCAGGGTCGTCGAGCTGGGTGGCGCCGCCGCGATCAACCTCTCGGCGAGCGTCACCGACGTCGTCCTCCTCCCGGGAGGGGAACTCGACCGCCGCATGAACCGCGTCACCTCGCTGGAACTGCCGGTCCACGCACCCGGCTGGCTCGGCGACCCCTCCGCCGAGCCGGCCGACGCCCCCGCGCGGGACGGCTCGACGGCCGACATCCTGCCGCGCGGCGGAGTCATCGACCTTCCCACCGCGGGCCGCTGGCACGTGAGCGCCTCATGGGCGCAGCAGACGAACTGCGAGATCGACGTCGTCGCCTTCGTCCTGGACGAGGACGAACAGGTCTCCTGCGACGGGGACTTCGTCTTCTACGGCGCGCCGGAGAGCCCCGACGGGGCCACCCGCCTCCTGTGCGACGGCCCGACCGAGCAGTCCGTCGCCGTCGATCTCGCGGCGCTGCCTCCGGCCGCCCGCAGGATCGCGATCGCCGCCGCCGTCGACGGCGCCGCCACCTTCGGGGACGTCGGGGCCGTCCACCTCAGCCTCGCGCCGGGCGTGGACGCTCCGGCCGCGGCGCAGGCCACGCTGGATGCCGCCACCAGCGAACGCACCCTGCTCCTCGCCGAGATCTACCGCCGGGGCCCGCGCTGGCGCTTCCGTGCCGTCGGCCAGGGCTACGACCACGGCCTGGAGGCCCTCGTCCGCGGATACGGCGTCGACGTGGAGTGACTCCCGCCGACTGCCTGGACGCGGACCTCCGGAAGGGCCCTGCGCGTCCGCGCACACAGCGACGGCCGGGACCCTGGGGGTCCCGGCCGTTCTCGCTGCGCGGACAGGCCTGAGCGACGGATGCCGACGTGAACAAGGGCGCCTCGGCCGCCCCGGCCGGACGTCAGGAGCTCTTGCGCTTGATGATGATGGTGCTGCTGCAGTCGACGTGGCCGCCACCCGAGCAGTGCTGCGACTGCACACAGCGAATGGCGTTGTTGCCGTCGTCGACGCACCTGCCGGAGACGCCGCCGTCGTTGGAGACGTCTTCGTGGGCGAAGGCCTGGCCGGCGCCGAACCCGAACAGGGCGAAGCCGCCCAGGATTCCGGCCGCCGCGGTCGCCGCGAGCTTCTTCGTAATGAGCATCTACCTTGTTTCCTTATACGGTCGACCAGCCGCCGGGGGCGGCTGAGTCGCTCCGAACGACAGGACCGGCCGACATGCCGGCCCGGCTCGGGGCCCGGACCAGGGGTCCGAGCCCCGAGGCCTGCTGCCTAGATCACGTGGTGAGTGATCGTCAGCCGAAGCTGAGGGTGGAGGGGCAGGTGACCGAGGTGGCCTTGCCGACCGGGTTGCCGACGCCGAGGACGTTGGCGGCGATGCCCAGGTCCTGGATGTTGACGAGGCCCTGCTGGGTGTCAACCTGGCCGGTGCAGGTCTGGCTCTGCTTGCTGTCCACCTTCAGACCGTCGTCGCCGCCGTGGGCCTGGGCCGCACCGGCACCGATGAAGCCGACGCTGCCGAGCATGGCCACGACGACAGCGGCCTTCTGGAACTTGCGCATTACCTCTCCTTTTTCATGTCACTACAGCCCGTGATGGGCTGATCACTGACGGTCGTCAGCGTAGAGCAGTTTTCGTAGGTTTTGACAGTCGAAACGCCCATACGCGCAACTTTCCCGAAAAATCCGCTTCATGACGCTGTCGCACGCGGAGTGCGCCGGCGTGTCGGACGTCCACGGGGGCCTTCGGCGGTCTTCGCCGGTCTCCGCCGGTCTTCGGCGGCGCCTCCGACAGCCTTCGACGCCCCGGACAGGAACCGTCATCCACCCGGCGAAGTAACCCTTCCCCTTCAAAAGGGGTGATCTGGGGAGGTTTGCCGTGACCGGTTCGCGGTTGCGGCGTTGAAGGGGCAGTGCGGTCGCGCGTCCTGCTGCCGCACTCCCCGAATCAACAAGGAGAAAGTGATGTCTCGCATCGCGAAGGCCGCCACCATCGCCCTCGGCACGGGCGCCGTGGTGCTCGGCGGGGCCGGTCTCGCCGCGGCGAACTCGGGCGCGGAGGGCGCTGCGGCGCACTCGCCCGGCGTCGCGTCCGGCAACGTGGTCCAGGTCCCGGTTCACGTGCCCGTCAACGTGTGCGGCAACACCGTCAACGTGGTCGGCGCCCTCAACCCGGCCATCGGCAACGTCTGCACGAACAACTAGCCGCGAGCCGTACGGCTGTGACGACCGACGTGCGGTGACGGACGGTCGGTCGGCAGGTCCGAACGCCCGGCCGGGGATATCCCCGGCCGGGCGTTCTCCCTGTGCGGCCGTTGTCGGGCGCTACACGGACTCTGGTGTGTGCGGGGGCGGTCCGCACGGCGGCGTCCTCACGCGCGTACGCCGTGCTCGTCCTCCAGGTTCGCCCGGGGCGGCTCCACCCGGCTCACCGGATCTTTCGGGTTCCCCGGGTTCACCGTGTCGCCCGGCGGGCCCGGGGCCATGTCGTGCAGCCCTCCGTCGGGGCCGGGTCCGGCCACGGCGGAGCCGGCGAGCGCCGCCGCCGGGACCAGGGCGGCGAGTGCGCAGACGAGCAGGGTGCGGGCCGTCTCCCGCCGGGTGCCGATCCGTGTTCCGCCGTTTCCGGCAGCCATGCCTGACTCCTCGTCCGGTGCGGTGCTCATCGTGCGGTGCTCATACGGAAGGGACGGCTCCCGGGCCATGCCGGGGGCCGTCCCTTCCGACGACGTGCGACGTTCGGCGTGCCGCCGGTTTCGCTACAGCGCCAGGTCGCCGTGCATCGGCTTGGCGTCCTGGAGGGCGGTCGTCGCGTCCTTGGTGGTGTGGTGCAGCGGGCGGGCGTCGTTCAGCGAGTTGGCGGCCTCGCGGGCCGTCTCGACGAGCGAGCCGCTGGTCCCGGTGTGGATCACGTCCGACTGGTGGTCCAGCGGGGCCACCTCGACGGGAAGCTTGGAGTTCAGGTGGCCGCTGAAGCCCGCGGACGCCACGTCGGCGGCGAACGCGGGCCCGCCGACACTGGCGGCGATCAGGGACCCGGCAACGATGGCGGCAGCCTTCAGGGACTTCATCGTGTTCCTTTCTTCGGCAACGCAGGTCGCCGGAGGGGGAGTCTTTCGCCCTGCCTAACGAGCCCGGGCCGGGCCGGAAACCGGAGGCGCCGAAGATTGCGAGTCCTCATATGAGATCTATGGATGACCGGTTGCCGGGGACGCTGAAGAGACCTCCCCCCGGTGACACCCCTGGGGGCATCCCTGAGGAGACCCGCGAGGGACCGCCGCGTACGGCGAAGGCCGTGGCGCCGACCCGGAGGCCGGCGCCACGGCCGGAGGGAACCGCGCCGTACGGCGCTATGCGTCCGTGTATGCCGCTCACGAGGCCGGCGACAGGAGCGACGACGGCAGCGAGATCGCGGGCAGCGTCACGGCCGAGGTCACGGGCTCCGACGAGGAGGCCGAGGCGGACGAGGTGGCGGTGGGCGACGGCGTCGCCGAGGAATCGGCCGGGGCCGCCGAGGCGGAGTCGGCCGGGGCGTCGACGGCGGTCAGCAGGCCGGTGACGAGGCCCGCCACCTGGGTCAGCAGGTCGGTGACGACCGCCTGGACGTCGCCGACGCCGTTGGTGACCGCCTGCACGAGGTCGTCGATGGCCTTGTCCAGGGCGGCCAGCGCGTCGCTCACCGGGTCGGCGGCGCGCTGCCCCGTCACCGCGGCGGAGGCGGGCGAGCCGGCGGCCGGGGCGGCGGCCGAACCGGCCGGGGTCCTGCCGACCGCCTCGGCGACGGCGCGCTTGGCGGCCTCGCCGGCCTGCCGGGCCTGAGCGGCCGTCAGCTGGCCCTTGTCGGCCTTGGCGATGGTGTTCAGCAGCTCGGTGACCGGCGTGAGCACGTCCGCGCTGCCGCGGACCTTCCCGGCCTGCGCGCGCAGCGCGTCCGCGGCGGGCTGCCGCAGCTGGGGCGCGACGGGGTGGTCCTCGCGGACCGGGTCGGCGGCCATGGCGGCCGAGCCGGCGATCCCGGTCAGAAGGGCGGCGCACAGGGCTCCGGCGGCGAGGCGCCGTGCGGGCAGGGAACGCATGGGGATTCCTTTCGACGGGCGACTGATCTTGAGCCCACCGTGGGAGCGGCTTCGCGCGCCCGCAACCGATCATGCGCTTTCTGGCTGTCCCCCGTTTCCCTCCGCTGCCGCGTCGCCGCTGGTGGGGCGGTGTGTCGCGGTGTGCGGTCCGGCCCCGTGCGGGGGACGTCCACCGCCGGATGCCCGCCGATTCGGCCGATGGTGTGGTTCACGGCGGCAGCAAGTTTCACCATTCCGACACACATGCCCGGATTCACCATGTTTGTCCTGCCGACAACTAGAGTTGCGGCTCTCCCGAGGCAACTCTCCCGGCGGACGCATCGCACGCATGTCGCTGCTGTCACCGCCCCCCGCTTCCGAAAGGCATCGACGGTCATGCCCCAATCCCTGGGCCCGCTGCTGCGCCGTGCCACGGTGGGCGTCCTCGCCCTCACCGCCCTGTGGCTGCCCGGCGGACCCCCCGCCGCCGCGTCGGCCGCGCCGCCCGCGCCGGAGGCGGGCGGCATCGCGTTCGCCGAGCGGTACCACGCGCTCCAGCACGGCGGCATCGTGCGCGCGGCGAACTCCTCCGTCACCTGCCGCCCGGCCCCCGGCCAGGGCGGCCCCTCGTGCCCGGCCGCGCAGGCGGGCGAGCAGGGCACGAACGGCGACTTCGACACGTCGTACATCGACGTCGACGACGACCCGAACACCTACAACTCCTCCCGCGCCGAGGCCCGGCTGCCGGCCGGCTCCCGGGTGACGTACGCGCGCCTGTACTGGGGCGGCAACCTGCGCGTGGGCGAGCAGAAACCGCCGCAGGACGACGGGCGGGTGCTGGTCGCCGAGCCGGGCGGGTCGTACAAGGAGCTGATCGCCGACACCGTCGTCGGGCACCGGGTCGCGGACGGCGCGGACGCCTTCCAGGCCTCGGCGGACGTGACCGGGCTGGTGCGCGAGAGCGGCCCGGGCCCGTACACCGTCGCGCAGGTCAACGTGGCCGGCGGCCGGTCCCGGGCCGGCGCCTGGGGCGGCTGGACGCTGGTGGTGGCGTACGAGAACCCGGCGGAGCCGCTGCGCGACATCGCGCTGTGGGACGGCTTCGCGCCGCTGAGCTCCGGCGCGCAGGAGATGCGGTTGAACCACCTCGGCTACCCGGCGGGCGCGGGCGGGCGGGTCGGTCTCGTCGCGTACAACGGCGACCGCGGCACCACCGGCGACTCGCTCACCCTGACGGCCGGTCACGCGGCCCCCGTCGACCTCGCCGGGCCCGGCAACCCGGCCGACGACGTGCTGAACTCCACCATCAGCGAGCCCGGCGACGCCACCGCGCGGGTGCCCGCGTACGGGAACACCCTCGGCTACGACTCCGATGTGTTCGACCTCGCGGGGCTGCTGCGCGACGCCGGCGACCAGGCGACCTTCCGGCTCCGTTCGCAGCGCGACGCGGCGTGGGCCGGCGTGCTGTTCGCCGCCGTCGACGCCCGGCGGTGAGCGCGCCGCAGCCCGCGGCCGCAGGGGGTGCGGCGGGCGCGCCCCCTGCGGGCCGCCCGCCGCGCGTCCTGCACCTGGCCCAGCCGGTGGAGGGCGGGGTGGCGCGCGTCGTGACGGACCTGGTCGAGGCGCAGTCGGCGGACGGTCTGGACGTCGTCGCCGCCTGCCCCGACGGCCCGCTGCCCGAGCGGCTGCGGGCCCTCGGCGTGCCCGTACGGCACTGGCCCGCCACCCGGTCGCCCGGCCCCTCGCTCGCCGGGGAGGTACGGCGGCTGGCGCGGCTGATCGACGAGGTGCGCCCGGACCTGGTGCACGCGCACAGCGCGAAGGCGGGCCTGGCCGGGCGGCTCGCCGTGCGCGGCCGGGTCCCCACCGTCTTCCAGCCGCACGCCTGGTCGTTCGAGGCGGTCGGCGGCGTCACCGCGGCCCTCGCCCTGAACTGGGAGCGGTGGGGGGCGCGGTGGGCGGCGCGGACGGTGTGCGTCAGCGAGGCCGAGCGCGCCACCGGCGAACGCGCCGGGATCGCCGGCCGGTGGGCCGTCGTCGCCAACGGCGTCGACACCGCCCGCTTCCGCCCGGCGCCCGCCGCCGCCGTACGGTCCGCCCTCGCGCCGGTGACCGGACTCGGCCCGGCCGCGCCGCTCGCCGTGTGCGTGGGGCGGCTGTGCCGGCAGAAGGGGCAGGACGTCCTGCTGCGGGCCTGGGAGACCGTCGTGCGCGCGGTGCCCGGCGCCCGGCTGGTGCTGGTCGGCGACGGGCCGGACGGGGACCGGCTGCGGGCCGGGGCGCCGCCGTCCGTGCTGTTCGCTGGAGCCGTCGCCGACGTACGGCCCTGGTACCAGGCCGCCGATCTGGTGGTGCTGCCGTCCCGCTGGGAGGGGATGGCGCTGGCGCCGCTGGAGGCGATGGCGTGCGGGCGGCCGGTGGTGGTCACCGATGTGGACGGCGCCCGCGAGAGCCTGCCGCCGGAGTGCGCCGACCGCTGCCTGACGCCGCCCGAGGACCCGGCGGCGCTGGCCCGCGCGGTGACCGGGCTGCTGCTCGACGCGGACCTGCGCGCCGCGCTCGGCGCCGAGGCCCGGCGGCACGTGCTGGCCGCCCACGACGTACGGCACACCGCCGAGGCGGTCGCGGGCGTCTACCGCGATCTGCTCGGCCCCCGGCCCGCCGGCCCGGGACCGGTCCCGCCGCGGGCGGGTGACCGCGCCGGGCCCGGCCGGCCGCTCGGCCCGGCACGCGCCGCCGGGGCGGACCGCACGGCGCCGCGTCCCCAGCCCACCGAGCACAGGGAGTCGAACCACCCGTGACCGCCGAACGTACCGATACCGTGCCCTCCCCCGGTGTGCAGCCACGGGACGGCCAGCTCACCCCCGTCTCGGTCGTGCCGCCGCGCGGCCCGGCCACCGCCTTCCGCTTCCCCGCCGTCCGCCGCCCGGCCCTGCCGGGCACCCGGCCGGCGCTGCTCGTCGCGGACGGCGTCGCCGCCCTGACCGGCGCCTTGGCGCTGGCCGAGGGCCGGCGCCAGCCGCTGCTGGTCGCCCTGCTGGTCGCCTGCTCGCTGCTGCTGCGCCCGCGCGGCGCCCGGCGGCCCGCGCCGGGCCTGCTGGAGGAACTGCCCGCCGTATGGGGGCGGATCACGGTCGCCTGGCTGGCGCTGGCCGCGCTCGCCGCGGCGTACGGGCCCGGGCACCCGCTGCCCCCGCGGACCGTGGTGACCGGCCTGGTCGTGCAGGCGGTGGCGTGCTGCGCGCTGCGCGGCGCCGTGCACGGGCGGCGGCGCGCCGCGCTGCTGCGCCACCCGCACCCGGCGCTGGTCGTCGGCCCGGTGGCGGGCGCGCAGCGCGTGGCCGCCGCCGTGCTGCGCCACCCGCGGTGCGGGGCGCGGCCGGTGGGGATCGTCGCCGGGCAGCCGGACGGCGCGGAGGGCCTGCCGGTGCTGACCACCGGCGAGGAGGTCAAGCGCGCGGTCATCCAGAACGGGGTGCGCGCGGTGCTGGTCCTCGGGCCCGAGGCGCGCGCCGAGCAGGAGCCGCTGCTGCGGGCGCTGGCCGAGTCGGGCTGCCGGGTGTGGGAGCTGGACGCCGGCTGCCCCGCGTACGCGGCGGGCGAGCGGCTGGCCGGGTTCCCCTGCCGGCTCCTGGACCTGGCCCCGGCGCGCCGCGAGGGCGTCGGCAAACGGGTGCTGGACGTGCTGGTGTCCGGGGTGCTGCTGGCGCTGGTCAGCCCGCTGCTGCTGGTGTGCGCGGTGGTGCTGCGGATCAGCGACGGGCCGGGCGTGGTGTTCCGTCAGGAGCGCATCGGCCGCGACGGCCGGCCGTTCACGCTGCTGAAGTTCCGCACCCACCGCCCGGTGGACGAGCACGAGTCGGCGACCCGGTGGAGCGTGGCGAACGAGCACGAGATGCGCCGCTTCTGCCGGATGCTGCGGCGCACCTCGCTGGACGAGCTGCTCCAGCTGTGGAACGTGCTGCGCGGCGACATGAGCCTGGTCGGCCCGCGCCCCGAACGCCCCTACTTCGTCGCCCAGTTCAGCCAGGCCTACCCCGGTTACGCGGCCCGGCACCGGATGCGGGCCGGGCTGACCGGGCTCGCCCAGGTCAACGGGTTGCGCGGCGACACCTCGATCGAGGACCGCAGCCGGTTCGACAACGCCTACATCGACGACTGGTCCCTGTGGCAGGACGTGTGCATCCTGCTGCGCACCGCCGTGGCGCTGGTCCGTCCCACGGGGAGCTGAGCGACGTGAGCCTCGCCCTGACGGCGCTCCCGCGCCGCCCCGCCGCGCCGGCGCCGGTCGCCGCGGCGGTGGCCGTGGTCGCGCTGCTGGCCCTGCCCGTGTCGCCGGGCGGCGCGGAGCCCGCCGACGTGCTCTCCGCGCTGATGGTGCTGTACTGCCTGGTCCTGGTGGTGCGCGAGCGGCGGCGTCCGCTGCCGCCGGCCGCGGCGCTGCTGCTCGGCCTGCCGGTGGTGGGCCTGGCGCTGGCCGCGATGGGCGCCTCCTCCGCGGCGGCCGGGCTCGCCGGGCTCGGCCGCTATCTCCAGATCTTCGTGCTGGTCCCGGCGGCGGTGCTGCTGCTCGTCCGCGACCGGTCCGGATTCCGGCTGCTGGCCTGGTCGTTCGTGGGGCTCGCCCTGGTCCAGGGGACCGTCGGGGTGCACCAGTACGTCACCCGGACCGGGGCCTCCTACCAGGGCGAGGACGTGCGGGCGGTCGGCACGTTCGGGCCGCAGGACGTGATGGGCATGGCCACGGCGGTGGCGCTCGGCCTGGTCTGCGCGGTCGGGATCGCGCTGGGCCGCTCGCCGCTGCGGCAGCGGGCGCTCGCCGCCGGGTGCGCGCTGGTCCTGTCGGCGCCGCTGGCGTTCTCCTTCAGCCGGGGCGCGTGGATCGCCACCGTGCTGGCGTGCTCCGTGCAGCTGGTGCTGGCGGGGCCGCGCCGGGCGCTGGTGACGGCCGCCGCCGTGGCCGCCGCGGGGGTGGTGCTGGTGGGCGGGTTCGGCGCGGGCTCGGCGCAGTTGCAGCAGCGGCTCGGCAGCATCGCGCAGGTCGCCGACGCCCCCGACCAGTCGGTGATCGACCGGTACACCCTGTGGGCGTCCGCCGTCGGCATGTGGCGCCGGCACCCGGTGACCGGGGTCGGGCTGAAGGGCTTCCCCGAGTACCGCGACGGCAACGCCAGTGTGGCGCTGTCCTCGGGCGCCGAGGTGGCGGGCGCGGGCGCGGCGTACCGGCGCCAGCCGCTGCTGTCGCCGCACAACATGTACCTGCTGCTGCTGAGCGAACAGGGCCTGGTCGGGCTGGTCGCGCTGGCCGGGGGCTGGCTGGCGCTGCTGGTGTGCGCCGTACGGCGGCTGCCGCGCGTCCGCGACGGCGGCGATGGCGGGGGTGGCGGCGGCCGTGGTGACGGGGGTGCCGAAGGGGGCGGGCGCGGTGACGAGGGTGCCGACGGGGGTGGGCTCGACTGCGGGCTGGTGGCCTGCGGGCTGATCGTCTGGCTGCTGACCGACTTCGCCTACGGCGACATCGGCGGCCCCTCGACCCTGCTGACCGGACTGGCCCTCGGCCTCACGGCGTGGTGGGCCCTGTCCGGCGGCCACGCGCCGCGCGAACTCACTGCGACCCGTACCGAGGAGGCGGTGACGCGATGACCGTGAGACCTCCGTCCGTTCCGGACCCCGCGCGGGGTCCGGGCTCCGGGACGGCTGAATCCGTGACCGGGGCGCCCACGCCGGGCGCGGAAGCGACCGGGCCGGGCGCTGGGGTGCCCAAGCCGGGTGCCGGGGTTCCCAGGCCGGGAGCCGGGGTGCCGAAGCCGGGCGCGGAAGCGACCGGGCCAGGCGCCGGGGTGGCCGAGCCGGGCGCCGGGGCGCCGAAGCCAGGCGCGGAAGCGACCGGGCCAGGCGTCGGCGTACCCAAGCCCGGCGCGGAGGCGACCGGGCCAGGCGCCGGGGTGGCCGAGCCGGGAGCCGGGGCGCCCAAGCCAGGAGCCGGGGTACCCACGCCGGATGCCGGGATGTCCAAGCCGGGCGCCAGGGTGTCCAAGTCCGGTGCCAGGATGCCCAAGCCGGGTGCCAGGGTGTCCAAGTCAGGCGCTGGGAGGCTCAAGTCGGGCACAGGCAGGCCCAAGCCGGGTGCACGCAGGCCCAAGTCGGGTGCAGGCGGGACCGAGCCCGGGGCCGGAGTGCCCAAGCCCGGAGCCGCGCCCCTCGATCTCGGGTTCGCCGACGACCTCGTGGCCCCGAACCCGCCAGGAGCCGCAGCCGGCCGGTGCTCGCCCGCCGCACACGGCCCGGCCTCGTCCGCCGCACCCGCGCCCGCGCCCGGTACCGCCACCTCACCCGACCTCCCCTCGCCCGGCCTCCCCGCCCCCGGCGCCGAACCCGCCGTGCCGCCCGCACGCAAGGGCGGTTCCGGCGGGGGCGAGGCGGGGGCGGCGTCGCGGGGGTTTCTCGCGCGCGCCGCGCTCGTCACGGCGTCGCTGTCCGTCGCCGGTTCCCTGCTCGGCCTGGTGCGCGACCAGGCGCTGGCGCGGCTGTTCGGCGCGGGCAGCGACACGGACGCCTTCCTGGTCGCCTGGACCGTCCCGGAGTTCGCCTCCACGCTGCTCATCGAGGACGGCCTCGCGCTGGTGCTGATCCCGGCGTTCAGCATGGCGCTGTCCCGCCGCGCCAAGGGCGCCGGGGGCGATCCGGTGCGCGCGCTGGTGGGCGACACCCTGCCCCGGCTGTGCCTCGCCCTGGCGGCGGTCGCCGCTCTGGTGGCGGGCTGCGCGCCCTGGCTGGTCCGCGCCCTCGCGCCCGGCCTGCCCGACCCGCGCCTCGCCGCCGACTGCACCCGGCTCACCGCGACCTGCGTCCTGGCGTTCGGACTGGCCGGCTACTGCAGCGCGGCCCTGCGCGCCCACCGCCGCTTCCTCGCGCCGGCGGCGATCTACGTGGCGTACAACACCGGCATCATCGCCGCGATGTACCTGCTCGGCGACGCCTGGGGGGTGCGCTCGGCGGCGGTCGGCGTCGCGGCCGGCGGCTGCCTGATGGTCGCCGTACAACTGCCGTCGCTGTGGCGGCAGCTGACGAGCCGCAGACCCGCGCCGCGTCCGGGCGGGACGGACGCGGAGGGGCGGCCGATGCAGCTCGCCCTGGTCGCCGCCGTGCTGCTGTTCGCGCTGTGCCGCCAGTCGCAGGTCCTCGTCGAGCGTTTCCTCGCCTCCACCCTGCCCGCCGGGGCCATCTCGCACCTGAACTACGCGCAGAAGGTCGCGCAGATCCCGATGACGCTGTCGCTGATGCTGTGCACCGTCACCTTCCCTGTGGTGGCGCGCGCCCTCGCCGACGGCGACACCGAGCGCGCCCGCTCCCGCGTCCAGCGGGACATCGCGCTCGCCTCCGCGCTGGTGCTGCTGGGCATGTGCGCGGTCATCGCCTGCGCCCCGCAGATGATCGAACTGCTCTTCCAGCGCGGCGCGTTCACCGCCGCGGACACCGCCGCCACGGCGTCCGTCATGCGCGTGTACGCCCTCGGGCTGCTCGGCCAGACCCTGGTGGGCGCCCTGGTCCGCTCCTACTTCTCGGCCGGCCGGCCCCGCTGGTACCCGGTCGCCGCGATGGCCGCGGGCATCGCCGTCACCTCCTGGACCGGGGCCGCGGCCGTGGGCCCGTTCGGCGTAGCCGGCATCGCCGCCGCCAACGCCCTCGGCATCACCGTCACCGCCGCCCTGCTCCTGACCGGTCTGCGCAAGGGCCGCCGCGCCGCCGACGGCGTGTCCGTCCATCTGCGGCAGGTGCTGGCCGAGCTGAGCCGGCCGGTGCGCGCCGCGGTGGTCGCCACCGTCGCCGGGGCGTTCGTCGCGAGCCGCCCGGACTCCGCGCCGGCCGGTCTGGTGGCCGGCCTGCTGACCGTGACCGCCGTCTTCGTCCCCCTCACCCTCGCCCTGGGCGGTCCCCAGGGCCGCACATCCGCCCTGCGCTCCGTACGCACCGTCACACGAAGGCTCGCACATGGCCGCAACCGTTGATTCCGCCGTCCCGGGCGCCGTGCCCGTCCCCCGCCAGGGGCCGTTCCCGTGGGTGGCGATGTACCACTCGGTGGGCGACTGCTCGCACGACCCGTACCGCGTCACGGTCACCCCCGAACGGCTGGAGCGGCAGCTGGCGTGGCTGCGCCGGCGCGGGCTGCGCGGCGTGTCCATGGGCGAGCTGCTCGCCGCCCGGGCCCGCGGCGAGGCCCGCGGTCTGGTCGGGCTCACCTTCGACGACGGGTACGCCGACTTCGTCACCGACGCCCTGCCGCTGCTGCGCCGCTGGGGCTGCCGCGCCACCCTGTTCGTGCTGCCCGGCCGGCTCGGCGGCGACAACGCCTGGGACCCGCTCGGCCCGCGCAAGCTGTTGCTGGCCGCGGACGGCATCCGGCACGCCGCCGCCGAGGGCGTCGAGATCGGCTCGCACGGGCTGACCCACGTCGACCTGACCCGCGCCGACGACCGCACCCTGCGCGCCGAGGTCGCCGAGAGCCGCGACCGGCTCACCGAGCTGACCGGCGTGCGCACCGACGGCTTCTGCTACCCGTACGGCACCGTCGACGCCCGCGTCGCCGAGGCCGTGCGGGAGGCCGGCTACTCCTACGCCTGCGCCATCGACCCCGGCCCGCTGACCGGCCCGTACGCCCTGCCGCGCGCCCACGTCGGGCAGAGCGACACGGCGCTGCGCCTGTTCCTCAAACTGCGGCTGCACCGGCTGCGCCGACGCCCGGTGGAGGGGCTGTAGATGACCACGAGCGCGCCCTCCGCCCCGGCCAGGGCCCTGCACATCATCACCGGCCTCGGCGTCGGCGGCGCCGAGCAGCAGTTGCGGCTGCTGCTGCGGCATCTGCCCGTCGACTGCGACGTGGTGACGCTCACCCAGCCGGGCGCGGTCGCCGAGGGCCTGACCGCCGACGGGGTGCGCGTCGTCCACCTCGGCATGCGCGGCAACCGGGACCTGGCCGCGCTGCCCCGCCTGGTCCGGGTGATCCGCACCGGCCGCTACGACCTCGTCCACACCCACCTCTACCGGGCCTGCGTCTACGGCCGGCTCGCCGCGCGCCTGGCCGGGGTGCGGGCCGTCGTCGCCACCGAACACTCCCTCGGCGACACGCAGATGGAGGGCCGCAGGCTCACCGCGGGGGTGCGCGCCCTGTACCTCGCCAGCGAACGGCTGGGCTCGGCCACGGTCGCCGTCTCCCCCACGGTCGCCGACCGGCTGGAGCGCTGGGGCGTGCCCGCGCCGCGCATCGAGGTCATCCCCAACGGCATCGACCTCGACCGCTTCCGCTTCGACCCCGCGCGCCGCGAACGCACCCGCCGCCGCCTCGGCCTGCCGGCGGGCGCGTACGTCGTCGGCGGCGTCGGGCGGCTGGCCCCGGGCAAGCGGTTCGACGTCCTGATCCGCGCCCTCGCGCTGCTCCCGGACGACTGCTGGCTGCTGCTGGTGGGCGGCGGTCCCGAGGAGCACGTCCTGCGCCGCACCGCCCACGAGGCCGGGGTCGCCGGGCGGGTGCTGTTCACCGGCGAGCGCCCCGGCCTCCCCGACGGCTCCCCCGGCCCCGACCTGCCCTCGCTCACCTGTGCGATGGACCTGCTCGCGGCCCCGTCCGAGGACGAGGCCTTCGGCCTCGCCGTCGTGGAGGCGCTGGCCTGCGGACTGCCCGTGCGCTACGGCTCCTGCCCGGCCGTCGAGGACCTGCCGCGCCCGGCCGCGGCCGGCGCCCGCCAGGTGCGCGGCGGCGCGGCGGCGTACGCCCGCGC
This sequence comes from Streptomyces sennicomposti, assembly GCF_019890635.1. GTDB lineage: Bacteria > Actinomycetota > Actinomycetes > Streptomycetales > Streptomycetaceae > Streptomyces > Streptomyces sennicomposti. The sequence continues at coordinate 67,729 of NZ_JAIOAB010000026.1, forward strand.
GATCACCGAGGCCCGCGCGGCGGGGCCGGGGCCGCGCACCGCACCGCAGGCCGCGCACCGCTACAGCATCGCCCGCAGCGCGGCCCGGCTGATGGACGTGTACGCGGCAGCCGTCTCCAGCCCGTCGTCCCCCTCATCCCTGGGAGCAACCCCGTCATGACCACCACGAAGAACAAGCCCGTCATGACCGACCCCGCGAAGAACGCGCGCAGCGCGACGGCCGCCGCTGGGAGCGAGCCCGCCGCGGCGTCCGCCCCTGGGGGCAGGTCCGGCGCGGCCGGCGCGGCTGACGGCGCGGCCGGCGCGGGTCGCGCGTCCGGCGGCGAGCCCGCCGCCACGGTCGGCGCCCAGGGCACGGCGGACGAGAGCGGGACGGCCACGGGCGAGGCCGCTGCGGCGGCCCCTGCCGGCCAGCCCGCGACCGGCGACGCGCCTGACGGCGCGTCCGGCGCGGGACGCGCGTCCGGCGGCAAGTCCGCCGCCACGGTCGGCGCCCAGGGCAAGGTCGTCCCCGGCAGTGGGACCGGCTCGGGCGCCGCGGCTGACGGCGCGTCCGGCGGCGAGACGGTCGGCGCTGAGGGGATGGCGGCCGAAGACGAGACGGCCACCGGCGAGACGGCCACCGGCGGGACGGCCACAGGCGGGACGGCCATGGGCGAGGGTGCTGCGGTCGCCGCCGCGCAGGGTGAGGTCGCTGCGACGGCTGTCCGGGGCGGGCGTACCGGCAGTGCGTCGATGCCGGGCGGCGGCTCGGGCCGGTCGCCACGGTTCTCGCTCGCGCGGGTCAGGCGGTTGCCGTCCTGGTCCGTGCTCGCGGCCGGGGCCCTCGCCGGGGGGCTGTTCGGGGCGGCGTACGGCTGGCTGACCCCGCCGGCGTACACGGCCACCAGCTACCTCGTCGCCGTGCCCACCAAGAAGGCCGAGGCGAACTCCGCCCTCGGTTTCGCGCAGGCCTACGGCCGCGTCGCCACGCAGCCCGCGGTGCTCGCGGGCGCGCAGCAGCAGGCGGGCGTGCCGGTGCGCACGCTCCAGCGCGCCGTGCGCGCGGAGACCTCGCCGGACGCCCCGATGGTCGCCGTCTCCGCCACCTCGGCGCGGCCCGCGCGCGCCGCCGACATGGCCAACGCGGTCGCCCGGGCGCTGGCCGCGCAGGCGAACGCCGCCAAGGCCAGCACCCAGGTGCAGCTCGTGCAGTTCTCCCGGGCGGTCCGGCCCACCGAACCGACCTCCACGTCCACGCGGGTGACCGCCCTGGTGGGCGCCAGCGCGGGCGGCCTGCTGTGCGGGCTGGCGCTGCTGGCCCGACCCCGGCGGAACGGCACGGACGGACCGGCCGGTGCGGTCGGACCGGCCGGTGCGGTCGGCACGGACGGTGCCGCCGGTGCGGCCGGTGCGCACGGCGCGGACGGCGACGGGTCTGCGCCCGCCCTCGCCCGTACCGTCTCCGCCACCGCCCCTGCTCCAGCCGCTCCCGCGGTGCCCGGCCCGGCCGCCGCCGACACGCGGGGAGAGCGGTGAGGCCGGTGCGCCCGGCGGCCGGGTCCGGACACGGGACGGGAGCCGTGTCCGAGGCCGGGTCCGAAGCCGAGTCCGAGGCCAGGGCCGGGGCCGAATCCGGAACCAGGGCCGAATCCGGAGCCGAGGCCGGGTCCGGGTACGAGGCCAGGTCCGGGTACGAGGCCAGGTCCGGGTACGGGAGCGGGGCCGGGGCGAAGTCCGGAAACGGGGCCGGGGCGAAGGCCGGGGCCAGGTCCAGGGCCCGGGACGTATCCAGGCATGGGATCGACCCCGGTGCCTCGCTACCCGTCCTGCGACCACCAGTCGAAGCGGACGCAGAGCTTGCCGCCGAGCCAGTACTCCGCCCAGCTGCCGAGGTCGACCGGCGAGCAGTCCTTCGGGGACGCCGGGGCGGCGGGCGCGGTCGGCTGCGGTGTGGGCGCCGGGGTCTGGGGCTCGGTCGGGGCCGGGGTCGGCTCGTCGGCGCGGCCGAAGAGGACGGACCGGTAGACCTGGGACGCCCTGGGATTGGCCGAGCACTGCCACACGCCGTGCGGGCAGTAGTCGGTCAGCGTGTTGTAGAGCGGCTTGTGCTCGTCCATCCAGGCCAGCATGCGCCGCATGTACTCGGCGTTGTCGCCGTTGCGGAAGAGCCCCCATTCGGGGTAGGAGATCGGCTTTCCGTGGGCCTTCGCGAAATCCACCTGCGCCTGGAGTCCGTACGGTTCCTTGATCTGCTCGTCGAAGGAGATTCCGCTGGGCTGGTCGTAGGAATCCATGCCCATGATGTCGACGGTGTCGTCACCCGGATAGCACTCGGTCCAGGGAACGGCGTCCCGCCCCCGGTTCGGTGCGAAATCGAACCGGAACTTTTGGCCCGGCACCGAGCGCATGGTGGTGACGATCCGGTTCCAGTACTTCTTCCAGGACTCCGGGTCCGGTCCGCAGCGGTGGGTGTAGGTGGTGCCGTTCATCTCCCAGCCGAGCACGAGGACCGTGTCCTCGGCCTTCAGTTGGACCAGCCGTTCGGCCAGGGCGCGGAAGTGGTGGTCGAACTCGCCGGCCGCGCCCTGCCGCAGCAGCCGTCTGACCTCGTCGTCGGAGACGCCCGCCTCGTTGCGCTCCTGGAGGGGCACGTTGAGGACGAGCATCCGGTCGGGTCTCTCGTTGCGCCAGCGCGCCCACGCCTCCAGGAAGCCGGGCGCGCCCTCGATGTCGCTCCAGTGCTCGCCGGGCAGATAGGTGTGGCCGACGCGGAGTTCGGCGCCGCCCAGCCAGCGGCTGAGCTGCGGCATCCGGGCCACCCCGCGGGAGTCGGAGGCGAGGAAGGCGCCGAAGGCCGGGACCTGCACGGGCGGCACCGTCGGTACGGCCGCGACGCCGACCGGCGGTGCGGGCACGGGCGGTGTGAGCACGGGGGCCGCGGGGACGGCCGCCGGAGGAACGGCGCTCGGCTCGGCCGCCGGGGGAACGCCTTGAGCGGTCGCCTGCGCGACGCCCGCCGCGGTGGCGGCCGGTGCCGCGGGAACGGCCGGGACGGCGGGCACGGCCGCCTGCGCCCCGGCGGGAACGGTCGCCCCGGCCGGGGCGGTCGTCGCGGGTGTCTGGACGGCGGCGGCCGGTGCGGTCGGGACGGCCACCGGCGGGGTCGGTGCCGGCGCCCGCGGATCGGCGGCCCGCACCGCCTCCACCCCCCTCGCGGGACCGCACGCCAGGGTGGCCAGCGCGACCGCCGCCGCGCCCACGGCCAGCCGGCGGACCCGCGTCCGCCTCTGCTCGGCTGCCATTCCTGCTCCCTTCCTCGCCGCTGTCCGGACTTCCCTCTGCATTCCCCATATTGACGGCCAGTCATATGAAGTGAGGCATACGCAAGCCGAAGGCGCCACCGCCGTCATGGCTTTCGAGTGCCCGGCTGGCCCGTACGGGTGAGCCGTATCCGACGACACGACGACACAACGTAGAGATCCCCCCGAGAAACACCGCACAAGCCCTCGGGAAGCCCCGAGAAAACCCCGAGAAGCCCCCTAGAAGACCCGAGAAGACCCGAGAAGCCCCGAGAAAAGAGAATTCGTGCCGCTGCTCGACACCCGCGTCCCCGCAGTAGTGCTGCGGATCGACCGGAACCCCTTTCACCACGGAACGCTCGGCGCCGTGCGCTCCCTCGGCCGGGCGGGAGTGGAGGTGCACGTCGTCGCCGACACGGCGGGAAGCCCCGTCCACCGGTCGCGTTTCGTCCACCGCGCGCACACCCCGCCGCCGGACGCCTCCCCCGACGCCGTCCGCGCCGTGCTCCAGCAGGTGGCCGGCCGGATCGGACGGCCCGCCGTGCTGGTCCCGATGGACGACGCGAGCGCCATCGCCGCGGCCCGGACGCGCGACGGTCTCGCCGCCTCCTATCTGCTGCCCGAACTGCCGGGCGCGCTGGCCGAACGCGTCGCCGACAAGGCGGAACTGGCCGCCGTGTGCGCCGCCGCCGACGTCCCGCACCCGCTGACGCTCATCCCGGACAGCGCGGCGCGGGCCGCCGCCGACGTACGGCGGCTCGGCCTTCCGGCGGTGGCCAAGTGGAGCCGCCCCTGGCTGCTGCCGGCCGGCAGCGGTCTGCGCAGCACGGTGCTGGTGCGCTCCGAGCGACAGGCCCGCGAGCTGTATCTGCGCACCGAGGAGGCGAGCAGCCGGCTGCTGCTCCAGGCGTATCTGCCGCCGGGCCAGGACCGGGACTGGTTCTTCCACGGCTACGCCGACCGCTCCGGCGCGGTGCGCGCGGGCGGCCCCGGCCGCAAGCAGTCGGCCTGGCCGCGCGGCGCGGGGCTGACCGCGGTGGGCCGCTGGACGCCCAACCCGCAGCTCCGGGAGCTGACCGAGCGGCTCGTCGGCGAGCTGGGCTACCGGGGCGTCCTCGATCTGGACTTCCGCCGCTGCGGGGTGACGGGCCGTTACCACCTGCTCGACTTCAACCCCCGCCCCGGCGCGCAGTTCCGGCTGTTCGAGGACGGCGCGGGAGTGGACGTCGTACGCGCCCTGCACCTGGACCTGACGGGGCGTCCGGTGCCGGACGCGCTGCCCCGGTCCGGGCGGGAGTTCGTGGTGGAGAACTACGCGCCGCTGGCCGCGCTGCGGGCGGCCCCGACCGGGCGCGAACTGGCCTGGTACGCGCCGGACGACCGGATGCCCGGGTGGGCGATGTGCGGTCTGTGGGGCCGGCACGTCTCCCGGCGGCTGGGGCAGCGGCTGCGGGCGACGGCGGCCGGTGCGGCGGGGCCGCGGCGGGCCGCCGCGGCCGGTCCCGGGGCGACGTCCGCCACGGGTCCCGGCGCGGACCCCGCGGCGGGTTCCGGGACGGACTCCGCGGCGGGTTCCGCGACGGACTCCGCGGCGGTTCCCGGGGGGCGGCCGTCCTCCGGGCCGCCCGTCCCGACGCCCGGGTCGTCCCCGTCGTCCCTGCCCTTCCTCCACTCCCCCGGCTCCGGGACCTCCGGGCCATCCGGGTCCGCCGTGGTTTCCGTGTCCTCCGGGACCTCCGTGACCGACAACGAGAAAGCGAGCAGTCGATGAAGTACGACCTTGTGGTGGTGGGCGCGGGCCCGTACGGCCTCTCGATCGCCTCCCACGCCGCGGCCGCCGGGCTGAACCTGCGCGTGTTCGGCCGGCCCATGGCGTCCTGGCGCGATCACATGCCGCGCGGCATGCTCCTGAAGTCGGAGCCGTGGGCGTCGAACCTGTCCGATCCGGCGGGCCGCTGGCGGCTGGACGCGTACTGCGCCGAGCGCGGGATGGCGGCCCGGCACGCCGAGCCGATGCCGGTGGAGACGTTCGCGGCGTACGGGCTGTGGTTCGCGCGCAACGCCGTGCCGGGTGTGGACGAGCGCACGGTGGTGCGGATCTCCTCCGGTCCCGGCGGGTTCACGGTGGTCACCGAGGACGGGCAGGCGGTGCAGGCGCGGACGGTGGCGCTGGCGGTCGGCGTGATGCCGTTCGTGGAGGTGCCGCCGGTGCTGCGCGCGCTGCGGCCCTCGCTGGTGACGCACAGCAGCGACCACAGCGACCTGACCCGCTTCCGGGGGATGGACGTCACGGTGGTCGGCGGCGGGCAGGCGGCCCTGGAGACGGCGGCGCTGCTGGCCGAGCAGGGCTCGCGCGCCCGGGTGCTGGCGCGGGCCGGACAGCTGCGCTGGAACGATCTGCCGCCGGTGCTGGAGCGGCCCTGGTGGCAGTCGGTGCGCTCGCCGCACAGCGGGCTGGGTCCCGGCTGGCGCAACTGGTTCTACTCCGAGCGCCCGAACCTCTTCCGGCGGCTGCCGGAGCCGACCCGGGCGCGGATCGCGGCCAGCGCGCTGGGACCGGCGGGCGCCTGGTGGGTGCGGGACCGGGTGGAGCGGGCGGTGGAGCTGCTGCCGGGCCACGAGATCGCCTCGGCCCGGGCGGCGGGCGGCGGCCTGCGGCTGGAGACGGTGCGCTTGGACGGCACGGTGTGCACGGTGGAGACCGAGCATGTGATCGCGGCGACCGGGTTCCGGACGAGCTGCGACCGGTTCGGGATGCTCGCCGCCGAGCTGCGCGGGACGCTGGCCGCGCTGCCGGACGGCTCCCCTGAGGTGGGGCACGACTTCGAGTCCTCCCACCCCGGGCTGTTCCTCGCCGGGCTGGTGACCGCGTCGGGCTTTGGTCCGGCGATGCGGTTCGTGCAGGGCGCGACGTTCACGGCGTCGGCGCTGGTGCGGGGGGTGCGGCGGCGGCTGCGGACGGCGCCGGCGACCGTGATGGTGCCCGGGCCGGGCGGCAGCCGCACCGCGGCCCCGTCGCCGGTGCGCCACTGACGCCCCCGCCGGGCGCGCTCCGGTGAGCCCCGCCCCGGCCGAGCCGTCTCCCGTACGGCTCGGCCGGGGCGGGGCGCGGTAATGAGAAAGGGTCACCCGAGTACGCGGGGCGTACTCGGGTGACCCTCATGTCGCGGCCGGACGCCGCACCGGAGCCGCCCCCGCGGGGGCGGCGGTCCGGCGGGACTGCCGGCTAGCGGACCGCCGCGGCGCGACCGCGGCGGTACAGCATCGCGCCGCCCGCGATCAGCGCCACGCTCACCGCGCCGGCCGCCAGCGTCTCCTTGCCGCCACCGGTCTCGGCGAGCTGCGGCGGCTCGTGCGGGACGACGGCCGGCGGGGTGTACCGGACCGGCGGCGCGGGCTTCGGCGTCTCGGCGCGCGGGGGCGCCGGGGTGGGCTTGGCCGGCGGGGTCGTCTCGGGGCCGTTCTCGCAGGTGTTGCCGAACGAGCTGTTGAGCGCGGCGACACCGTTGACGGTGTTGCCGCAGACGTTCGCCTCCACCTCGACCGGGACCTGCACGGTGTTGCCGGACAGGACGCCGGGCGAGTCGCTGCTGGTGCCGTTGGCCGTGGAGTCGGCGAAGGCGGAGGTGCCGGACAGGGACAGAATGCCCGTGGCGGCGGCGGCCGCCGCGAACACTCCCCTGCTCAGGGTCTGTCGCAATGTGGTGTCTTCCTGTGTGAAGAATGGGGAGAGCCGGCCCTGGAACCGGGAGACCGAGTTCTCGTAGCGCCGCATGCCCTACTGCTTCTTCAACCCGACACCGGGGAATTGGTGGCGCAAGTTCACCCGATTGGACCGCGTGACCGGCGTCGGCCTGACCACCGGCCCCGGGGCTTCAGGACACCACGTCCTTGCGGGCGAACCCGCGGAACGCCAGGGCGAAGAACACCAGTGCGTAGGTGACGGAGATCGCCGTGCCCTGGATCATCCCGGACCACTGCGGGTGCGGCTGTACGGCGTCGGCCCAGGCGAACTGCCAGTGCGCGGGCAGGAAGTGCCGCCAGTGGCCCAGGGCGGTGACGGCGTCCAGCACGTTGCCCACGATGGTCAGGCCGACCGCGCCGCCCACCGCGCCCAGCGGCGCGTCCGTCTTCGTTGACAGCCAGAACGCCAGCGCGGCGGTGACCAGCTGGGAGACGAAGAGGTACGCCACGACCACCACAAGCCGCCCGGCGGCGGTGCCCGGGTCGAGCGCGCCGCCGGTGGGGATGCGCAGCGGCCCCCAGCCGTAGGCGGCGGTGCCGACGGCGAGCGCCACCACCGGCAGCAGCACCATCGCGGCCAGGCTCAGCCCGAGCCCGACGGCCAGCTTGGACCACAGCAGCCGGGCCCGGGGCACGGGCGCGGCGAGCAGATAGCGCAGCGAGGACCAGCTCGCCTCGGAGGCGACGGTGTCCCCGCAGAACAGCGCGACCGGGATCACCAGCAGGAAGCCCGCCGAGACGAACAGGTTGACGGCGGCGAAGTTGGCGCCGGAGGCGGTGGCCGTGTCCATCAGCGTGACCTGGTTGTTGCGGCCGCCGGGGTCGCCGCCGATGGCGAAGGCGGCGACCAGCACGAAGGGCAGCGCGGCCAGGATGCCGCCCATGATCAGGGTGCGGCGGCGCCCCAGCTGGCGGGCCAGTTCGACGCGCAGGGGCAGGGTGCGGCCCGCGCGGTAGCCGGAGGCGGCCTCCACGGGCTCGGTGAGCGTGCTCACGCGGAACCTCCGATCAGGGTGAGGAAGGCGTCCTCCAGGCGGCGGTGCGGGCCGACGGAGGCGACGGGCACGTCGAGCCGCACCAGCTCGGCGACCAGGGCCTGCGGGGTGCCGCCGGGTTCCAGGCGGACCAGGAGGCCGTCCTCGGTGCGGACCGCGGAGGCGACGCCGGGCAGCGCGGCCACCTTCTCCGCCACGGGCTCCTCGACGGGTGTGGCGGTGCCGACGAGCAGGGTGTCCCCGGAGCCGATGATGTCGCGCACGGGACCGGCCTGCACCAGCCGGCCGCGGTCCATGACGACGAGGTGGGTGCAGGACTGCTCGACCTCGGCCAGCAGATGACTGGAGACGATCACGGTGCGGCCGCCGGCCGCGTAGCGGATCATCACCTCGCGCATCTCGCGGATCTGCGGCGGGTCGAGGCCGTTGGTCGGCTCGTCCAGGATGAGCAGGTCGGGCAGGCCGAGCATGGCCTGGGCGATGGCCAGGCGCTGGCGCATGCCCTGCGAGTAGGTGCGCACGGCGCGGGCGAGGGCCTCGCCGAGACCGGCGATCTCCAGGGCCTCGTCGAGGTGGGCGTCCTCGGGCGGCCGTCCGGTGGCCCGCCAGTACAGCTCCAGGTTCTCCCGGCCGGACAGGTGGGGCAGGAAGCCGGCGCCCTCGACGAAGGCGCCGACGCGGGAGAGGACGGGCGCGCCGGGCCGGATGGCGTGGCCGAAGACGCGGATCTCGCCCTCGTCGGGCCGGATCAGGCCCATGAGCATGCGCAGGGTGGTGGTCTTGCCCGCGCCGTTGGGTCCGAGCAGGCCGAGGACCTGGCCCTGTTCGACGCGGAAGGACAGGTCGCGGACGGCGTACCGGTCTGTGGACCTGGCGTAGCGCTTGCTCAGGCCGGTGATCTGGAGGGGGACCCCGGCGAGCGCCGGGTCGGGGGCGGGGGCCGTGGTGCGGCGGCGGGCGGTGAGCAGCAGGGCCGCCGCCACGACCGCGCCGGCGGCGGGCAGCCACCACACCCAGGCGGGCAGCGGGGCCGCCGCGGTGGTCACGCCGGGCGCGGTCGGCACGGTCAGGGCGCTCTTGAGGGAGACGGTGTAGGTCGCCGGGGTGGCCGGGGAGGCGTAGGCGAGGTCGGTGGAGGCGAGGACGAGGCGGAGGCGGTGGCCCTTCTGCACCTCGTGGTCGATCGCCGGGAGGGTGAGGGCGACGTCCTTGCCGCTCTTCGCGCCCTCGACGCGCACCGGGTCGACCAGCTGGGCGGGCAGCACCGGCCGCGCCTCGCCGGGCCCGACGTCGTACAGCTTGGCGAAGAGCACCGCGTCGTCGCTGGTGGAGGCGACGTGCACGGTGACGGTCGGGGAGCCGGTGACGCGCAGGTCGCCGCTGACCGGGGCCGAGTCGAACCTGGCGTACTGGCCGGGGAAGTCGAGGGAGACGCCGACGCCGAGCGCGGAGAGCTGGGTGAGCGAGCCGGCGGCGGAGCCGAGGCCGGGCAGGGAGGAGACGGCGGGCGGGCTGGCGCCGGCCGGGTTCTCGAAGCGCTGGGCGCGGCCGGTCAGGGCGACGGTGCGCGGGGTGCTCGCGAGGCCCGGGTAGGCGTCGGCGCTCGCGCCGCGCAGCAGGGCCGCGCCGTCGGTGGAGTCGACGCCTCCGGTGCGGGTGACCCGGAAGGCGGGGCCGGTGTCCGCGGCGCGGTCGCCCTTGAGGTACCGGTCGAACCAGGCCGTCACGCGGCCCTGGACCCGGTCGCTCTCCAGGTCGCCGCCGTCGTGGCCGCCGGAGATCCAGTCGACGTCGACGGGCGCGCCGTTGGCCTTGATCGCTTTTTGCGCCTGGTCGGCCTGGTCGAGCGGGAAGAGCGAGTCGGTCTGGCCCTGCACCAGCAGGGTGGGCACCTTGATGCGGTCGGCGACGGCGGCCGGGGAGCGGGCCTCCAGGAGGGCGCGCGCCTCGGGGTCGGGGCGGCCGGACTCGGCGACGCGCTGGTACATCCGGCACAGCTCGGGTTCGAAGCGGGCGCAGCCGCCGCCGGAGTTGAGGAAGACGCCGGCCCACAGTTTCTTGAAGACGCCGTTCGGGAAGAGGGCGTCGGCGAGGTTCCAGTAGGTGATGGCGGGGGCGATGGCGTCCACGCGCGGGTCGTGTCCGGCGGCGAGCAGGGCGATCGCGCCGCCGTAGGAGGCGCCGGCGACGCCCACGCGCGGGTCGCCGGGCTTGTCGAGCCGGACCTGGGGCTGGCGGGCCAGCCAGTCGATCAGGCGGGAGACGTCGGCGACCTCGCCCTTCGGGTCGTTCAGCCCGATCCTGCCGGTGGACCGGCCGAAGCCGCGCGCCGACCAGGTCAGCACCGCGTACCCGTCGCGGGCGAGGTCCTCGGCCTGCTGCCGTACGTCGTCCTTGCTGCCGCCGAAGCCGTGCCCGAGCAGGACGGCGGGGTGGCGGCCGGAGCCGTCGGGGGTGAAGTACGAGGTGTCCAGGCGCACGCCCGCGCCGGTGGCGATCGTCCGGTCGGCGCGGTGCACGGCGGGCGGGTCGTCGGAGGCGACCGCCGTCCAGGTGCCGGCCCCGGCGAGCACGACGACGGCGGCCCCGGCGGCGAGCCACCGCCGGGGCCGCGTCAGCAGCCTTCGAAGATCCATGCCTCAACGGTACGGGCCGCCGCCGACAACCGATGCAGCCGCGGGGCCGACCCGCGTCCCCTCCTGCGGGAGTACGGCCGCCGGGCGGCGTACCGCGCCCGTGGTAGCAGGGGCGGCGACGGCGGGCCGGACGGGGCGGCGGGCCGGGCGGGGCGGCGGGCCGGGCGGGCGCGGCGAAGGCCCCCACGCGGTGTGGGGGCCTTCGCCGGGCAGGGCGGTCCGGCTTCGGAGGAGTCGCCGGGTTACGCCTGCTCGTCCACGGGGATGGAGACCAGCCAGCGCGTGTCGCGGCGCGGGCGGAGGTAGAAGGCCCAGTAGAGGGTGGCGACGGCGGTGATGCCGCCGGTCCACAGCAGGTAGCCGACCTCCTGCTGGGTGAGGACGTACACCAGGACCACGATCAGCAGGACCGGCACGGCCGGCCACAGCGGCATGCGCCAGGCGGCGGTGTGCTTGTGGTCGCCGCGGCGGCACAGCAGGGCGGCGACCGCGACCAGGATGTACATGCCGGTCACCGAGACGCCGGTGACGCCGTAGAGCGTGTCCAGGTTGACGAAGCAGAGGGCGGCGCCGGGGACGCCGACCGCGAGGGTGGCCACCCACGGGGAGCCGAACCGGCCGAGCTTGGAGAAGACGTTGTTGACGGGGGCGGGCCAGGCCTTGTCGCGGGCGGAGGCGAACAGCACGCGGGAGTTCTGGATGACCATGACGATGCCGGCGTTGATGATGGCCAGGGCCACGCAGAGGCTGACGAAGGTGCCGACCGCGGAGTTGGACCAGGCGGTCACCATCGAGCTGAGGTCGCCGCTGGTCAGCTCCTTCAGGTCGGAGGCGCCCATGGTGATGGCGACGACCGGCACGAGGATGATCACGGAGGAGATGGCGAGGGTGGCCAGCACCGTGCGGGCGACGTTGCGGCGCGGGTTCTCCAGTTCCTCGGAGAGGTAGACCGCGGTCGAGAAGCCCTGGGTGGCGAAGAGGGCGATGGCGAGCCCGGAGATGACGAGCATCGCGGTGACCGGGTCGGTGTGCCCGGCGGAGTCGGCGACCTGCATCGAGACGAGGCTGCCGACGCCGCGCTGGCTGTGAGCGAAGCCCAGCATGGCGACCACGCCGGCCGCGATGACCTCCAGGACCAGGAAGATGCCGGTGATCCAGGCGTTGGCGCGCAGGTCCAGCAGACCGGCGAGGGTGGCCAGGAGCATCACTCCCGCGCCGGTCATCGCCGGGTCGAGGTGGACGATCGGCGCGAGGTAGTCGGCCGTGCCCATCGCGATCACCGGGGGCACGATCATGACGACCAGCAGGGAGAGCACGAAGACCAGCCAGCCCGCCAGCCGCCCGGCCATCGTGGAGACCATGGCGTACTCGCCGCCCGCGCTGGGGATGAGGGTGCCCAGCTCCGAGTAGCAGAACGCCACGGCGATACAGAGCAGCGAGCCGATGGCGATGGTGAGGGCGGTCGCGGTGCCGAGGCTGCCGAACAGATCGGGCACCACCACGAAGAGCGTGGAGGCGGGCGTCACGCACGAGAGCGTGAGGAGCGTGCCGCCGACGACCCCGATGGAGCGCTTGAGCTGCCTGGGGTGGTCCGTGGTCCCCGTGGGACTGCCGGTCGCCTCAGCGACGGCGTTCTCGACAGGGCGGAGCGTGTCGGTCATACGGCGGTTCCGATCGACTCGTGCAACAGGTGATGGGGGCTCGGGAGCGCTATCGCCTCCGGCGGCTTCGCTCGTACGGTCGTCGTCTTTTCGTCCGCTCCCGGCGCCAGCATGGAACCCCGACGAAAACCGTCACGTCAATGGCTGTTTACCTTCGGAATCCGCAGCTGCAACCTGCGGGGTGTGGTCTCGTTTTCGCAGGCTTCGAGGCCGCGCCAGGGCATTCATCAAGCCCCATTGAAGTGTGACCTTGCTTTCGAAGGTGAACCGATGTTCACGCCTCCGCCATCCGTTTCATCCCCTACGCACGGGAATCGCAGGCGGGCGCGCAAAAAAAGTTGCGACCGTCCGGATAACGGACGGCCGTGGCGGAAGACGGCGTCACCCTCGGCTACCGCGGGTAAACCCGCGGCGACGGCGACCATCACCGCCAGGGCGTGACCGCGAGGGCGAGGGGCGAAGGCGACGGGCGACGGGCGACGGGCGACGGGCGACGGGCGACGGGCGACGGGCGACGGGCGACGGTACGGCCGGGACCGCGGCACGCGCGCGTGTGCCCCGCGCCGACGGTCGTCGGGCGGGGCACACGGGCCGTGCCGGGTGCGGGGACGTCAGTGGTTGCGGGGGAAGCCGAGGTCCACGCCGGCCGGGGCCTCGGAGGGGTCGGGCCAGCGGGTGGTGACGACCTTGCCGCGCGTGTAGAAGTGCGTGCCGTCGTTGCCGTAGATGTGGTGGTCGCCGAAGAGCGAGTCCTTCCAGCCGCCGAAGGAGTGGTAGCCCACCGGCACCGGGATCGGCACGTTCACGCCGACCATGCCGGCCTCCACCTCCAGCTGGAAGCGGCGGGCCGCGCCGCCGTCACGGGTGAAGATCGCGGTGCCGTTGCCGAACGGCGAGGCGTTGATGAGGGCCAGCCCCTCCTCGTAGGTGTCCGCGCGCAGCACGCACAGCACCGGGCCGAAGATCTCGTCCTGGTACGCCTTCGCGGTGGTCGGCACCCGGTCGAGCAGGGACAGGCCGATCCAGTGGCCGTCCTCGTAGCCCTCCACGGTGTAGCCGGTGCCGTCCAGGACGACCTCGCAGCCCTCGTCGGCGGCGTTCTTGACGTAGGAGGCGACCTTGTCGCGGTGGGCGGCGGTGATCAGCGGGCCCATCTCGGACGCCGGGTCGTTTCCGGGCCCGATCTTGATCTTCTCGGCGCGCTCGCGGATCTTGTCCACCAGCTCGTCGGCGATCGCGCCGACCGCCACGACGGCCGAGATCGCCATGCAGCGCTCGCCCGCCGAGCCGTACGCCGCCGAGACCGCCGCGTCGGCCGCCGCGTCCAGGTCGGCGTCCGGCAGCACCAGCATGTGGTTCTTGGCGCCGCCCAGCGCCTGCACCCGCTTGCCGTTGGCGGCGGCGGTGGTGTGGATGTAGCGGGCGATCGGGGTGGAGCCGACGAAGGAGACCGCCTTGACGTCGGGGTGCTCCAGGAGGCGGTCCACGGCCACCTTGTCGCCGTGGACGACGTTGAACACTCCGTCGGGCAGCCCGGCTTCGGCCAGCAGCTCGGCGATCCGCATCGACGCCGAGGGGTCTTTCTCGCTCGGCTTCAGCACGAACGTGTTGCCGCAGGCGATGGCGATGGGGAACATCCACATCGGGACCATCGCCGGGAAGTTGAACGGCGTGATGCCGGCGACCACGCCGAGCGGCTGGCGGATCGAGGCCACGTCCACCCGGGTCGCCACCTGCGTGGACAGCTCGCCCTTGAGCTGCACGGTGATGCCGCAGGCCAGGTCGACGATCTCCAGGCCGCGCGCGACCTCGCCGAGGGCGTCGGAGTGCACCTTGCCGTGCTCGGCGGTGATCAGCTCGGCGATCTCGTCGCGGTGGGCGTCCAGCAGCGCGCGGAACTTGAACAGGATCGAGGTGCGCTGCGCCAGCGAGGACTGGCCCCAGGCGGTGTACGCGTCCTGGGCGGCGGCCACCGCCGCGTCCACCTCGTCGACCGAGGCGAAGGCCACCTTGGTGGTGACCGCGCCGGTCGCCGGGTCCGTCACCGGCCCGTACGTCCCCGAGGCGCCTTCGACGGTCTTCCCGCCGATCCAGTGGTTGACGATCTTCGTCATGCCCGGTAACTCCTTCACAGATGGCGGCGACGGGTCGAGACGTGCCGTTCGTGCAGCTCACGTGCCCGGATCGCGACCTCCTGGACCACGACCCCGGTCACGTATCCATCCCACCAGGACCGTGCGGCGGGCGCGCCCGACACTGTGTCTGCGGTTTCGGCGTCGCTGTAGACACATGAGGGAGTGTCCGCCGGGGGGCGATGCGGGGGCGGGAGGGGGCGTGCGCGTGTCGGGGGCGTGCGGGGGGCGCGGGGTCGGGGCGCGGTGAGCCGGGCGTACGCGGGGGGCGGGTGCGGCGGCGCCGGTGGGACGGGGGCTCGCGGTGGGGCGGGTGCGCCGGGCGGGGCGGGTGCGGCGGCGCCGGTAGGACCGGGCTCGCGGTGGGGCGGGTGCGGGACCTCCGGCGCGGGGCCGTAGCGGGCGGGGAGTCGGCGCTCGCACTTCGCTCCTGCCAGGGCGAAGCGGCCTCCCACGCCGGAGGCGATCGGTGGCCGGGCGGCGCCGAGCGCCTTGGTGCGTCGGCTCAACGTGCGCTCACCGCCCGGGGTTTGGAACTCCGCGTGCTCCGTGCGTCATGTACCTGCACCGTACAACCGCCCGCTCGCCGACGGCGTGCTCCACTCGCCGATGCGGGCGGCGAACGTATGTATGTGTGGCTCTCCCGGTTCTAGTGCGGGCGCGTCGGCCCTGTCAATGGATTGTCCGGACATTCGGACGACCGAGGCTCCGGTGACACCGTTACGCAACTCTCCTGTCACAGATGTCTCAGTTGTGCGGCCTCCGCGTCACACCCGCGCGACGGACCATGCCACCGCCCGGACCGGTTCGTTCGCCGGGCACTGGGAGGTACACGCACATGACCGACCGAAGGCTCTGGTCGTACAAGGAGATCGCCGCGCACATCCGGGTCCAGCCGGACACCGTGCGGTCGTACCGCAAGCACGGGCTGCTGCCGCCGCCGGACCATGTGGAGGGCGGTCGCCCCTACTGGTACGCCGACACCGTCCGCGCCTGGGTCGCCGCGCGGCCCGGCAACCGGGGACGGAGAGGCGGGTGAGGGTGCGGCGAGTCCGGTACGGCGATCAGCTCCACGGCTCGACGACGGTGACCCCGGCGCCGGGCGCCCTGCCCATCGCCGCGAGCGCGTCGGGCGCCGCCGCCAGCGGGGCGGTGGAGGTCACCAGCAGGTCGGGGCGCAGGGCGCCCGCCGCGACCAGGCGCAGCAGCTCCGGGTAGGCGTGCGCGGCCATGCCGTGGCTGCCGAGGATCTCCAGCTCCAGGGCGATGGCGCGGGCCATCGGTACCGGCGTCGTACCGGTCGCGGAGGGCAGCAGGCCGACCTGGACGTGCCGGCCGCGGCGGCGCAGGCCGTTCACGGAGGCGGCGCAGGTGGCGGGCGAGCCGAGCGCGTCCAGGGAGAGGTGGGCGCCACCGCCGGTCGCCTCGCGGACCGCCGCGGCGGTGTCGGGGGCTGGGGGAGCTGGGGTGGTGGGGACTGGGGCGGTGGGGGCTTGGGTCGTGGGGTCCGGTGCTGCGGTGTCCGAGGCCGTGGGGTCCGGTGCCGCGGGGGCTGCGGTCGTGGGGGCCGGGGCCGTGGGGGCCGGGGCCGTGGGGTCCGGTGTCGCCGACGCGTCGATGCACCGGGTCGCGCCGAAGCGTTCGGCCAGCTCCAGCGCCTTCGGCGACACGTCCACCGCGACGACCCGCGCGCCGGCGGCCGCCGCGATCATCACCGCGGACAGGCCGACGCCGCCGCAGCCGTGCACGGCGACCCACTCGCCGGCCGCGACCCTGCCCTGCTGGACCACCGCGCGGTAGGCGGTGGCGAACCGGCAGCCGAGGGAGGCGGCGGTCGCGAAGGAGAGGTCGGCGGGGACGGCGACGAGGTTGACGTCGGCGTGGTCGAGCGCGACGTACTGGGCGAAGGAGCCCCAGTGCGTGAAGCCGGGCTGGGTCTGCCGTTCGCACACCTGCTGGTCGCCGGCCGCGCACGC
This sequence comes from Streptomyces sennicomposti, assembly GCF_019890635.1. Taxonomy (GTDB): domain Bacteria; phylum Actinomycetota; class Actinomycetes; order Streptomycetales; family Streptomycetaceae; genus Streptomyces; species Streptomyces sennicomposti. The sequence goes on from NZ_JAIOAB010000026.1 coordinate 84,154, forward strand.
CGGGCAGGCGCCGCAGGCGCAGACGAACGGTGCGGTGACGCGGTCGCCGGGGCGCCAGCGGGTGACTCGGGGGCCGACCTCTTCCACGACGCCGGCGAGTTCGTGGCCGGGGACGTGCGGGAGGGTGACGTCCGGGTCATGGCCCTGCCAGGCGTGCCAGTCGCTGCGGCACAGGCCGGTCGCCTCGACGCGGACGACCACGCCGTGGTCGGCGGGGTGGGGGCGCGGTACGTCGCGCACCTCGGCCGGTTCTCCGAACCGCTCGAACACCACCGCGCGCATGGCCGCCACCTCGGCTTTCCGTCGTGCCGTCGCTCCCCCGGGGTTCGGGGGGCGTCTTCCGGGAGGGAACGCTAGCGCGACGGCCGGCCAGGGGTTTCGCCCCCGCCGCCCCTACCCATTCCCATCCCCCAGGGGCTCCGCCCCCGGACCCCCGTGATCGGCCTGAACGGCCTCGTCCTCAAACGCCGGACGGGCTGCCGGTGGCGGCCTCCGGCCCGGGCACTGGGGGGCTGGCAGGCGGGGTGGGCGGGCAAAGACTCCGCCCCCAGACCTCCGCCATCGGCCTGGACGGCCTCCCCCTCGAACGCCGGACAGGCTGCCGGTGGCGGCCCCCGGCCCGGGCACTGGGGGGCCGGCAGGCGGGGTGGGCGGGCGGAAGCTGCGGCCTCCGGCCCCGCCATCGGCCTGGACGGCCTCGTCCTCAAGCGCCGGACGGGCTGCTGATCGCGGCCTTCAGTCTCAGGTGCCGAGTGGCTGTCGGTGGCGGACTCCGTTCCGGCGGCGGCCCCAGGCGACGGTCCGGCTTCGTACTCGTGTGCGGTCCCGGTATGCCGCAGGCGGGTCTTCTCGGGGTGGGGTGTGCCCCGTGCGACGCTGCTCGCGCCACCGCGGGGTGGCCGGACACTGCCGGGAAGGTGCCGGGGCACCGTTCCCCCGGCGCCTTCCCCTCCGCCCCGCGCCCACCCTCCGCTTCTTTGCCTGATACCCCCTAGGGGTATAGTCTGGGTGATGTGAGCCCCCGTGGGCCACGTCGACCCCACACGTCACGACGAGGAGAGCGTTATGACCGCCCAGACCGAGACCCCGGAGACCGTCACCACCGTCTACAAGGTGAGCGGCATGAGCTGTGGACACTGCGAGGGCTCCGTCTCCGCGGAGATCTCCGAGCTGCCCGGCGTCAGCTCGGTGAAGGCCGTCGCCTCCACCGGCGAGGTCACCGTCGTCTCCGCCGCCCCGCTCGAGGACGAGGCGGTGCGCGCGGCCGTGGACGAGGCCGGCTTCGAGCTGGTCGGCCGCGCCTGAGGCGCGGCGCGCCCCGGGCGGCCCGCACCGCGCCCCGGCCAAGAGGCACCTCTCGACACCGGGCCGTATCGACCAGCTGATACTGGCTCCGTACGGCCCGGTCCGTCATCTGGAGTACGGACATGACCAGTACCACCACCAGCGGCAGCAGCAGCACGGCGACAGCCTCGGGCCCCGCCCCGCAGACCTCCGAGGTCGAACTGCTCATCGGCGGGATGACCTGCGCCTCCTGCGCGGCCCGCGTCGAGAAGAAGCTCAACCGGATGGACGGCGTCACCGCCACGGTGAACTTCGCCACCGAGAAGGCGAAGGTCGCCTACCCCCCGGGCGTACAGGTCGCCGATCTGATCGCCACCGTGGTGAAGACGGGCTACACCGCCGAGGAACCGCCCCCGCCCGCCCCCGAGCCCGCGAGCGCCGGCATACCGGGCGAGGCGGCGCCCGCCTCGGACACCTCGGACGCCTCCGACCCCGAACTCGCCTCGCTGCGCCAGCGCCTGATCGTCTCCGCGCTGCTGGCCGTCCCGGTGATCCTGCTCTCCATGGTCCCGGCCCTCCAGCTCGACAACTGGCAGTGGCTCGCGCTGACGCTGGCCGCGCCGGTCGTCGTCTGGGGCGCGCTGCCCTTCCACCGGGCCGCCCTCACCAACGCACGGCACGGCGCGGCCACCATGGACACCCTCGTCTCGGTCGGCACCCTCGCCGCCTTCGGCTGGTCGCTGTGGGCGCTGTTCCTCGGCGACGCGGGCATGCCCGGCATGCGTGACGAGTTCCGTCTCACCGTCTCGCGGATGGACGCCGCCTCCACGATCTATCTGGAGGTCGCCTCCGGCGTGGTGGCCTTCATCCTGCTGGGCCGCTATCTGGAGGCCCGCTCCAAGCGGCGGGCGGGCGCGGCGCTGCGCGCGCTGCTGGAGCTGGGCGCCAAGGACGTGGCGGTGCTGCGGGACGGGCGCGAGGCGCGGATCCCGGTGTCCGCGCTGGCCGTGGGCGACCGGTTCGTCGTCCGGCCCGGCGAGAAGGTCGCCACCGACGGCACGGTCGTCGAGGGCGCCTCGGCGCTCGACGCCTCGATGCTGACCGGCGAGTCCGTGCCGGTGGACGTGAGCGTGGGCGACGCGGTCACCGGCGCCACCGTCAACGCGGGCGGCCGGCTGGTGGTCGAGGCCACCCGGGTCGGCGCCGACACCCAGCTCGCCCGGATGGCGAAGCTGGTGGAGGACGCGCAGAACGGCAAGGCGCAGGTGCAGCGCCTTGCCGACCGGATCTCGGCCGTGTTCGTGCCGGTGGTCCTGGTGATCGCGGTCGGCACGCTGCTGACCTGGCTGCTGACCACCGGCGACGTGACGGCCGCGTTCACCGCCGCCGTGGCGGTGCTGATCATCGCCTGCCCGTGCGCGCTGGGCCTCGCCACGCCGACCGCGCTGATGGTCGGCACCGGCCGGGGCGCGCAGCTCGGCATCCTCATCAAGGGCCCCGAGGTCCTGGAGTCCACCCGCCGCGTCGACACCGTCGTCCTGGACAAGACGGGCACCGTCACCACCGGCCGGATGACCCTCCAGGAGGTGTACGCGGCCGAGGGCGCCGACGAGAAGGAGCTGCTGCGGCTCGCGGGCGCCCTGGAGCACGCCTCCGAGCACCCGGTCGCCCGCGCGATCGCGGCCGGCGCCGAGGAGCGGGTCGGCGCGCTGCCGGGGGTCGAGCAGTTCGAGAACGTCCCCGGGCGGGGCGTACGCGGGCGCGTGGAGGGCCGCGAGGTCGCCGTCGGCCGGCTGTTCGAGGAGCTGCCCGAGGACGTGGCGCGGGCCCGCCGGAAGGCCGAGGCGGCGGGCCGTACGGCCGTCGTGGTCGGCTGGGACGGTGCGGCGCGGGGCGTCGTCGCCGTGGCGGACGCGGTCAAGGAGACCAGCGCCGAGGCCGTACGGCAGCTTCGGGCGCTGGGGCTGCGGCCGGTGCTGCTGACGGGTGACAACCGGGCGGTCGCCGAGTCGGTGGCCCGCGCGGTCGGGATCGCCGCGGACGACGTGATCGCCGAGGTGCTGCCCGAGGACAAGGTCGCGGCCGTGGAGCGGCTGAAGGCCGAGGGCCGTACGGTCGCGATGGTCGGCGACGGCGTCAACGACGCGGCCGCGCTCGCCACCGCCGATCTGGGGCTGGCGATGGGCACGGGCACGGACGCGGCGATCGAGGCCGGCGATCTGACGCTGGTGCGCGGGGACCTACGGGTGGCGGCAGACGCCATCCGGCTGTCGCGGCGGACGCTCGCCACGATCAAGGGCAATCTTGTGTGGGCCTTCGGCTACAACGTGGCCGCGCTGCCGCTGGCCGCCGCCGGGCTGCTCAACCCGATGATCGCGGGGGCGGCGATGGCGTTCTCCTCGGTGTTCGTGGTGACCAACAGCCTCCGGCTGCGCACCTTCCGCTGACGGAAGCGGCCGACGGAAGTAGCCGAACGGAAGTAAGAGTCCCCCTAGAGACATGAGCGAGCCTCACATAAGCTCTTCACAAGGCTCGCGCATCTTCCTTACGCTTGGGTCTCGATCGCCATAACCGGTCTCTTGCGTACCTAAGGGGACATATGCAAGAGACACAGATCACAGTGATGTGAAGGTAACCATCGAAGGGGTTCGAAGGTCTAAGTTTGGCGATGTCAGGAAGCGTCTTGGGGGGCGCGGACTGACAGTCCGGGGATGTCTTGGGGGACTTTCCTGGAGAAATGCGTCGCCGGGGCACGTACACACCGGGAAGCTTTGAGCGGCCCTCCCGGAGGTGCGCTGTCCCGGCAGATCGCACAGCAGTAGGCAGTACAGGAGTACGGCGGGTTCGGCTCGTCTGCTCACAGCGGTTCAGGCGCTGGTCTCACAGACGCCCGGCCGGATCCCGTGGGGGGAATCCGCACCGGGACATGGGAAGGCGCCCTGGCCGTCGGCCCGTGGGGGGACCGGCGCACCGGGGCGCCTTCCGCTTTCCTCGAACTCCAGTACGCACAGAGAGCCTCCTGTCCGTACAAGGCAACCTCCTGTCCGTACAAGGCGACCTCCTGTACGGACGGGCGACAGCCTTCCGTACACGCACGCACAAGGCCCCGCACCCGCCGGGCGGCGGACACGGGGCCTCGGGAAGCCGTCACAGCCAGGGCCAGGGCCCCGGGCGCGCGGGCGCTGAGCCCGTCAGCGCTCCTCGACCGGGACGAAGTCGCGCTCGACCACGCCGGTGTAGATCTGGCGCGGGCGGCCGATGCGGGAGCCCGGCTCCTTGATCATCTCGTGCCACTGGGCGATCCAGCCCGGCAGCCGGCCGAGGGCGAACAGGACCGTGAACATCTCGGTCGGGAAGCCCATGGCCCGGTAGATCAGACCGGTGTAGAAGTCGACGTTCGGGTAGAGCTTGCGCTCGACGAAGTAGTCGTCGGAGAGCGCGTGCTCCTCCAGCTTCAGGGCGATGTCGAGGAGCTCGTCCTCCTTGCCCAGCGCGGAGAGCACGTCGTGCGCGGCGGCCTTGATGATCTTGGCGCGCGGGTCGAAGTTCTTGTAGACCCGGTGGCCGAAGCCCATCAGGCGGACGCCGTCCTCCTTGTTCTTCACCTTGCGGATGAAGGTGTCGACGTCGTTGCCCGAGTCGCGGATGCCTTCCAGCATCTCCAGCACCGACTGGTTGGCGCCGCCGTGCAGCGGGCCCCACAGGGCGTTGATGCCGGCCGAGATCGACGCGAACATGTTGGCCTGGGAGGAGCCGACCAGGCGGACCGTGGAGGTCGAACAGTTCTGCTCGTGGTCCGCGTGCAGGATGAGCAGCTTGTCCAGCGCCGAGACGACGACCGGGTCCAGCTCGAACTCCTGGGCGGGGACCGAGAAGGTCATGCGCAGGAAGTTCTCGACGTAACCGAGGTCGTTGCGCGGGTAGACGAACGGGTGACCGATCGACTTCTTGTACGCGTACGCCGCGATCGTCGGAAGCTTGGCGAGCAGGCGGATGGTGGAGAGGTTGCGCTGCTTCTCGTCGAACGGGTTGTGGCTGTCCTGGTAGAAGGTGGACAGCGCCGAGACCACCGAGGACAGCATCGCCATCGGGTGGGCGTCGCGCGGGAAGCCCTTGTAGAAGTTCTTGACGTCCTCGTGCAGCAGGGTGTGCTGCGTGATCTCGTTCTTGAACGTGGTCAGCTCGTCGACGGTCGGCAGCTCACCGTTGATCAGCAGGTAGGCCACCTCCAGGAAGGTGGAGCGCTCGGCCAGCTGCTCGATGGGGTAGCCGCGGTACCGGAGGATGCCCTGCTCGCCGTCGAGATAGGTGACGGCGGATTTGTAGGCGGCGGTGTTGCCGTAGCCGCTGTCCAGAGTCACCAGACCGGTCTGGGCGCGCAGCTTCCCGATGTCGAAGCCCTTGTCGCCGACGGTGCTGTCGATCACCGGGTAGGTGTACTCGTTGCCGTCGTACCGCAGTACTACAGAGTTGTCGCTCACGTCTTCCCTCACCGACGTAGTGCCTCATCTTCGAGGTGCCCTGACTGTCTCTACCATCCCCCATTTGGCTCAGGAGAGTGCACTCGGGGTCGACCATTGGGCCTATCGGCGGCACTCAGTGCCGTCAACCTGCTCATCCTGCCCCCTCCGCCCGGTCACCGGAAGTGCTGTGTGACCTTTGCGACTCGTTTGATCGATCATCTTTCGTGATAGCGGGCGGGGGCGGCGGGATGCGGGTCCGGTTGATGCATGTTAGGTGCTCTTGGGCGGTTTCAGGAGGGGCAGGGGGTCTTGCGGCGGGGCAGGGGTCCTGAGAAGGGGCGGGGGTCTTGCGGAGAGGCGGCCGTCTTCCGTCCTGAAGGG
>NZ_JAIOAB010000027.1 GCF_019890635.1 Streptomyces sennicomposti
CGGTCCCCGCGCGGGGACTTCGTCCCCTGCACCCCACTCAGTTCAGGTGAACGGGCGAAGGCCGAAGCGGAGCCCCCGGTCGAGGACCTGGGGTCAAGCCCCGGAGGCTTCCACCGCGCCGGACGACGCACAGGCGCCCCCCGGGGTGCAGGGGGCGGAGCCCCCGCGGGGGCCGGAGCGAAGCCCCCTTGCCCACCGAGCCGGGTGGGCAAGGGCTGGGGCGGAGCCCCGCCGAGGGCAAGGGCGGGGCTCCGATCCTGCCGGTGCTGGGGACGGAGACGCCCGCGGGGCCGGGGCGGAGTCCCGAGCCGGAGGCTTGCTCCGTACCGAGTCGGGCGGGCAGAGGTCAGGGGCGGGAGCCCCCGTGGGGGTTCGGGGCGGAGACCCGGGGGCGGGGCCCTGGTCCCCACCGAGTCGGGCGGGTGGGTGGGCCGAGGAGCCGTAGGAGCCGTAGGAGCCGTAGGAGCCGTAGGGGCATCCCCGCGCCCCCCCGGTGTGACCTTCGCCGCTCCCGGCGGGGGGACTGTGCAGGCACATTACCCACGAGTAGCATGAGTGCTGAGCGCGCGCTCAGCATCTGCGCGCCGCAGCAGTGCCATCCCGCACCCTGGAGGAGAGCCATCGTGCCTCGTACCGTCAGGGACGTCGTCTTCGTCGACGGCGTCCGCACCCCGTTCGGCAAGGCGGGCCCGAAGGGCATCTACCACGAGACCCGCGCCGACGACCTCGTCGTCAAGGCGATCCGGGAGCTGCTGCGCCGCAACCCCGGTCTCGACCCGAAGAAGGTCGACGAGGTCGCCATCGCCGCCACCACCCAGATCGGCGACCAGGGTCTGACCATCGGCCGCACGGCCGGCATCCTCGCGGGCCTGCCCACCTCGGTCCCCGGCTACTCCATCGACCGCATGTGCGCCGGCGCGCTCACCGCCGTCACCTCGGTCGCCGGCTCCGTCGCCTTCGGCGCGTACGACGTCGCCATCGCGGGCGGCGTCGAGCACATGGGCCGCCACCCGATGGGCGAGGGCGTCGACCCCAACCCGCGGTTCGTCAGCGAGAAGCTGGTCGACGAGTCGGCCCTGTTCATGGGCATGACGGCGGAGAACCTGCACGACCGCTACCCCCAGATCACCAAGCTGCGCGCCGACGAATACGCCGTGCGCTCCCAGGAGAAGGCCGCCAAGGCGTACGCCAACGGCAAGATCCAGGCCGACCTGGTGCCGATCTCGGTGCGCCGCACCAACCCGGAGGGCGGCGAGACCGGCTGGGGCCTGGTCACCGCCGACGAGCCGATGCGCCCGGGCACCACCCTGGAGAACCTGGCGAACCTCAAGACGCCGTTCCGCGTCCACGGCCGGGTCACCGCGGGCAACGCGGCCGGTCTGAACGACGGCGCCACCGCCTCCGTGATCGCTAGCGAGGACTTCGCCCGCGAGAACGGCCTGCCGGTCAAGATGCGCCTGGTCTCCTACGCCTTCGCCGGCGTGGAGCCCGAGGTCATGGGCTACGGCCCGATCCCGGCCACCGAGAAGGCGCTCGCCAAGGCGGGCCTGTCCATCTCGGACATCGGCCTGTTCGAGATCAACGAGGCGTTCGCCGTCCAGGTCCTGGCCTTCCTGGATCACTACGGCATCGCGGACGACGACGAGCGCGTCAACCAGTACGGCGGCGCGATCGCCTTCGGCCACCCGCTGGCCTCCTCCGGCGTCCGGCTGATGACGCAGCTGGCCCGCCAGTTCGAGGAGCAGCCGCAGGTCCGCTACGGCCTGACCACCATGTGCGTCGGCTTCGGCATGGGCGCGACGGTCATCTGGGAGAACCCGCACTTCGACGGAGGCGACAAGTGAGCACCACCGCTGAACTCCTGAAGGGCGCGGCCGAGCTGTTCCCGGACGAGGTCGTCACGCAGGCGCACGTACGCCACTTCGACCTGCCGCTGGGCGCCGGGCGCTTCGCGCTCATCACCCTGGACAACGGCTTCGACCACACCAAGCCGACCACCTTCGGCCCCCAGTCGCTGGCGAACCTGAACGCCGCGATCGACCAGGTCGAGAAGGAGGCCGCGGACGGCGAGATCGTCGGCGTCGGCGTCACCGGCAAGCCGTTCATCTTCGCGGTCGGCGCCGACCTCAAGGGCGTCGAGCTGCTGAAGCGGCACGAGGACGCGCTGGCCATCGGCAAGGGCGGCCACGAGGTCTTCAAGCGTCTGTCCGCGCTGGCCGTGCCGACGTTCGCGTACTACAACGGCGCGGCGATGGGCGGCGGCGTCGAGGTCGGCCTGCACTGCACCTACCGCACGGTGTCCGCGGCCCTGCCGGCGTTCTCCCTGCCGGAGGTCTTCCTGGGCCTGGTCCCGGGCTGGGGCGGCTGCACGCTGCTGCCGAACCTGATCGGCGCGGACAAGGCCGTCACGGTCGTCATCGAGAACAGCCTCAACCAGAACCGTCAGCTCAAGGGCAAGCAGGTCTACGAACTGGGCATCGCCGACGCCCTGTTCGAGGGCGCGGACTTCCTGGAGCAGTCGCTGATCTGGACGGCGTCGGTCCTCAAGGGCGAGATCGCCGTGGAGCGTCCGGCGATCGACCGCGGCGAGGCCTGGGACCAGGCCGTCGCGCGCGGCCGGTTCATCGCCGACTCCAAGGTGCACGGCGCGGCCCCGGCCGCCTACCGCGCCCTGGACATCATCGCCGCCGCCAAGGACGGTGACCTGCAGGCCGGTTACGACGCCGAGGACCAGGCCCTCGCGGACCTGATCATGGGCGGCGAACTGCGCTCCGGCATCTACGCGTTCAACCTGGTGCAGAAGCGCGGCAAGCGCCCCGCAGGCGCGCCGGACAAGAACCTGGCCCGCCCGGTGACCAAGGTCGGCGTGGTCGGCGCGGGCCTGATGGCCTCGCAGCTGGCCCTGCTGTTCCTGCGCCGTCTGGAGGTGCCGGTCGTCCTCACGGACATCGACCAGGAGCGCGTCGACAAGGGCGTGGGCTACGTCCACGCCGAGATCGACAAGCTGCTCGGCAAGGGCCGCGTCAACCAGGACAAGGCCAACCGCCTCAAGGCGCTGGTGACCGGTGTCCTGGACAAGGCCGAGGGCTTCGCGGACGCCGACTTCGTCATCGAGGCCGTCTTCGAGGAGATCGGCGTCAAGCAGCAGGTGTTCGCCGAGGTCGAGGCGGTCGCCCCGGCGCACGCGATCTTCGCCACCAACACCTCCTCGCTGTCGGTGACCGAGATGGCGTCGAAGCTGAAGAACCCGGAGCGGGTCGTCGGCTTCCACTTCTTCAACCCGGTCGCGGTCCTGCCGCTGCTGGAGATCGTCCGCGGCGAGCAGACCGACGACGCCTCGCTGGCGACGGCGTTCGCGGTGGCCAAGAAGCTGAAGAAGACCGCGGTCCTGGTCAAGGACGCCCCGGCGTTCGTGGTCAACCGCATCCTGACCCGCTTCATGGGTGAGATCCAGAACGTCATCGACGAGGGCACCCCGGTGGAGGTGGCGGAGAAGGCGGTCGAGCCGCTGGGTCTGCCGATGTCCCCGCTGGTGCTGCTGGAGCTGGTCGGCCCGGCGATCGGCCTGCACGTCTCGGAGACGCTCAACAAGGCGTTCCCGGACCGCTTCACGGTCTCCCCCAACCTGAAGGCGGTCGTCGAGGCCGGCAAGCGCGGCTTCTACGTCTACGACAGCGGCAAGCCGGAGCTGGACCCGGAGGTCGCCGCGCTGCTGAAGCAGGGCGACACCGTGCTGACCGAGGAGCAGGTCCGCGCCCGTGTCCTGGACGCGGTGGCGCAGGAGATCGGTCTGATGCTGGACGAGGGCGTCGTCGCCGAGGCGCAGGACATCGACCTGTGCCTGATCACCGGCGCCGGCTGGCCCTTCCACCTGGGCGGCATCACGCCGTATCTGGACCGTGAGGGCGTGTCGGAGCGGGTGAACGGCAAGCGGTTCCTCGCGCCGGGCGTCGCGTCGGTCCCGGCGTAACGCTCACCGGACGTGAAGAGGGCCCCCGCCGTGGCGGGGGCCCTCTTCACGTCGCCGGGCGGCCTACGCTGAGGCCATGGAGACCAGCCCCGAGGACCCCGCCCTGCTCGTGATCGTGGACGGTGCGAACACCGTCGGGTCGGTGCCCGACGGCTGGTGGCGCGACCGCCGGGCGGCGGCGGAGCGGCTGCGCGACCGGCTGGCCGCCGACGGGGTGCCGCGCCTGGCCGAGCGGGCGGAGATCGTGCTGGTCGTGGAGGGCGCGGCGCGCGGGGTGGAGCCGGTGCCCGGGGTGCGGGTGGAGGCGGCGCCGGGCAGCGGCGACGACCTGATCGTGGAGCTGGTCGGACGGGCGGGCGACCGGGACGTCGTGGTGGTGACGGCCGACCGGGAGCTGCGGCGCCGCGTCACGGACCTCGGCGCCGAGGTCACGGGCCCGCGCGCGGTACGCGACTGAGGGCGCGGCGCGGCCCGTGCGGTGCGCGGGCGGGGCCGTACGGCGCGCTGACGGCCGTACGGCATCCGGCGGCACGGCGGGCCCGTACGGGCCGTCCGGGGGCGCTCTGACGCCCCGTTACGCCGTCCCGCCGCTCCCGGTGCCCGACGTGTCCGGTCCCGGCGCGCCCGGGGTCCTGCCCGCCGTCCGTTCGCGTTCGGCGAGGCGGCTGTGGGTGCGGCCGTAGACGAAGTAGACGACGAAGCCGATCGCCATCCAGACGGCGAAGCGGACCCAGGTCTCGGCGGGCAGGTTCAGCATCAGCCACAGGGAGGCGCAGACCGAGAGGATCGGGACGATGGGGACCCAGGGGGTGCGGAAGGCGCGGGGCAGGTCGGGGCGGGTGTTGCGCAGGATGATCACGCTGATGGCGACCACGACGAAGGCGAACAGCGTGCCGATGTTCACCAGCTCGGCCAGCACGCTGAGGCTGGTGAAGCCCGCGACGATCGCGATGACGACGCCGAGGAGGATCGTCGGGCGGTAGGGGGTGCGGAAGCGCGGGTGGGTGTGCGAGAAGAACCGGGGCAGCAGTCCGTCGCGGCTCATCGCGAAGAAGACGCGGGCCTGGCCGAGCAGCAGGATCATGCACACCGTGGTCAGGCCGACGGCGGCGCCGAAGCTGATCAGACCCGCGAACCAGGGGTGCCCGGTGGCCTTGAACGCGTCGGCGAGCGGGGCGTCCACGGAGAGCTTGCTGTACTTCTGCATGCCCGTCACGACGATGGACACGGCGACGTAGAGCGTGGTGCAGATGACGAGCGAGCCGAGGATGCCGCGCGGCACGTCGCGCTGCGGGTTGCGGGTCTCCTCGGCGGCGGTGGCCACCACGTCGAAGCCGATGAAGGCGAAGAAGACGACGGAGGCGGCGGTGAAGATGCCCATCACGCCGAAGTTGGAGGGCGCCCAGCCGAACATCAGCTGGATGAGCGGGGCCTTGAGGTTGCCGCCCGCGGGCACCGGCTCGGACTTGGGGACGAACGGGTCGTAGTTGCCGCCCTTGACGAAGAAGGCGCCCGCGATGATGACGACGAGCACGACGGCCACCTTGATCGCGACGACGACCGTGGTGACGCGGGCGGAGAGCTTCATGCCGACGACGAGGATCGCGGTGAGGACCAGGACGAGGGCGGCGGCGAGGATGTCGAAGCCGAACCCGGAGGCGCCGTCGCGCCCGGCGAGGTACTCGGGCAGGTGCCAGCCCGCGTTGTCGAGCAGCGAGTGGATGTAACCGGACCAGCCGACGGACACCACCGCCGTGCCGAGCGCGAGTTCCAGCACCAGGTCCCAGCCGATGATCCAGGCGGGGAACTCGCCGAGGGAGGAGTAGGAGAAGGTGTACGCCGATCCGGCGACGGGGACGGCGGAGGCGAACTCGGCGTAGCAGAGCGCGGCGAGGGCGCAGACGACGCCGGCGACGACGAAGGAGAGGGCCACGGCGGGGCCGGCGGTGTTCTTGGCGGCCGTGCCGGTGAGGACGAAGATGCCGGTGCCGATGATGACGCCGACGCCGAAGACCGTCAGGTCGAGGGCGGACAGGGACTTCCGCAGCGCGTGCTCGGGTTCCTCGGTGTCCTGGATCGACTGTTCGACGTTCTTCGTCCGGAACAGCGAATTGCTCACGGGCCTACCTCCCACGCGCGTCGTCCTCGACATGGCTCGACATGATCGAGAGGGCTGGGGATGCGTATGCCCCCGCACAGGCAGGTTCACGCAGCCGCGCCGGTTCCGCCACCTGTGGCGGGCCACCCGGACGGGCCCGCCGGCACGCCCGAACGGCTCCGGCCGCGCCGGAGGGCGCGGCCGGATCGGTCGGGGGCGGCCGGAGCCGGCCGGTGGCGTCAGTCGCGGGCCGGCTGCGCCGTCTGGTCGATCTCCGCGGCCGGGCGTTCGAAACGGCCGTCGAGCTTGGCGACGAGGCCGGTGACCTGGCGGGCGATGTCCGGCGCGGTGAGGCCGATCTCCGCCATGACCTCGGCGCGGGAGGCGTGGTCGAGGAAGCGCGGCGGAATGCCGAAGTCGCGCAGCGGCACGTCCACGTCCGCGTCGCGCAGCGCCTGCGCGATCGCCGAGCCGACGCCGCCGACGCGGGAGTTGTCCTCGACGGTGACGACGACGCGGTGGCGTTCGGCCAGCGGGGCCATGGCCTCGTCCACGGGCTTGACCCAGCGCGGGTCCACGACGGTGGCCGAGATGCCCTGCTTGTCGAGCAGGGCGGCGATCTCCAGGCACATCGGGGCGAGCGCGCCGACGGAGACGAGCAGCACGTCCGGGGTGTCGGTGCCGGGCTCGCGCAGGACGTCCATGCCGCCGACGCGGCCCACGGCGGGCACGGCGGGGCCGACGGCGCCCTTGGAGAAGCGGACGACGGTCGGGGCGTCGTCGACCTGGACGGCCTCGCGCAGCTGGGCGCGGACCTGGTCGGCGTCGCGCGGGGCGGCCAGCCTGAGGCCGGGCACGACCTGGAGGATGGACATGTCCCACATGCCGTTGTGGGAGGCGCCGTCGGTGCCGGTGACGCCGGCCCGGTCCAGGACGAAGGTGACGCCGCACTTGTGCAGGGCCACGTCCATCAGCACTTGGTCGAAGGCGCGGTTGAGGAAGGTGGCGTAGACGGCGAAGACGGGGTGGAGTCCGCCGTGGGCGAGGCCGGCGGCGGAGACCGCGCCGTGCTGCTCGGCGATGCCGACGTCGTAGACCCGGTCGGGGAAGGCCTTGGCGAACTTGTCGAGGCCGACCGGCTGGAGCATGGCCGCGGTGATGGCGACGATGTCCTTGCGCTCCTTGCCGAGCTTGACCATCTCCTCGCCGAAGACGGAGGTCCAGTCGGCGCCGGAGGTGGCGATGGGCAGGCCGGTGTCGGGGTGGATCTTGCCGACGGCGTGGAAGCGGTCGGCCTCGTCCTGGAGGGCGGGCTGGTAGCCGCGGCCCTTCTCGGTGAGGCAGTGCACGATGACCGGGCCGCCGAAGCGCTTGGCGCGGGTCAGCGCGGACTCCAGGGCCTCGATGTCGTGGCCGTCGATCGGGCCGACGTACTTCAGGCCGAGGTCCTCGAACATGCCCTGCGGGGCGATGAAGTCCTTCAGGCCCTTCTTCGCGCCGTGCAGCGTCTCGTACAGGGGCCGGCCGACGACGGGGGTGCGCTCGAGGACCTCGCGGGTGCGGGCGAGGAAGCGCTCGTAGCCGTCGGTGGTGCGCAGGGTGGCGAGGTGGTTGGCGAGGCCGCCGATGGTGGGCGCGTAGGAGCGCTCGTTGTCGTTGACGACGATGACGAGCGGGCGGTCCTTGGCGTCGGCGATGTTGTTGAGCGCCTCCCAGGCCATGCCGCCGGTCAGCGCGCCGTCGCCGATGACCGCGACGACGTGGGCGTCGCGCTCCAGGACCTCGTTGGCCTTGGCGATGCCGTCGGCCCAGCCGAGCACGGTGGAGGCGTGGCTGTTCTCGATGACGTCGTGCTCGGACTCGGCCTGCGAGGGGTAGCCGGACAGGCCGCCCTTCATCTTGAGCTTCGAGAAGTCCTGACGGCCGGTGAGGAGTTTGTGGACGTAGGACTGGTGGCCGGTGTCCCAGAGGACCTTGTCCCTGGGGGACTCGAACACGCGGTGCAGGGCGATGGTCAGCTCGACGACACCGAGGTTGGGCCCGAGGTGGCCGCCGGTCTTGGAGACGGCGTCGACCAGGAAGGTCCGGATCTCCTGTGCCAGCTGGTCCAGCTCCTCCAGGCTGAGCCGGTCCAGATCGCGCGGTCCCCTGATGCGGGTCAGCAGCGGCACCCGTGCCTCCTTGCAGTAGAGCTGATCGAGCTTTCGGCGGGCTTGTCGAGTCTAATGTTCCGCCTCGGCGCCCGGTGTCCGGGCGGCGGGTCACAGGTCACGCGAACGGCTGTACCCCGCGGGGAGGGGTCCTATGACCTGCGCACGCCAGAACCGTTGATCATTGAACCGTGACCGGCCTCACGCCCGCCGGATCCGGTCGCGGCCCGCACCCGGCACCCCCGCGGGACCGGACACGGCCGCGCCCCGCACCCCCGCGGGCCCGGACGCGGCTGTGCCCGGCGCCGTCCCCCGGCGCCGGGCACACTCCTCGTGGGGCGGTCGCTCAGGCGCGGCCGGCCGACTTCTGGGTCTTGCGGGTGACCGAGTCGATGACGACCGTGGCGAGCAGCACGCCACCGGTGATCATGTACTGGATCGGGGTGGCGATGCCCTGCAGCGCGAGGCCGTACTGGATCGAGGTGATCACCAGCACACCGAGCAGCGCGTTCCAGGTGCGGCCCCGGCCGCCGAAGAGGCTGGTGCCGCCGATGACGGCCGCGGCGATGACGTTCATCAGCAGGTCGCCGGAGCCGGCGCTCTGGTTGGCGGCCGCGATCTTGGAGGCCCAGAACAGACCGCCGACCGAGGCGAAGAAGCCCGCGATGGCGAAGACCGAGACCCGCACCAGGGTGACGTTGATGCCGGCGCGGCGGGACGCCTCGACGCTGCCGCCGAGCGCGAACACCTTGCGGCCGTACGCGGTGCGGCGCAGCAGGAAGTCGCTGCCGACCAGGACGACCGCGAACAGCAGCACCGCGAGCGGCAGGCCCTTGTACTGGTTGAAGATGATCGCGACGCCGAAGGCGGCGATCGCCAGCAGCACCGTGCGCAGCACGATGTCGCTCAGCGGGCGCGACGGGATGCCGGCGGCCTCGCGGCGGCGGTTGCCGAAGAAGGCCGACAGGAAGTACCCGGCGACCGCGACGACGGCCAGCAGGTAGGCGGCGGCCACGTCCGAGAAGTAGTACGTGGTGAGCTTGCCGACCACGCCGTCGCCGTCGATGTTGATCGTGCCGTTGGAGCCGAGGATCTGGAGCATGAAGCCGTTCCAGAACAGCAGGCCGGCCAGGGTGACGGCGAACGCGGGCGCGCCGATCCGGGCGAAGAAGAAGCCGTGCAGGGCGCCGATGACCGCGCCGGCCGCGAGGGCGGTGACGACGGCCAGCCACTCGTTGACGCCGTGGGTCACGCTCATCACGGCCATGATCGCCGAGGAGACGCCGGAGACGGAGCCGACCGACAGGTCGATCTCGCCGAGCAGCAGCACGAAGATGATGCCGACCGACATCATGCCGGTGGCCACCATGGCGACGAAGATGTTGTTGAGGTTCTCCGCGCCGAGGAAGGCCGAGTCGAGGCTCTGGAAGATGGCGCAGATGACGATGAGGCCGATGACGACCGGCAGCGCGCCGAGGTCGCCGGCCCGGATCTTGCGCTTGAACTCGCCGACGTAGCCGGCGAAGCCCTGCTCGCGCACGAGCAGGCGGGGGTCGACGGCGGGGGCCGCGTCGGCGGCGGCGGCGGGCGCGTCCACGGCCGCTTCGGCGGTGGCCTGGGTCTTGTCGATGCTCACTTCTGAGCCTCCGCGGTGGTGCGCGCCGCACGACGGGTCACGGCGTTGTCCGTGGCGCCGGTGATGGCGGAGATGATCTCTTCCTGCGAGGTGGTCTTGACCTCGAACACGCCGTTGTTGCGGCCGAGTCGGAGGACGGCGACCTTGTCGGCGACGGCCTTCACATCGGCCATGTTGTGGCTGATGAGGATGACCGCGAGGCCGCGCTCGCGCAGTCGCTCGACGAGGTCGAGGACCTGTGCGGTCTGCTCGACGCCGAGGGCTGCCGTCGGCTCGTCGAGGATGACCAGCTTGGGCTCGCCGAGCATGGAGCGGGCGATGGCCACGACCTGGCGCTGACCGCCGGAGAGCGAGGCGATCGGGATGCGCACGCTGGGGATGCGGATGGACAGGGTCTGGAGCAGCTCACGCGAGCGGCGCTCCATCTCGACCTCGTCCAGCACGCCGCGGCGCTTGATCTCGCGGCCGAGGAACAGGTTGCCGACGACGTCGATGTTGTCGCACAGGGCGAGGTCCTGGTACACCGTCGCGATGCCCAGGTTCTGGGAGTCGTGCGGCCGGTTGATCGCGACGGGCTTGCCGTCCCACTCGATGACGCCGTCATCGATGGGGTGGACGCCGGCGATCGTCTTGACAAGGGTGGACTTGCCGGCGCCGTTGTCGCCGACGAGGGCGACCACCTCTCCGGCGTGGACCTCAAGCTCTACGTCGGTGAGCGCCTGGACGGCACCGAATCGCTTGGAGACCCCGCGCAACGCCAGCACGGGCGTAGCGGACACGTGAACCATCTCCTTCGCCGCCTGAGCCTGACCCCGGCGGGAGGTTGAACAAGAAGAGTGAGGGGGGTGCGTTCCGTCCGGCGCCCCGCCGTTGTGCTTGCGGGGCTGTCGGCGGCGGGGCGCCGGACGTGCTGACACGGACGCGCGCTCGGTGGCCGCGCTCTTCCGTGCAGGTCAGCGGGGCCGCCGCGGGGGCGGCCCAGAGGGTGTTACTTCAGGCCGATCTTGTCGCAGGCGGCCTTGTACTTGGCCGTGCAGATCTCGCCCACGGAGTAGTAACCCTCCTTGATGACCGTGTCCTTGATGTTGTCCTTCGTCAGCGAGACGACGGGGACGATCACGGACGGGATGCCCTTCTCGGTGCCGCTGTCGACGGTGCTGGTCTGCAGCGAGCTGTCGATCTTGCCCGTCTTGGCGATCGAGACGGCCATCTTGGCGACGGTCTGGGCCTCCTGCGGGTACGACTTGAAGACGCTCATGTACTGCTCGCCCGCCACGATGCGCTGCACGCCCGCGAGTTCGGCGTCCTGGCCGGTGACCGGGGGAAGGGTCTTCAGGCCCGCGCTCTTGAGCGCGGTGATGATGCCGCCCGCCATGCCGTCGTTGGCGGAGTAGACGCCGACGATCTTGTCCTTGCCGAGGGCGGAGATGGCGCCCTCCATGTTGGCGTTGGCGTTCTCCGGCTTCCACTCCTTGGTGTCGTACTCCTTGCCGACGTTCACCTTGCCGTCGAGGACGCTGTGGGCGCCCTTCTTGAACTGCGCGGCGTTCGGGTCGGTCACGGAGCCGTTCATCATGACGATCTGGCCGGACTTGGCCTTGTCGCCCAGGGCCTTCAGCAGGGCCTCGCCCTGCGTCTTGCCGACCTCCTCGTTGTCGAACGAGGTGTAGGCGGAGATCGGGCCCTCGGCGAGGCGGTCGTAGGCGACGACCGGGATGCCGGCCTCCTTGGCCTTCTTCACGCCCTGCGCGACGGCCTTGTAGTCGACCGCGTCCAGGATCAGCACGTCGACCTTCTTGGTGATCATCGTGTCGATCTGCTGCGACTGGAGGGTCGCGTCCTGCTTGGCGTTGAGGTACTCGACCTTGCCCTTGCCGTTGGTCAGCTCGGAGATCTGCTTCTCGATGATCGGCTTGTCGAACTTCTCGTAACGAGCCGTCTGGTTCTCCGGCAGCAGCAGGCCGACGGTGATGTCGTCGCCCTTGGGGGCGGTGCTCTTGGTGCTGTCGCCCTTGTCGCCGGACTCCTTGGCGCTGCCACAGGCGGCGAGCGAGACGGCCATGGCACCAGCAGCAACGGCGAAGGCCGCACGACGCATACGCGTGTTCACTTCTTCAAACCTCCCTGACGAGGCCGCGTCGTTGCGGCCGAGGTGCGAGGAAGTCAACTCGGCCACACGTGCGACGTCAAGAAGTAAATCCTTAACGAGATGGCAACGGTGCCATCCGTTCTCTAAGTGAAGGCGGGGGCGGCGGCGGTCAGCGCACCGTCCAAAAGGGTTGAATCGCCCATTTCGCTCAACGCCAGGGCGAGCGCGCCGAGCACCTCCGCCCGGCCGCCAAGTGCCCCCGGAAGGACGGACAGTTGCCGGGCCGCGCTGGGGATGGCGTAGCGGCCCACGGACTCCCTGATGGGCCCCAGGACCAGCTCGCCGGCCTCGGCGAGGTCGCCGCCGAGGACGACCCGGCTGGGGTTGAGGAGGTTGCAGAGATTGGCTACCCCGCTGCCGACGTGCCGGCCCACGTCGGCGATCACCCGGCGGCAGCCGGGGTCCCCGTCCCGGGCCAGCCGTACGACGCCCTCCATGGTCAGGTCGCTGCCGTGACTGGGCTGGAGCAGCGGCAGCACGTAGCGGGCGGCGGTGAACGTCTCCAGGCAGCCGCGGTTGCCGCAGCGGCAGACCGGGCCGGACTCGTCGAGCGTGATGTGCCCGATCTCGCCCGCCGTGCCGCCGGGGCCGCGGTAGATCTTGCCGTTGATCACCAGACCGGCGCCCACACCGCTGGCGATCTTGATGTAGGCCAGGTCGCGCACCCCGCGCCCGCTGCCCCAGACCAGCTCGCCGAGGGCGCCGAGGTTGGCGTCGTTGTCCACGTGCACCGGCACGCCGAGGCGCCCCCGCAGCTCCTCGGCGGGCTTGATCCCGCCCCAGCCCGGCAGGATGGCGGTGGAGCCGAGCGTGCCGGACTCCACGTCGATCGGGCCGGGCACGCCGAGACCGACGCCGGCCACCTTGGACCGGTCCACGCCGGTGGCCGAGATCAGCCGGTTGACCAGCTCTTCCGCCCGGTCGAAGCCCTGTACCCAGGACGCGTCCACGTCCAGCGGCTCGGACTCCTCGGCCAGGACCTGATGGGCCAGGTTCCCGATCGCCACCCGTAGGTGCGCGTGTCCGAAATCGACCCCGATCACGATGCCCGCGTCCCCGCTCAGGGAGACGCTGCGCGCCCGGCGGCCGCCCGCGGACGTGGGCGTGACCTGGACCGTTCCGCCGTCCTTCAGTTCCCGCACGATGTTGGAGACGGTCGCCGCTGACAGACCGGTGGTCCGTGCGATCTCCGCCTGCGTGAGGGATCCGGCAAGGCGCACGGCACGTACGACCCGCTCCAGGTTGGCTCGGTGCAGCGATGACTGCGACCCTGGAGTCTCCACGACGACCTCCTGAGCGCGGGGCCGCTTCGGCGAGGCCCCGTCCATGTCCAACAAGTGAACTCTAAGATGAGCCGTTCGGGTTGCCTCCCGTCAAGAGGTTGAACCGTTTCCGGGTACTTGGACACACCCGGGCGGGCGTGATACGGACACGCAGCCGACGGGACACGGATGTGATGTGGACACGCCGAAGCCGCCCCCGGCGGACCGGAGGCGGCTCGATCGCGAAGGACGCGGAAGCGCGGCCGTGGCGGGGGCAGGGGCGGGCCCCGCGCGCCCCGGGCTACTTCAGCGCGCCCGCCGTCAGCCCCTGCACCACCTGGCGCTGGAAGATGATGTAGGCCGCGAGGACCGGCAGCATCGCCATCACCAGACCGGCGAAGAGCCCGGACCAGTCGCCCTTGTAGCCCTGGCTGACGGCCAGCTGGACCAGGCCCTGGGTGAGCACGTGCTTGTCCGGATCCGTGTTGAGCACGGTCGGCAGCATGTACTGGTTCCACTGCCCCAGGAAGTTGAAGATCCCCACGCTGATCAGGCCGGGCTTGGCCATCGGCAGCATGATCTGGAAGAACGTCCGGGTGTGCGAGGCCCCGTCCACGAACGCGGCCTCCGCCACCGAGGCCGGCAGGGTGCGGAAGAACGCGGTCAGGAAGAACACCGTGAAGGGCAGCGAGTAGGCGATGTAGACCAGGATCAGGCCGTGGATCGTGTTCAGCAGCCCCATGTTGTTCACGACGTAGAACAACGGCACCAGCGCCAGCATCACCGGGAAGCTCATGCCGCCGACGAAGAGGTAGTAGATGAAGCGGTTGCCCGGGAAGTCGAAGCGGGCCAGGACGTACGCCGCCATCGACCCGAGCACCAGGGTGCCGACGAGCGAGCCGCCGACCACCAGGACGGTGTTGACGAAGTAGTCGCTCATGTGGGCGTCGGTCCACGCCCGCGACCAGTTGTCGAAGTGCAGCTTGTCGGGCAGCGCCCAGGGCGAGCTGAAGATCGCCCCGTCGCTCTTGAAGGACGTCATCACCGCCCACACCAGCGGCATCACGACCATGATCGCCCAGATGATCAGGATGCCGTGCGAGAAGACGTTGAGGGCGCCGCCCTCCTTCGTCTTCCGGGACGGGGCGCCGGCCGGAGCGCCGGCCTTGGCGACGGCGGCCGAGGACTCGGCCGGTACGGGGGCGGGGGGCTCGGTCGTCTTCATGCTCAGAACTCCAGCCGCTCGCGTCGTCCCAGCCGCATCACCACGGCCGCGAAGGCCAGGGTGACCAGGAGCAGGGCGACGCCGATCGTGGTGGCGTAGGCGGCCTGACCGTCACGGAACGCCTTCTGGTACACGTACAGGACCATGACGGTGGTCGAGTAGTCGGGGCCGCCGGGGCCGGTCGTCATGATCTGCACGACCGCGAACGACTCCGCGCCGAGGGCGAGGATGCCCATGTAGACCCAGCCGGACTGCACGGTGTCCCACAGCAGCGGCAGGGTGATCCGGAAGAAGGTGGTGAAGCGGCTGGCGCCGTCCAGCAGCGCGGCCTCGTAGAGGTCGGCCGGGATGGAGGCCATGCCGGCCGAGAAGAGGACCACGAAGAAGCCGACCTGCGACCAGACGAGCACGGCCATCACGCACCACAGGGCGAGGTTCGGATCGCCGAGCCACAGCGGCTGGAGGCTGTCGAGCCCGAGCCCGCGCAGCAGCGAGTTGATCGCTCCGCTGTCCGGGTTGTACGCGAAAGCGAACAGCAGTGCGACGATGGCGATCGACAGCACCTGTGGGAAGAAGTAGACGATCTTGTAGAAGCCGGAGCCGCGGACGCCGGTGATCACCGGTCCGCCCTTCCGGCGCCGGCCGCCGACATTGATCATGAAGGCGAAGAACAGCGCCAGGCTGAGCGTCACCACCGGCAGCACCAGCGCGAACAGCAGACTGTGCTGCAGCGACTTCCAGAAGATCTCGTCGTCGAGCATCCTCTTGTAGTTGTCGAAGCCGACCATCTTGAAGTCGGGACTCAGGCCGGTCCAGTCCGTGAAGGAGTAGTAGATCGACTGGATGAACGGCCAGACGACGAAGAGCGCGTACAGCGCAAGGGGCAGCGCCAGGAACCCCACGATGAACCGGTATTTGCCGTGCTGCATTGCTGGTGACCCCGATCTGAAGGGCGGACGGCGTCGCCAGGGACCGCCCGGCCGGTGCCGGGCGGTCCCTGGCGACGGACCCTCACTGATGCTTGTAGTGCTTGATCGACGTGTCCTTGGCGGCCTCGTCGGCGAAGCCCTGGATCTTCTTGATGGTCTCCGCCGGGGTGGCGCGGCCGGCCATCATCTCGCCCAGACCGGCCACACCGATCTTCTCCTTCTGGAGCTGCACGTACCAGTCCTGCAGGCGCGGGTTCAGCACATTGGAGCCGGCCTTGTCCAGCGCCGCCACGCCCGACTTCAGACCCGGGGTCAGGTCGATGCCGTCGGTGCCGCCGTTGTAGGCGGTCAGCGACTTCACCTTGGCGGTGAAGTTCTTGGAGGAGGCCTCGCTGAGCATGATGCGCAGCTGCTCCATGCCGCCGGCCGCGTTGGCGGCCTTGGCCGGGACGATGAAGGGCTCCCCGCCGGAGGCCCAGATGGTCCCGAAGGGCATCTTGTCCGAGCCGTCGAGCCCGCTCGGCGCGGAGACGGCGAGGTCGAAGTCCACCGGGATGACGTTCGCCGACTCGTTCTCCACCCAGGAGCCGTTCGGGATGAACAGCGCCTTGCCCTTGGCCCAGGCGGTCTGGGACTGGATGTGGTCCAGGCCCGGCGTGCCCTTGAGGATGTAGCCCTTCTGGTACAGCTCGTAGTACGCCTCGAGACAGGCCTTGACGGCCGGGTGCTTCCAGGCGTTCGGCTCCAGGTTGTCGATGGCGTCCAGCACCTGGCGGCCGCCGACCTTGCCGATCATCGGGTAGAGCGAGAAGGGGAGGTAGTAGGGGTACTTGCCGGCGTAGGTCCAGCCGGCCATGCCCTTCTTCTTGGCCTTCTCGCACAGCGCGAGCATCTGGTCCCAGGTCTCCGGGTACGTCGCGTCCAGCGACTCCAGGGCCTTCTGCGAGTACCAGACGCCGTAGACCGTGTAGGCGTAGTAGAGGATCCAGACCGGGTCGCCGTCGAACTGGCCCATCTCCACGATGCCCGGCCGCAGCGTGTCGCGGACCTTCTTCTGCGGGTCGTCGTAGGAGGGCGCGTCCAGCAGCGGGGTGAGGTCGGCGAGCTGGTTCTTTCCGACCAGGACGCCCATGTCCATCTGCTCGGCGCCGGAGTTGTCGATGAGGTCCGGCGGGTTGCCCTGGTTGAAGCGGGGCTGGAGAGTGGACTGGATCTTCTGGGTGGCGGCGAACTTCACCTTCGCCTTGGGGAAGTTCTTCTGGTAGATCTTCGTGGCGTCCTCGGCGTACTCCTTGCCGAAACCGCCGTCGAACAGGACGAATTCCATCTGCGCGGTGTCATTGACGCCGAGCGGATTCTTCGCCGTCTTCTTGCCCGCCTTGGCCTTGTCCTGCCCGTCGCCGCCACCGCTGGCGCACGCGGACAGGAGGCTCATCGCAGGTACGGAGATCAGCCCCAGGGCCGCGGACCTCTTGATCAGGTCGCGGCGGCCGACGCCCCCGTGGCGTGCGGCGGAAGTGGATCCCATGCGCAAGTCCTCGCCTTCTCCAGGACTCAGGCGGTGAACCGGATCCTCCCCGGCACCGCGGTAGGCCAAGCTGGGTCGTGCAGGAAGTACTTCGTGCGTCATCCACCGGGATTGCGGAGAAAACAAGGAGGCGGGCGCGTTTCGCACGCCGAACCACCTTTCCGGCTCCCCCCGGCACCGCGCGCCGTCAGGTAGAACGGCTGCGCGGACGCCGACAGGTATAGTCCACTTTCAGGCGGCGGAGCAAGATCGAACACAAGGTTCCCTGTCGGTCTTTTCCGAGTTGAGACCTCGCGGAAATATGAACCGCCTGTGGGCCTCTCGTCGGAAATATCCATGACTTCACGCCCGAATGCCGCACCCAACACCCTTGACACCACTGGTCACTTGACTCCCTACTGGAGCTTGCGCCGAATTTGACAACGTTGTCCGGCACGTTGTCCGGTGCTTCGGGACCAGGGAGGGTGCCCTCGTATGCAACGCAGAGCACGGCACAGATGGAGCCCGGCGGTCGTCCTCACGGCCGCCTTCGTCATGGCCGTCGGTTCCCAGGGGGCGGCGATCGCCCTGCCCGGCAAGGCCCCGGGAGCCGACCGCGAGTTCAGCTCCTCGTTCGAGGCGGGCGACCCGGCGCCGGACTGGCTGAACACCGTCGACACCACCCCCGGCGGCGCCAAGCGGGCCTCGGGCGTGGACGGCGGCTACAGCACCGGCATCCCGGGCAATGTGGACGACCACGTCACGGACCTGCGGGCCAGCAGTGAGAACACCAGCGGCGGCGAGGTCAAGGAGAACCTCGTCGACGGCGAGTCGGGCACCAAGTGGCTGACCTTCGAGTCCACCGGCTGGGTCGAGTTCGACTTCGACGCACCCGTCAAGATCACCCGATACGCCCTCACCTCCGCCAACGACTACGCCGAACGGGACCCCCGGGACTGGACCCTCCAGGCCTCCGCCGACGGCAAGGACTGGAAGGACGTCGACGCCCGCACCGGCGAGAGCTTCACCGAGCGGTTCCAGACGAAGACGTACGATCTGGCCCAACCGGCCGAATACCAGCACTTCCGGCTCGAGGTCACCAAGAACAACGGCGCCTCCGGCATACTCCAGCTCGCCGACGTCCAGTTCTCCACGGGCGATGGCGACGGCTCGGTGCCGAAGGACATGCTCTCGCTGGTCGACCGCGGCCCCAGCGGCTCGCCCACCGCCAAGTCCGGCGCCGGCTTCACCGGCAAGCGCGCCCTGCGCTACGCCGGCCGGCACACCGCCAAGGGCCGGGCCTACTCGTACAACAAGATCTTCGACGTCCACGTCAAAGTCGACCGCGACACCGCCCTGTCCTACCGGCTCTACCCGTCGATGGCCGACGGCGACCGCGACTACGACGCCACGAACGTCTCCGTCGACCTCGCCTTCACCGACGGCACCTATCTGAGCCAACTGGGCGCCGTCGACCAGCACGGCTTCGGGCTGAGCCCGCAGGCGCAGGGCGCGGCCAAGACGCTCTACGTCAACCAGTGGAACAACGTCGTCTCGCGCATCGGCTCGGTCGCGGCCGGCAAGACCGTGGACCGTATTCTGCTCGCCTACGACTCCCCCGCCGGACCGGCGAAGTTCCGCGGCTGGCTGGACGACGTGACGATCCAGAAGGCCGCGCCCGACAAGCCCAAGGCGCACCTGTCCGACTACGCGCTCACCACCCGCGGCACCAACTCCAGCGGCAGCTTCTCGCGCGGCAACAACTTCCCCGCCACCGCGCTGCCGCACGGCTTCAACTTCTGGACGCCGGTGACCAACGCGTCCTCGCTGAGCTGGCTGTACGAATACGCACGTGCGAACAACACGGACAACCTGCCGACGATCCAGGCGTTCAGCGCGAGCCATGAGCCGAGCCCCTGGATGGGCGACCGGCAGACCTTCCAGGTGATGCCGTCGGCCGCGAGCGGAACCCCGTCCACCGACCGCACCGCCCGCGCCCTCGCGTTCCGGCACGAGAACGAGACCGCGCGCCCCTACTACTACGGCGTCACCTTCGAGAACGGCCTCAAGGCCGAGATGACGCCGACCGACCACGCCGCCGCCCTGCGCTTCACCTATCCGGGCGACGACGCGAGCGTCCTCTTCGACAACGTCACCGAGCAGGCCGGCCTCACCCTGGACAAGGAGCACGGCGTCGTCACCGGCTACTCGGACGTGAAGTCCGGGCTGTCCACGGGGGCGACCCGGCTGTTCGTCTACGGCGTGTTCGACAAGCCCGTCGAGGACGGCTCGGCCTCCGGCGTCAAGGGCTACCTGCGCTTCGACGCGGGCAAGGACCGCACCGTCACCCTGCGCCTGGCCACCTCGCTGATCAGCGTCGACCAGGCCAAGGACAACCTGGCGCAGGAGATCCCCGGCGGCACCTCCTTCGACACCGTCAAGGCACGCGCCCAGCGCACCTGGGACAAGCTGCTCGGCAAGGTCGAGGTCCAGGGCGCCACGCCCGACCAGCTGACCACGCTCTACTCCAGCATGTACCGGCTGTACCTGTACCCGAACTCCGGCTCCGAGAAGGTGGGCGGCAAGGACAAGTACGCCTCCCCGTTCTCGGCGATGACGAGCCAGGACACGCCGACGCACACCGGCGCGAAGATCGTCGACGGCAAGGTGTACGTCAACAACGGCTTCTGGGACACCTACCGCACCACCTGGCCGGCGTACTCGCTGCTGACGCCGTCCCAGGCCGGTGAGATGGTCGACGGGTTCGTGCAGGGCTACAAGGACGGCGGCTGGACCTCGCGCTGGTCCTCCCCCGGCTACGCCGACCTGATGACCGGCACCTCCTCGGACGTGGCGTTCGCCGACGCCTACGTCAAGGGCGTCCCGATGGACGCCAAGGCGGCGTACGAGGCGGCCCTGAAGAACGCCACCGTGGTGCCCCCGTCCTCCGGCGTCGGCCGCAAGGGCATGAGCACCTCCCCCTTCCTCGGCTACACCAGCACCGCCACCGGCGAGGGCCTGTCGTGGGCGATGGAGGGCTACGTCAACGACTACGGCATCGCGCAGATGGGCGAGGCCCTCTACAAGAAGACCGGCCAGAAGCACTACCGGGACGAGGCGCAGTACTTCCGCAACCGGGCCCAGGACTACGTGAAGCTCTTCGACCCGCAGGCGGGCTTCTTCCAGGGCAAGGACGCACAGGGCAAATGGCGCGTGGACTCCGCGAAGTACGACCCGCGCGTGTGGGGCTACGACTACACGGAGACCGACGGCTGGGGCTACGCCTTCACCGCCCCGCAGGACAGCCGGGGCCTGGCCAACCTCTACGGCGGCCAGAAGGCGCTCGGCGACAAGCTCGACACCTACTTCGCCACCCCGGAGACGGCCTCCCCCGAGTTCGTCGGCTCCTACGGCGGCGTCATCCACGAGATGACCGAGGCGCGGGACGTGCGGATGGGCCAGTACGGCCACTCCAACCAGGTCGCCCACCACGTCACGTACATGTACGACGCGGCCGGCGAGCCCTACAAGGCGCAGGAGAAGATCCGCGAGGTCCTCTCCCGGCTCTACGTGGGCAGCGAGATCGGCCAGGGCTACCACGGCGACGAGGACAACGGCGAGCAGTCCGCCTGGTACCTCTTCTCCTCGCTCGGCTTCTACCCGCTGGTCATGGGCAGCGGCGAGTACGCCATCGGCTCCCCGCTGTTCACCAAGGCCACCGTCCACCTGGAGAACGGCCACGACCTGGTGATCAAGGCCCCGAAGAACAGCGCGAAGAACATCTACGTCCAGGGCGTGCGGTTCGACGGCAAGGCGTGGAACTCCACCAACCTGCCGCACTCGCTGCTGTCCAAGGGCGGCGTGCTGGAGTTCGACATGGGTTCCAGGCCCTCGAAGTGGGGCACGGGCAAGAACGCCGCGCCGGTGTCCATCACGACCGGCGACAAGGCGCCGACTCCCCGCGCGGACGTGCTGAAGGGCGACGGCGCGCTGTTCGACGACACCTCGGCGACGGACGCCACGGTGAGCACGGTGGACCTGCCGGTGACCGGCTCGGCCAAGGCCGTCCAGTACACGCTGACCTCGTCGGCGGACCGCACCAAGGCCCCGGCCGGCTGGACGCTCCAGGCGTCCTCGGACGGCACGCACTGGAGGACGCTGGACCGGCGCTCGGGCGAGACCTTCGCCTGGGACAGGCAGACCCGCCCGTTCACCATCGCCTCGCCGGGCGGCTACACGCAGTACCGGCTGGTGTTCGACGGCCCCGCCACGCTGGCGGAGGTGGAGCTGCTGGCCTGACGGGCACTCCCGAGTGACGAAGGGGCGGGTCCTTTCCGGGACCCGCCCCTTTCGCGTGCTCAGCCGGTCTGCGGGCCGGTCACTTCACCGCGAGGGCGAAGACGTGCAGATCGGTGTCGGCCGGCAGCCTCACCGACGCGATCCGCCTGCCCGCCGGGGCCTCGAAGGGCCGGGTGGCGAACACATAGGTGGCCACCGGGTCCTTGTCGGCCCCGGCGACGTTGCGGTACGCGGTCTTGGCGACCACCCGGTTGCCGTACTGGACGGCGCCGCCGCCCCCGCCGACGGTCCAGTCGGTGAAGGCGAGGTCGGCCTGGGCCGTGCTGCCGTCGGTGTAGGTGACGGTGGCCTCGGCCTGCTGGTCGCCGTTGACCGCGCTGCCGACGAAGGAGAGCGCGGCGGCCGGTTCGGCGAGCGTGATGCTCTGGCCGGCGGCGGAGGCGTTGTCGGGGCGGCCGGCCGGGGCGTCGGGCCAGGTGAACGTCAGTCCGTCCACCGTGCCCTGCCCGCCCGGGGTGAGTCCGGCCGCGGCGAGGGCCTGGCGGGAGTAGCTCCAGCCGCCGCCGTCGTAGTCGGCCTCGTCGTGGTCGCCCTCGTCGTCGGAGACGCCGGTGTTGTCGCGGGCGGCGAGCAGGGTGCCGGGGGCCGCGACGGTCAGGGCGACCGGCTGCTCGTAGGACTGGCTGCCCGAGGTCACGGTGACCTTGACGTCGTAGTAGCCCTGGGCGGCGTCCGGTGCGGCGGCCAGGGTGATCTCCTGGGCGCCGCCGGTCACCGTGCCCTCGGCGGGGGTCGCCGTGACGCCGGCCGGGGCCTCCACGCGGAACCGCACCTCGGGACCCTGCCCGCCGCTCAGCGACAGCGCGCGGACGCCGATCTTCGCGCTGTCGCCGGGCGCGAGGGTGGCCGCAGTCGGGCCGACGCCGATCTGGTACGGCTGCTCGCCCTGCCGGAAGGACGGCGGCGCGGCGGACGGGGCGCTGCCCCAGGCGGTGTTCGGGGTCGAGGAGAGGGTGTAGTCGAGCCGTCCGCCGTCCCGGACGAACGACGCCGGGAGCCAGGGCCGGTCGCTGCCGCGGCCGTTCACCTTCAGCGACTGGACGTAGGGCGAGGCGGCCGCCGCTCCGGTGGCGTGGACGGAGATGTCGTTGCCGCCCGGGCGGTGGATCTCCGCCCGCTCGAACAGCGGTGAGGCGAGGACGAGTTCGGAGCGGGAGGGGACCTGCGGATACATGCCGAGCGCGGAGAACACGTACCAGGCGGACATGGCGCCGAGGTCGTCGTTGCCGGGAATGCCGCCCGGCTCGGTGGTCCACAGCTGCCGCATGGCCGCGCGGACGGTCTCCTGCGTCTTGTAGGGCGCGCCCGCGTAGGCGTAGAGGTACGGCACGTTGATGGACGGCTCGTTGTCCAGGGCGGCCTTGTCGCCGCCGGCGCCGGTGAACGCCCAGCTCCCGTCGCTGTTGTGGAAGAAGGCGTCGAGGCGGGCGAGGGCCTTGTCGCGGCCGCCCATCGCGGCGAACAGCCCGGCCGGGTCGTGCTGCACCATCCAGGTGTACTGGGCGGCCGTGCCCTCCACGAAGCCGTTGCCGGTGTTGGGGGTGAAGCCGGTGACCCAGCTGCCGTCGGCCTTGCGGTTGGCGATGTAGCCGCCGGTGGCGTCCGCGGCGATGTCGAAGTTGTTCTGCCACCACTGGGCGCGCTCGGCGAACGTCTCTGCGGTGCGCTTCTGCCCTGCCGCGGACGCGAGTTGGGAGAGGGAGAAGTCGGCGGTGGACATCTCCAGGGTCTCCGCCGCGCCGCCCCAGGCGTTGGAGACGGACGGCATGTAGTGCAGCTTCAGGTACTTGTCGAGGGAGGGCCGCTGGCCGGCCGACAGCACCGGCTTGCCGGCCGCCGACAGGTCCTGCGCGGTGGGCACGGTGGCCGCCTTCACCAGGGACGCCAGCGCCCCCTTCAGGTCGAAGTCGGTGCCGCCGAAGGCGCGGATGCCGGCGAGGGCGGTGGGCGAGGGGTCGCCGTTCATCACATGGGTGCCGCTCGCGCCGTGCAGCCAGCGGTCCCAGACGCCGCCGTTCTGCCGGGCCAGCTCGTAGAGCGACTGGGCGATGTCGGAGCCGGTGCGCGGGCTGAGCAGGGTCAGCAATTGCACCTGGTCGCGGTAGACGTCCCAGCCGGAGAAGGTGCCGTACTGGGCCTGGTGGCCGCGGGCGACGGTGTGTGTCTTCCCGTCGGGGCCGCGGTAGCGGCGGTCGGCGTCGCTGATGACGTTGGGGTGCAGCAGGGCGTGGTAGAGCGCGGTGTAGAAGGTGGTGCGCTCGGCGTCGGTGCCGCCGCCGACGCGGATGGCGGCCAGCCGGTCGCGCCAGGCGCGGCGGGCCGCGTTCTCGACGGACTCGAAGGAGCGCTTCGGCGGGTTCTCCGCGGCGAGGTTGGCCGCGGCGCCGGCCTGACTGACGTAGGAGATGCCGATCTTGACGCCGACCGGGCCGGCGCCGGGCGCGAACTCGACGTAGCCGCCGGCGCCCTTGCCCGCGACCGGCCGCCCGCCCTGGGCGAAGCCGCCGGTGCCGCCGGTCGCGGAGGTGGAGCCGGGGTTCAGCCTGTCGTCCTGCCAGGTGCCGGTGGCCTTGAAGGCGCGGTCGAAGCGGGCGGTGAAGTAGAGCGTGTAATAGGCGCGTTGACCCTCGGGGTCGAGGTAGCCGCAGAAGTTGCCGGAGGTGACCGAGCCGGAGACGGTACGCGTCCTCGGGTCGATGGTGACCGAGGAAGTGGTGGAGCCGACCTCGGAGTTGGCGGTGCGGATGAGCAGCGAGGCGGGCTTGTCGGCCGGGTAGGTGAAGCGGGCGGAGCCGGTGCGGGCGGTGGCGGTGAGGTCGGCGGTGACGCCGGAGGCGAGGCCGACCTTGTAGTGGCCGGGCTCGGCCGTCTCGTCGGCGTGCCGGAAGTCGGCGGCGTAGACGGCGTCCTTGGTGTCGGCGGCCGGGGAGGTGGTGACCTGGCCGGCGTAGGGGAAGAGCGGGATGTCGCCGCTGCCGCCCGCGCAGCCGGTGCCGGACATGTGGGTGAGGCTGAAGCCGCGGATGCGGGTGGCGTCGTACTGGTAGCCGCCGGGCGCGGTGGTCCGGGTCGCGTCGCCGCGGGTGTTCTCGGGGCTGAAGGAGAACATGCCGAACGGCGTGACGGCGCCCGGGAAGGTGTCGCCGCCGTTCTTGGTGCCGATCAGCGGATCGACGTAGGGCGTCGGGTCGTTCACCAGCGCGGGGCCGGCTCTGTCGGGGGCGGCGGGCGCCGCGAGGGCGGGGGTGGCGCCGCCGGCCGCGAGCACCGCGGCCAGCAGCAGGGAGGTCGGACGGAAACGCATGGGAGGCGGCCCCTCCTTCGGGGACGGGTCGCGCACCACGGGTCGCACAAGCCTCGGAGACGGTAGCGCGCCCCGGCGGCCCCCCGGAAGACCGCGTACCGCCCCCGGGGCCGGCCGCACCCACTCACCAGGGTGACTTGCGGGCCAAGTGGGTTGACATCGTTGTCCGTTGACGCGGTAGAGTCATGTACAGACCATCCGACAACGTTGTCGCGCTCATGGTCGTCACAAGCCGGCACCACTCCGGACCAGGCGTCTTCCCCCCTTCGCCTGCCCGGCTCGCGGACCCGGCGGCCGTCCGCTCGTGGGGCCGCCGGGTCCGCCCCGAGCCCCTGGGGTCTTTCGTTCGGACGAGGCGCGAGCCCGGCGTGATCGCGCGCCCGGCGTGATCCGAACGAGAGGCCCTGGTTCCGCCGAAGCCGAGCCGTCCCTCCGCGCCGCCTCGACAGGCGGTGGCGCGAGGCGGGAGCGACCGGACGGGGGGTTCCGGTCCACCGCCCATTGGGAGCGCTCCCACCTCGCCGGACGAACCTAGCGCGCCCCGTGACGGCTGTAAACGCCTGGGACGCGAAACGCGAAGGGCCGCACCCCCGTCACCGGGGATGCGGCCCGACTGCCGCAGTGGATCCCTTACTTGCGGATCAGGCTGCGCAGCACGTACTGCAGGATGCCGCCGTTGCGGTAGTAGTCCGCCTCACCGGGGGTGTCGATGCGGACGACCGCGTCGAACTCGACGCCGGTGTCGGTGGTGACCTTCACCGTGCGCGGGGTGGTGCCGTCGTTCAGCTCGGTGACGCCGGTGATGGAGAAGGTCTCCTCGCCGGTCAGGCCGAGGGTCGCGGCGGACTGGCCCTCCGGGAACTGGAGCGGGAGCACGCCCATGCCGATCAGGTTCGAGCGGTGGATGCGCTCGTAGGACTCGGCGATGACGGCCTTCACGCCGAGCAGCGCGGTGCCCTTGGCGGCCCAGTCGCGGGACGAGCCGGAGCCGTACTCCTTGCCGGCCAGGACGACCAGCGGCACACCGGCCGCCTGGTAGTTCTGCGAGGCGTCGTAGATGAAGGCGACCGGGCCGCCGTCCTGCGTGAAGTCGCGGGTGTAGCCGCCCTCGGTGCCCGGCGCGATCTGGTTGCGCAGGCGGATGTTGGCGAACGTGCCCCGGATCATGACCTCGTGGTTGCCGCGGCGCGAGCCGTAGCTGTTGAAGTCGCGGCGCTCGATGCCGTGCTGGGTGAGGTACTGGCCGGCCGGGGTGTCGGCCTTGATCGCACCGGCCGGGGAGATGTGGTCGGTGGTGACCGAGTCGCCGAGCTTGGCCAGGACCCGGGCGCCGGTGATGTCCTCGACCGGGGCCGGCTCCATCGCCATGCCCTCGAAGTACGGGGGCTTGCGGACGTAGGTGGACTCGGCGTCCCACTCGAAGGTGTCGCCGGTCGGGATCGGCAGCGACTGCCACTGGGCGTCGCCGGCGAACACGTCGGAGTAGGACTTGGAGAACATGTCCTCGCCGATGGCGTTGGCGACGACGTCGTTGACCTCGGACTCCGAGGGCCAGATGTCCTTCAGGTAGACCGGGTTGCCGTCCTGGTCCACGCCGAGGGCGTCCTTGGTGATGTCCACCTTCATGGAGCCGGCGATCGCGTAGGCGACGACCAGCGGCGGGGACGCCAGGTAGTTCATCTTGACGTCGGGGTTGATCCGGCCCTCGAAGTTGCGGTTGCCGGAGAGCACCGAGGTGACGGCGAGGTCGTGGTCGTTGACCGCCTTGGAGACCTCCTCCGGCAGCGGGCCGGAGTTGCCGATGCAGGTGGTGCAGCCGTAGCCGACCAGGTTGAAGCCGACCTTGTCCAGGTACGGGGTCAGGCCCGCCTTGTCGAAGTAGTCGGTGACGACCTTGGAGCCCGGGGCGAGGGTGGTCTTGACCCACGGCTTGCGGGTCAGGCCCTTCTCCACCGCCTT
Organism: Streptomyces sennicomposti; assembly: GCF_019890635.1. Taxonomy (GTDB): domain Bacteria; phylum Actinomycetota; class Actinomycetes; order Streptomycetales; family Streptomycetaceae; genus Streptomyces; species Streptomyces sennicomposti. The sequence continues at coordinate 26,549 of NZ_JAIOAB010000027.1, forward strand.
CTTGGCCACCAGCGCGGCGGCGACCATGACGTACGGGTTGGAGGTGTTGGTGCAGGAGGTGATGGCCGCGACGGTGACCGCGCCGTGGTCCAGCTCGTAGGTCGTGCCGTCGGGGGCGGTGACCTGGACCGGGTTGGACGGGGCGCCGTTGGGGGCGACGGCCGGGGAGTCGGAGGCCGGGAAGGACTCCTTGCCCGCCTCGTCCACCACGTCCACGTAGTTGAGGACGTCCGACTTGAACTGCTGGGCGGCCTGGGCCAGGACGATGCGGTCCTGCGGGCGCTTCGGGCCGGCGATGGACGGCACGACCGTGGACAGGTCCAGCTCGAGCTTCTCGGAGAAGTCGGGCTCGGCCTTCGGGTCCAGCCAGAGCCCCTGCTCCTTGGCGTACGCCTCGACCAGCGCGAGCTGCTGCTCCGGGCGGCCGGTCAGGCGCATGTAGTTGATGGTCTCGTCGTCGATCGGGAAGATCGCGGCGGTGGAGCCGAACTCCGGCGACATGTTGCCGATGGTGGCGCGGTTGGCCAGCGAGGTGGCGGCGACGCCCTCGCCGTAGAACTCCACGAACTTGCCGACCACACCGTGCTTGCGCAGCATCTCGGTGATGGTGAGCACCAGGTCGGTGGCGGTGGTGCCGGTGGGCAGCTCGCCGGTCAGCTTGAAGCCGACGACGCGCGGGATCAGCATGGAGACCGGCTGGCCGAGCATGGCGGCCTCGGCCTCGATGCCGCCGACGCCCCAGCCGAGGACGCCGAGGCCGTTGACCATGGTGGTGTGCGAGTCGGTGCCGACCAGGGTGTCGGGGTACGCCTTGCCGTCGCGGACCATGACGACGCGGGCCAGGTGCTCGATGTTGACCTGGTGGACGATGCCGGTGCCGGGCGGGACGACCTTGAACTCGTCGAAGGCGGTCTGGCCCCAGCGCAGGAACTGGTAGCGCTCGCGGTTGCGGCCGTACTCCAGCTCGACGTTCTGCTTGAAGGCGTCGTTGGTGCCGAACTTGTCGGCGATGACGGAGTGGTCGATGACCAGCTCGGCCGGGGCGAGCGGGTTGATCTTCGCCGGGTCGCCGCCCAGCTCCTTGACGGCCTCGCGCATGGTGGCGAGGTCGACGACACAGGGCACGCCGGTGAAGTCCTGCATGATCACGCGGGCCGGCGTGAACTGGATCTCCTGCGACGGCTGGGCCTGGGAGTCCCAGTTGCCGAGGGCGCGGATGTGGTCGGCGGTGATGTTCGCGCCGTCCTCGGTGCGGAGCAGGTTCTCCAGCAGGACCTTCAGGCTGTAAGGCAGTCGGGCCGAGCCCTCGACCTTGTCAAGCCGGAAGATCTCGTACGACTCGTCGCCCACCTGCAGCGTGCTGCGGGCGTCGAAGCTGTTCGCCGACACGACAGTCTCCTTCATTGATGTGCGCGTACCACCACACCGCAAACCCTATGCGGCGACCACCGCATAGTGCCGCCACGGCGCTCGCCCCATCAGCTAAGGTAGGGCTAAGTTAGGTAACCCTTACCGGGGTGCGACTGCGGTGCTCCTCGGCAGATATCTCGATGTCGAGATAACTCTAGTACATGGGGGCCGGATGGTCATGCCCGGCCCGGCTTCGGCGCGCTCGGGCGCGGAGCGTTCGTGGGCGTTCGTGGACGTTCGTGGGCGAGGGGGGGACGGTTCGCCTCATCGAACCACGGGGGCGGGAGCGGCGCAGGGCAGGCCGGGACCCGGGACGACCAGCAGGACTCGGACGACCCGTACGCCGACGGGACGACGGACGTGGCGGCAGACGGCAGACGCCAGACGGCACGGGTGGCGACGGCTGGGACGAGAGCGCGCCCACGACGGGAGGCACGGCCACGTGGACGTGCCGGCCCGGCGAGGACGACGGCGAAGACGGTGGCGGAGACGACTGCGGAGTCGGCTGCGGCGAAGGGCCGGCGACCGGCCCGCCGCCGGCGCATCGGGCGGGCTCCGGCGCCGGCCGGCGGATCGGAACGCCGAACGGGGGTATCCGGAAGGGGCGTTGGCGCATTCAGCGGCGTTCGGAAGGAGGCACGGCATGCCGCTCACGTTCCGCAAGAGTTTCCGGATCCTGCCGGGAGTGCGGCTGAACATCAACAGGCACTCCTGGTCCCTCACGACCGGCGGGAAGCACGGTCCGCGACACACCCACAGCAGCACCGGACGTCATACGACATCGGTGGATTTGCCCGGACCTTTCGGCTGGCGTCGCACCCGTCGGTCCAGGGCTGATTGACAGCTCATCACTCGAATGGCCCCCCTTAAGAGGTGCCATCTCATATCTGAGATAACCTCAACCTCATGGCAGACGACTACCTCGTACGCATCGGCAAGCTCATCCGTGACGCCCGGCAGCACCGCGGCTGGACGCAGGCGCAGCTCGCCGAAGCGCTCGGCACCAGTCAGAGCGCCGTCAATCGCATCGAGCGCGGCAACCAGAACATCAGCCTTGAGATGATCGCCCGTATCGGCGAGGCCCTGGACAGCGAGATCGTGTCATTGGGCTACGCGGGCCCCATGCATCTGAGGGTGGTCGGCGGCCGTCGGCTGTCCGGCGCGATCGACGTGAAGACGAGCAAGAACGCGTGTGTCGCGCTGCTGTGCGCCTCGCTGCTCAACCGGGGGCGCACGGTGCTGCGCCGGGTGGCGCGCATCGAGGAGGTCTACCGCCTCCTGGAGGTGCTGGGCTCCATCGGCGTCCGCACCCGCTGGATCAACGACGGCACCGACCTGGAGATCGTGCCGCCGGCCGACCTCGACCTCGACGCCATCGACGCCGAGGCGGCCGTCCGCACCCGCTCCATCATCATGTTCCTCGGCCCGCTGCTGCACCGCATGGACCGCTTCAAGCTGCCCTACGCCGGCGGCTGCGACCTCGGCACCCGCACCATCGAGCCGCACATGATCGCGCTGCGCCGGTTCGGGCTGGACGTGGCGGCGACCGAGGGGCAGTACCACGCGGTGGTGGACCGGGCGGTGCGCCCGGACCGGCCGATCGTGCTGACCGAGCGCGGCGACACGGTGACCGAGAACGCGCTGCTGGCGGCGGCCCGCCACGACGGCGTGACCGTCATCCGCAACGCCTCCAGCAACTACATGGTCCAGGACCTGTGCTTCTTCCTGGAGGCCCTCGGGGTGCGGGTCGAGGGCATCGGCACCACCACGCTCACCGTGCACGGCGTGCCGGTCATCGACGTGGACGTGGACTACTCCCCCTCCGAGGATCCGGTCGAGGCGATGAGCCTGCTCGCCGCGGCGGTCGTCACCGAGTCCGAGCTGACGGTGCGCCGGGTGCCGATCGAGTTCCTGGAGATCGAGCTGGCGGTGCTGGAGGAGATGGGGCTCGACCACGACCGCAGCCCCGAGTACTTCGCGGACAACGGCCGCACCCGGCTCACCGACCTCACGGTGCGGCCCTCCAAGCTGGAGGCGCCGATCGACAAGATCCACCCGATGCCGTTCCCCGGCCTGAACATCGACAACGTCCCGTTCTTCGCGGCGATCGCGGCCACCGCGCAGGGCAAGACCCTGATCCACGACTGGGTCTACGACAACCGCGCGATCTACCTGACCGACCTCAACCGCCTCGGCGGCCGCCTCCAGCTCCTCGACCCGCACCGGGTCCTGGTCGAGGGCCCGACCCGCTGGCGCGCCGCCGAGATGATGTGCCCGCCGGCCCTGCGCCCCGCGGTCGTCGTCCTGCTGGCGATGATGGCCGCCGAGGGCACCTCGGTCCTGCGCAACGTCTACGTCATCAACCGCGGCTACGAGGACCTGGCGGAACGCCTGAACTCGATCGGGGCGCAGATCGATATCTTCCGGGACATCTGAGGGTTCCGGGACATCCAGGACGTCTGGGCGGTCCGGCGCCGTCGGCCCGGGTCGGCGGGCCCGGGCCGACGCCATGGGATGATGACGGGCGCACCGATCATCTCGGCTTGGAGGACGGGTGGCCGTACAGCGGATCTCGACCCGCAATGCCCGTTTCCAGCAGCTGCAGACGTTGCTCGGCAACCGCACCAAGCGGGGGCGCGCCCGGGAGTTCCTGGTCCAGGGCGTGCGGCCGATCACGATGGCCGTGGACCACGGCTGGACCGTCCGGTCCCTGCTCTACGACGCCGACCGCCCGCTCTCCCGCTGGGCCGAGGACCTGCTGCGCCGCACCGACGCCGAACGCGTCGCGATGGCGCCGCGGTTGCTCGCGGAGCTGAGCGAGAAGGCGGACGGGGCGGCGGAGGTGCTGGCGGTCGTCGCGATGGAGCCGGACGACCTGTCGCGGATCGCGGTCCACGACGGCTTCCTCGGTCTGCTCTTCGACCGGCCGACGCAGCCCGGCAACATCGGCAGCATCGTGCGCTCGGCGGACGCGTTCGGCGCCGACGGCCTCATCGTGACGGGGCACGCCGCCGACCCCTACGACCCCAAGTCGGTGCGCGCCTCCACGGGTTCCTTCTTCGCGGTGCCCGTGGTGCGCAGCCCCTCGCACCACGAGGTCGTGGAGTGGCTGGCGAAGGAGCGCGCCCAGGGGCGGCCGGTGGCCGTCGTCGGCACGGACGAGGACGGGGAGGCCGACGTCTCGGAGTTCGACCTGACCCAGCCGGTCCTCCTGCTGATCGGCAACGAGACCGCGGGCCTCAGCGCGGCCTGGCGCGACCTCTGCGACCACGTGGTCAGCATCCCGATGACCGGCTCGGCCAGCTCCCTGAACGCGTCCAACGCCGCCGCCGTCGTCCTCTACGAGGCCCGCCGCCAACGCCTCCTCGCCCGGCGCTCGCGGGCGACGACGGGGATCGCGGCGCAGCGGACTCACGCGGCGCGGTGAGCGCCCGGTTCCGGCGCGGACAACACATGCCGATCCGGCACGGCTCGGGGGGCCGCGCCCCGAGGTGAGCGGCGGCTCCCCCTCCGCCCACGCGTCACCGGACGTCCGCGGACATGTCGGCGGCTGCGGTCGCGGTCTTCGCCGCCGCCGCCGGTCGAAGGGTCCGCCCGGGTCGTACGAGTGCGGTGGCGGTGGAGGCCAGGGCGGGAACCGCCGCCGCCACGAAGCACACGGGCAGGGACAGCTGTCCCAGGAGCAGGCCCACGGTCGTGGTCCCGCCGGAACTGCCCGCGTTGAAAGCGCCGTTGACCCAGGTTCCGGCCTGGATGCGCGTCTTGTCCGTGGCGCACTCGTCCGCGACGAGGTAGGCCGTCGACAGGGCCGGCAGGACCCGCCGGGGTCCTCGCCGGTCGAGCAGTCGGGCGCGCAGTGGGGCCAGGAAGTACGAGAAGCGGCCGACGGTGGCCGCAGCGAAGGTGCGCAGCGCACAGGGCTGGCGCACCACCGCTGCATACGAAGGTTTTCGCGCAGGGGAAGGCATAGGACGTTCCTCATCGGATGTGGCACGCGTACGCGCGCCGGAAGCAGGCCGAAGACGGCGCAGCCTTGATCCGCGGCAGGGCGGAGGCTGTCTTTCGGTCTACGCGCGGAGGAGGAACATGCCGGGACCATAGCAGCAGGGCCCGTCTCCATCAGGAACTCACGGGCCGCAGGCGGGGAAGGGCTCCCGCGGCGGTCAGGCCGGGGAGCCCTTCGGTGAGGCTGTGCCGGTGGTGGTGGAGGAGAAGACGGTCACCGGCAGGTGTGCCGTGTCAGCCCCCGGTCAGGGGGTGACCCCGGTCGGGGGGTGACCCCGGTCGAGGGGTGGCGCCCCGCCAGGGGACGGTCCCCGGCCAAGGGGTGGTCACGCCTGGTCAGGGGGCGAGGAGGAGGCTGTTGCCGCGCTCCTTGGCGGTGGCGTAGCGCTTGGCCACGTCCTGCCAGTTGACGACCTGCCACATGGCCTCGATGAAGTCCACCTTCTGGTTCTTGTACTGCAGGTAGAAGGCGTGCTCCCAGGCGTCGAAGACCAGGATCGGGGTGGAGCCCTGGCCGACGTTGCCCTGGTGGTCGTAGACCTGCTCGACGATCAGGCGGCCGCTCAGCGGCTCGTAGGCGAGGACGCCCCAGCCCGAACCCTGGGTGGTGGCCGCCGCCTTGGACAGCTGAGCCTTGAAGCCGGCGAAGGAGCCGAAGGACTCGGCGATGGCGTCGGCCAGCTCGCCCACGCCGTCCTTCTCGTGCGGCTCGCCGCCGCCGTCGCCGGTCATGTTGTGCCAGTAGATGGAGTGCAGGATGTGCCCGGAGAGGTGGAACGCGAGGTTCTTCTCCAGGCCGTTGATCGAGCCCCACGACTCCTTGTCCCGCGCCTCCGCGAGCTGCTCCAGCGTGTCGTTCGCGCCCTTCACGTACGCCGCGTGGTGCTTGTCGTGGTGCAGCTCGATGATCTCGGGGCTGATGACCGGGGCCAGCGCCGCGTAGTCGTACGGAAGCTCGGGGAGCGTGTAAAGCGCCATGTCCGGCGTCCTCCTTATTGCCAATGGTATGCAGCTGCACGCTAACAGCAAGAACGGTAACGCGCCGTCGGACGATGGGCCTAGGACCCCCTCCCGTGTCGGCGCGGCCCCATCCCGGCCTCGGTATGCTCGCCGCCATGTCCACGGCTGATCTCCGTCCGACCCGGCGGCGAAGAGACCCGAGCCGCACGACGACCGGGAGCGGCGGGAAGAGCGCGTGACGAGCTACGACTACGAGAAGGACGGCGCGGCCATCTACCGCCGGTCCTTCGCCACCATCCGCGCCGAGGCGGACCTCGCGGGCCTGCCCGCCGACGTCGCCCGGGTGGCGGTGCGGATGATCCACGCCTGCGGCATGGTCGATCTCGTCCGCGACCTCGCCCACACCCCGGCCGTCGTGGCCCGCGCCCGCGAGGCGCTGCGCGCCGGGGCGCCGATCCTGTGCGATGTGCGGATGGTGGCCAGCGGCATCACCCGGGGGCGGCTGCCCGCCGGCAACGAGGTGCTGTGCACCCTCTCCGACCCGGCCGTCCCGGAGCTGGCCGCCGAGCTCGGCACCACGCGCAGCGCCGCCGCGCTGGAGCTGTGGCGGGACCGGCTGGAGGGCGCCGTGGTCGCGGTCGGCAACGCGCCCACCGCCCTGTTCCGGCTGCTGGAGATGATCGACGAGGGCGCGCCCCGGCCCGCCGCCGTCATCGGCGTCCCGGTCGGCTTCGTCGGGGCCGCCGAGTCCAAGGACGCGCTGATCGCCCACCCCGCGGGCCTCGACCATCTGGTCGTACGCGGCCGTCGCGGGGGCAGCGCCATCGCCGCCGCCGCGGTGAACGCCATCGCGAGCGAGTCGGAGGTGTGAGGGGGCGGTCGTGACGGGCGCACGCCCACCGTCCGACGGACGGTCGCTGCTCCTTCCGGGGGGTCGGCGTGCGGTGTCGGGACATCCCGCCTCCCCCCGTCGCGCCCCGCACACCCGCGCCGTCCGGGTGTCAGGCGTCAGGCGCCCGCGCCCGCGCCCGCGCCCGCGCTCGACAGGGTCAGGGCCGCCAGGGCCTGCGGGGCGCCCGGCTGGTCGCGGACCCCGGGGAAGGCGTTGACGTCCACGATCAGCGGGACGCCGTCGCCCCGGTCGATGACGTCCACGCCGTAGACGTCCAGGGCGAACACCTCGCCGACCCGGTGGACCAGGGCGGTCCAGCCGGGCGGCAGGCTGTCGGGGGCGAGCGGCCGTGTGGGGCCGCGGCCGCCGGGTGAGAGTTCGGAGCGGCGCAGGGCCGTGAAGACGCGGTCCCCGATCGCCCACAGTTTGTGGTCCCAGCCGCTGTTGGGCGCGAACTCCTGCACCACGACCGGCTCTTCGGGGTGCGCGGCGGCCAGCTCGCGCAGCTGCGCGGCGCTGTCCACGCGGGTCACCAGATCGTGCTTGCGGCTGTGCCGGCTCTTGACCACCACCGGTCCGGGGAGGCCGGAACGGCCGTCCCGCCCCTGCGCGTCCGCGCATTCGGCGCATTCGGCGAGCGTGGGGTAGGTGCGGGTGGCCGCGAACGGCAGGCCGGCCCGCCGGGCCTGCTCCGCCATCGCCGTACGGTCCTGGCACAGCTCGGTCGCGGCGGCCGAGTTCAGCACCCGGGCGCCGCGCCGTTCCAGCGCGCGGGCGAGGGAGATCGCCCGCGGCGTGCGCGCCTTGAGCAGATACACGTCGGCGGGGCCCTCGGGCGGCTCCGGGGGTTCGGCGGTCGCCGGGTCCAGCGTCTGCACCGTGTGCTCGGCGGCGAGCAGCGCGGTGGTCGCGGCCAGCAGCGGGTGGGCGGGGTCGGAGGTGATCAGGCCGATCCTCATACGGCTCCTCATCCGGCCTTGCCCGCCGGCACGGGAACCTGCGCCGCCTGGCCGGCACGCCGCGCCGACCCGGCCGCCGGGCCCTGCGACGCGGAAGCCCCGGCCGCCCCGGCCGGCGACCCGGCGTCTCCGGCGGGCGGTACGGCCGTTCCGGCCGCCTCGGCCGCCCCGCGCTGTTCGGGCATCCGCGGCCGCACGGGCTCGGCCGGTTCGGCGGTCCGGGCGCCGCGGGCGGCCAGGGCGAGCACGGCGCGGGCCACCCGCGCGGTGGCGTCGGGGACCTGGCGGAAACTGGGGAAGTCGTTGACGTCGACCACCACGGGGCCGTCCGGTCCCAGCACCACGTCCACGCCGTACAGGTCGAGGCCGTAGACCACCCCGGCCTGGGCGGCGACGGCGGCCACCTCGTCCGACAGCGGCACCCGGCGTTCGGGCGCCGCGTGGTCGGGGTGGAGCGGGGAGCGGCGCTCGGTCGCGTACAGCTCGCCGCCGACGCCGTACACCTTGATGTCCACGCCCGAGTTGGGGATGTAGGGCTGGGCGATGAGCAGGCCCTCGCCGGCCAGTTCGGGGGCGAGCGCGGCGAGCCGGTCCGGCGATCGCACCAGGTGCACGGCCCGTCCGGAGCTGCCGTCGGCGGGCTTGACCACGATCGGGTACTCCGACTCCGGTATCTGCGCGAGGAGTTCGGGTCCGGCCGCCGCGTAGGTCGGCGGCAGCGGGAGCCCGCGGCCGCGGCCGATCGCCGCCGCCAGCGCCTTGTCCCGGACGCCGCGGATCGAGCGGGCGTCGTTGATGGTCGTCGTCCCGGCCGCGGCGGCGGCCTCCAGCAGGGTGAGGCCCGGGCCGCCGGAGACCGTCTTGAGCACCCACGCGTCATGGGCGGCGTCCTGCAGCGCCTCCGTCATGCGCAGCAGGGCGCCGCCCGGCCGCAGTACGTCCACCTGGTGTCCCCAGGACGTCAGTTGGCGGATCACCTCGACCGGCATGCCGTCGTGGCGGTACTGCTCCTCCACCAGAAAGCAGAGCTTCATCGATCTACCCCGACCCTCCGGACGCCCGCCCTCGTCGTCCGGCATTCCATGACGTCCTGTGGCGACACAGGATGTCATGCCCGCCTCGGGACGCGCCGGGCGGCGGCCGGGGCGTCGAACAGCCTTGCCGAGTGGGCCAGATGGCGAGGGGCCGCCGCGTGGTACGTCACGTACCGGACCGGGTCGCGCGCCGCACCCGCCTCCCCCGCCGCCGGGTCCACTGCGCCGTACGTCACGTGCCGCCCGGGTTCGTTGCGCGGGGCCGCGGCATCCCGCAGAGTGACGTGCATGAGCGATCATTACGATGTCGTGGTTCTCGGCGCGGGGCCCGGCGGCTACACCGCCGCGGTGCGTGCCGCTCAACTCGGCCTGTCCACCGCCGTGGTCGAGGAGAAGTACTGGGGCGGGGTGTGCCTGAACGTGGGCTGCATCCCCTCCAAGGCCCTGCTGCGCAACGCCGAGTTGGCGCACACCGTCACCCGGCGGGCCGAGACGTTCGGGATCCGGTCCGACTCCCCCATCACGTTCGACTACGGCGCGGCCTTCAAGCGCAGCCGGGACGTGGCGGAGGGCCGGGTGGCCGGCGTGCACTACCTGATGCGCAAGAACAAGATCACCGAGTACGACGGCCGCGGCGTCTTCAGCGACGCGCACACCCTCCAGGTCGCCCTGTCCGACGGCACCACCCGGACCGTGACGTTCGACCACTGCGTCATCGCGGCGGGCGCCACCACGCGCCTGCTGCCCGGCACCGGGCTGAGCGAACGCGTCGTCACCTACGAGGAGCAGATCCTCACCGAGGAACTGCCCGGCAGCATCGTCATCGCCGGGGCCGGCGCGATCGGCGTCGAGTTCGCGTACGTGCTGCACAACTACGGTGTGAAGGTGACCGTGGTGGAGTTCGCCGACCGGATCGTGCCGGCCGAGGACGCCGACGTGTCCAAAGAACTCGCCAAGCACTACCGCAAGCTCGGCATCGAGGTGCACACCTCCACGCGCGTCGAGTCCATCGACGACTCCGACCCCGCGCGGCCGGTCCGGGTCACCGTGGACAAGAACGGCGCCCGGCAGGTGCTGGAGGCCGACAAGGTGCTCCAGGCGATCGGCTTCGCCCCGCGGGTGACCGGCTACGGCCTGGAGACGACCGGGGTGCGGCTCACCGACCGGGGCGCCATCGAGGTCGACGGGCGCGGCCGCACCAACGTGCCGAGCCTGTACGCGATCGGCGATGTGACCGGCAAGCTGATGCTGGCGCACGCGGCCGAGACCATGGGCGTGATCGCCGCGGAGACGATCGGCGGCGCGGAGACCATGGAGGTCGACTTCCGCATGATCCCGCGCGCGACCTACTGCCAGCCGCAGATCGCCAGCTTCGGCCACACCGAGGCGCAGGCCCGCGAGGCGGGCTTCGACGTCCAGGTGGCCAAGTTCCCGTTCACCGCGAACGGCAAGGCGCACGGGCTGGGCGAGCCGGTCGGCTTCGTGAAGGTGATCAGCGACGGCGCCCACGGCGAGCTGCTGGGCGCTCACCTGATCGGGCCGGAGGTCACCGAGCTGCTGCCGGAGCTGACCCTGGCGCAGCAGTGGGACCTCACGGTGCACGAGGTCGCCCGCAACGTGCACGCCCACCCGACGCTGGGCGAGGCGGTCAAGGAAGCGGTGCACGGGCTCGCGGGGCACATGATCAACATGTGAGGCCCCGCGGCGGGCCGGGGGCGTGGCGGCGGCCCCGGGGCGGTCGCGAGCCCCGAGGCAGTCGGGAGTCCCGGAGGCGGTCGGGAGTCCCGGGGACGGGGTCGGGAGTCCCGGGGACGGTCGCGAGCCCCGCAGGGCACCGGCGGCCCCAGCGGTGCGGCGGGGTGCGGCGGGCTCGGGGTGCGGCGGGCTCGCGGGGGGGGTCACGGGGGGTGCGGGCGGCCGGCATGGCGTGCGCCGTCCTGGTGACCCGTACCCCACGGTCGCGGCCCCGATCGCGAAGGTGCGCCGCCATGAACGAACCCCTGTACACCTTCGGGCACGGCACCGCGGGGCGCGAGGAGATCACCGGCCTGCTGCACGGGGCCGGGGTCGCCGCGATCGTGGACGTGCGCACCGCCCCGGGCAGCCGCCGGGACCCGGACCTGCTGCGGGACCGGCTCGCCCGGTGGCTGCCCGAGGACGGCATCGACTACCGCTGGGAGCCCGACCTCGGCGGGTTCCGCGAGCCGGCCCCGGACAGCCCGGACACCTTCTGGCGCAACGACTCCTTCCGCGGCTACGCCGGGTACACGCGCACCCCCGGGTTCGTCGCCGCCATGGACCGGCTGCTCGGCGAGGCGGCCGGGCGGCGGACGGCGGTGATGTGCGGCGAGGCGGTGTGGTGGCGCTGCCACCGCCGGCTGATCGCCGACTTCGCGGAACTCGCGCGCGGGGTGCCCGTGCGCCACCTCATGCACGACGGGCGGACCGTCCCGCACGTCCCCACGGCCGGCGCCCGGCTGCGCGAGGACGGCCTCCTCGTCTACGACGGCCCGCCGGGCTGAGCGGGGCGCGGGCGCGGTCAGGCCCCGGCCACGGTGACGTCCTGGTCGCGCAGCGCGTGGAAGGCGGGCACCAGCAGGATGCCCTGCGGGACCAGCTCCGTGATGATGGCCTGGACGTGCGCGCGGCCGTGGGCGAAGGTGTGGTAGGCGATGCCCCGGTTGGTCCAGCGGTGCGTGCCGCCGTCGCAGACGGCTTGCGTGCCGCCGATGGACTGGGTCTCGTCCGAGTCGCCCTGGCTGATGGCCGAGCTGATGAAGACCGCGCCGGTGGCGCCGGTGCAGCGGTAGGTGCCGGAGATCGTGACGGTGCCGTCCGCCGCCTGGCGGACCGTGCGGTCCACGGTCACGGTCTCGGCGTCGGTGGTGGACGCGGTGGCGACGGCGGACGTGGCGGCCGGCGCGGCGAGGAGCAGCGTGGCCGCGACCGCGCCGAGGGTGCCGAGCACACGGCGGGCTGATCCGAAGGACGCTGACGCTACGGACATGGGGGCCTCCCGAGGAACTGGAATGCGGGGTTCCACTGGTACCGGGCGGGCGTCCGTGATCCTCGCCCTCACGACGCGAGTCCACTCGGACTTCCGTCTAACGGCCCATGCGACTTGCCCCCCGGCCCGTTCGCCGCCACCGGCGCGACCTCGCGCGCAGGACGCCCGCCGCAGCCCTCCGGGCCCAGGGCCTGCCCGCAGGACGCCGGCCGGTCCTCCGGGCACAGGCCCTGCCCGCAGGGCGTCCGCCCGGGCGCGCAGCCCGCACCGGGGCCGAGCGCCCCGTGCGCGGGTGTGGTGGCGAGGTGCGGCGCCGGTCCCCGCGAGCCCGGCATGATCCGGACGAGAGGCCCGGGCTAGGCCAGCACCGCGAACCCGTCGAGTTCCACCAAGGCCCGCTCGTCCCACAGCCGGACGACCTCCACGACCGCCATCGCCGGGTAGTCGCGGCCCGCCGACTGGCGCCAGATGCGGCCGAGTTCGGAGGCGTGGGCGCGGTAGGCGGCGACGTCGGTGGCGTAGACCGTGACACGGGCCAGGTCGGCGGGTGAGCCGCCGGCGGCGCGCAGGGCGGTGAGGAGGTTGGCGAGGGCGCGGGCGAACTGCTCGGGCAGGGTGTCGCCGACCACCTTGCCCTCGCCGTCGAGGGCGGTCTGGCCGGCCAGGAACAGCACGCGGGAGCCGGTGGCGACGACGGCGTGCGAGAAGCCGGTGGGCGGGGACAGCTCGGGCGGGTTGACGCGCTCGGTGGTCACGGGGCCTCCCCGGCCGGCGGCGGAGTCTCGGCGTACAGCTCCTTGGCGATGATGCCCCGCTGCACCTCGCTCGCGCCCTCGTAGATCCGGGGTGCGCGCACCTCGCGGTAGAGGTGTTCGAGGAGGTGGCCGCGGCGCAGGGCGCGGGCGCCGTGCAGCTGGACGGCGGTGTCGACGACGTACTGCGCCGTCTCGGTGGCGAGCAGCTTCGCCATCGCGGCGCGCCGGGGCACGCCGGGTGCGCCGTCGTCGTACGCGGTGGCCGCCGCGTAGACCATCAGGCGGGCCGCCTCGGTGCGCAGGGCCATCTCGGCGACCTGGTGGGCGACGGTCTGCAGGTCGCTCAGCTTGCCGCCGAAGGCGTCCCGGCGGGCGGTGTGGGCGAGGGTCGCCTCCAGCGCGGCCTGCGCCATGCCGAGGGCGAAGGCGCCGACGCTGGGCCGGAAGAGGTTGAGGGTGCCCATCGCGACCCGGAAGCCGCGGTCCGCCTCGCCGAGCACGTCGTCGGCCGTGACGGGGACGCCGTCGAAGGCGAGGGCGCCGATCGGGTGCGGGGAGAGCATGTCCAGCGCGCTGCCGGTGAGGCCGGGGCGGTCGGCGGGGACCAGGAAGGCGGTGATCCCGCGGGAGCCTGCGCCGGGTGCGGTGCGCGCGAAGACGGTGTAGAAGTCGGCCTCGGGGGCGTTGGAGATCCAGCACTTCTCCCCCGTGAGCCGCCAGCCCCGCCCCGCTCCCCCGCCCGCGCCGGGGTCGGGGTCGGGGTCGGGGTCGGCGCGCAGGGTGAGGGCCGCCGCGTCCGAGCCCGCCGCCCGCTCGCTCAGGGCGAAGGCCGCCACCGCGCTGCCGTCGGCCACCGCGGGCAGCCAGCGGGCGCGCTGGGCGGGGGTGCCGTGGGCGTGGACGGGGTGGGCGCCGAGGCCCTGGAGGGCGAGCGCGGTCTCGGCCTCGGTGCAGCCGTGGGCCAGGGACTCCCGCATGAGGCACAGGTCCAGGGCGCCCGAGGTGAACAGGCGCTCCAGCAGACCCAGTCGGCCGAGTTCGGCGAGGAGGGCGCGGTCGACGCGGCCCGGCTCGCCCTTCTCGGCGACCGGCCGCAGCCGTTGGGCGGCCAGTGTGCGCAACTCGGCGCACCATGCCTGCTGTTCGGGTTCGAGCGAGAAAGCGGGCATCCGCCGGTCCTCCCTCCGCCGGGCCGCCCGCGCGGCCGGGGCTCGCCCCCACGGTATCGCGTACCGTTGACTGTCGTCACCAACGCGCTACGCTCCAGGTGCGAGCCCACCACACCAAGGGGGCGAACCGCCATGGACCACCCGTCCGCCCACGTCGACACGTTCGCGCGCGATCATCTCCCGCCCCCGGACCAGTGGCCGAAGCTGCGGTTCGACCTGCCGGAGCTGCGCTACCCGGCCCGGCTGAACTGCGCCGCCGAGCTGCTCGGCCCACCGGGCGACGCCGACGCCGGGCGGCCGGTGTTCCGCACGCCCGCCGGCGACGTCTGGACCTACGGCGAGCTGCGCGCCCGTGTGGACCGCGTCGCGCACGTCCTGACCGCCGGCCTCGGCGTGGTGCCCGGCAACCGGGTGCTGCTGCGCGGCCCCACCACGCCGTGGCTGGCCGCCTGCTGGCTGGCCGTGCTCAAGGCGGGCGCGGTCGCCGTCACCGTACTGGCCCAGCAGCGCGCCCACGAGCTGAGCACCCTCTGCGAGATCGCCCGCGTCCGGCACGCGCTGTGCGACATCAGATCGGTGGACGACCTGGTCAAGGCCGAGGTGCCGGGGCTGCGCCTGGCGACGTACGGCGGCGACGGGCCCGACGACCTGCTGCGCCGTCCGGCGCCCGGCACCCCGTTCCCGGCCGTGGACACCGCAGCGGACGACGTGGCGCTGATCGCGTTCACCTCGGGCACCACCGGCCGCCCCAAGGGCTGCGTCCACTTCCACCGGGACGTGCTGGCGATCGCGGACACCTTCTCCGCGCGGGTGCTCAGGCCGCGCCCGGACGACGTGTTCGCGGGCAGTCCGCCGCTCGGGTTCACCTTCGGCCTCGGCGGCCTGGTCGTCTTCCCGATGCGGGCCCGCGCCAGCGCCCTGCTGCTCGAAGAGGCCCATCCGCGGCAGCTGTTGGGCGCGGTCGCCGAGCACCGGGTCTCCGTGCTGTTCACCGCGCCGACCGCCTACCGGGCGATGCTGGAGGAGCCGGCCGCCCACGACCTCTCCTCGCTGCGCAGGTGTGTGTCGGCCGGTGAGAACCTGCCCGCCGCCACCTGGCACGCCTGGCACGAACGGACGGGTGTGCGCATCGTCAACGGCATCGGCGCCACCGAGCTGCTGCACATCTTCATCTCGGCGGCGGACGCGGACATCCGGCCGGGGACCACGGGTGTGCCGGTGCCGGGCTGGCGGGCGCGGGTGCAGGACGAGGACGGGCGGCCCGTGCCCGACGGGACGCCGGGGCTGCTCGCCGTGCAGGGCCCGGTCGGCTGCCGCTACCTCGCCGACCCCCGCCAGCGCGCGTACGTGCGCGACGGCTGGAACGTCACCGGCGACACCTACGTCCGCGACGCCGACGGCTACTTTCGCTATGTCGCCCGCGCCGACGACATGATCATCTCGGCGGGCTACAACATCGCGGGACCGGAGGTCGAGGACGCGCTGCTGCGCCACCCGGACGTGGTCGAGGCCGCGGTCGTCGGCCGGCCGGACGACGCCCGCGGCCAGGTGGTGGTGGCGTACGTGGTCGTACGGGAGGGCGCGGCGCGGGACGCCCGGGCGCTGCGCGCGTACGTCAAGGAGGAGCTGGCGCCCTACAAGTGCCCGCGTGAGATCGTCTTCGTCCACGCGCTGCCGCGCACGGCGACCGGGAAACTCCAGCGGTTCAGACTGCGCGCCCCGGACACCCACGACGGGCGGTGACACCCGACGACCTAAAATGATCAACGTGTCCGAGCAGTCCGCGCAACCCGCCCCGAGATCCCTCATCGTCACGCTGTACGGCGCGTACGGCCGCTTCGTGCCGGGCCCGGTGCCCGTCGCGGAGCTGATCCGGCTGCTGGCCGCGGTGGGCGTGGACGCGCCCTCCGTGCGCTCCTCGGTGTCCCGCCTCAAACGGCGCGGGCTGCTGCTCCCGGCCCGCACCGGGCAGGGCGCGGCCGGCTACGAACTCTCGCCACAGGCACTCCAGTTGCTGGAGGACGGCGACCGCCGGGTGTACGCGGGGGCGCCCGGCGAGGACGAGGGCTGGGTGCTGGCGGTGTTCTCGGTGCCGGAGTCGCAGCGGCAGAAGCGGCACGTGCTGCGCTCCCGGCTGGCCGGGCTCGGCTTCGGCACGGCGGCGCCCGGGGTGTGGATCGCCCCGGCCCGGCTGTACGAGGAGACCCGCAACACGCTGCGGCGGCTGGACCTGGACGTGTACGTGGACTTCTTCCGCGGCGACCACCTGGGGTTCGCGCCGACGGCCCAGGCGGTGGCCCGCTGGTGGGACCTGGCGGCCCTGGCCGCGCAGCACGAGGCGTTCCTCGACCGGCACGCGCCGGTGCTGCGCGCCTGGGAGGAGCGCGCCGACACCCCGCCGGAGGAGGCGTACCGGGACTATCTGCTCGCCCTGGACTCCTGGCGGCATCTCCCCTACGCCGACCCGGGCCTGCCCGCCCGGCTGCTGCCCGCCAACTGGCCGGGCGCCCGTTCGGCGGCCGTGTTCCGGGCGCTGCACGAGCGGCTGCACGAGGCGGGCGCGGTCTACGCGGGGGTGTCCGTTCCGGCCGGCCGGGTGTGACGCCCGCGCCTCGGCTCAACTACGCAGGGTGAGGCGGGGTTTGGGCGCGTCCGTGCGGCCGGTCCGGGGGCGGCGGCTGCCGGCGCGGTAGGGAGCGGGCCAGACGGCGGCGGGGCCCTCGTAGCCCTGCTCGGCGGCGGCGTGCAGGGTCCAGTGCGGGTCGTACAGGTGCGGGCGGGCCAGCGCGCACAGGTCGGTGCGCCCGGCCAGGATCAGGGAGTTGACGTCGTCCCAGGACGAGATCGCGCCGACCGCGATCACCGGGACGCCCACCGCGTTGCGGATGCGGTCGGCGAACGGCGTCTGGTACGAGCGCCCGAACTCCGGCCGCTCCTCGGCCACCACCTGCCCGGTGGACACGTCGACGGCGTCGGCGCCGTGCGCGGCGAAGGCGCGGGCGATCTCCACCGCTTCCTCGGCCGTGGTGCCGCCCTCGGCCCAGTCGGTGGCCGACAGCCGGACGGTCATCGGCCGTTCCTCCGGCCACACCGCGCGCACCGCGTCGAACACCTCCAGCGGGAAGCGCAGCCGTTTGTCCAGTGAGCCGCCGTAGGCGTCGGTGCGGTGGTTGGTGAGCGGGGAGAGGAAGCCGGAGAGCAGGTAGCCGTGGGCGCAGTGCAGTTCGAGGAGGTCGAAGCCGGCCCGGGCGGCCCGCCAGGCGGAGGTGGCGAACTGCTCGCGTATGTCGGTGAGTTGTGCCCGGGTCACCTCGCGCGGGATCTGGCCGCCGGGGCGGTGGGGCAGTGGGGAGGCGGCGACCAGCGGCCAGTTGCCCTCGGGCAGCGGTTCGTCGATGCCCTCCCACATGACTTTGGTGGAGCCCTTGCGTCCGCTGTGGCCGAGCTGCACGCCGATCGCGGCGCCGGGCGCCTGCCGGTGGACGAAGTCGGTGATCCGCCGCCAGGCCTCGGTCTGCCGGCCGGTCCACAGTCCGGCGCAGCCGGGGGTGATCCGGCCCTCGGGGCTGACGCACACCATCTCGGTCATCACCAGCCCCGCCCCGCCGAGTGCGCGGGCGCCGAGGTGGACGAGGTGGAAGTCGCCGGGGACGCCGTCGACGGCGGAGTACATGTCCATGGGCGAGACCACGACCCGGTTGCGCAGGGTCAGGCCGCGCAGCCGGAACGGGGTGAACATCGGCGGGGTGCCGGGCGGGCAGCCGAAGTCGCGCTCGACGGCGTCGGTGAAGCGGGCGTCGCGCAGCCGCAGGTTGCCGTGGGTGACCCGGCGGCTGCGGGTGAGCAGGTTGAAGGCGAACTGGCGGGGCCGCTGGCCGAGGTAGAGGTCCAGGTTCTCGAACCACTCCAGGCTGGCCCGGGCGGCCCGCTGGGTGGAGGCGACGACGGGTTTGCGTTCGTCCTCGTAGGCGGTCAACGCCTCGGCGAGGGTGGGCTGTTCGTCCAGGCAGGCGGCGAGCGCGAGGGCGTCCTCGACGGCGAGCTTGGTGCCGGAGCCGATGGAGAAGTGGGCGGTGTGGGCGGCGTCGCCGAGCAGGACGAGGTTGCCGTGCGACCAGCGTTCGTTGACCACCGTGCGGAAGGTGGTCCAGGCGGAGTTGTTGGAGCGCAGCGGGCGGCCGCCCAGGGCGTCGGCGAAGATCTTGGCGCAGCGCTCCACCGAGCCCTGTTCGTCCAGCTCGGCGAAGCCGGCCGCCCGCCACACCTCCTCGCGCATCTCCACGATCACGGTGGAGGCGTCGGCGGCGAACGGATAGCCGTGCAGTTGCATCACGCCGTGCTCGGTCTCGGCGATCTCGAAGCGGAAGGCGTCGAAGGCGAAGTCGGCGGCGAGCCAGATGTAGCGGCAGCGGTGCTGCGTCAGCCGGGGCCGGAACACGTCGGCGTGGGCCGCGCGGGTGGCGCTGTGCACACCGTCGGCGGCGACGACCAGGTCGTACGTCTCCTTCAGCCGGGCCGGGTCCGGGGCCTCGGTGCGGAAGCGCAGCGCGACGCCGAGCGAGCGGCAGCGCTCCTGGAGGATGTGCAGCAGCCGGTGCCGGCCGAGCGCGGCGAAGCCGTGGCCGCCGGAGGTGTGCCGGGTGCCGCGGTGCACGATGTCGATGTCGTCCCAGCGCACGAAGTCCCGCTGGAGCGCCTCGTGGACCACCGGGTCGGCGTGCTCGATGCCGCCGAGCGTCTCGTCGGAGAGGACGACGCCGAAACCGAAGGTGACGTCGGGCGCGTTGCGTTCGAAGACGGTGATCTCGCGGGCCGGGTCGAGCCGTTTGAGCAGGGCCGCCGTGTACAGGCCGCCGGGGCCGCCGCCGACGACCGCGACCCTGAGCGGGCCGTTCGCCCCGCCTCGGGGTGCGCCGGTCGTCTCCTGCCGGGGCGCGCCGGTCACCGCGCCCTCACCGCCCCTGCCACTTGGGGGGCCGCTTCTCGGTGAAGGCGGCGTGGAACTCGGCGTAGTCCTCGCCGTTCATCAGCAGGGCCTGGGTGGCGGCGTCCAGCTCGACGGCCGCGGACAGGGGCATGTCCAGTTCGGCGGTGAGCAGGGCCTTGGTCTGGGCGTGCGCGAGGGCGGGGCCGTCGGCGAGGCGGCGGGCGAGGGACTGGGCCTCCTCGTCGGCGTGGCCCTCGTCGGTGAGGAGGCTGATCAGGCCGATCCGCTCGGCCTCGGGCGCCCGCACCGGCTCGCCCAGCATCAGCAGCCGGGTGGCGTGGCCGAGACCGACCACGCGGGGCAGCAGATAGGCGGCGCCCATGTCGCCGCCGGACAGTCCGACCCGGGTGAACAGGAACGCGAACCGGGCGCTCGGGTCGGCCACCCGGAAGTCGGCGGCCAGCGCGAGCACGGCCCCGGCGCCGGCGGCCACGCCGTGCACCGCCGCGATCACCGGAAACGGGCACTCGCGCACCGCCCGCACCACCTGGCCGGTCATCCGGTTGAAGTCGAGCAGCTCGGCGGTGTCCATGGCCAGGGTGGCGCCGATGATCTCGTCCACGTCGCCGCCCGAGCAGAAGCCGCGCCCCTCGCCGGCCAGCACGAGGGCGCGCACGGAGCGCTCGCGGGACAGTTCGGCGAGCAGGTCGCGCAGGTCGGCGTAGGCGCCGAAGGTGAGCGCGTTGAGCCTGTCGGGGCGGGCGAGGGTGACGGTGGCGACGCCGTCGTCGTGGGCGACCCGCAGATGGCGCCAGTCGGCGGTGCGGGCGGCGGAGCCGGTGAAGGGACTCATGACGGGCGGCCTCCTCGGCGAACGGCCTTGGTCGGTGCGCGCTCAGCTCTCCCGACGAAGTTATCACCCATCTGTGACCGTCGTCACGAGTACGCGATAGGGGCCGTGACAATGTGGCCGGGACCCGTCGCTTCCGGCGGCTTCGTCACAGCTCGGCGATGGCCGGGTAACGGCGGGCGCGAGAGACGGGAGCGGGGCGGCTGACGTGGGTAGTTCCGCCCGTGCCGGGGCCCGGGCGGCTCCGGGCGGAGGGCGCCGCGCACCGCCGGCGGCGGCCCCCGTACCATTCCTCACGTCGAAAGCAGGACAGCCTCATGGCGACCACTGGGACGTTCTGCGTCATGAACGGACACACGGTGCCCCACTCCCCCCTTGCCTCCTGGCACGTCGCGCTGCCGCACTCGGCCGGCGCCGTGCCGGTGGCCCGCGCCCTGGTGCGTACGGCGCTGGCCGAACTGGAGCACTCGGCCGACAGCGACACCGCGGAGCTGCTCACGGCGGAACTGGTCGCCAACGCCGTCGAGCACACGGCGGGCGGCGGGCCGATAGAACTGCTGGTGGAGCTGTTGCCGAGCGGCTGCCACGTCGAGGTGCGCGACCCGGACCCGGCGCCGCCCGGCGATCTGACCCGCCCCGACCTCACCCCGCCCGACCCGTGGCGGGAGGGCGGGCGCGGGCTGCTGCTGATCCGCGCCCTCAGCTCCTCCTGCGGGCACCGGCCCACCGGGTCGGGCAAGGCGGTGTGGTTCAGACTGCTTGCAGCTCCTGGGCTGCCGGGTCCGGCGTGACCTCGGCGCCGGCCGCGAGCCGCGAGTGGCGGCGGCCGTAGAGGACGTAGACCAGCGCTCCGGCGGCGAGGAAGCCGGCGAACTGGAGCCAGGTCGACCAGCCCGTCTCGTACATCAGGTACAGGCAGCAGACGACGCCGAGCAGCGGCACCACGGGGTAGAGCGGCACCCGGAAGCTGCGCGCCAGGTCCGGCTGGCGGCGGCGCAGCGCGATCACCGCGACGTTGACGACGGCCATGGTGGCCAGGGTGCCGATGGTGCAGAGGTTGACCACCGCGTCCAGGGAGGCGAAGGCGGCGGGCAGCGCGAAGACGACGGCGACGACGAGGGTGCCGGCGACCGGCGTCGAGGTCTTCGGCGAGACCTTCTCGAAGACCCGCGGCACCAGGCCGTCCCGGGACATCGACAGCAGGATGCGGGTCTGCCCGTACATCACGGCGAGCACCACGGAGGCGATGGCGACGACCGCGCCGAAGGCGATCACCGCGCCGCCGGCGGAGGAGCCGGTGACCACGTTGACGACGTAGCTCAGCGCGGCGGGCCGGTCGCCGACCTGGCCGCCGCCGATGGCGCCGATCGCGGCGAGCGCGACCGCGCAGTACAGCAGGGTGACCACGCCGATGCAGACCAGGATGGCGAGCGGGATGTCGCGGCGGGGGTTCTTGGCCTCCTCGCCGGCGGTGGTGATGGCGTCGAAGCCGATGTAGGAGAAGAACGCGGCGGTGGTGCCCGCGCCGATGCCGCCGAGCCCGGCCGGGGAGAAGGGGGTGAGGTTGCCGTGCTTGAACGCGGTGAAGCCGATGGCGCAGAACGCGACGAGGATGACCAGCTTCAGGATCGCCATCGCGGCGGTGGCGCGGGCGCTCTCGCGCACGCCGCGCACCAGCAGCACGGCGGCCAGGGCGATCACGATGACGGCGGGCAGGTTGACGACGCCGCCGTCGCCGGGTCCCGCGGACAGGACGGCGGGCAGCTGCCATCCGGTGAGGCTGTGCAGCAGCTCGTTGACGTACTGGCTCCAGCCGACCGCGACCGCCGAGACGGAGACGCCGTACTCCAGCAGCAGGCACCAGCCGACCAGGAAGGCCGTGGACTCGCCGAGACCGGCGTAGGCGAAGGAGTACGACGAGCCGGAGACGGGGATGGCGCCGCCCAGCTCGGCGAAGGCGAACGCGGTCAGCACGCAGGTGATCGCGGCGAGGACGAAGGAGACGACGACGGCGGGACCGGCCTGGGCGACCGAGTCGGACAGTCCGACGAAGATGCCGGTGCCGACGATCGCCCCGACGCCGAAGCAGACGAGCTGGAAGAGGCCCATCGTGCGCTTGAGGCCGTGGCCCTCGCGGTCGGCGCCGGACTCGGCCAGCAGACGCTGGGGGGACTTGATGCGGGGAGCGGGCATGGGGGGTGTGGTGCTCGTTTCTGGTGGTGCGGGGCGATCGGGATGAGATCGCGCGACGGGCGGAATGGGTGGTTCCGCGCCGTCGGCCAGGATACGGCCTGGTGGGGCCGTGGGACAGGGGCCGCGGGCCGCCGCTGTGGGGAGCGGAGGCGGGGCGGCGGCGGAGCCTCGGCCGGCGGGCCGGCCGAGAGGGCTTGGCGGGGCTCCGGTGGGCTTGGGTGGGCTTCGGTCAGGCGAGGGTGGCGACCAGGACCGCCTTGATGGTGTGCAGACGGTTCTCCGCCTCGTCGAAGACGACCGAGTGGGCCGACTCGAAGACCTCGTCGGTGACCTCCAGCGACTCCAGGCCGTACCGCGCGTGGATCTCGCGGCCGACCTTGGTGCCGAGGTCGTGGAAGGCGGGCAGGCAGTGCAGGAACTTCACGTCCGGGTTGCCGGTGGCGCGCAGCACGTCCATGGTGACCGCGTACGGCGCGAGCGCCTCGATGCGCTCCTCCCAGACCTCCTTGGGCTCGCCCATGGAGACCCACACGTCGGTGGCGACGAAGTCGGCCCCGCGCACGCCCTCCGCCACGGACTCGGTGAGGGTGACGCGCGCACCGCTGGTCCCGGCCAGCTCCCGCGCCCGGTCGACGATCTCCGGGGCGGGCCAGTAGCTCTTGGGCGCGACCAGGCGGACGTCCATGCCGAGTAGGGCGCCGGTGATCAGGTAGGAGTTGCCCATGTTGAAGCGGGCGTCGCCGAGGTAGGCGAAGGCGATCTCGTTGAGCGGCTTGGCGGTGTGCTCGGTCATCGTCAGCACGTCGGCGAGCATCTGGGTGGGGTGCCAGTCGTCGGTGAGCCCGTTGTAGACGGGGACGCCGGCGTGGGCGGCCAGCTCCTCGACGGCGGCCTGGCTGTCGCCCCGGAACTCGATCGCGTCGAACATCCGGCCGAGGACCCGGGCGGTGTCCTTGAAGGACTCCTTGTGCCCGATCTGCGATCCGGACGGGTCGAGATACGTGGTCGAGGCGCCCTGGTCGGCGGCGGCGACCTCGAACGCGCAGCGGGTGCGGGTCGAGGTCTTCTCGAAGATCAGCGCGATGTTCTTGCCGGTCAGGTACCGCGTCTCGGCCCCGGCCCGCTTGGCGGCCTTCAGCTCGGCGGCCAGCTCGATCAGACCGCGGAACTCCTCCCCGGTGAAGTCCAGCTCCTTGAGGAAGTGGCGGCCGGCGAGGGCGGTCGGGACTGTCGCCATGGGGGCGCTCCAACGGGTGAGGGACAGAGACTCTGGAATTCTATACGACCGACAGAATTTCTATGCAACAGGTATGCGAGAGGTGACTCGGCCGGGGGCCGGGTGCCGGGGCGGAGCCGCTGGAGATCGCGGGACCGCCGGGAGGCCGGGCAGGACCGCTGGAGGACGCGGGAGCATCGGGGAGCGCGCGGAGCCGCCGGGGGTCGGCGGGGCGGGGTTTCCTCCTGGCGCCCGCCTGCCCCGCGCCGCGCCTCTCGGGTGAGGACTCGTCCTCAGGCGAGGCCCCGGCCGCTCACCGGGTCCCGTTCGACCGGGCAGCTCATGCAGCGGGGGCCGCCGCGGCCCCGGCCCAGCTCGCTGCCGGGGATCTCGATCACCTCGATGCCCTGCTTGCGCAGATGCGTGTTGGTGGTGGCGTTGCGCTCGTAGGCGACGACGACGCCCGGCTCGACGGCGAGGACGTTGCAGCCGTCGTCCCACTGCTCGCGCTCGGCCGCGTGCACGTCCTGGGTGGCGGTCAGCACCCGGATCTCGCTCAGCCCGAGCGCCGCGGCGATCGCCCGGTGCATGTGCTCCGGCGGGTGGTCGGTGACCTTCAGCTCGTTGTCGGCGGAGCCCGGCTCGATCGTGTACGAGCGGAGCATGCCGAGCCCCGCGTACTGGGTGAAGGTGTCGCCGTCGACCATGGTCATCACCGTGTCGAGGTGCATGAACGCGCGCCGCTTCGGCATGTCCAGCGCGACGATGGTGCGGGCCGAACCGGCGGCGAACAGCTTGTTCGCGAGCATCTCCACGGCCTGCGGGGTGGTCCGCTCGCTCATCCCGATGAGCACGGCCCCGCTGCCGATGACCAGCACGTCCCCGCCCTCGATGGTGGACGGGTAATCGGCCTGCCCCTCCGACCACACGTGGAACGGCTCGCTGCGAAAGAGCGGGTGGTAGCGGTAGATCGCCTCGAAGTGGACGGTCTCGCGCTGCCGGGCGGGCCAGCGCATCGCGTTGATGGAGACGCCGTCGTAGATCCAGGCGGAGGTGTCCCGGGTGAACAGGTGGTTGGGCAGCGGCCCGAGCAGGAAGTCGTCGAGGTCCATCACATGGAAGCGCACGGAGGCCGGCTCGGCGTGCGCCTGGAGGAACTCCCGTTTGGTCATGCCGCCGATCAGCGCCTCGGCCAGTTCCTGCGCGGGCAGGGTCTCGAAGGCGGCCCGCAGATGGTCGGTGGCGAGCGGGCCGTACTCCTTCTCGTCGAAGACGCGGTCCAGGACGAGCGACCGCGCCGACGGGTTCTCCATCGTCTCGGTCAGCAGATCGCCGAACAGGTGCACGGCGACCCCGCGGTCGCGCAGCACGTCGGCGAACCCGTCGTGCTCGGCGCGCGCCCGGCGCACCCACAGCACGTCGTCGAAGAGGAGGGCGTCCTTGTTGCTGGGGGTGAGCCTTTTGAGCTCGAGATCGGGCCGGTGCAGGATGACGCGGCGCAGCCGCCCGGCCTCGGAGTCGACATGGAATCCCATGCCTCCATCCTGACCACCGAACCGGGACTTCACCCACCGCTTCCCGGTTTCCGCGCCCGGTTGTTCCCCGCCCGGACGCCCGTACGGGTACGGGCGTCCGGGCGAGGGTGCGGCCCGACGGGGCCGCAGGCGGCACCGCCGGCGGGGCTGCCTGCGGGGCTACAGGCGGGGGTCCACCGGCTCCGACTCCAGGGCCAGCACGGCGAACACCGCCTCGTGCACGCGCCACAGCGGCTCGCCGTCGGCGAGGCGGGCCAGGGCCTCCGCGCCGAGGGCGAACTCGCGCAGCGCCAGCGACCGCTTGTGGTTCAGGAACCGCTGCCGCAGCCGGGCGAGGTTGTCCGGCCGGGTGTACTCGGGACCGTAGATGATCCGCAGGTACTCGCGGCCGCGGCACTTGATGCCCGGCTGGACCAGCCGCCCCTGCTCGGTGCGCACCAGCGCGCCCAGCGGCTTGACGACCATGCCCTCGCCGCCGCGCCCGGTCATCTCCAGCCACCAGTCGACGCCCGCGCGGACCGACTCCGCATCCGCCGTGTCGACGTAGAGGCGGCGGGTGATCTGGAGCAGGCCGGTGGCGTCGTGGTCCACCAGCCGGTCGATCAGCGCCAGCTGCTCGTCGTGCGGGAGTTCCACGAGGCTGCGGCCCTGTGCGGCCAGGATCTGGAACGGCGCGAGCCGCACGCCGTCCAGTCCCTCGGTGGTCCAGCAGTAGCGCCGGTAGGCGGCCGTGAACGCGGCGGCGTCCTCGGCCCGCTGCCGCTGGCGGCCCAGCAACGCGGAGACGTCCACGCCCCGGGACTCCGCGGCGCTCAGCGCGGCCAGCGCGCCGGGGAAGGCGGCCCCGGCCGCCGCGCCCACCGCCGCGTACTGCCCCCGCAGCAGGCCGGCCGCCTTCAGCGACCACGGCATCAGCTCGGTGTCGAGCAGCAGCCAGTCGGTGCCGAGTTCCGTCCACAGTCCCGCGCCGGTCGCCGCCGTGCGCAGCCGGTCCAGGATCTCCTCGGTGACCTGGGGGTCGTCGAAGAAGGGGCGGCCGGTGCGGGTGTAGACCGAGCCGGTGGGACCGTCCACGCCGAAGCGGCGGCGGGCGGCGTCGGCGTCCCGGCACACCAGGACCACCGCCCGCGAGCCCATGTGCTTCTCCTCGCACACCACCCGCGCGACGCCGTCCTCCCGGTACTGGGCGAACGCCTCCCGCGGGTGCTCCAGATAGCCGTCCACCCCGGAGGTGGCGGTCGGCGCCATGGTGGGCGGCAGATACGGCAGCAGCCGCGGGTCCACCGCGAACCGGCTGATCACCTCCAGGGCCGCCGCCGCGTTCTCCTCGCGCACGGCGACGCGGCCCGCGTGGCGGGTCTCCACCGCCCGGCGCCCGTGCACGTCGGCGAGGTCGAGCGGCCGTCCGTCGTGCCCGCCGGGCGCCGCGGTGCGCAGCGGCTTGACCGGCTCGTACCAGACGCGCTCGGCCGGTACGTCGACCAGCTCGCGCTCCGGCCAGCGCAGCGCGGTCAGCTTGCCGCCGAAGACGGCGCCGGTGTCCAGGCAGATGGTGTTGTTGAGCCAGGTGGCCTCCGGGACGGGGGTGTGGCCGTAGACCACGGCGGCCTTGCCGCGGTAGTCCTCGGCCCACGGGTAGCGCACCGGCAGGCCGAACTCGTCGGTCTCGCCGGTGGTCTCGCCGTACAGCGCGTGCGAGCGGACCCGGCCGGAGGTGCGGCCGTGGTACTTCTCCGGCAGTCCCGCGTGGCAGACCACCAGCCGGCCGCCGTCGAGGACGTAGTGGCTGACCAGGCCGTCGATGAACTCCCGTACCTCCTGCCGGAACTCCTCGCTCTCGCCGGCCATCTGCTCGATGGTCTCGGCCAGTCCGTGGGTGGGCTGGACGGCGCGGCCCTTGAGGTGGCGGCCGTACTTGTTCTCGTGGTTGCCCGGCACGCACAGCGCGTGGCCCGACGTGACCATCGCCATCACCCGGCGCAGTACGCCCGGCGAGTCGGGCCCGCGGTCGACCAGGTCGCCGACGAAGACGGCCGTACGGCCCTCGGGGTGCACACCGTCGACGTAGCCCAGTTTGCCGAGCAGCGCCTCCAGTTCGGCGGAGCAGCCGTGGATGTCGCCGATGATGTCGAACGGGCCGGTGAGGTGGGTGAGGTCGTTGAAGCGCTTCTCGGTGACGACGGTGGCGTGCTCGACCTCCTCGACGCCCCTGAGGACGTGCACCTTGCGGAAGCCCTCCCGCTCCAGGTGGCGCAGGGAACGGCGCAGTTCGCGGACGTGCCGGTTGATCACCCGGCGGGGCAGGTCGGCGCGGTCGGTGCGGGCCGCGTTGCGCTCGGCGCACACCTCCTCGGGCACGTCGAGCACGACGGCGATGGGCAGCACGTCGTACCGCCTGGCCAGCTCGATCAGCTGCTTGCGGGCGTCGGACTGCACGCTGGTGGCGTCGACCACGGTGCGGCGGCCGGCGGCGAGGCGCTTGCCGGCGATGTAGTGCAGCACGTCGAAGGCGTCGCGGCTGGCGCTCTGGTCGTTCTCGTCGTCGCTGACCAGACCGCGGCAGAAGTCTGAGGAGATGACCTCGGTGGGCTTGAAGTGGCGGCGGGCGAAGGTGGACTTGCCCGAGCCGGAGGCCCCGACGAGGACGACGAGGGACAGGTCGGTGACGGGCAGGACGCGCTCCCGCCGGGTGGTGGTCTCGCTCATGCCGCCTTCGCCTCCTTCTCGCTCTCGCCGGCCGTGCCGGTACCACTGGTCTCACCGGCCGTGCCGGTACCGCTGGTTCTGCTGGTCTCGCCGGTGCTGCTGGTCTCGCCGGTGCTGCCGGTCGCGCCGGTCTTCTCGTGGCCGGCCGTGCGGGTGAACACGGCCATCTGGGTGGGCGGGCCCACCTCGGGGTCGTCGGGGCCGACCGGGGCGAACTCCACGGCGTAGCCGTGCCGTTCGGCGACGGCGTCCGCCCAGGCGCGGAACTCGGCGCGGGTCCACTCGAAGCGGTGGTCGCCGTGCCGGACGTGCCCGGCGGGCAGGGACTCCCAGCGGACGTTGTACTCGACGTTCGGGGTGGTCACCACGACCGTGCGGGGGCGGGCGGCGCCGAACACCGCGTACTCCAGGGCGGGCAGCCGGGGCAGGTCGAGGTGCTCGATCACCTCGCTGAGCACCGCGGCGTCGTACCCCTTGAGCCGCTTGTCGGTGTAGACGAGGGAGCCCTGGAGGAGTTTGACGCGCGCGGCCTGCCGCTCGCTCATCCGGTCCAGCTTCAGCCGCCGTCCGGCGATGGTGAGCGCCCGCACCGACACGTCGACGCCGACGATCTCGGTGTACCGCGTGTCCTTGAGCAGTGCCTGCACCAACTGGCCCTCGCCGCAGCCGAGGTCGAGCACCCGGGCCGCGCCGGCCGCCGCCAGCGCGGCGGTGATCGCCTCGCGCCGCCGCACGGCGAGCGGGGTGGGCCGCTCCTCGGTCTCCGCCTCGTCCGCCACCGCGTTGTCGAGTTCGGCGACGTCGCTGTCGTCGGTCTCGGCGAGCCGGACCAGTTCCAGGCGCTCCATCGCCTGCCGGGTCAGCGACCAGCGGCGGGTCAGATAGCGGCTGGTGATCAGCTTCTGCTCCGGGTGGCCGGGCAGCCAGCCCTCGCCCGCCCGCAGCAGCTTGTCGACCTCGTCGGAGGAGACCCAGTAGTGCTTGGCGTCGTCCAGGACGGGGAGCAGGACGTACAGATGGCGCAACGCCGCGGCGAGGGTCAGGGTCTCGGAGTCCAGGGTCAGCCGTACGTAGCGGGAGGCGCCCCACTCGGGGAACTCGGTGTCCAGCGGCACCGGTTCGGCGGCGACCGTCCAGCCGAGCGGCGCGAAGAGCCGCTCGACGAGCGCGGGTCCGCCACGGGCCGGCAGCGCGGGTATCTCGATGTGCAACGGCCGTGGCCGCGCGGTGAGTTCGGGCCTGGCTCGGCACACTCCGCGCATCGCGCTGGAGAAGACGCCGCTCAGCGCGACGGCGAGCAGCGAAGAGGCCGCGTAGGGGCGGTCGTTGACGTACTGCGCGAGTGCCGCGTCGGGGGCTCCGCCCCGGCCCTTGCCCTTGCCCCGCCGCACCAGGGCCACCGCGTCGACCTCCAGCAGCAGCGCCGCCGTGCAGCGCTGTTCGTCCGCCTCCGGGTAGAGGACGTGCGCGGTGCCGTAGGAGGTGGAGAACGCCTGCGCCTTGCCGGGATGCTTGTGCAGCAGGTAGCCGAGGTCGGTCGCGGGGCGGTCGGGTGTGCCGGTGGTGGTGATGGTCAGGAACATGCGGAGGGCCTCTCCGGCCGGTGGACGACGAATGGGTCGCCGTGCGCGCGAGAGCCCCCGAGAACACTCGCCCCGGGGGCTCGGCAGCACGACGCGTCCACCTTGGCACAGGGCTGCTGACCGGCGCGCTTGGTTTTCGGACGGCCCTTCGAAGGGGCCGTCCCGGGCGGCCGCGGCCGCTACGACAGCTGCGACTGCACCTGCGTGGAGATCAGTTCCAGATGGTCCAGGTCGGCGAGGTCGAGGACCTGGAGGTAGATCCGCCGGGAGCCGATCTCGGCGTAGCGGCCGATCTTGTCGACGACCTCGGCCGGGGTGCCGGCCAGGCCGTTGGCGCGCAGCTCGTCCACCTCGCGGCCGATGGCGGCGGCCCGGCGGGCGATCTCCTGCTCGTCACGGCCTACGCAGACCACCAGGGCGTTGGAGTAGACGAGGTCGCCGGGGTCGCGGCCGGCCT
Source organism: Streptomyces sennicomposti (assembly GCF_019890635.1). Taxonomy (GTDB): domain Bacteria; phylum Actinomycetota; class Actinomycetes; order Streptomycetales; family Streptomycetaceae; genus Streptomyces; species Streptomyces sennicomposti. The sequence continues at coordinate 56,207 of NZ_JAIOAB010000027.1, forward strand.
CCTGCGCGGCGGCCCGCACCCGGCCGAACTGCCGCTCGCTGTCCTCGATCGAGGCGAACGGGATGTTGAACTCGTCGGCGTACCGGGCGGCGAGCCGCGGGGTGCGGGTCGCGCCGTGCCCGCCGATGAGCACCGGGATCCTGGCCTGCGCGGGCTTGGGCAGCGCGGGCGACTCGGTCAGTTGGTAGTAGGCGCCGCGGAAGTCGAAGGTCTTGCCGACCTCCGTCGCCCACAGCCCGGTGACGATGGCCAGCTGCTCCTCCAGGCGGGCGAACTTCTCCTTCGGGAAGGGGATGCCGTACGCCTTGTGCTCCTCCTCGAACCAGCCCGCGCCCAGGCCCAGCTCGACCCGGCCGCCGGACATCTGGTCGACCTGCGCGACCTGGATGGCGAGCACGCCGGGCAGCCGGAAGGTGCCGGCGGTCATCAGCGTGCCGAGGCGGATGCGCTTGGTCTCGCGGGCGAGGCCCGCGAGGGTGATCCAGGCGTCGGTGGGGCCGGGCAGGCCGTCGGTGTTGCCCATGCTGAGGTAGTGGTCCGAGCGGAAGAAGGCGTCGAACCCGAGGTCCTCGGTGGCCTTGGCCACGGTGAGCAGTGTGTCGTAGGTGGCCCCCTGCTGGGGCTCGGTGAAGATGCGAAGATCCATGTCTCCATCCTGCACCCACCGGCCCCGTCGCCCTTGCCGACGGGTCCGGGGATGCGGGTGTTTCTGCTGGTGGGGGGTGGGGTGAGGGGCGGGGGCAGCCAGGGGTTGCGGTGGGTGTGGTGGGTGTGGTGGGTGGTCGGTGGCGGGCTTGGGGGATGGTGGATGGCGGGCGTGGGGAGTGGTCGGTGGCGGGCGTGGAGGGATGACGCGGGTGTGTGCGGGGGCGGGGGCGGACGGTGGGGGCGTGCGGCCGATCGTGTCGTGCCGGCGGGCGGGGGGCCGTCGCGGGTGGTTCGCTGAGGGGTGAGGGGGCGGGTGAGGGCTGAGGTGACGGTGAGGGAGGTGCGGTGCCGGTGTCCGGTCTGCTGTCGCCGGAGAACGTCTCGGAGGCCACCCGTGCGCTGGACCTGAGCGGTGTCTTCGCCAACGGCATGCTCGGCGGCGTCCTCGCCCGCGAGCGCGACCTGGACCTGTTCGGCTTCCTGGTCATCGGCGTCGTCTCCGGCCTGGGCGGCGGCATCATCCGCGACACCCTGTTGCAGCACGGCACGCCGGTCGCCCTGACCGACTACACGTATCTCACCGTCGCCGTCGCCGGGACCCTGCTGTCCTTCCTGTACGACGTGAGCCGCCACACCTCCGGGCGCGCCTTCAACCTGCTGGACGCCACGGCGCTCAGCGTCTGGGGCGTCGCCGGGGCGCAGAAGACCCTCGCGGTCGGTCTGGGCTGGCTGCCGGCGGTGCTGCTCGGCACCATCACGGCGGTCGGCGGCGGGGCCGTACGGGATCTGCTGCTGGGCGAGATGCCCCGGGTGCTGGGCGGCAGGACCCTGTACGCGACGGTCGCGGCGCTGGCGGGCGCGGTGATGGTGGTGTGCAGCCGGCTCGGCGCGCCCGTCGTCGGCATCCTGGCCGGTGTGGTCACCGGCACGCTGCTGCGGCTGGCCTCGCTGTCCTGGGGGTGGCGGCTGCCGACCCACCGCGACTGGCGGCCGCGGGGCGCCCGGGGCGGGGGCGGCTGAGGCGGGCGGGCGCGCGTCCGTCGGGCCCACGGGATGGCTCGGGCCTCTTGCCGCCGACCCGGCCGCCGTCGACCCGGCCGCCGTCGGCACCGGCGGGACCGCGTCGTCAGCCCGGCTCGCGCTCCGGCAGGGCCGACTGGTCGCGGGCCGCCAGCTTCCGCAGCATCTCGCGGACCCGGTCGCGGGACTCGTCGGCCGCGTCGATGGCCTCCACGCACTGCCAGTACGTCCGCTCGTCCACGGCCGAGCCGGCGACGCCGACCAGGGCGATGCCGACCTCGCCGAGCAGACCGCCGAGGCTGAGCAACGTCCGGCGGGCGTCGCTCAGTTCGGTGAGCTGAGCGGCCAGCAGGTCGTCCGGGTCCAGGTCCGGCGTGTCCAGGACTCCGCAGCCCCGGCCCGCCAGTTCGGTCAACCCCAGTGCCTCGCCGCGCAGTTCGGGTGGTCCGGAGACCGCCAGCCGACTGCCGATCGCCTGCGCCAGGGCCTGCGCCTGCCACACCTCCGTGAGGATGGCGGCGGCGCCGTCGCTCCCCGCCAGGCCACGCCTGCTCGCCAGGATGAGCCGCACCGCGTCCATGCGCTGCCCCCGTCTCTCCCGACATGCTCCTCGCACGTCAGCCCGAACTGCCTTGTTCAGTTCACTACCCAGAGTGAGGGTGACTGAGTCGAAAAGCCAGAGCAAGACGGAAATTCATGGACAACAAATCGGTTTCGACTCAGTGAATGACTACTGAACGTGACGATGCCGGGGTGGTCGCCCCTCCCCGTACCCCTCCGGGCAGGCCGAAACCGGCCCGTACCGGACGCCGTGCCGCCGGCGGGTGCGGTGGGGACGGCTAGGGCCGCTCGCCCGGCTCGGGCCGTTCACCGGGGGCGGGACGGCCGCCCGGGGCGGGACGGCCACCCGGGGCGGGGGCTGCGCCCCGGGCCGAACCGGCGGACCGGGGCGGGAACCGCTGTTCGTTCCGGTCGATCTTCGCGGACAGGGCCGCCAGGGGGTCGATGTCGAGGACCTCGCACAGCTGGAGCAGGTAGGCGAGGACGTCGGCGACCTCGTCGCGGACGCGGAACGCGGTGTCCGGGTCCGCCATGACCCGCGTCGACTCCTCCGGAGTCAGCCACTGGAAGATCTCCACCAGCTCGGAGGCCTCGACGCTGAGCGCGGCGACCAGGTTCTTCGGGGTGTGGTACGGCTGCCAGTCGCGGGCCGCGGCGAACTCGGCCAGCCTGCGCCGCAGCGCCGCCAGGTCCGGCGGGGCGGCGGAGCCGGCGGACGCGGAGTCGTGGTGATCGGTCACGGCACCAGGTCTACCACCCGCGCCGCGGGCTCCTCGCCCAGGAGGCCCCCGTCGCTCACCGCCCCGGCCAGCCGGATGTGCCCCCGCTCGCACATCCGCGCCGCCAGTCCCAGCAGCGCGGCCCGCTGACGCGGGTCCAGGCCCAGGTCGAGACCGTCGACGAGGACCGTGAGCGTCTGGAGGGCCTCCGGCACCTCGCCCGCCGGATCGACCTCCAGTACCCCGGGTCCGGTCAGCAGCACCAACGCCAGTGCGATGTACCGCAGTTCGCCGTCGCCCAGCCGCTCGAACCCGGTGCGCGTCCCGTCCCCGCGATCCAGCACCGCCCGTACCCGCCCCTCGCCCGCCGGTTCGGCGCGGACATCGGCCACCGGCCCGGCGCAGCCGGCCCGCACCGCCTCCACCAGCAGCGCGTGCCGCCGCCCGCACTCGGCGCGGGTGCGCCACAGCACGGCGGCGAGGTTGTCGCAGCCGCGGGTCAGCCGCCCGGCGTCCACGGGAGCGGGCGCGCGCATCCGTCCGGGGCGCGGTGCGCAGACGTACACCGAGCGCAGGGCGACGACCGTCTGCTCGGCCGCGGCGAGGACCTGCCGCTGCCCCTCGGTGCGTCCGGCCACCCGCAGCGGCAGCAGCGCGGTGCCGAGCCGGTCGTCGGGCAGCGCCGCACGGGTCACCGCCGCGGGCCCGCCCGTGTACCAGGATGCCTCGACCGTCCGCCGCCCCGGATCGCGCAGCGCGGTCTCCAGCAGGACGAGGCCTCCCGCGCTCAGCCGCTCCCCCACCACCCGCAGCGTCGGCTCCGCCTGGACGGCGAGGTCCAGCCGCACCGGTCCCCGGGGGCCGTCGACCGTACAGCCGATACGGAAGCCGCGGCGGCGCTGGGCGTCGGGCCGGGCCCCCTCGGGTACGCAGGCCGACGGATCGGGGAACACCTCGTCCAGCGCGGCCCCGCCGGCGAGCCGGGCCAGCGCCTCGTAGGCGCGCAGCGCCGCGGTCTTGCCCGACCCGCTGGGCCCGGCCAGCAGCGTGAGCGGGTCGAACGGGAGACGAAGCCCGCGGTGGCGGGCGAAGGCGGACAGCCGCAGTTCCGTGACGCATGCCCGCTCCGGCCGGGACGGACCCGGCGACGAAGGGGACGGGTCCGGGGACCGGAGCGGGGACGGCATGGTCGGGGAGGCGGGCGTGGCGGGCGCCGGGAACGCGGTCATGTCCGGACCGTAGAACCCCGCGACCAGGGCGAACCGTTCCGCCCGGACCGCCTTCCCACGATCGGGGGACGGCCCCGAGTCCGGCCGCGTCAGCGGGACTTGACGACGCGGGCCCATGAGGACCGGCCCCGGCCCGCCGCGCCGGGCTCACATGCCGGGGACGGCGGCGCTCTCCATCAGCCCGCTCACCTCGGTGCCGGGCGGGGTCAGCAGGAAGACGTTGCGGTCGACCCGGTGCATCCCGCTCGCCAGGCCGAACACAACGCCCGTGCTGAAGTCCAGGATGCGCTTGGCGACCTCGCCCTCGGCGCCCGTGAGGTCCAGCAGCACCGGAATCCCCGCCATCAGCGTCTCGGCGACGTCGCGCGCGTCCGCGAACACGTTGACCCGGAGGACGACGAAGCGGCGGCGCATCTCCGTCGCCGCTTCCGGCAGGGCGCGGTGGTCCACCGCGGACGGCCATGAGTCGCGGCCGCGCAGCGGCACGACCTGGGCGAGCCCTTCCCACTGTTCATCGGTGACATCGTGGCTGTTCACCGGCTCCCCCCGATCTGCCTCGCACTCATCGCCTGCACCAGCCAATTCTTACGCCATGTCACCTGTTCGGCCCAACAGCGACACGTTGGGCGACGAACACGAGGCGAACGTCACGCCCGCCCCCGGACGCCTGCCCCGTCCCCCGGAGGCCATCCCCGCCCCCGGCGAATCCGGCCGGCCTGCGGAGGGACCGGCCGGCGGAGGGACCGGCCGGCGTGCGGACGGGACCGGACGGCCTGCGGACGGAGAACGTGGCCTGCGGACGGAGGGGGCGCCCTGCCGACGGACGGGCGGGCTGCGGACGAGAGGGGCGGGCTGCGGACGGAGGGGGCGGGCAAGGGGTGCGGCGGGAGCCGGGTGCGCGGTGCGGGGATAATCCGTGGGTGAGTCCCCTTCGCCTGCCCGCCCGCCCCGCCCGCCTCGCTCGTCCCGCGTGGGCGGGACGCAACTACACGCTGCTGACCGCCGCCGCCGTCGTGTCCGGCCTCGGCAGTTCCGGTGCGCTGGTGGCGGGGGCCTTCGCGGTGCTCGCCGTCGGGGGCTCGGCGACCGACGTGGGACTGGTGGCGGCCGCCCGGACGGTGCCGTTGATCGTGTTTCTGCTGGTCGGCGGTGCGCTGGCGGACCGGCTGCCCCGGCACCGGGTGATGGTCGCGGCCAACGCGCTCAACTGCGTCTCGCAGGCCCTGTTCGCCGTACTGGTGCTGACCGGCTCGGCACAGGTGTGGCAGATGGCGGCGCTGTCCGCGCTGGGCGGCACCGGTCAGGCGTTCTTCTCCCCCGCCGCCGAGGGGATGGTGCTGGCCACGGTCTCCGGGAGCCGGTCGGGGCGCGCCTTCGCCGTCTTCCGGATGGGGGTGAACGGCGCGGGCATCCTCGGCACCGGGCTCGGCGGCGCGCTGGTCGCGGTGGCCGGGCCGGGGTGGGTGCTGGCGATCGACGCGGCGGCCTTCGCGGTGGCGGGTGCGCTGCGCGCCTTCCTCGACGTGCGCGGGATGCCCGAGCGGCGGGGCGGCGCCGGGCTGTTCGCGGATCTGCGGGACGGCTGGCGCGAGGTGGTCGGCCGTCCCTGGCTGTGGTCGATCGTGCTGCAGTTCTCCGTGGTGAACGCGATGGTCGCGGCGGCCGAGACGGTCTACGGCCCGCTGGTCGCGCGGGAGCGGCTGGGCGGACCGCAGCCCTGGGGGCTCGCGCTGTCCGCCTTCGGGGTGGGCACGGTGCTCGGCGGGCTGCTGATGACCCGCTGGGCGCCGCGGCGGATGCTGCTGGTGGGGGTGCTCGCGGTGCTGCCGCTGGCGCTGCCGTCCGCCGCGCTGGCGGTGCCGGTGCCGGCGCCCGCGCTGGTGGCGGTGATGCTGGCGACCGGGGTGAGCGTCGAGGTGTTCGCGGTGGCGTGGATGTCGGCGCTGCACCAGGAGGTGCCGGAGGAGAAGTTCTCCCGGGTGTCGTCGTACGACTGGCTGGGCTCGATCTCGTTGGTGCCGCTGGCGACGGCGGCGGCCGGTCCGGTGCAGAACGCGGTGGGCCGCCCGGCCGCGCTGTGGGGCTGCTCGGCGCTGGTGCTGCTGCTGACACTTGCGGTGCTGTGCGTCCCGGACGTACGGCGCCTGACCCGCCGTACGGAACCGCCGGAGGCCGGGTACGGTACGGGCCCGGTCATGGAGGCGACGGCGGCGGGGCCGGGCGGGCCGGTCACGTCCGTATGACGTGCCGGACGGGCGACACGTGTGACGCGGCGGCCGGGACCGCGGCGTCACACGTGGGTGTGCTCCGTGAGCGGCACGGGTGTGCCGGGGCGGTCAGTTCGCCGTGCAGGTGACCGTGGGCCAGGTCCAGGAGCCGTTCGTCTGGATGGTCACACCCCAGTTGTTGCCACTGCCGTTCGGCTTCGCCGACAACACCTGCGCACTCGGATAACTCGCGCTCACGTTCCACGTCGCGAGCACCTTCTCCGGCGACGGCACGTTCATCGTCACCGTCCAGTTACTCGACCCGCTCACCGACACGTTCAGGTTGTACCGGTCACCCCACTGCTGCCCCGCCGACAACGTCGCCGTACAACCACCACCCGTACCACCACCGCCACCGCCGGTTCCCCCGCCACCCGTGCCGCCGCCGGTGGGGGCGACCGCGCGGCCGGTCTGCGGGGAGATCATGCCGGCGCACAGGCCCTTGGCCGCCAGCGTCTGCGCGATGCGCGGGATCGCCGCGAGGGTGTTGGCGGGCCACTCGTGCATCAGGATGATCTGGCCGTCGGTGAGCCGGCTGACGGCCTGCACGATCGCGTCGGTGCTCGCGCCGTTCCAGTCCTGCGAGTCGACGTCCCAGATGATCTCGGTCAGACCGTACTTCGCCTCGACCGCCTTGAGCGTCGCGTTGGTCTCCCCGTACGGCGGCCGGAACAGCTTCGGTATGCCGCCGCCCGCGTTCGCGATGGCCTGCTGGGTGCGGGAGATCTCCGAGTCGATCTGCGCCTGGCTCTGCTGGGTGAGATGCGGGTGGGTGTAACTGTGGTCGCCGACCCACATGCCGGCGTCCACCTGCGCCTTGACCTGCGCCGGATAGGCTGCGGCGTACTGGCCCTCGTTGAACATGGTGGCCCGCAGGCCGTTCTGCCTCAGCGCGTTGAGCAGGGCCGGGGTGTGGTCGTTGGACGGGCCGTCGTCGAAGGTCAGCCCGACGTATCCGGTGCAGGCGGCGGCCGCCCGGGGCGCGTCGGCGGTCCTGAGTGCGGGGGCGGTCCGGGGCGCGGGGGCGGCCTGGCTCGGCGTGGCGCCGACGGTGGCGGCGCCGGTCACGGCGAGCGCCGCGACGGCCGCTCTCACGGCCCGGGCACGCGGCGACGGGTGTGCGGTAGCGCGCATGGTAAGGGTCCTCCTTCGCGGGTCGTCGGGGGCGGTCAGTTGGCCGTGCAGGTGACCGTGGGCCAGGTCCAGGAGCCGTTCGTCTGGATGGTCACACCCCAGTTGTTGCCACTGCCGTTCGGCTTCGCCGACAACACCTGCGCACTCGGATAACTCGCGCTCACATTCCACGTCGCGAGCACCTTCTCCGGCGACGGCACGTTCATCGTCACCGTCCAGTCGCTCGACCCGCTCACCGACACGTTCAGGTTGTACCGGTCACTCCACTGCTGCCCCGCCGACAACGTCGCCGTACAACCACCACCCGTACCACCACCGCCACCGCCGGTTCCCCCGCCGCCCGTGCCGCCGCCCGAACCGCCTTCGCTCACCGTGATGTTGGAGTTTCCGCTGCTCTGGTAGCCCTCGGTGGCGAGGATCATGTAGTTGAAGGCGCCGAGGTTCATGCCATGGGAGGCCCAGGCGTCGAAGTGGTTGCCGGTGGTGATGGTGCCGCCGGTCCGCTTGGACTGCCGTACGCTCCAGTACTGGTTGAAGGTCCTGGTGCCCTCGATGGAGGGGGCGTTGACCCGGGTCGTCTCGTAGATGTCGTAGGTGCCGCCGTCGCTGGTGACGGTGCCCTTGTAGGTGCCGGTGGGCCGGTAGGTGCCCCAGTTGTCGACGACGTAGTACTCGACCAGCGGGTTGGTCGTCCAGCCGTACAGCGCCAGGTAGGCGTTGCCGGACGGGTTGAAGCTGCCGGAGTAGCCGACCGCCTTGCGGCCGCCGGTGCTCCAGCCCTTGCCGGCCACGAAGTTGCCGCTGTTGGTCCAGGAGGTGCTGTAGTTGCCGCCGGAGCCGAGGTTCATGGAGGTCGAGCCGCCGCCGTCGGTCCAGAACGAGTAGTAGTAACCGTTGTTGGTGCCGGTCTGGTTCGAGGTGATGACCGTGTCGGCGCTCGCGGCGCCCGGCATCGCCAGGACGGCCAGGGCGAGCAGCGCGACGGCCCAAACGCTCCTGACGAGCAGTCTGAAGCGGCCTTCTTGCGGGTGGTTGAGCCGTACGAGTGCGTTCATGTCCGTGCTTCCTCCTCGTGCGGGCAGGTGGGGGCGGGCAGCACGGCGGGCCCGTGAGGGCGGCGCCGGCGCCAGGAGGTGACGACGACCGAGTGTTGGCCCGCCCCTGTCGGGTGTCAACGGTTTCGGTAATTGTTTCGAAAGCTTCGCGACCCGACGATTCGCTCGAAATGGCGTTACGCGCAGCTCAGTTGGGGCAGGACGGCGAATGCCGGCGCATCACATGGCGCGGTCTCCGATGCCTGGATCATCGGCGCGCTGACGGCTTGCGAATGTTTCGAAGGCGATCCGCGACGGGCTGGTGGAACGTGGGCAGCCGGTGGAACGAGAACAGCCGACGGAACGGGGACCGCCGGTGGGACGACGAGAATGGCCGGTGGAACGAGAACGGCCTCGGTCGACCCCCTTGGAGGGGTCGGCCGAGGCCGGGTGTCGCCGGGACGGTCAGGCAGGGCAGGTTCCGAGGTCCTCCCAGACGCCCCACTCGCCGGTGGTGCCGGGCTTGTCGCCGGTCACCCACCACTTGGCGCGCCAGGTGTGGCCTCCGTAGGAGACGGTGTCGCCGCCGTTGTAGACACGTGCGGGGTCCCAGGCGGCCGCGGTGCAGGTGTCCGAGCCGCCGGTGCCGCCGCCGTCGCCTCCCCCGGTCCCGCCACCGCTGCCGCCGCCGTCACCGCCGCCGCCGATGACGACGTCGACGCAGGAGTAGAAGGCGTTGGCGGTGTCCGCGATGTTCCAGACGGCCAGGACCTTCTGACGGCCGGTGAAGCTCCCGAAGTCCACCTGCTGGCTGACGTCGGCGCCGGGCTGCGCGTTGTGGCCGTCGAACTCGGCGATCTTCTGGCCGCCGATGAAGTACTGCCAGTTGGCGGTGGCGTGCCGGGCGGTGTTGTGCCAGGTGAACGTCGCCGAGGAGCCGACCGGCGTGGCTTTCCAGCCCTTGCTGTCGTCGTCCAGCTCGGCGTACTCCGCGTGGCCTCCGCTGCAGCTGAACAGGCCCTTGGGCCCTTCGACGCTCTGCGGCTCGTACTTGATCTGGCCGCAGGAGACGACGCCCTCGGCGCACTGCTCCTGCCGGCTCGTGGGCAGCGTGACCCAGCCGTGGGCGCTGGCCGAGCTCGCGGGAAGGCTGACGGCGAGCACGGGCGCGGCCAGCGCGCCGATCACACAGGCCACCCGTCTTTTCGTGTTCATGCCATACCACTCTCCTCGATGGACCGGAGCCGGCGCCGCGCGGGAGTCGGCGCTCACACTCCGAAAGAAGGCGCACAGGTCTAGACCTGCCCTGGACTTGGTCTAGACCATACTCGGGGAGCGCACTCGGTCAAGGGGTTGGACAAGGCGAACTGCTCGTACGGGGCGGGGAGATGGGGCTTCAGGGCGCTGAGCGGGCGGTTCGCGGTCAGCCCGCCGCGAGCCGCCCGAGTCTCATCGCACGGGCGACCGCGGCCGTGCGGTCGGAGACGCCGAGTTTGCCGAAGCTACGCGGGTGGCGTCCGCGTGCGCGGCGACGATCCGCCGGGTGGCGTCCACGCCGTCCCCGCCGGGCATCCTCAGGTCCATCGGCACGATGTCGGGCGGCAGCCGCGCGCACAGGGCGACGCCCTCGGGACCGGAGGAGGCGGTGCCGACGACCTCCGGGTCGGGCCGCCCGTCGAGCATGCGGCCCCGGTGGACGGGGTCGCCGGCGCGGTGAGGCCGGTGGACGGGGGACTCGCGGACGTCGGCCAGCGCCTCCTGGGCGGCCCGCGGCGCCACCACCTCGACGGCCGGCGGCAGCGGCCGGGGCGTACCCGTGACATGGACGTCCACGGCGATGCCGAGTTCCTGCGCCAGCCGTTCGCCGAGCCGCCGTACAGCCTCGTCCGGGCTTCCGCCCGCGGCGGCGCCCGCGGAGACGGCGGCTGCTTCCGCGGGTGGAGAAGGCGTACTTGCTGGAGATCGGCGCGTGGGCGCGTCCGGTGGATCGGCTGCCCCGTGCGGGAGGCCTCGTCGCCCTTTCGGGAAGTCCTCGCCTCGGATAGTCCTCGCCCTTTCAGGGAGCCCTTGGCTTTTGCGGGGGGTCCTTGGCTTTTCAGGGGGTCCTCAGGAAGTTCCGTCGTCCTCGTCCTCGTCGTCTGCGGAGCGCTCGGCGAGGGGCGTGAGGAAGGCCGAGGCGACGAGGGCGACGGCGCGGTCGTCGTCGTGGGTCAGCCGGCGCAGGATCTCCCGTACGGACGTCCCCGACAGCTCGACCAGTGCCTGGGTGAGACGGATCCGCGTCGCGGAGTCCGCGGTGGGCGAGGCGAGCCGGCCGGCCAGCGCGGTCAGGACCCGGTCCGCGCACTCGGGGTCCCGGGACAGCAGGCCCAGGGTTTCCGCCGCCTCGACGTCGTGGTCCCCCTCGACCACCATCCCCACGAGCGCGGGAACGGCCGCGGTCTCGCCGCACCTGCCCAGCGCCAGAGCGGCGTGTCCGCGCACCGTCGGGTCCGGGTCCCCGAGCACGTCCGCGAGTGCCGCGGTCGCTCCCGGGGCCTCGGGCATCTCGGCGATCGCCAGCACCGCGCGCCGTCTGATGTCCACGTCCGCCGAGCGCAGTCCGGCGGCCAGTGACGCCACGGCGTCGCCGCCCGACCGGGCGAGCGCCCAGCGCAGGGCGCCGGCGACATGGGGGTCGGACTCGGTCAGGACGGCCCCGGCCAGCAGTTCGGCGGGGACCGGGGCGCCCTCCGGCCGGGCCAGGACCGCCTGCTGCCTGCGGGCGGCGCTGGACGAGTCGAGCCCCTGCATGAGCGCGACGATGCGCAGGACGTCCGGCCAGCCGGCGGGCGCCGACGCGTCTACGGCGCGGAGCAGCCCGAGCAGTTCCCGTTCCCGCTCCAGGCGCTCTTCCGTCCGCCGGACGAGATCGCCGACCAGGGCGGACGCGGAGAAGCCCGGGTCCTCCAGCGCGCGTCCGATCTGCTTGAGCGAGAGGCCGAGGGAACGCAGGCTCTCCACGTGGAAGATCCTGCGGACGTCCCCGGCGGAGTACTCGCGGTAGCCGCCGACGGTGCGGCCGGTCGGCCGCACCAGCCCCAGGGCCTCGTAGTGCCGGAGCATCCGGGGGCTCACCCCCGAGCGACGGGCCACCTCGCCGATCAGCACTCCGCGGTCTCCCCGGTGTTCTCGGCCCGCCGGGCGTTCTCGGTCTTCTCGGCTCGCCCGGTGTTCTCGGCCTTCTGGGTGTTCTCGGCTCGCCCGGCGTTGTCGGCCCTCTCGGCGTTGTCAGCCCTCTCGGCGTTGTCGGCCCGCCCGGATCGCTCCGCCTCCTCGGCCCTCGCGGCCCTCAAATCCCTCACGGCCTCGGACGGCACCGACGGCTCGGTCGGCCCCATGGACTGGATCGACCCCACGGGCTGGGTCGGTTCCACGGGCTGGATCGACCCCACGGGCTGGGTCGGTTCCACGGGCTGGATGGACCCCACGGGCTCGGTCAGCCCCGTGGGCTGGGACGGCCCCGTGGGTTCGCGCCCTCCCCTCGCCTCCGTGGCCCCCATCGGCCCGGCGGTCTCCCCTGCGTCGGCGGTCTCCCCTGCCCCGTCGGCCCCCGGCCCGCCCCCGGTGCCGGTGCCCGCCCCCGCGGCAGCGGCTCGCTCCGGGCCGAGGGCCACCACGCGCTTCGCCTCCTCGACCGCCGCGTCGAAGCCGATCTCCGGGTCCCGGCGGAGCAGTTGGGTGGCGCGGGCGTGGGCGGACACCGCCGGGTCGGGGCTCGCCGCGGCCGTCGCCAGGGCGGTCTCGGCGACATCGCCGAGACCGGCCAGGGCCCGGCTCAGGCTCAGCCGCACCTCACGGTCCCCGCGCCCGAGTTGCCCGGCCAGTTCGCCCGCCAGGTCCTTCTTCTCGTCCTCGGGCGCCAGGGCGACCGCGACACGCCACGCGGTCCGCGCGACCTCGTCGTCGGGGTCGCGCAGCATGGCGTGCGTGATCCAGCCCCAGGCGCGCTCGTCACCGATCTTGGAGAGCGTGTGCAGCGCCTGGCTGCGCGCCTGAGCGCGTTCGGAGCCGAGTTCCCGGCGGAGCCGGGGCAGGGTGGTCTCCGGCGGCAGGCGGGTCAGCGCCCAGGACAGCATGTCCCGTACGAAGAGATCCGGTTCGACGGCGCACCGCTCGACGAGCGGCTCCAGGAGGGCGGGGCCGGGGTTCGAACCGGCCGCCAGGGCCGCCTGGAGCCGGACCGACGGGTCGCCGGCGCTCAGGGCGCCGGCCAGACGGGTGTCGCGCGGGGTTCCGTTTGTCGGATTGATCGAAACCACCTCCTGCCTCCAGGGGACACCTTGTCATCATGTCAAGGTCAAGCCGGTGACCTGCCGGGACGGAGACCTGGAACCTGCCGGGACGATGACCTGCCGGGACGGGGAGCCGCCAGGAAGGGGAGCTACTGAACCTGCCGCCCCCGCCCGCCATCCCCACCGCCGTAAAGCCGTTCGCGTGGGGCCGAGCGCGCGCTCTAGCATGCGCGCTATGGCAAAGGCACCCGTTCTCACCCCCCGGGCGGAAGACTTCCCCCGCTGGTACCAGGAACTGATCAACAAGGCCGAGCTGGCCGACAACGGCCCGGTGCGCGGCACGATGGTCATCCGACCGTACGGGTACGGGCTGTGGGAGCGGATGCAGCAGGAGATGGACGCCCGGATCAAGGACGCGGGCGCCGCCAACGCCTACTTCCCGCTCTTCATCCCGCAGTCGTACCTGACCCGGGAGGCCGAGCACGTCGAGGGGTTCGCGCCCGAGCTGGCGGTCGTCACGCACGGCGGCGGCAAGGAGCTGGAGGAGCCGATCGTCGTCCGGCCCACCTCCGAGACGATCGTCAACGAGTACTTCTCCAAGTGGGTGCAGAGCTACCGCGACCTGCCCCTGCTGATCAACCAGTGGGCGAACGTCGTCCGCTGGGAGATGCGTCCGCGCGTCTTCCTCCGGACGACCGAGTTCCTGTGGCAGGAGGGGCACACCGCCCACGCCACCTACGAGGACGCCCGCGCCTACGCCGCGCGCATCCACCGGGACGTCTACCACGACTTCATGGTCGGCGTCCTCGCCATCGACGTGGTCCTCGGCCGCAAGACCGTCCGCGAGCGCTTCGCCGGGGCGATCAACACCCTCACGCTCGAAGGCATGATGGGCGACGGCAAGGCGCTCCAGATGGGCACCAGCCACGAGTTGGGCCAGAACTTCGCCAAGGCCTTCCACACTCAGTATCTGTCCAAGGACGGCAGGCAGGAGCTGGTCTGGCAGACCTCGTGGGGTACGTCGACCCGTATGGTCGGCGGGCTGATCATGTCGCACGGCGACGACAGCGGGCTGCGCGTGCCGCCGCGGCTGGCGCCGGTCCAGGCCGTCGTGCTCGCAGTCAAGGACGACGACGCGGTGATCGCGAAGGTCCGGGAGATCGGCGATCGGCTCAAGGCCGCCGGGGTGCGCGTCCGGGTCGACGACCGCACCGACGTCCCCTTCGGCCGGCGCGCCGTGGACTGGGAGCTGAAGGGCGTGCCGGTCCGTATCGAGGTGGGCCCGCGCGACCTGGAGAACGGCACCGCGATGCTGGCCCGCCGCATCCCCGGCGGCAAGGCGCCGGTGCGGATCGGGGAGATCGAGGCGCTGCTCCCGAAGGTGCTGGAGGAGGACCAGGCGCTGCTGCTCGCGCAGTCCCGCGAGCGCCGCGAGGACCGTACGGTCGATACGGCCACGATCGAGGAGGCCGCGGAGGCGGCGGCCACGGGCTGGGCCCGCATCCCCTGGGCCACGCTGGGCCCGGAGGGCGAGGCGGCCCTCGCCGAGCAGGGTGTGTCCGTACGGTGCCTGGTCGCCGCGGACGGCTCGGTCCCCGACAGCGACGACCAGCCGGGCAACGTCGCCATCGTGGCCCGCGCCTACTGATCGACGCGGGGTCCGGCGCCTGACCCGCGCGGGGTCGGGCGCCCGGCCCGCGCTGGGATCCTGCGCCTGCACCCGACCGTCTGGGCCTCGGCCATGGTCTGACCGGCGGTGCAGGTCGCCTTCCTCTGCTCCTCGTCGAAGCCCTCCGTCTTCCCCCCGCGCCCGGGCCTTGAGATTCGTCGCCTCCATCCGGTCGGCCCGGACCGGGACCGACTGGTCGGGCATGTCTCGCGGTCGCGGGGTGACTCCGCGCCGGCGGACGCCTCCCGCCGGCGCGGACGCGAGCGCGGGCCCCGGACGGTTCGCGTCGCTGTTCAGGGGGACGTCAGGGGGTGGCCCGGCGTGCGGGTCGCCGTATCGTCGTCCCGTCCGCCCGGCTCGGCGGTCCGGTGGGGAAGGCGGTCAGGACATGGACGCGGTGACCATCACGGGGACGACCCGTCTGTACGCCGTGCTCGGCGCCCCGGTGACGCAGGTGCGGGCCCCGGCGTTGCTCAATCCGCTCTTCGCGCGGCTCGGGAAGGACGCCGTACTGGTGCCGGTGGACGTGGCGCCGGAGGGGCTCGACGGGGCCGTGCGGGGGCTCGGCGCCGTACGCAATCTCGACGGGCTGCTGGTGACCGTTCCGCACAAGCCCGCCTGCCGGGCGCTCGCCGACCGGGTCACGGAGGCCGCCGGGCTGAGCGGCTCGGTCAACGCGATGCGTCGGCTGCCGGACGGCGGCTGGGAGGGCGCGAACTTCGACGGGGAGGGCTTCGTCCGCGCTCTGCGCGCCGCGGGACACGACCCGCGGGGCGCGACGGTGTGCCTGGCGGGCGCCGGCGGCGCCGGGTCGGCGATCGCGGTGGCGCTGCTGACGGCGGGCGCGCGCGTCACCGTCTGGGACGTGGACCCGGGACGCGCCGCCGCCCTGGAGGCCCGTCTCGCCCCGCACTTCCCGGGGCGTCTCGCCGTCTCCCCCCGGCACGTCGACGCGGACCTCGCCGTCAACGCCACGCCGATGGGGCTGCGTCCCGACGATCCGCTGCCCTTCGACCCGGCCCGGTTGCGCCCCGGCACACGGGTCGCCGACATCATCATGAAGCCGCGGTCGACGCCCCTGCTGCGGGCGGCGCGGGAGGCGGGACTGCCCCACCACTACGGCGAGCCGATGCTGGCCGAACAGCTCTCGCTGTACCGCGAGTTCTTCCGGCTGGGCTGACGCCGGCCCCCCTTCGTGGCAGATGGGAGCCGGGTTACCGCTCAGTGGCCCGGTGCGCGTCGCGCCCTGCCTACTGTCCTGGACATGCCTCCACTCATACAGACCACAGTCGCGGCGCCCGACGCCGCGCTGCCTCCCGCAGTGGCCGAACGGGTGGCCGACGCCCTCGCCCGGCCCGCGGCGCAGCAGCCGGAGTACCCGGACCCCGCCCAGGTCACCGGGGTGCGCGCGACCCTGGCGCGGCTCCCCTCGCTGGTGCTGCCCGGCGAGGTCGACCGGCTGCGCCGGCGGCTGGCCGACGTGGCCCACGGGCGCGCGTTCCTGCTGCACGGCGGGGACTGCGCGGAGACCTTCGAGGGCAACACCGGGGAGCACGTCCGCGCGAACGTCCGCACCCTGTTGCAGATGGCCGTGATCCTCACGCACGGGGCGAGCCTGCCCGTGGTCAAGGTCGCGCGGCTCGCGGGACAGTACGCCAAGCCCCGCTCCAAGCCCTCGGACGAACTGAACCTGCCGGTCTACCGCGGGGACATCGTCAACTCCGCCGAGCCCTCTCCCGCCGCCCGCGTCGCCGACCCGGGCCGGATGCTGGAGGCGTACGCGCACTCCGCCGCCGCCCTCAACCACCTGCGGGCGATGACCGACTCCGGGATGGCCGGCCTGGACCAGGTGCGGGAGTGGAACCTCGACTTCGTCCGGGCCTCGCCGGCCGGCCAGGGCTTCCGCGCCCTCGCCGACGAGATCGACAGCGGTCTGCGCTTCATGAAGGCCTGCGGCGCCGACCACCGGGCCCTGCACACCACCGAGGTGTACGCGGCCCACGAGGCGCTGCTCCTGGACTACGAGCGGGGCCTGCTGCGCGGCGTCGACGAGGACGGCACCGGCCGTACGGCGCTGTACGGCCTGTCCGGGCACTTCCTGTGGATCGGCGAGCGCACCCGCGACCTGGACGGCGCCCACATCGCCCTGGCCGCGCAGCTGGCCAACCCGATCGGGCTGAAGATCGGCCCCGGGACGTCCCCCGAGCAGGCCGTCGAGTACGTGCGGCGGCTCGACCCGGACCGGGAGCCCGGCCGCCTCACCCTCATCTCGCGGATGGGCCGGGACCGGGTCCGCGAGGTGCTGCCGCCCATCGTGGAGAAGGTCACCGCGCTCGGCCACCGGGTCGTGTGGCAGTGCGACCCGATGCACGGCAACACCCGGGAGACGGAGAGCGGTTACAAGTCCCGGCACTTCGACGACATCATCGACGAGGTGCGCGGGTTCTTCGAGGTGCACCGGGAGCTGGGCACCCACCCCGGCGGGCTGCACGTCGAGCTGACGGGCGACCAGGTCACCGAGTGCCTGGGCGGCGCCCGCGCCCTGGACGACACGGCGCTGGCGGCGCGTTACGAGACGCTGTGCGACCCGCGGCTGAACGCCGAGCAGTCCGTGGAACTCGCCTGGCTCGTCAACGACTTGATGCGGGGATGACCATCCCGCGATGCCCGGGCCGGAAAGCCCCGTGGCGGGCGCGGCGGGTGCCGTGCCCGCCACGGGGCGGGCCCTTCGTGTCCGGGCGGGGGAACGGAGGGACACGAAGGGGGTCTTCAGGAGGCGCGGACGGGTCCGCTGCCGGCGGCGGAGGGTTCGGCCGGCGTGATTGGCGTGATCGGCGCGGCCTGGGCCTCGGCGACGAGCCCGGCCGGCGCACCGGCGTCGGCGACCACCGTGCCGGCCACGGTGCCGGTGCCGGTGCCGGCGGCCATGGGGATCACGGTCCCGGCGTCGGCGGCCATGGGGATCACGGTCCCGGCGGCCACGGCGTCCGCCGTCCCGGCGCCGGCGGTCACGGCGTCGGCCGGGGCGGACCGTGCGGCGGCGCGTTCGGCGCGCTCGGCGCGGGACCGGCTGAGGTGGCGCATCGCGGGCATCTCCACGCAGGCGTACAGCAGCCAGCCGCCGAGCAGGGTGGCCGCGAACATGCCGATCATGACGAGGATCGCGACGGGCGTGGTGAACTGCCCGTTGCCCAGGAGCTTCTGGCGGCCCCAGAAGATGACCACTCCCTGGCACAGGTAGAAGCCGAAGGAGACGTTGCCGAGCCACACCAGGACCCGGCCGTCCAGGCGGGTGCGCACCCCGTGCACGTCGGCGCGGGCCACGGAGGCGATGGCGACGCCGAACGGCACGACCGTCACCGAGACGAAGTTGAACGGCGCGGGCGCGTACATCGCGGCGGCGTAGCCGGCCGCCAGCAGGGCCACCACCCAGCCGGCCGGGATGCGGGGCCAGCGGCCGGCGATGACCAGCCGGGCCAGCAGCATGCCGAGCACGAACTCGAACATCCGCATGGGCGGGAAGGTGTAGTTGAACCAGTTCTGGGTGGGCGAGAGCGGGATCACGGGCAGCCGCGGGGTGTCGGGCAGGAGCGTCTTCGTCACCAGGGCGACCCCGGCCGTGGCCGCCGCCGCACAGCCGGCCCACCACCACAGGTGTTCCGTCTTCACCCGCCGCACCGCGAGCAGCAGGAACGGGAACGACAGATAGAAGAGCAATTCGGAGCAGAGCGACCAGGACGGCGCGTTCACGCTCATCTGGACGGTGAATTCATTGATCCATGAGTTCACCAGGAAAAGATTGGGCAGCCAGGTGCTCACCGGGGTGTACGCCGACGCGAAGAGCAGCATGGCCGCCGCCCACATCACCAGGTGATTGGGGAATATCTTCACGACACGGCGCCGCCAGTAGGCGGTGAGCCGCTCTCCCGGACGCACCGACCAGGTGATGACGAATCCGCTCAGCAGGAAGAAGAAGGACACGCCGAGGTAACCGGCCGGCCCGAAGAACTTCAGCAGCCCCTGGGCGACGGACCGGTCGGCGAACGGGTTGACCGGCCCCGTGGGGTCGACCGGCCCGATCGGTTGCAGGGAGTGGATGAAGAACACCAGGAGCGCGGCGAAGAACCGCATGCCCGTCAGGGACGGGAGGGCTTTCCGCCGTGGCCCGGGCGCACCGGTGTCCACCTCAGGAATGGTTGCGGTCACGATGGTCTCCTGTTTCGGCCCGAGCGGTGAACGACTGGGATCTGGAATGCCAGGAGCCTAGAAGAGCGGTGCGGCCGGCGGGCACCCGTATATTCCCCCAGCCGAATTCACCGGACGAATCCAGGGGGGTGTTAGGGGAATTCATCCCCGGCCTCGGCACCCTAGCGTTCTCGCGTATTCACGCCACACGGAGGAATCAATGATGGACCGAAGGAACCTGCTCCGCGCCGGGGGCGCCCTCGCCGTGTCAGCGGCGGCCGGTGCCGCGGCCACCACGTCGGCGTCCGCCGCCATCCGCGCGAGCGCCGCACCCGACTGGGAGGGGCTGCGCGCGGCCGTCGGCGGCGACGTCGTCCTTCCCGGCGACGCCGCCTACGGCACCGCCAAGCAACTGGCCATCGGCGAGTTCGACAGCCTCACCCCGCAGGCCGTCGTCTACGCCGAGAGCGCCGAGGACGTCCAGACCGCGATCCGGTTCGCGGCCGCCAACGGCGTCAAGCCGCGCGTGCGCAGCGGCGGCCACAACTTCCTCGGCTGGTCCTCCGGCGAGGGCATGATCCTCGACGTGCGCCGCCTCAACCACGTCACCGGCGGCGGCTCCCCGACCGTGCACGTGGGCCCCGGCACCATCAGCATCGAGGCGCTCCACGCCCTGAAGCCGTTCAACCAGCAGATGGTGACGGGCACCTGCCACGACGTCGCGGTGGGCGGTTACGTCTCCGGCGGCGGCGTCGGCTACCAGAGCCGCGCCTTCGGCATCGGCTCCGACCGGCTGGTCTCCGCCAAGGTGGTGCTGGCCGACGGCCGTCTGGTGACCGCGAGCGAGCGCTGCAACCCCGATCTGTTCTGGGCGCTGCGCGGCAGCGGCGGCGGCAACTTCGGGGTGGTCGTCGACTTCGAGCTGCGGCCGGTCGCCGCCCCGCGCATGGTCTTCTACGAGCAGACCTGGGACTGGTCCCACGCCGAGCGGTTCCTCACCGCCTGGCAGGAGTGGTACGCCGACACGCCCCGCGGCTCCACCGGCCAGGTCATCGTCATCCAGCCGGACGCCGGCTCCGGGAACCCGCCGGTCATCCTCCAGCAGGGCGCCTACTACACCACCGAGGACGACGCGAACGCGGGCCTCGCCGAACTCGCCTCGCTGGTCGGGGCGCAGCCCGCCACCAGCCGGGTCCTCGACCTGCCGTTCGACGAGGGCATGCAGTACGTGTACGGCCTCGCCGACGGCGGCTCCCACCCGCGCACCGAGTGGCAGCGCATGCGCGCCCGCCTGGTCAGCAGGCCCCTCGGGGCGTCCGGCACCGCCGCCGCGCTCGCGGCGTTCGAGGCCGCACCGCGCTCCGGGCAGACCCGGTACCTGAGCTTCATGGGGCTCGGCGGCGCCGTGGCCGACCTCGCTCCGGACGCCACCGCGTTCGTCCACCGCGACGCGCTGTTCCACGTCGGCTACGGCGTGGCCCTCGGCACCGCGACGCCGGGCGCGGAGGAGGCCGACGCGGCCGTGGCGTGGGCGACGAAGGGCTTCGGCGTCATCGACCCGCTGTCCGAGGGCCAGTCCTACATCAACTTCCCCGACAAGTACCTCGGCGGCTGGCAGAACGCCTACTACGGCTCCAACTACGCCCGCCTGAAGGCGCTCAAGCAGGCGTACGACCCGCACCGCCTGTTCGACTTCCCCCGCGCCATCGGCAACTGACGACCACCACCCCTACCGCGCCAGAGAGGGCGACCTTCCGATGACGGTCACCGACCACGCCGGCCTCCAGCCCGGCGACGCCGCCGTTCCCCCGCCCGGGTGCCCCATGCACCGGGTGCTCGACTACCCCTTCGCCGAACCCGTGGCCACCGATCTGCATCCCGCGTACGCCGAAGTGCGCGAAGAGCGGGCCCTGACCCGGGTCTCCATGCAGTACGGCGGCGAGGCATGGCTCGCCACCCGGCACGCCGACATCAAGACCGTCCTGGCCGACCCGCGGTTCAGCCGGGCCGCCACGGTCGGCAAGGACGTGCCGCGGGTCCGCAAGGCGTACGAGGAACTGAACATCGTCTCCATGGACGACCCGGAGCACGCGCGGCTGCGCAAGCTGGTCGCCAAGGCGTTCACGGTGCGCCGCGTGGAGCAGATCAGGCCCCGCGCCCAGGAGATCGCCGACGACCTCCTGGACCGCCTGCTGGCCGCCGAGGACCGCACCGGCGACCTGGCCGCGCAGTACGCGTGGATGCTGCCGATCACCGTGATCTGCGAGATGCTCGCCGTGCCGCTGGAGGACCACTACAAGTTCCGCGGCTGGATCGACACCTGGCTGACCATCGGCAACGAGCACACGCTCGAGGAGATGAACGAGGCGCGCTTCGAGAAGCTGCCCGAGTACATGTCCGCGCTGATCGCCCAGCGGCGCGCCGAGCCCGGCGACGACCTGCTGTCCGCGCTCGTGGCCGCCCGCGACGAGGAGGACCGGCTCAGCGAGGAGGAGCTGATCACCATGTCGATCGCGCTCCTGGCCACCGGCCACCACACCACCGCCAACCAGCTCGCCAACCACCTGTACATCCTGCTCAGCCGGCGCGAGGAGTGGGAACGGCTGGTCGAGCGGCCGGAGTCGCTGCCGACCGCCATCGAGGAACTGCTGCGGGTCACCCCGCTCAGCCCGTACTCGGAGAACACCCGTATCGCGGTGGAGGACATCGAGGTCGGCGGGCAGCTGGTCAGGGCCGGCGAGGCCGTCATGGTGTTCCCGGCCGTGGCCAACCGGGACCCCCGGGTCTTCGAGCGTCCCGAGGAACTCGACCTGACCCGCGAGCACAACCCGCACATCGCCTTCGGGCACGGCATCCACCACTGCCTGGGCGCCCCGCTGGCCCGGCTGGAACTCCAGGTGGCGCTCGGCACGCTGCTGCGCCGTCTGCCCTCCCTGGAACTGGCCGTGCCCGCCGCCGAGGTGCCGTGGAAGCGCGACCACGTCGTACGGGGCGTCGCCGCGCTGCCGGTGCGGTGGTGACCGTCATGACCTGGCAGATCGACGTCGACCGCCGCGTGTGCATGGGCGCCGGGCTGTGCAACGGCTCGCTCCCCGACCGCTTCCGGCTCGTCGACGGCAAGGCGCAGCCCGTCGAGTCCCGTATCGAGCCCGACGAGGACGTGCTCGACGCCGCGGACTACTGCCCCTACCGGGCCATCCACATCACCGACCAGGCGACGGGCGAAGCCCTGGTCGCCGCCGACTGACCCGGGTCCGCGGCGGACCGGGGGCGGACAGGAGAACCGCGTGACGATCACGACGACGGAGCCGGGGCGGTCCCCGGACGGCGCGGCGGAGCCACGCCGCGAGGCCGGCGGGGCCGAGGCGCCGCCGCGCTGGTGGCGGCGCCCCTGGGTCGGGCCGCTCGCCCTGGTGGTGGGGGTGTTCCTGGTCATGGGCATCCCCCGCTACCTCACCTTCGACCCGGCGGACTCCAAGATTCCGCCGAACCCGCAGTACCCCTGGCACTACCCGGTGCTGGTCGTGCACATCCTGGCCGGCACGGTCGCGATCGTGACCTGCTGCCTCCAGGTGTGGCCGGCCCTGCGCCGGCGCCACCCGCGGGTGCACCGGCTCAGCGGCCGGCTCTATGTGGCGGCCGTCCTGTCGGGCGGCCCGGCGGCCCTGGCCGTGGCGTACGCGAGCCCTTCGGGGCTGTCGATGCAGATGAGCACCATGACGACGTCGGTGCTGTGGATCGGCACGGCCGTCGCGGGCCTGCGCATGGCCCGGCAGGGCCGCATCGCCGAGCACCGCCGGTGGATGGTGCGCAGCTTCGCGCTCACCATGTCGATCGTCCTCAGCCGCGTCCTCGGGGTGGTGTACGACCACACGATCCTGCCGCCGCCCGTCACGCAGAACGTGGCGGAGCTGATCGCCTGGGGACAGCAGCGGGCCGGTCTGGCGTCGTGGCCGGGGTGGATCCTGCCGCTGCTCTTCGCGGAGTGGTGGCTGGTCGAGCGGGGAGCCGGGGCCCGTCACCGGGCGCGTGCGGCCCGCCGGAAGGCGGTGGCCCCGCGGACGTGAGGTCCGCGGCGGCGCCGCACCACGGCACACGGCCACGGGGCCGCCTCCCGCGGGAGGCGGCCCCGACGGCGTACCGGCCGCCCCGCGCGGGAACAGCGCCCCGCCGCCCCGACCGGCCGGGAGGACAGCGGCCCGCCGGCCCGCCGGGGGGGGGGACGGTGGCCCGCCGGCGCCGTGCAGCGGGCGGCGGGCCGGGCCGGCCGGGGGTGTGGACGGTGGTCAGAGCGGGAGGGTCTCGCGGCCGCCGTGGCGCGCCGACGCCTTGACGGCGTCCAGCAGCCGGTGGACGCGCACCGCGGTGGTGAAGTCCGGGCCGAAGGCGTCGCCGGTGCGGATCGCCCGGGCCAGGTCCGTGTACACCTGGGCCACGTTGCTCACCGGTGAAGGCGGCCCCGGCAGCAGCGGCCGGTAGGCGTCCGGCACCGGCACCTGGACCGCGGGCGAGCCGTTCGCCGCGGCGTGGGTCAGCGTGAACTGCGGGCCGACCAGCGAGTCGTCCGAGGAGACCAGCACCAGGCGCCCGGCCCGGCCGTGCACCTCGATACGGAAACCGTCACCGCGCGGACCGCCGGTCATGAAGTGCGCGGACGCGGCCACGCCCGAGCGCAGCAGACCGCCCATCACGATCTGGTCCGGCGACGTCACCTCGATCCGCTCGCCCGTCTCCTGCATCGTGATCCGGTCGATCCGGGTGGTGAGGGTCGCGGACACCTCGGCGAACTCCCCCACCGCGTACTGGAACATGTCCAGCGAGTGGCCGCCGACCACCGCCACGTGGTTGACGCCCTTCGTCTCGTCGAACAGGTCCGCGTACCGGGTGGACCACGCGTCCGGGGTGCTCAGCGAGTACAGCAGGGACGCCGACAGCACCTCGCCGACGAGCCCCTGCGCCAGCAGGTCCCGCAGCAGGCGCACCGCCGGGTGGTGCCTGCTCTGCAGCCCGACCGCGTGCCGGACCCCCGCGGCCCGCGCCTTCGCCTCGAAGCGCTCGGCGGTCGCCGCGTCCAGGGCGAGCGGCCACTCGCTGTAGACGTGCCGGCCGGCGTCGACGGCCGCCTCCACCAGGCCGTCGCGCCGGGGAAGCTGGACGGCGACGGTGACCAGGTCGACGTCCGGGTCGGCCAGCAGGGCGCGGGCGTCGTCGTAGGCCCGGGCGGCGCCCCAGACCTCTGCCGCCGCGCGCGCCGAGGCGTCGCTCGTGCCGGCGACGGCGACGATCTCGAAGTCGTCCAGCGCCTGCAGCGCCGGGAGGTGGATGGCCCGGGCCCAGCCCCGTTCGGCGTGCGCGCCGACGACTCCCACTCGGATCCTGTCCGCCACGGTGAAACCTCTTTCGTCTGTACGGGTCGGCCCGCGCGGCGAGGGGCCGCACGGGATACGCGTCGGAGCGCGACCGGTGGTCCGGTCACGCTCCGACCAGGTGTCGCTGTGTCAGATGTGGGCGTTGACGGCCGGGGCGTCGGCCGCGGCCGGCGCCTCGTTGGGGGCCGCGGCCTCGGTGTCCCTGAGCACCAGGAACGTCACGCACCAGGCCACGAACACGAACCCGGCGGCGAAGAGGAACGCCAGGCTGTATCCGTCGCGCAGCGCCTGCACCTGCGTGTGGCCCTCGTGGAGCAGGGTGTTGCTGCGCGAGGTGGCCAGCGTGGCGAGAACCGCCAGGCCCACCGCGGCGCCCGCCTGCTGCGCCGTGTTGTTCAGGCCGGACGCCAGGCCCGCGTCCTCGGGGGCGGCGCCCGACATGGCGCGCATGATGACCGACGGCACGGTCAGGCCCATGCCGAAGCCCTGGATGACGAGGGTGGGCGCGACGTCCACCCAGTAGTCGCCGTCCACGGGCGCCCTGCTGAGCAGCAGCAGACCGCCCGCGAGGAACAGCAGGCCGGTCAGCAGGACCCGCCGGGTGCCGAAGCGCGCGGTGAGCTTGGCCGTGAAGAACAGGGACATGGTGCCGATCACCAGCGGCGCCGGCAGGAACGCGAGACCGGTCTGCATCGAGTCGAAGCCCAGCACCCGCTGAAGGTACAGCGCGTTGAGGAACTGGAAGCCGAATCCGGCCGCGAAGACCAGGACGACGGCGAGGTTGGCGCCGACGATCTCCCGGCTGCGGAAGATCCGCAGCGCCAGCAGCGGACGCCGTGCGGCGGCCTGCCGCCACACGAACGCCGCGAGCAGCGCCACCGCGACCGCCCCGTACAGCGCCAGCTCACCGGCGCCGAACCGGTCCTCGGAGATCTGCGAGATGGTGAAGACGCCCAGCGACAGGCCGACCGTCACCAGCACCGCGCCGATCGCGTCGGCGCCCGCGCCGAGCCCCAGTCCCGGCTGCGCGGCCAGCTCGCGCATGCCGAGGACCAGGGCGATCGCGCCGACCGGCAGGTTGATCAGGAACACCCAGTGCCAGCCGAACGCCTCGGTGATGACGCCGCCCGCGATGAGCCCGACCGACGCGCCGCCGGCCGAGACGAAGCTGTAGATGCCCATGGCCTTGGCCTGATCGCCCGGCTCCGGGTACAGGCCCACGATCATGCCGAGGACCACGGCGGAGGCGAGCGCGGCGCCCACGCCCTGGAGGAACCGGCCCGCGATGAGCAGCTCCGAGGAGTTCGCGAGACCGCACAGCAGGGAGGCGACGGTGAACGTCGTCAGACCGCTGAGGAACACCTTCTTCGCGCCGATCAGGTCACCGAGCCGGCCGGACAGCAGCAGCAGACCGGCGAAGGCGATGAGGTAGGAGTTCACCACCCAGGACAGACCGCTCTGGGAGAAACCGAGACCGCTCTGGATGGTGGGGAGGGCGACAGTGACGATCGTCCCGTCAAGGATGATCATCAGCTGCATCGCACAGAGAATGCTGAGCGCGAGGCCGCGCGAGCGGCCCTGTGCTGTCGGGGGGGTCATCACTCACTTCTTTCGTCGTCACATCGTGATCGCACTCGGACTCCAGGGCTCACCGCCGACGCGCCCGCGCGTGGGACCAGTACGCCACGCGCGCGGCCATCGGACGGAAACCCCGCTGTAACCGCGCAGGTCCGAGCCGGTGCGCGGGTCACTCATCCGGCCGCCGGCACGGGTCGCCCGGCCTCGGCGAGGGCGTCGCTCAGCGCGTCGACCAGTTCCCGTGCGCCTTCGGCCCCGTCCGCCGCGCCGAACGCGTAGGCGTCGGGGCGTACGAGCACGCAGCGGGCCCCCACCTCGTGGAGGTAGGCGGCGAAGCCGCCCTCGGTGTCGACCACGCTGCCCGCGGGCGCCGCGGCCGGGTCGGCGTCCGCGGGCAGCAGCCGCACCAGGCGGGCGCCGAGCGAGCGCAGGAACTCGGTGCGCCCGGCGCCGAGCAGCTCCCGCGGGTCGTCGAGGGAGGCGAAGACGAAGCCGCGGCCCACGACTTCGTCGAAGAGGTCCTCGGTCGCCCCCGCGGCGACGCGCGGCTGCGGCACCTGGTCGCCCGCGCCGCGCCGTCTGCGGCCCGTGCCGTCGCGCCACACCAGGCCCCGGGTCAGCGGCTGGAACGGCGACTGCTGCGGGCGCGCCAGCTGCCGCTCCCGGGCCGCGATCATCACCTCGTCGCGGTCGGCGGCGGCCTTCGGATCGGTCTGGCAGATGACCTTGCCGAGGTTCACCGACATCCGGATGGCGTGCTGCACATGGGCGGCCCGCTCCTCGGCGTAGGAGTCGAGCAGTTCCTCGCCGGCCCGCCCGGCCAGCACCAGGTCCAGTTTCCAGGCCAGGTTGGCGACGTCGCGGAAGCCGGAGCTCATGCCCTGGCCGGCGAACGGCGGCATCAGGTGGGCCGCGTCGCCGGCGATGAGCAGGCGGCCCAGGCGCCACTGCCGGGCGGTCGCGGCCTCGAACGTGTAGACCGCGTGCCGCTCCATCACCCCGTCGTCCGGGGTGATGCCGCACCCGGCGAGCAGCCGCCAGGCGGTCGCGGGATCGTCCATGTCCTCCTTGCGTTCGCCGGGCAGCAGCATGAACTCCCAGCGCCGGTGCCCCGGCCCCGCCGAGACCTGGGTGCGCGGCCGGGCCGGATCGCAGATCTGCAGGTTGTTGGGGACGAAGGCGCGCCGGTCGTGCAGCGCCAGGTCGCAGATCAGCCACGCGTGGTGGAAGCCCAGGTCGGCGAAGTCGGTGCCGATCGTGCGGCGGACGAGGCTGTTCGCGCCGTCGCAGCCGACCACCCACCGGCCGCGCAGCAGCCGCGGCGTGCCGTCCTTGCCGACGACGTGCAGGACGGCGCCGTCCTCGTCGTGCGCGAGCCGTACGGCCTCCTGGCCGCGCAGCACCGTCAGGTTCGGCAGCCGCTCGCCGTGGGCGATCAGGGCGGCCTCCAGGCCCGGCTGGTACATGGAGGTCGACTCCGGCCAGCCGTTGCGTCCCTTCACCTCGGCCGCGCCGATGTACAGCAGGTCGCGGCCCTCGCCATTGCGCCAGAGGTAGTCGCCGGAGGGTTCGCCGACCGAGGCGAGGTGGTCGGCGACCCCGGCCGCGGCCAGGATCCGCGCGGCCTCGCCGTCGAAGGCCACGGCGCGCGGCATGGGGTACGGACGCGGATGCCGTTCCACGACGATCACCCGCCGCCCGCGCTGCGCCATCAGGTTGGCCAGCACCTGGCCGACCGGCCCGTAGCCGACGATCAGCAGGTCCGCCGTCTCCTCGGGCCACCGGCGGGCTTCGGCAGCCGTTGCCGTCATGTGCGCCTCACCCCCCTCAGGCGGCCGCGGAACGGGTCCGCAGCAGGATGTCGTCGAGCACGGCCTCGAAGTCGTCCGCCTTCACCAGCACCCGCACCCGTTCCCGGCCGTCCTCGACGATCAGCAGGCGCCGGCCGGTCAGCGTCATCTGCCCGTTCTCCAGGGCCCGGCCGCGGATGTACGTCACATGGGCGGAGAGCATCCGGGCGTAGGCGTCCAGCTCGGGGTGGTCGGCGTCCAGCCACTCGGAGAACGCCCGCGGCCGCAGCCGGAAGCGGTGGACGACGCCCCACTCGCCGTCCCGGGGGCGGCGCTCCAGGTAGTGGAAGCCGTCGTCGTCCTCGCGCACCCGGAAGGCCGTGCCGTACTGCTCCTGCGGCTCGGCCGACACGCGGACCGGCTCGATCAGGGAGGGGCCGGAGTAGCCGACGT
Source organism: Streptomyces sennicomposti (assembly GCF_019890635.1). GTDB lineage: Bacteria > Actinomycetota > Actinomycetes > Streptomycetales > Streptomycetaceae > Streptomyces > Streptomyces sennicomposti. Next base: position 84,137 of record NZ_JAIOAB010000027.1, read on the forward strand.
CCGCCAGGTACCACTCGCCGTCGATCCGCACGCCGTTGAACAGGTGCTCCATGTCCGGGCCGTAGGAGCCGTCCGGGCCGCGCACTCCGGCGGACAGCACCACGACCTCGTAGCCGAGCCGGGTCAGCAGCGCCCGGAAGAGGCCGTTGAGCTCGTAGCAGACGCCGCCGCGGCCGCCGACGATCACCTCCTGGTAGACGGCGTCGACGTCGATGTCGACGCCGTCCCAGATGGCCGTGCCGCGTTCCCCGTTGAGGAAGTTGTCGAACGGCACGGTCATCAGGTGCCGCTTGTGCAGCAGCCGCAGCGTCTCCGCGGTGGGGGCCGGTACGGGGCCGGTGTGGCCCAGTACGGACAGGTAGTGGTCGAGGTCGAACATGGTGAGGTCCGTTTCTCTTCGGTGCCGGGCGGTCGCGGTCGTCGGGGCTCAGGCGTACTCGGCGGCCGGCGCCGCCACGTGGTCGAGCAGGTACTCGGCGAGCAGACCGGGCGTGGGCTGGTCGAACAGGAGCATCACGGGCAGTTCGGCGCCGATCTCCGCGGCGAGGCGGTTGCGCAGCTCGACGGCGGTCAGCGAGTTGAAGCCGATGTCGAAGAAGCCCTCGTCGGCGTCGACCGCGCCGGCGTCGGAGTGGCCGAGCACGGCGGCGGTCTCGGCGCGCACCAGGTCGAGGAGCGCCGCGGGGCGTTCGCCGGCGGGCAGGGCGGCGTAGCGGTCGCGGAAGGACTGCTGGTCGTCGGCGTCGGTGGGCATGTCGCTCTCCTGGAACAGGGGGTTGGGGACGTCGGATGCCGCTGTCGCGGGCTGGAACTGCTCGAGCCAGTAGGAGCGGTGCTGGAAGGCGTAGGTGGGCAGCGCGGCGAGCGCCTCGGGCGGGACCGGCACGTCGTGGCCGAGCAGTCCCGTCCAGTCGACGCTGCCGCCGCGCACGTACAGCTCGGCCAGCGAGGCGGCGAACCGCTCCGGGCCGCCTTCGTCGCGCCGCAGCGACCCCACGACGACGGTGGGCGCCCCGGACCGCTCCACGTTCTCGCGCAGCGCCATGTTGAGCACGGGGTGGGCGCTGACCTCGACGAAAGCGTGGTGGCCGGTGGCGGTGAGGGCGTCGACCGCGGCGGCGAAGCGGACCTCGTGGCGCAGGTTGCCGTACCAGTAGGCGGCGTCCAGCGGGGTCGTGCCGTCGAGCCAGGCGTCCCGGTAGGTGGAGTACATCGGGATCTTCGGGGTCTGGGGCCGCAACCCCGCGAGGGCGGTGGCGAGTTCGTCCTCGATGGCCTCGACGTGGCCGGTGTGCGAGGCGTAGTCGACCGGGATCACGCGGGCCCGGATCCCGGCCTGCTCCGCCGCCTCGCGGAAGTCCCCGAGGGCGCCCGCGTCACCGGCGACGACGGTGGACGCCGGCCCGTTGACCGCGGCGATCTCGATGCTCCCGCCGTACTCGGCGATGCGGTCCTCGGCCTCCGCCCGGGAGACGGGCAGGAACATCATCCCGCCCCGCCCGGCGAGCCGCGAGCCGATGGCCTGGCTGCGCAGCGCCACCACCCGGGCGGCGTCGTCCAGGCCGAGGGCGCCCGCGATGTGCGCGGCGGCGATCTCGCCCTGCGAGTGACCCACCACCGCGTCCGGCTGCACGCCGTAGTGCTGCCACAGCCGGGCCAGCGCCACCATGACGGCGAACGACGCCGGCTGGACCACGTCCACCCGGGCGAAGTCCGGCGCGCCCTCCGCCTGCCGCACCACGTCCAGCAGGTCCCAGTCGACGTACGCCGACAGCGCCTTCGCGCAGTCGGCGATGGCCTGCGCGAAGACCCACTCGGTCTCCAGGAGCCGGGCGCCCATGCCCGCCCACTGGTGTCCCTGGCCGGGGAAGACGAACACCGTCCTGCCGTCGACGTCCGCGGCGCCCGTCACCACGTTCGGCGCCTGCTCGCCCGCGGCCAGCGCCGTCAGCCCGCCGGACAGTTCCGCGTCCGTCGAGCCCAACACGACCGCCCGCCGGTTCAGGCGGGCCCGGTGGAAGGCCAGCCCTCGCGCGACGGCCGCGGCGTCGAGCCGTTCCGACGGCGCCGGCAGCCGGCCGGCCTGGGCGCGCAGCGCGGCCTCGGTCCGGGCGGACACGATCCAGGGGACGACGACGGGCCGGGGCGCGCTCCGAGCTTCGGGCTGCTCCGGGGCCTGTTCGAGGACGATGTGGGCGTTGGTGCCGCTCACACCGAACGAGGACACCGCGGCCCGGCGGGGGCGGCCGGTCCGCGGCCATTCCCGGCGTTCGGTGAGCAGTTCGACCGCGCCGGCGCTCCAGTCGACCTTCGTGGACGGCCGGTCCACGTGCAGCGTCTTCGGCAGCACGCCGTGCCGCATCGCCTGCACCATCTTGATGATCCCGGCGACGCCGGCCGCCGACTGCGCATGGCCGATGTTGGACTTCAGCGACCCGAGGAACAGCGGGTAGCCGCGGTTCCCGCCGTACGTCGCGAGCAGCGCCTGCGCCTCGATCGGGTCGCCCAGGGCGGTGCCCGTACCGTGGCCCTCGACCGCGTCCACCCCGTCCGGAGTGAGCCCGGCGTTGGCGAGCGCGGCACGGATGACGCGCTGCTGGGACGGCCCGTTGGGCGCGGTCAGGCCGTTGGAGGTGCCGTCCTGGTTGACGGCCGAGCCGCGCACCACCGCCAGCACCGGATGTCCCAGCCGCCGCGCGTCCGACAGCCGCTCCAGGGCGAGGACGCCGACGCCCTCCGCCCAGCCGGTGCCGTCGGCCGCGTCCGCGAACGCCTTGCAGCGGCCGTCCCGGGCCAGTCCGCGCTGGGTGGAGAACTCCACGAACACTCCGGGCGTGCCCATCACCGCGACGCCGCCCGCGAGCGCCATGTCGATCTCCCCGCTGCGCAGCGCCTGCGCGGCCAGGTGCACGGCGACCAGCGACGACGAGCAGGCCGTGTCCACGGTGATCGCCGGGCCCTCCAGACCGAGCGTGTAGGAGACCCGGCCGGAGGCCACGCTGCCCGAGTTGCCCGTGCCGAGGAAGCCTTCCAGTCCCTTGGGGGTGAACTCCAGGCCCGGCGCGTAGTCGTGGTACATCACGCCGGAGTAGACGCCGACCTTGCCGCCCGCCAGCGCGGACGGGTCGAGTCCCGCCCGCTCCAGGGCCTCCCAGGACGTCTCCAGCAGCAGCCGCTGCTGCGGGTCCATGGCGAGCGCCTCGCGCGGCGAGATCCCGAAGAATCCCGCGTCGAACTCGGCGGCGCCGTCGAGGAACCCGCCCTGGTTCACGTACGAGGTGCCGGGGCGCTCCGGGTCGGGGTCGAAGAGCCGCTCCAGGTCCCAGCCCCGGTTGTCGGGGAAGCCGGAGACGGCGTCACGGCCCTCGGCGACCAGCTCCCACAGCTCGTCCGGGGTGCTCACCCCGCCGGGCAGCCGGCACGCCATGCCGACGATCGCGATCGGCTCGCGGGCCGCCGCGGCCATGCGCTGGTTCTCCTGCTTGAGGCGCTCGTTCTCCATCAGCGAGGCGCGCAGCGCCTCGACGACCTTGTCGCTGGGCGTCGTACCCATCAGATCCTCCGTGTGGGGCGGTCAGTTGGCTGGTCAGGCGCCGAGGGCGCCCAGGGCACGGGCCACCAGGTCGTCGGCGTCCATGGCGGCGATGCGGTGCAGCTCCGCCTCCACCGCCACCGCGGCGGCCGGGGCGGCGGGCTCGGCCGGCGTCTCCTGCTCCGGCGCGGTGTCGGGCAGCAGCTCGGCCAGCAGGTGGCGGGCCAGCGCGGCCGGGGCCGGGTAGTCGAAGATCAGCGTGGCCGGCAGTCGCACACCGGTCGCGGTGGCGAGCCGGTTGCGCAGCTCGACCGCGGTGAGCGAGTCGAAGCCGACCTCCTTGAAGGGCTGTTCGGGCCGGACCGGCTGGCCGCCCAGCACCGTCGAGGCGTGGGTGCGCACCAGCTCCAGGACGCGGCGCCGCCGGTCCGCCTCGGGCAGGCCGGCCAGCTCCCCGGCGAGGGACGCCCCGTCGGCGTGCGCACCGTGGGCCGCCTTGCGGGGCGGGCTCACCAGCGCGCGGAAGACGACCGGGAGCCTGCGCTCGGCCGCCGCGGCGCGCAGCGCGGGGAAGTTCATCCGGCTCGCCACCCGGACCGCCTCGGACGAGCGCAGCGCCGCGTCGAACAGGGCCATGCCCTCCTCGGCGGACAGGGCGAGCGCGCCCTGCCGGCTCATGCGGTCCTGATCGCCCCCGTCGAGGTGCCCGGTCATGCCGCTCGCGTCCGCCCACAGTCCCCAGGCGAGGGAGACGGCGGGGAAGCCGTCGGCGCGCAGGGCGTGGGCGTAGGCGTCGAGGGCGGCGTTGGCGGCGGCGTAGTTGGCCTGCCCGGGGTTCCCGAGGGTGCCGGCCGCGGAGGAGTACAGGACGAACGCGGCCAGATCCTGGTCCCTCGTCAGCTCGTACAGGTGGCGGGCCGCGTCCGTCTTCGGCGCGAACACCGCGTCCAGGTGCTGCGCGGTCTGCGCCGTGAAGGTGGCGTCGCTCAGCGCTCCGGCGGTGTGGACGACGGCGGTGAGCGGGTGGTCGGGGTCGATGCCCGCGAGGGCGGCGGCGAGTTGGTCGCGGTCGGCCGCGTCGGCGGCCACGACGGTGACATGCGCGCCGAGTTCGGACAGCTCACGGGTGAGGTCGCCGGCCCCGGGCGCGTCGGGTCCACGGCGGCTGAGCAGCAGCAGACGCCGGACGCCGTGAGCCGTGACCACATGCCGGGCCGCCAAT
>NZ_JAIOAB010000028.1 GCF_019890635.1 Streptomyces sennicomposti
GGGTGTGTGGGGCGCGGCGTGCATGACGGGGCGTGTGGGACGGGACGCGGAGGGCGGGGTGTGTGGCGCGGGGCGGGCAGGACGGTGCGGGGCGTGCAGGACGGTGCGGGGCCTGCATGACGGTGCGGGGCGTGCAGGACGGGCGGGTAGGGGTGGGAGGCGCGCGGGAGGCGTGATCGTGGGGGCCGGAGCGGCCCGCCGCGCGGGGCGGGTTGTGTGTCGGCGGGCGCGCTCCGGTGGTGAGCGCGGCCGACTGTAATCGCGCGAACTGCCCCCGGTACAGCTACCGTTCGGCCCCCTGCCCGGCGTTATGCAAGACGGGGTGGATGCGCGGATCGTGCGAGGCGGTCGGGTGGAGCGTCGCGCGGGGCGGTCGGGCGGGTGTCGCGCGGGGCGCGCAGGGGGGACGGAAGCGGCGTGGCGGTCCTGGCCCGGCCGGGGCGGAGCAGCACGGGCCGGGTGGTGGCGGTGCCCGTGGCGGGGCGCGCGGGGGCTGCGGGCGCGGGGCGGTGCCTGCGGCGGAGCCGGGCGGAGTGGGGCGGTTCGGGGCGTGGGGGCGATGTACGCGCCGGGTGGGCCGCTGTACGGTCGGCGCGTTGACGTGACATGCACGGGTCGGGGAGGACGGTCGAGATGGCCGAGGTCAGGGCGGGGCAGGACGTGACGGCGGGGGCGACCGGGGGGACCGGGACGGCCGGGTCGGCGGGAGCCGCTGGGGGCGATGCGGGGGCGGCCCGGTCGGCGGAAGCCGCTGCGGGCTCTGCGGAGTCGGCCGGGTCGGCGGGAGCCGCCGGGGGCGGTGCCGCGGCGGCCGGGCGCGGCGGGCGGGTGCCGCATGTGGCCGGGTTCGCGCGGTGGCCCGGCGGGGGCTCGCCGAAGGCGGAGGGCAAGGCGCTGCGCGAGCGCGTAGCACGGTCCGCGCACGCCGCGTTCGAGGCGGACTCCGGACGCCCGGACGCGGTCGCGGCCGTCGAGGAGTCCAACCACGGCCGGCTGCCCGAGCTGACCCCGATCCGGGTCGGCCGGATGGCGGCGACGCCGTTCGCCTTCCTGCGCGGCTCGGCCGGCCTCATGGCGTACGACCTCGCACGCACTCCCATGACCGGGATCGGCGCCCAGCTGTGCGGCGACGCCCACGCGGCCAACTTCGGCCTCTACGGCGACGCCCGCGGCGGTCTGGTGATCGACCTGAACGACTTCGACGAGACGGTGCACGGCCCCTGGGAGTGGGACCTGAAGCGGCTCGCCGCCTCGCTGGTGCTCGCCGGGCGGGAGGCGGGCTGCGACGAGGACCGCTGCCGCGAGGCCGCCCAGGACGCGGTCGGCGCCTACCGCCGCACCATGCGGCTGCTGGCCAAGCTCCCGGTGCTGGACGCCTGGAACGCCATCGCCGACGAGGAACTCGTCTCCCACACCGACGCCCACGACCTGCTCGGCACCCTGGAACGCGTCTCGGAGAAGGCGCGGGCCAACACCAGCGGACGGTTCGCGGCCAAGTCCACCGAGCGGACCGAGGACGGCGGCCGCCGCTTCGTGCCCGCCCCGCCGGTGCTGCGCCGGATACCGGACGCGGAGGCCGCGGCGGTGGCGGCCTCGCTGGAGCAGTACCTCACCACCCTGTCCGAGGACCGCCTTCCGCTGCTGGCCCGGCACGCGGTGCACGACGTCGCCTTCCGGGTGGTCGGCACGGGCAGCGTCGGCACCCGCTCCTACGTCGTGCTGCTGCTGGACCACCGCGGCGAACCGCTGGTGCTCCAGGTCAAGGAGGCCAGGCCGTCCGCGCTGCTGCCGCATCTGGCGAGCGCCGGCTTCCCGGCGCCCGAGGTGGCGCACGAGGGGCGGCGCGTGGTGCTCGGCCAGAAGAGCATGCAGGTGGTCAGCGACATCCTGCTCGGCTGGACGACGGTGGACGGACGCCCCTACCAGGTACGGCAGTTCCGCAACCGCAAGGGCAGCGTCGATCCCGCCGCCCTGCCCGCCGACCAGGTCGACGACTACGCCCGGATGACCGGCGCGCTCCTGGCCCGCGCCCACGCCCACAGCGCCGACCCGCGCCTGATCTCCGGCTACTGCGGCAAGAACGAGGAACTGGACGAGGCGATCGCCGCGTTCGCCGTCGCCTACGCCGACCGCACCGAGGCGGACCACGCCGACCTGGTCACAGCGGTACGCTCCGGCCGCCTCGCGGCGGAGATGGGGGTGTAGGGCTGCGGCGCGAGCGCGAGCGCGAGCGCGAGTGGGAGCGAGAGCCGGGAGCCGAGAGGGAGAGGCGGCGGAGGCGGGGCGGGGGTGACCCCGTCCGGGCGTCCGCCGTGGGACGAGGCGCTCGCCATGGGGCGCGGGTGCCTGCCGTGGGGGCGGGCAGGTCTGCCGCGGGGAGGAGGCGGGGGCGGGGCGTCCGCCCCAGAGCTGAGGCGGGGCGTCTGCGGCAGCGCTGAGGCGGGGCGTCTGCGGCAGGGCGGGGCGGCTCGTCTGCCGCCGGGCGGAGGCGAGGGGCCGGGGCGGTCCGGGCGGGGGCGGCGCCGTCGTGGCCTACGCTGGTCGGGTGACGACCCCGGATGCAGAGCAGGGTGACGTCGCCGGAACGGCCCGGGCGACGTCCGGCGACACGGCGGCGCGGCCCGAGGAGCGGCTGGAGCGGGCCGTACGGGCCGCCGAGCAGGCCCTCATCGAGTACGAGATCGCGGTGGAGACCTTCCGGGTGGAGGTCGAGAACTTCGCCCGGCTCCACGAGCAGCGGCTCGGCCCCCTCTACGCCCGCATCGAGGAGCTGGACGTCCAGCTCGCCGAGGCCAGGGCGGCGCGCACCGGCGACCCCGAGGACCTGCGCACGGCCCAGGAGGCCCGGGCCAGGCTCCAGCCCATCCCGGGCGTCGAGGAACTGCTGCACGGCTGGATGGACTCCGACGGCCTCTTCCCGGAGGCCGCCGCGATGCTCACCGAGCAGCCGGTACGCCCCCCGCAGCGGGTACGTCCGAGCGAGGAGGCCCGCGGCCTCTACCGCGACCTGGTCCGCAAGGCCCACCCCGACCTGGCGCAGGAGGAGGACGAGCGCGAACGGCGCGAGGAGTTCCTCACCCGCGTCAACGCCGCCTACGCCCGCGGCGACGAGAAGGAGCTGCGGGAACTGGCCGAGGAATGGGCCGCCGGCCCCGTCCCCGCCGCGCAGGCGCCCAGCCGCGCCGAGGAGCTGTACGCCCGCCTGGAGTGGCTGTCCCAGCGCAAGGAGATGCTCACCGTCGTCGCCGGGCATCTGGAGGACAGCGCGATCGCCGCGATGCTCCGGCTGGCCCCCGACGACCCCGACCGTCTCCTCGAGGAGATCGCCGGGCAGCTGCACGGTGACGTGGCCACGCGCGAGGCGGAGCTGGCGGCCCTGCGGGAACAGGGCTGACGGCCGGACCCCACCGCACCACGGACCGCCCGTCCTTTCGGGTAGCGTCGGAGCCATGCATTTCGGAGCTGGTGTGCCCACGGTCGAGGTCACGGACCTCAAGGACGACGACTTCCTGCTGGACGTCCGCGAGGACGACGAGTGGCAGGCCGGCCACGCCGAGGGGGCGCTGCACATCCCCATCAGCGACTTCGTGGCCCGCTACGGCGAACTGACCGAGGCCGCTCCCCAGGACGGCCGCGTCCACGTCATCTGCCGCTCCGGCGGCCGCTCGGCGCAGGTCACGATGTACCTGGTCCAGCAGGGCATCGACGCGGTGAACGTCGACGGCGGCATGCAGGTCTGGGCCGCCGCCGGCCGCCCCGTGATCACCGACGACGGCCGCCCGGGCCACGTCCTCTGACCACTCCGGGCGAACACGCGTCCACCCGGACGCCGCCGGGCAGACGGGGGCGGTGGCGGTGGCGCACCGTCCATGACGGCCCGGCGGGCCGCCTCCGCCGCACCGTCCATGACGGCCCGGCGGGCCGCCTCCGCCGCACCGTCCATGAAGGCCCGGCGGGCCGCCCCCGCCCGGCGGTTCAGCGGTCGAAGTCCAGCTCCACCGCCTCCGTGGCCGGGTGGGACTGGCAGGCCAGCACGTACCCCGCCTGAGTCTCCTCCGGTTCCAGCGCGAAGTTGCGGTCCATCCGCACCTCGCCCGCCACGAGGAACGCCCGGCAGGTGCCGCACACCCCGCCCTTGCAGGCGTACGGCGCGTCGGGGCGGTTGCGCAGGACCGTCTCCAGCAGCGTCTCCCCCTCCTGGACCGGCCAGGTGCCGCCGCGGCCGTCGAGCCGGACCGTCACCGTGCTGTGCGCGGGGGCGGCGGCCACCGGCTCGGTCCCGGCACCCTCGGCGACGTGGAAGATCTCCTGGTGGACGCGCGTCCTGTCCACCCCGAGCCCGCGCAGCGCCCGCTCGGCCCCCTGCACCAGCCCGTAGGGCCCGCACAGGAACCATCCCGTCACCTGGGCCACGGGCAGCAGCGCCGGCAGCAGCTCCGTCAGCCGCTCCCGGCCGAGCCGCCCCGACGGCAGCCCCGCCTGCTGCTCCTCCCGGGAGAGCACCGTCACCAGCTGGAACCGCTGCGGATAGCGGTCCTTCAGGTCGGCGACCTCCTCCAGGAACATCGTCGAGGCGGTCGTGCGGTCGCTGCGTATCAGGCAGAACCGGGCCGACGGCTCCCGGGCGAGCAGGGTGGCGGCGATGGACAGCACCGGCGTGATGCCGCTGCCGCCGACGACCGCGGCGTACAGACCCGGCGCGGGCTGCAGCGTGAAACGGCCCGCCGGAGTCATCACCTCCAGCTCGTCACCGACGTTGATCTCCTTGAACGCGTACGTCGAGAAGGCGCCGCCCTCCACCAGCCGCACCCCGACCCGCAGCGTCCGAGGCCCCTCGCCGTCGGGGTCCGGAGCCGGCGAGCAGATCGAGTACGTCCGCCGGACGTCGACCCCGTCGACCACGCGCCGCAGGGTGAGGTGCTGACCCGGGGCGTGCCGGTACTCCGCGCGCAGCTCGGGCGGCACCGCGAGGGTCAGGGCGACGGAGTCGTCGGTGAGCCGGTCGACCGCCGTCACGCGCAGCGGGTGGAAGCGGGCCATCACACCTCCTTGAAGTGGTCGAAGGGTTCGCGGCAGTCCAGACAGCGCCGCAGCGCCTTGCACGCGGTGGAGGAGAACCGGCTGAGCAGTTCGGTGTCGGCCGAGCCGCAGTGCGGGCAGCGCACGGGACCGGTCTCCGTCCGCCGGGTCCGGGTCGGGCCCAGTTCCAGCGGAACCGGCTCGCCCTCCGTGCGCACCCGTGGGGGAGCTATGCCGAACTCCCGCAGCTTGCGGCGGCCTTCGGCGGTGATGTCGTCCGTGGACCAGGCGGGCGAGAGCACCGTGCGCACGGCGACCTCCCGCATGCCGTGCTCGCGCAGTACCCGCTCTATGTCCAGCGCCATCGCCTCGACCGCCGGGCAGCCGGTGTAGGTGGGGGTCAGCTCGACCTCGACCGCGTCCCCGCCGCGCAGGCGGACCGCGCGGACCACGCCCAGCTCCGCCAGGGTGAGCACGGGCAGTTCGGGGTCGGGCACCGAGCCGGCCAGCCTCAGCAGCTCCGCCTCCAGCGGGGTCGTCGCGGTCACCATGACGCCCCCGGGTGGCTGCGGTGCAGATGCTGCATCTCGGCGAGCATCCGCCCGAACGGCTCGGTGTGCAGGCCCTGCCGGCCGGCGCCCGCCGACCACGCCCCGGTCCGCGGCCCCTCGGGCAGGGCGAGGGTGGCCCGGCGCAGTACGTCCCCCACGGACTCCAGCCAGGCCGCCTCCATACCGGACCAGTCGACGTCCAGGCCCGCCACCGGCTGGAACATCTCGCCGGTGAACCGCCACAGCGCCTCGCAGGCCCGGCGCATGCGCTCGTGGCTGACGTCGGTGCCGTCGCCGAGCCGCAGCGTCCACTGCTCGGCGTGGTCGCGGTGGTAGGCGACCTCCTTGACCGCCTTGCCCGCCAGCGGCGCGAACTCACTGTCCGAGTCGGCCAGTTGCCCGTACAGCAGGTGCTGGTAGGTGGAGAAGTAGAGCTGGCGGGCGATGGTGTGCGCGAAGTCGCCGTTGGGCTGTTCGACCAGCTGGAGGTTGGTGAAGGCGCGCTCCTCGCGCAGATAGGCCAGTTCGTCCTCGTCCCCGGCCATCGACAGCAGGACCCGGGCCTGTCCGAGCAGGTCGAGGGCGATGTTGGCGAGGGCGACCTCCTCCTCCAGCACGGGCGCGTGGCCCGCCCATTCCCCCAGGCGGTGGGAGAGCACCAGGGCGTCGTCGCCGAGGGCGAGGGCGGCGGTCGTGGGCAGGGTCGTCGTCACAGGTGCTTCACCCCTTCCGGGATCTCGTAGAAGGTCGGGTGGCGGTAGGGCTTGTCGGCGGCCGGCTCGAAGAAGGGGTCCTTCTCGTCCGGGGAGGAGGCGGTGATCGCCGCGGAGGGCACCACCCAGATCGAGACGCCCTCGCCGCGCCGCGTGTACAGGTCGCGCGCGTTGCGCAGGGCCAGTTCGGCGTCCGGGGCGTGCAGGCTGCCGGCGTGGGTGTGGGACAGCCCGCGCCGGGAGCGGACGAAGACCTCCCACAGGGGCCAGTCGGTGTCGGTCATGCCTGCTCCACTCCCGTCGGACCATTGTTCTTGCCGTTGTGCCTGGCGGCGTGGGCGGCGGCCGCCTCCCGTACCCACGCGCCTTCGTCGTGCGCCCGGCGGCGCTGGGTCAGCCGCTGTTCGTTGCACGGGCCGTTGCCCTTGAGGACGTCCCAGAACTCGGTCCAGTCGATGGCGCCGAAGTCGTGGTGACCGCGCTCCTCGTTCCACCTGAGGTCCGGGTCGGGCAGGGTGAGGCCGAGGGACTCGGCCTGCGGGACGCAGATGTCGACGAAGCGCTGGCGCAGCTCGTCGTTCGAATGGCGCTTGATCTTCCAGGCCATCGACTGCGCGGAGTGCTGGGAGGCGTCGTCGGGCGGGCCGAACATCATCAGCGACGGCCACCACCAGCGGTCCACCGCGTCCTGCGCCATCGCGTGCTGCTCGGGCGTGCCCCGGCTCAGGGCGAGCAGCAGCTCGTACCCCTGGCGCTGGTGGAAGGACTCCTCCTTGCAGACGCGGACCATCGCCCGCGCGTACGGACCGTAGGAGCAACGGCACAGGGGGACCTGGTTGGTGATCGCGGCGCCGTCCACCAGCCAGCCGATCGCGCCGACGTCGGCCCAGGTCAGCGTGGGGTAGTTGAAGATCGAGGAGTACTTCTGCCGGCCGCTGTGCAGCTTGTCGAGCAGTTCCTCCCGGCTGACGCCGAGGGTCTCGGCCGCGCTGTACAGGTACAGGCCGTGGCCGGCCTCGTCCTGGACCTTGGCCATGAGGATGGCCTTGCGGCGCAGCGAGGGCGCGCGCGTGATCCAGTTCGCCTCCGGCTGCATGCCGATGATCTCGGAGTGGGCGTGCTGGGCGATCTGCCGGACCAGCGTCGCGCGGTAGGCCTCGGGCATCCAGTCCCGCGGCTCGATGCGCTCGTCGGCGGCCACCGCGGCGTCGAACGCGCGCTGCCGGATGTCGCCCTCCGGGCCGGCGTCCGGTGCGCCGTACGCCGGGGCGCCGGCTGTCCGGTGTGCGGCTGCTGTCGCCATGCGATCCCCCTTGACCTCGCCTTGTCCATGTCTCCCGACCGATCGTTCGGTTCGGGCGATTCCATGGTGCGGCCCGCCGCCGTAGGGTGTCAACCGCTGTGGAAAACCGCGGGCGGGTCCTGTGGACAACTCGCGGGGGCGGCTGCCGCCGGGCTCTGGCGGGCTCCGGCGGGCGGCTCGCCGGTCGCCGTTCGCGGGCCGTGGGCCACGGGCCGCAGGCGGCTCGGACTGGCGCGGTGGACGGCCGCGGCCCGGCGGTGGGCGGCTCCTCGGACGGCGCCGTTCCTGTGCGCCGTGCGGGTGAACGGACCCAGAGCGGTACGAATCGCTGTCGCGGCCGGACGGCCTCGTGAAGCGGGACTGTGCCCGGCGGCCGGGCGTGAGTACCGTTCCGTGCGACGCCCGAGAACGGTGCACGCGGGCGGTGCGGGTGGTGCGCCGCCCACACCCCGCGGCCCCCGGGTGGCCGCGGGCGGGAAGACGGACCGGGAACGGGAAGCGGGCGGAATGGACGCGTACGAGAGGGGCTCGACGGGCCCGGGCGGGCGGTACGGGCCCGACCGCGCCGAGGAGCCCCGTGGGACCCAGGGGGACGCGGAGGCTGCCGCGCCGTCGGCCCCGGCCGCTGAGCGGGACGCGGAACCCGCCGGAGGCGCCTCCGTGCCGAGCCCGCGCTCCGAGGCCGCCCCGCGTCCCGAGACGGGCCCACATTCGGAGGCCGCTTCCAACGCCGAGCCCGCCCCGCGCCCGGAGGCCGCTCCCGAGACCGAGGCCGCGCCGCACCCGGAAGCCGCCCCGCACCCCGAGCCTGCCCCGCACCCCGAGCCTGCCCCGCACCCCGAGGCCGCTCCCGACGTCGAGGCCGGCTCCGTACCGGCGCCCCGCTCCGAGGCCTCGCCCGAGCAGGGTGCCTCCGGCCGGGCCGCCCCCGGCCAGGACACCGCCACTCCCAGCGGTCTCGCCGCGCTCTCCCTCCCGTACCAGATCGGCGCCGCGCTGGCGCTCGCCGTCGTCGCGGTGGCCGCCTGTGTGCACCTGGGCATGGTGTTCCTGTACGTCGCGCCCTCGAACACGGTGACGAAGCAGCACGGCAAGGCCGTCGACGAATGGATCTACCCGGAGTTCGAGCAGAACTGGAAGCTGTTCGCGCCGAACCCGCTCCAGCAGAACATCGGCGTCCAGGTGCGCGCCGAGACCCGCACGGCGGACGGCGGCTACCGGACCACCAACTGGTTCGACCTGTCCGCCGAGGACGGCCGGGCCATCGACGGCAACCCGCTGCCCAGCCACACCCAGCAGAACGAGCTGCGCCGCGCCTTCGACTTCTACTCCTCCACGCACGACGGCGAGAACCGCTCCACGGGGCTGCGCGGCGCGCTGGCCGAGCAGTACCTGCGCCGCATCGTCGTCCTGCGTCTCGGCCGCGACGACGCGGCCGGGCGGGGCGGCGTCCTCCAGCGCGTCCAGATCCGCGTCCGCACCACCAACGTGCCCTCTCCCGAGTGGAGCGAGGAGAACGTGTCGACCGCGCCCGAGTACCGCCTGCTGCCCTGGTGGACCGTCCCGGACGGCGAAGCGCGGGGAGGTGTGCGGTGAGCGGCGCCGCCCTCGCCGTCTCGCGGGGCGTCGCCCGGGTCACCGAGACGGCGCTCGCCCCCTACCAGTCGGCCGTCATACGCATCGGCTTCTCGGCGACCTGGCTGCTGTTCCTGCTGCGCGAGCTGCCGCACCGCCGGGAGCTGTACGGACCCGACGGCCCGTGGAGCTGGGACCTCGCCCACCAGCTGGTCGCCGACAACGGCGCCTTCACGGCCCTGCTGTGGTTCCGGGGCGAGTTCTGGTTCGAGACGGTCTACGCGCTGGCCGCGCTGTCGAGCCTGCTGCTGTTGCTGGGCTGGCGCACCCGCACGATGTCGGTGCTCTTCCTGGTCGGCGTGCTCTCGCTGCAGAACCGCAGCGTCTTCGTGGGCGACGGCGGTGACAACGTCCTCCACCTCATGGCGGTCTACCTGGTCTTCACCCGCTGCGGCCGGGTGTGGTCGCTGGACGCCCGCCGGGCCGCGCGGGCCCGGGCGGCGCACGCGCGCGGCGAACAGCTGCCCGACCGGACGGGCCCCGTCCTGTGGAGCGTGCTCGGCCTGGCCCTGGCCGTGATCACGGCGACGGGCCGGCCGGAGGGCGAGTGGTTCGTCCCCGTGCTGCTGTGGGCGGTGTGGCTCGCGCAGGGCCTGTACTGGCTGGTCGGGCGGTACGCGGAGGCGGCGGGGCCACGGATCCTGGCCGACGTCGTCGCCGACGTCCTGCACAACGGCGCCCTGTTCGTGATCGCCGCCGAGGCGTGCCTGATCTACGCGACGGCCGGCTGGTACAAGATCCAAGGTTCGCGCTGGCAGGACGGCACCGCCGTGTACTACCCGCTCCACCTGGACTACTTCTCGCCCTGGCCGGCCCTGGCCGATCTGCTGGCCGGCAGCGCCGTGATGGTGATGCTGGTGACGTACGGGACGGTGATCGTGCAGGTCGCCTTCCCGTTCACCCTGTTCAACCGGCGGGTCAAGAACGTCCTGCTGGTGGCCATGATGACCGAGCACGCGGTGATCGCCGTGGTGCTGGGGCTGCCGTTCTTCTCGCTGGCGATGATCGCGACGGACGCGGTCTTCCTGCCGACCTCCTTCCTGCTGCGGCTGGGCGATCTGGCGGTACGCGCGCGTGCGCGCCTGCCGTGGTGGCCCGCCCGCCCCGTACCGGAGTCCCGCTCCCCGGAGGACGGTGAGCCGGCCCGCGTAGGCTTCCCGGCATGACCGATCCCCTGCGCGACTGGCACCGGCTCGCCGGCACCTCCGTGCTGCTCGACGGCTTCCACGCCCTCAAGCACGCGGTGCGCTTCGGCGCCGAGGTGCCGGTGGCGGTCGCCGTCGACCGGCGGACCGCGCTCGCCCTCGCCGACGAGCTGGCCCCGGACGTACGGGACGCCCTGGACGCGCTGCTGACCGAGGTGGAGCCGGACGTCTACGCCTCGCTGGTGCCGCGCCCGCACCCCACCGCCGTGGCCGCGCTCGCCGTGCGGCCCTCCCGCGAGGCGGGGCTCAGGGCGCTGGCGCACACGCCCCGCAGCGCCCCGGTCGTCGTCCTGGACCAGCCCCGCAACCTCGGCAACGCGGGCGCGGTGATCCGCCTGGCCGCCGGTTTCGGAGTGACCGGGGTGGTCACCACGGGCACCCTCGATCCCTGGCATCCGACGGTGGTGCGCGGAGGGGCGGGACTGCACTTCGCGACCACCGTGGAGCGCCTGTCCGTGGCGGAGCTGCCGGACGGGCCGCTGTTCGCGCTCGACCCGGAGGGCGAGGACATCCGCGGGCTGAAGCTGCCCGACGACGCCGTGCTCGCCTTCGGCTCCGAGCGCAGCGGGCTCTCCGCCGCACTGCGGGAGCGGACCGCCCACCTGGTGGCGCTGCCGATGCGCCCCCAGGTCTCCAGCTACAACCTGGCCACCAGCGTGGCCATGACGCTGTACCACTGGAGTCTCACCGGGGGCGCGCCCGCGTCCTGAGCGGTCAGGCCTCCCGGCGGACCTCCACCACGCGGAACCGGTCGGCCACGAACGCCCCGTCGCACAGGGCCGCGTTGGCCGCCGGGTTGCCGCCCGAGCCGTGGAAGTCGGAGAAGGCGGCCGTCTGGTTGACGTACACCCCGCCGGTGAGGTTCAGCGACAGCTGGGCGGCCTCCTCCAGGCAGACCTCCTCCACGGCCCGCTCGACCTGCTCGTCCGTCGTGTAGGCGGCCACCGTCATCGCGCCCTTCTCGCGGACGGTGCGGCGCAGCAGCTCCACCGCGTCGGCCGCGGAGTCGACCGCGACGGCGAAGGAGACCGGGCCGAAGCACTCGCTCATGTAGGCGGCCTCGGCGTCGGGCTTGGCGCCGTCCAGCTTCACGACGACCGGGGTGCGGACGACCGCGTCGGGGAAGTCCGGGTGGGCGACCTCGCGGGAGGCGAGGGCGACCTCGCCGAGGGCCGCCGCGGCCTCCAGACGGGCCTTGACGTCCGGGTTGACGATCGCGCCGAGCAGGGCGTTCGCGCGCGCGTCGTCGCCGAGCAGGCCGTCGACGGCCTGGGCGAGGTCGGCGGTGACCTCGTCGAAGGACTTGTGGCCCTGGTCGGTGCGGATGCCGTCGCGGGGGATCAGCAGGTTCTGCGGGGTGGTGCACATCTGGCCGCTGTAGAGGGACAGCGAGAACGCCAGGTTGGCGAGCATGCCCTTGTAGTCGCCGGTCGACTCGACGACGACCGTGTTGACGCCGGCCTTCTCGGTGTAGACCCGCGCCTGGCGGGCGTTGGCCTCCAGCCAGTCGCCGAAGGCGGTCGAGCCGGTGTAGTCGACGATCCGGATCTCGGGGCGGGTGGCCAGGGTCTTGGCGATGCCCTCGCCCGGCCGCTCGGCGGCCAGCGCCACCAGGTTCGGGTCGTGACCGGCCTCGGCGAGCACCTCGCGGGCCGCCCGCACGGTGAGCGCGAGCGGCAGCACCGCGCGCGGGTGCGGCTTGACCAGGACGGCGTTGCCGGTGGCCAGGGAGGCGAACAGGCCCGGGTAGCCGTTCCACGTCGGGAAGGTGTTGCAGCCGATGACCAGGGCGATGCCCCGGGGGACGGCGGTGAAGCGCTTGGTGAGGGTGAGCGGGTCGCGCTTGCCCTGCGGCTTGGACCACTCGGCCGTCCCGGGGACGCGGACCTGCTCCGCGTACGCGTACGCCACCGCTTCCAGGCCCCGGTCCTGCGCGTGCGGGCCGCCGGCCTGGAACGCCATCATGAAGGCCTGGCCGGAGGTGTGCATGACGGCGTGCGCGAACTCGTGCGTCCGGTCGCTGATCCGCTTGAGGATCTCCAGGCACACCGCGGCCCGCGCCTCGGGGCCGGCGTCCCGCCAGGCCGGCTGTCCGGCCTTCATGGCGGGCAGCAGCACGTCGAGGTCGGCGTGCGGGTAGGTCACGCCCAGCTCGATGCCGTAGGGCGAGACCTCGCCGCCGACCCAGTCGTCCGTGCCGGGCTGGCCGAGGTCGAGGCGGGTGCCGAGCAGGGCGTCGAAGGCGGCCTTGCCCGCGGCCGCGTCCAGGCTGCCGTGCTCCCCGTAGGCCTTGGGGTGCTCGGGGTGGGGGGACCAGTACGCGCGGGTGCGGATCGCTTCCAGCGCCTGGTCGAGCGTGGGCCGGTGCCGGGCGATGAGCTCGTGCGCGGTCGGTGCGGCGGTGGCCATGCGGGACCAACTCCTTGTCTCGAGAGCTCCTCTTAGAGCTCATGGCCTGGCGGAAACATGGGCGGCGACAGCCGGTCAGAGTTAGAGTAACCGAACGATCGGTCGGGACAAGGGGGTCGGCCGCATCTGTGGAAAAGTCGGGCCAGGGGGTCCGCCGCATCTGTGGAAAACCCCGTGCGGGAGGATCGCGCTCATGACAGCACTCGACCTCAGCAGCCCGGTGGCCGTCGTCGGCACCGGCACCATGGGCCAGGGCATAGCCCAGGTCGCGCTGGTCGCGGGCCACCCCGTACGCCTGTACGACGCCGTGCCCGGGCGGGCCGGCCAGGCGGCCGCCGCGATCGGCGCCCGGCTCGACCGGCTCGTCGAGAAGGACCGCCTCACCGCCGCCGGCCGGGACGCGGCCCGCGCCCGGCTCCGGCCCGCCGACAGCCTCGCCGAACTCGCCGACTGCGCCCTGGTCGTCGAGGCCGTCCTGGAGCGGCTGGACGTCAAGCGGGAACTGTTCACGGAACTGGAGGGCATCGTCGCCGACGACTGCCTGCTCGCCACCAACACCTCCTCCCTGTCGGTGACCGCCATCGGCGGCGCGCTGCGCAACCCCGGCCGCTTCGTCGGCCTGCACTTCTTCAACCCGGCCCCGCTGCTGCCGCTGGTCGAGGTCGTCTCCGGGTTCGCCACCGACGTCACGTCGGCCACGCGCGCGTACGAGACGGCCCGCGCCTGGGGCAAGACGCCGGTCGCCTGCGCCGACACCCCCGGCTTCATCGTCAACCGCATCGCCCGCCCCTTCTACGCCGAGGCGTTCGCCGTCCTGGAGTCGCAGGCCGCCGACCCCGCCACCATCGACGCGGTCCTGCGCGAGTGCGGCGGGTTCCGGATGGGCGCCTTCGAGCTGACCGACCTGATCGGGCAGGACGTCAACGAGTCCGTCACGCACTCCGTGTGGCAGTCCTTCTTCCAGGACGTGCGCTTCACGCCCTCGCTCGCCCAGCGGCGGCTGGTCGAGTCCGGCCGGCTCGGCCGCAAGAGCGGCCACGGCTGGTACGACTACGGCGACGGCGCCGAGCGTCCCGAGCCGCACACCGCCGAGAAGGAGCAGCCGCCCGCCTACGTCGTCGTCGAGGGCGACCTCGGCCCGGCGTCCGAGGTGATCGCGCTGATCCGCGAGGCCGGCATCGCCGTCCGCGAGGAGGACGAGGACCACGGCACGCGCCTGGTGCTGCCGAGCGGCGGCCAGCTGGTCCTCGCCGACGGGCAGACCTCCGTGGAGTTCCGCGACGTCGTCTACTTCGACCTGGCCCTCGACTACCGCCGGGCCACCCGGATCGCCCTGTCCGCCTCCCAGGACACCGCCCCGCAGACGCTGGCGGAGGCCATCGGCCTGTTCCAGGCGCTCGGCAAGGACGTCAGCGTCATCGGTGACGTCCCCGGCATGATCGTCGCCCGCACGGTCGCCCGCATCGTCGACCTGGCGCACGACGCCGTCGCCAAGGGGGTGGCCACCGAGGAGGACATCGACACCGCGATGCGCCTCGGCGTCAACTACCCCCTCGGCCCGTTCGAATGGAGCCGCAGGCTCGGCCGTTCCTGGGCCTACGACCTGCTGGACGACCTGCACCTGCGCGACCCCTCGGGGCGCTACGCCCCGTCCCTCGCGCTGTACCGGCACGCGTACGCGGGCGAGAAGCGGGAGGGCGCCTCATGACCACCGCCAGGCGCGACACGTACACCCCGGAGACGCTGCTCTCCGTGGCCGTGCGGGTCTTCAACGAGCGCGGCTACGACGGCACCTCCATGGAGCACCTGTCCAAGGCGGCCGGCATCTCCAAGTCGTCCATCTACCACCATGTCTCCGGCAAGGAGGAGTTGCTGCGCCGCGCGGTCAGCCGCGCGCTGGACGGGCTCTTCGGCATCCTGGACGAGGAGCACGCGTGCGTGGGTCCCGCCGCCGCGCGCCTGGAGTACGTCGTGCGGCGCATGGTCGAGGTGCTCATCGCCGAACTGCCGTACGTGACGCTGCTGCTGCGGGTGCGCGGCAACACCGCGACGGAGCGGTGGGCGCTGGAGCGGCGCCGCGAGTTCGACCACAAGGTGGCCGAACTGCTGCGGGCGGCCGCCGCCGAGGGCGATGTGCGCGACGACGTGGAGGTGCGGCTCGCGACCCGGCTCGTCTTCGGGATGATCAACTCGATCGTGGAGTGGTACCGGCCCGACGGGCGCGGGTCGAGCGAGCGGGAAGTGCGCGACGCGGTCGTCCGGCTGGTCTTCGGCGGCCTGCGCAAGGAGGCCTGAGCGGCCGGCTCACCCCTGAGGCTCCAGGTCCTCCTCCTCGAAGACCAGCAGCGTGCGCGTGCTGAGCACCTCGGGGATCGCCTGGAGCCGGGTGAGCACCACCTCGCGCAGCGCCCGGTTGTCCGGCGTGTGCACGAGCAGCAGCACGTCGAAGTCGCCGCCCACCAGGGCGATGTGGGAGGCGCCGGGGAGCAGGCGCAGCTGCTCGCGCACCGTGCGCCAGGAGTTCTGCACGATCTTCAGCGTGATGTACGCCGAGGTGCCCTGCCCCGCGCGTTCGTGGTCGACGCGCGCGCCGAAGCCGCGGATGACGCCGTCCTCGATGAGGCGGTTGATCCGGGCGTAGGCGTTGGCGCGCGAGACATGGGTCCGCTCGGCGACCGACCGTATCGAGGCGCGGCCGTCGGCCTGGAGCATGCGCAGGATGTCCTGGTCGATGGCGTCCAGCGGGCGCGGCGGCGGCAGGGCGGCGCCGTCCGGTCCGTCGGCCATTTGTTCAGGTGCCATGTCCCCCCGCCTCTTCGCCATGGACGTACTGCGTCCATCCCATGCTGTGGAGAACCGTTTGTCCACAGCCTGGGGCCGCCTGTAGCCAAAATGCGTCGGCGACCGAACAATCGGTAGGTGAGGCGGGTCACAGTCGACGCGCCTCCCGTAGCCGCTCCCACGAGGAGGTGCCCGTCATGACGGTCATGGAGCAGCGGGGTGCGTACCGGCCATCGCCGCCGCCCGCCTGGCAGCCCCGAACCGACCCCGCGCCGCTGCTGCCCGACGCGGAGCCCTACCGCGTCCTGGGGACGGAGGCGGCCGCGAAGGCCGACCCGGAGCTGCTGCGCCGTCTGTACGGGCAGCTGGTGCTCGGCCGCCGGTACAACACGCAGGCGACCGCCCTCACCAAGCAGGGCCGGCTCGCCGTGTACCCCTCCAGCACCGGCCAGGAGGCCTGCGAGGTCGCCGCCGCGCTCGCCCTGGAGGACCGCGACTGGCTCTTCCCCAGCTACCGCGACACGCTGGCCGCGGTGGCCCGCGGCGTGGACCCCGTCCAGGCCCTCACCCTGCTGCGCGGCGACTGGCACACCGGCTACGACCCCTACGAGCACCGGGTCGCGCCCCTGTCCACCCCGCTCGCCACCCAGTTGCCGCACGCCGTCGGCCTCGCGCATGCCGCCCGCCTCAAGGGCGACGACGTGGTCGCGCTGGCGATGGTCGGCGACGGCGGCACCAGCGAGGGGGACTTCCACGAGGCGCTGAACTTCGCCGCCGTCTGGCAGGCCCCGGTCGTCTTCCTCGTGCAGAACAACGGCTTCGCGATCTCCGTCCCGCTCGCCAAGCAGACCGCCGCGCCCTCCCTGGCCCACAAGGCCGTCGGGTACGGCATGCCGGGCCGCCTGGTCGACGGCAACGACGCCGCCGCCGTCCACGAGGTGCTGACCGACGCCGTACGGCACGCGCGCGCGGGCGGCGGCCCCACCCTGATCGAGGCGGTGACGTACCGCATCGACGCCCACACCAACGCCGACGACGCCACCCGCTACCGCGGCGACGCCGAGGTCGAGACCTGGCGCGCCCACGACCCGGTGCGGCTGCTGGAGCGGGAGCTGACCGGACGCGGACTGCTCGACGAGGACGCCGTGGCGGCCGTCCGCGAGGACGCCGAGGCGATGGCCGCGCGGCTGCGCGAGCGGATGAACCAGGACCCGGCGCTCGACCCCATGGACCTCTTCGCCCACGTCTACGCCGAACCCACCGGCCAGCTGCGCGAACAGCAGGAGCTGCTGCGGGCCGAGCTGGCGGCCGAGGCCGAGGAGGGCGCGGCCCGATGACCACCGTCGCCCTCAAACCGGCCACCATGGCCCAGGCCCTCACGCGCGCCCTGCGCGACGCGCTGGCCGCCGACCCGTCCGTGCACGTCATGGGCGAGGACGTCGGCACCCTCGGCGGCGTCTTCCGCGTCACCGACGGCCTCGCCAAGGAGTTCGGCGAGGACCGCTGCACCGACACGCCACTGGCCGAGGCCGGCATCCTCGGCACCGCCGTCGGCATGGCGATGTACGGGCTGCGCCCGGTGGTCGAGATGCAGTTCGACGCCTTCGCCTACCCGGCGTTCGAACAGCTCGCCAGCCATGTGGCCAAGATGCGCAACCGCACCCGCGGCAAGATGCCCCTGCCGATCACCGTCCGCATCCCCTACGGCGGCGGCATCGGCGGCGTCGAGCACCACAGCGACTCCTCCGAGGCGTACTACATGGCGACTCCGGGGCTCCATGTCGTCACGCCCGCCACCGTCGCCGACGCCTACGGGCTGCTGCGCGCCGCCATCGCCTCCGACGACCCGGTCGTCTTCCTCGAACCCAAGCGGCTGTACTGGTCGAAGGACTCCTGGAACCCCGACGACCCGCCGGCCGTGGAGCCGATCGGCCGCGCGGTGGTGCGACGCACCGGCCGCAGCGCCACGCTGATCACCTACGGCCCGTCCGTGCCCGTCTGCCTCGAAGCCGCCGAGGCGGCCCGGGCCGAGGGCTGGGACCTGGAGGTCGTCGATCTGCGCTCGCTGGTGCCGTTCGACGACGAGACGGTGTGCGCGTCGGTACGGCGCACCGGGCGCGCCGTCGTCGTGCACGAGTCGAACGGGTTCGGCGGGCCGGGCGGCGAGATCGCCGCGCGGATCACCGAGCGCTGCTTCCACCACCTGGAGGCGCCGGTGCTGCGCGTGGCCGGGTTCGACGTCCCCTACCCGCCGCCGATGCTGGAGCGGCACCACCTGCCCGGCGTCGACCGGATCCTGGACGCCGTGGCGCGTCTGCAGTGGGAGGCCGAGAGCTGATGGCGCAGGTGCTGGAGTTCAAGCTGCCCGACCTCGGGGAGGGGCTCACCGAGGCGGAGATCGTCCGCTGGCTGGTCGAGGTGGGCGACGTGGTCGCCGTCGACCAGCCGGTCGTCGAGGTCGAGACGGCCAAGGCGATGGTCGAGGTGCCCTGCCCCTACGGCGGCGTGGTCACGGCCCGCTTCGGCGAGGAGGGGACCGAACTGCCGGTCGGCGCCCCGCTGCTGACGGTCGCGGTCGGCGAACCGTCCGGTTCGCCCGCCGAGGACGGCGCCGACGGCTCCGGCTCCGGGAACGTCCTGGTCGGCTACGGCACGGGCGCGCCCCCGGCCCGGCGGCGCCGGGTACGGCCGCCGACCGCGCCCTCCGCGCCCACCGCCTTCCCCGCTTCTGCCGCCTCTCCCGCTTCTGCCGCGCCCGGTGCGGGGCGGGGTGCGGGGGCCGTGGACGGCACGGGCGGCGTGCGGGGCGCGGACGGTACGGGCCGCGCGGACGGTGTGCGGGCCGGGGGCGGCACGCGGGGCGCGGACGGTGTCGCCGTCGCGTCCGGCGCGCGCGCCACGGCGGTGGCCGGGCGGGCGTCCGAGGAAGGCCCCGTGCCCGTCATCTCCCCGCTCGTGCGCCGGCTCGCCCGGGACAACGGCGTGGACCTGCGACGGCTGCCGGGCTCCGGACCCGAGGGGCTGATCCTGCGCGCGGACGTCGAGAACGCCATCGAGCGCGGCGCGACGCGCACCGAGACGGCGCCTGCTCCCGTCCCGTCGTCCCCGTCGCCGTCGTCCGCTCACGTGACCGACGGCACCCGCGTGCCCCTCAAGGGCGTGCGGGGGGCGGTCGCGGACAAGCTGTCCCGCAGCCGCCGCGAGATCCCCGACGCCACCTGCTGGGTGGACGCCGACGCGACGGAACTGATGCGCGCCCGGGCGGCGATGAACGCGGCCGGCGGTCCGAAGGTCTCCCTGCTCGCGCTGCTGGCCCGGATCTGCACGGCCGCGCTCGCCCGCCACCCGGAGCTGAACTCCCGGGTGGACCTGGAGGCCAGGGAGATCGTCCGGCTCGACCACGTCCACCTGGGCTTCGCCGCGCAGACCGAGCGCGGGCTCGTCGTCCCGGTCGTCCGGGACGCGCACGCGCGGGACGCCGAGTCGCTGACGGCCGAGTTCGCGCGGCTGACCGAGGCGGCCCGGGCCGGAACGCTCACGCCGGGGGAACTCACCGGCGGCACCTTCACGTTGAACAACTACGGGGTGTTCGGCGTCGACGGCTCCACCCCGATCATCAACCACCCCGAGGCCGCGATGCTCGGCGTCGGCCGCATCGTCCCCAAGCCGTGGGTGCACGAGGGCGAGCTGGCGGTGCGGCAGGTCGTCCAGCTGTCGCTGACCTTCGACCACCGGGTGTGCGACGGCGGCACGGCGGGCGGCTTCCTGCGGTACGTCGCCGACTGCGTCGAGCAGCCGGCGGTGCTGTTGCGCACCTTGTGAGCGCGCGGTCCCGCCCGCGTGCCCGGCGCGCGCGGGCGGGTCGCATACTCGTGGGGTGACCGCCCACGCGTCCCCCGGTACCTCCGGCACCTCAGGCACCTCAGGTACCTCAGGTACCTCGGGCCGCCGACCGCCGGTCTACGACGCCGTCGTGCTCGCCGGGGGCGCGGCCCGGCGACTGGGCGGGGCGGACAAGCCCGGCGTACGGGTCGGCGGCCGGGCCCTGCTCGACCGCGTGCTCGGCGCGTGCGCCGACGCCCGCACCACCGTCGTCGTGGCCGACCCGAGGCCCACCGCCCGGCCCGTGCGGTGGGCGCGCGAGGAGCCGCCCGGCGGCGGTCCGCTCGCCGCGCTGGAGGCGGGGCTGCGCCACACCACCGCCGAGCACGTCGTCGTCCTCTCCGCCGACCTGCCGTTCCTCGAACCGGCCACCGTCGGCGATCTGCTGGCCGCCCTGCGCGCGGGCGACGCCGACGGCGCCCTGCTCATCGACGCCGAGGGCCGCGACCAGCCGCTGGTGGCGGCCTACCGCACGGCCGCGCTGCACCGCGTCCTGACCTCGCTCACCACCACGCCCACCCACGACGTCGCGACCGCACCCGGTGACTCAGCCGCCGCGCACGGCACCCCGGCCTCCTCCGGAGCACCCGGCACGCGCACTCCACCGGGCACACACATCCCACCAGGCGCGGCGGCCCCCGCAGGCGAGGCCCCCGCCGCCCCCGCCAGGCACCGCAGCACCCTCGCCGGCCTCCCGCTGCGGCGGCTGACCGCCGCGCTCGATCTCGTCCGCGTCCCCGGCCACATCGCGTCGTTCGACTGCGACACCTGGGACGACATCGCCTCCGCCAGGGCACGCATCAGGGAGCATGGGCACGTGCTGGATGAATGGATTTCCGCAGTCAAGGACGAGCTGGGCATCGACCTGGACGTCGACACCGGCGTCCTGCTCGACCTGGCCCGTGACGCCGCCCACGGCGTGGCCCGGCCGGCGGCCCCGCTGACCACGTTCCTCGTCGGCTACGCGGCGGCCCGGGCCGGGGGCGGCCCCGAAGCAGTCGCCGAGGCCGCCCGCAAGGCCGCCGCGCTCGCCCTGCGCTGGGCGGACGAGGAGACCGCGGCCGAGCCCGACGTGGCCCCCGACGCCACGCCCGACACCCGGCCGGACGCGGAATGACCGCCCGCGGCGTCGGCGCCGGAGGGGACACCGAGGACCTCGACGTCGAAGAGGCCCTGGCCCTGGTGAAGGAGGACAACGGGCACCGCCCCGGCGGCGGCCGCGCACCCGACGACGACCACGGCTACGGCACGGGCCACGCCCCCGGCGACGGCCCCTACGAGGGTCACCACGGCGGCCACGGGCCGTCCGGCGCCGACTCCCCGCACAGCGAGGACGCCCACCACCGGGCCACCCCCTGGCCCCAGGCCCGCGAGATCGCCGCCCGCACCGCGCGCGGCGTCCGCGCCCCCGGGGCCGGCGCCCGCCGGGCGCCCGTCTCGCTCCCCCTGGACGCCGCCCTCGGCCTGGTCCTGGCCGAACCCCTCGCCGCCCTCACCGACCTGCCCTCCTTCGACGCCTCGGCGATGGACGGCTGGGCGGTCTCCGGCCCCGGCCCCTGGGACGTGCGCGACGAGGGCGCGCTGGCCGGGCACGCGCGGCCCGAGCCGCTCACCGACGGCGAGGCGGTGCGGATCGCCACCGGCGCGCGCATCCCGCAGGACACCACGGCCGTACTGCGCAGCGAGCACGGCCGGATCGACGCGCAGGGCCGGCTGCACCCCACCCGGGAGGTCGGGCACGGCCAGGACATCCGCCCACGCGGCCAGGAGTGCCGGGGCGGCGAGCAGTTGCTGCCGGCCGGCACCCTGGTCACCCCGGCGGTGCTGGGTCTCGCCGCCGCCGCCGGATACGACACGCTCACCACGGTCCCGCGCCCCCGGGTGGACGTCCTGGTGCTCGGCGACGAACTGCTCACCGAGGGGCTTCCGCAGGACGGCCGGATCCGGGACGCGCTCGGCCCGATGCTGCCCCCGTGGCTGCGGGCGCTCGGCGCCGAGGTCACCACGGTGCGCCGGATCGGCGACGACGCCAACGCCCTGCACCGGGCCGTCGTCCGCTCCGAGGCCGATCTGATCGTGACCACCGGCGGCACGGCGGCCGGGCCCGTCGACCATGTGCAGCCCGTCCTGCGCCGGATCGGCGCCGAACTGCTGGTCGAGGGCGTCAAGGTGCGCCCCGGCCACCCCATGCTGCTGGCCCGCCTCCGGCCGGACCAGCATCTCGTCGGTCTGCCCGGCAACCCCCTCGCGGCCGTCTCGGGCCTGCTCACACTGGCCGAGCCGCTGCTGCGTACCCTGGCCGCGCGTCCGGCCCCGGAGCCGTACGCGCTGCCGTTGCAGGGGGCTGTGCACGGGCATCCGTACGACACCCGGCTCGTGCCCGTGGTGCTGCGCGGCGATCACGCGGTCCCGCTGCGCTACAACGGCCCCGCCATGCTGCGCGGTGTCGCGGCGGCCGACGCCCTCGCCGTCGTACCGCCGGGCGGCGCCCGTGCCGGGCAGGAGGCCGAACTGCTCGATCTGCCCTGGGCCGCCGCCGGAATCGGAGTGTGTTTCACGTGAAACTTCCGGGCCAGGACGCGATCGCCCGCCAGGCGGACGAACACCTCGTGACCCATCGGGTGAAACTCCCGAGAAAACTGGTGGAGCGCCCGATACGCCAGGTCGGCAAGCGGCTGGCCATGGCGCTGCTGGTGCTGGTCGCGACGGTGCTGATCGTCTACGCCGACCACGAGGGCTACCACGACAACGCCGACAGCACCGTCGACTTCCTCGACGCGGCCTACTACTCGACGGTGACCCTGTCCACCACCGGATACGGCGACATCACCCCCGTCAGCGACAGCGCGCGGCTCACCAACATCCTCGTCATCACGCCGCTGAGGGTGCTGTTCCTGATCATCCTCGTCGGCACCACCCTGGAAGTCCTCACCGAACGCACCCGTGAGGAATGGCGTCTGAGCCGCTGGAGGTCCACCTTGCGCGATCACACCGTCGTCGTCGGTTTCGGCACGAAGGGGAGGTCGGCGATCCAGACCGTCATCGCGACGGGACTGAAGAAGCAGCAGGTCGTGGTGGTCGACCCCAGCGGCAAGGCGATCGACGCGGCCACGGCGGAGGGCTATGCCGGGGTGGTCGGCGACGCGACCCGCAGCGAGGTGCTGACACGGGCCGAGGTGCAGCGCGCCCGGCAGATCATCATCGCGACCCAGCGGGACGACACGGCCGTCCTGGTGACGCTGACGGCCCGGCAGCTGAACCGCGGGGCGAAGATCGTCGCGGCGGTGCGGGAGGAGGAGAACGCCCCTCTGCTGAAGCAGTCCGGCGCCGACGCGGTGATCACCAGCGCCAGCGCGGCCGGGCGGCTGCTGGGGCTGTCCGTGCTCAGCCCGGCGGCCGGCATGGTCATGGAGGACCTGATCCAGCAGGGCAGCGGACTGGACCTGATAGAGCGTCCGGTCATAAAGGCCGAGGTGGGCAAGAGCCCGCGCGAGACCGACGACCTGGTGGTGAGCGTGGTGCGCGGACACCGGGTCCTCGGCTACGACGACCCGGCCGCCGCCACCCTGGAGCTGACGGACCGCCTCATCACCATCGTCCGCGCCACGCCGGACACCAAGGTCACTCCTCACCTCCGCCCGTTGCCCCAGGACTGACGCCGGATCAGCGGCGCGCAGGAGTAGCGTCGGCCTCATGCATGCGATCACGATTCCCGAACCCGGCGGTCCCGAGGCGTTGGTGTGGGACGAGGTGCCCGATCCCGTGCCCGGCGAGGGAGAGGTGCTGGTCGAGGTGGTGGCCAGCGCCGTCAACCGGGCCGACATCCTCCAGCGGCAGGGCAACTACCAGCCGCCGCCCGGCGCCTCCCCGTACCCCGGCCTGGAGTGCTCGGGGCGGATCGCCGCGCTCGGCCCCGGCGTGTCCGGCTGGGCGGTCGGCGACGAGGTGTGCGCGCTGCTCGCGGGCGGCGGCTACGCCGAGAAGGTGGCCGTACCGTCCGGCCAACTGCTGCCCGTGCCCGAGGGCGTGGACCTGAGGCAGGCGGCGGCGCTGCCCGAGGTGGTGTGCACCGTGTGGTCCAACGTCTTCATGGTCGCCCACCTCCGCCCCGCCGAGACCCTGCTGGTGCACGGCGGCTCCAGCGGCATCGGCACCATGGCGATCCAGCTCGCCAAGGCGGCCGGTGCGCGGGTCGCCGTCACCGCCGGCACCAAGGAGAAGCTGGACCAGTGCGCCGAGCTGGGCGCCGACATCCTGATCAACTACCGCGAGCAGGACTTCGTGGAGGAGATCCGCCGGGCCACGGACGGGGCCGGTGCCGACGTCATCCTGGACAACATGGGCGCCAAGTACCTGGACCGCAACGTCCGGGCCCTCGCCGTCAACGGACGGCTGGCGATCATCGGGCTGCAGGGCGGCGCCAAGGGCGAGCTGAACATCGGCGCCCTGCTCGGCAAGCGGGCCGCGATCAGCGCGACCTCGCTGCGGGGCCGCCCGCTCGGCGAGAAGGCGGCCATCGTGGCGGCCGTGCGCGAGCATGTGTGGCCGCTGATCGCCGACGGGCACGTCCGGCCGGTGGTCGACCGGGAGGTGCCGCTGAGCGAGGCGGCCGCCGCCCAGCGGGTCGTGGAGGAGAGCGGCCACATCGGAAAGGTGCTGCTGGTGACGTCCTGACCGGACGCCGTCGGGGGATCGGCCCCCGCCCGGGTGGCCTCCGCCCGGCCGGGGGCCGCGACGGTCCCCGCCCGGGGAGACGGCGTGCGCCCCCTCCAGCGGCGGCCCCGAGTCCCGCCCCGCCGCGACCCCGAGTCCCGTCCCCGGCGGCCCCGAGTCCCGTCCCCCGGCGGTCCAAGCCCGTCCCACGGCGGCCCGATCCCTGACGCGGCGGGCCGGCGGCCGCGGCCTCAGCTTCTGCGCAGGCGCAGGGCGATGAAGGCCAGTCCCAGGCCGAGGCCGATGAGGACCAGGCCGCTGCCGATGGGCAGGAGTTGCAGCGGGTGCCCGTTCGCGGTCTCGGGCCGCGCGTCCGGATCGGGCAGGCGCGCGTCGGGGGACGGGGACATCGACGGGGTGGCCGCCGCGGGCGACTGCGGGACGGTGGCCGTCGGCGAGCGGCCCGGACCCCCGGCGACCTCGTCGCGGCCGTGGCCCGGCCCCCGCGGCGCCCCGTCGCCCTCCCCGCCCCGGCCGTGCGCCCGTCCCGGCCGGTGCCGTACCTCCTCCGCCCGGTCGTCGTCCCGTGCCGCCTCGGCGACGGGCCGGGACGGGCGCTGGGGTGCGGAGGCCCTGGGGGAAGACGGTGCGGAGGCCGTGGCGGCCGAGGGGGCGGCCGGACGAGGCGGCCGGACGGAGGACTTGCCGGCCGGGTGGGAGGCGGCGGCCGGGGACGCGGGGGGAGTACCGGGCGCCGAGACCGACGCGGAGGCGGAGGGCGACGGAGAGGCGTCCACGGGCGCGGAGGTGGACTCGGGCGGCTTCGCCGCGGTCCCGTACGCGGACACCGGCGGCCTCGCGGCCCCGCGCATCGGGCCCACGGCGCCCACGGCCCCGTACGCGGACGTGCCGCCGCACGGCAGAGCGGCGGCCCCGATCGCTATCAGCAGTCCTGTCGCGCGCAGTGCGGCGCGTGGCCGTGCGGTCACTTCGGGGACCCCCTCACGGTGGTTCGGCGGGGCGGCGATGCCGTACGGCGGCGGTGCGGCGCGGCGCGGTGCCGTACGGCGGCGGTGCCGTGGCACCACCCTCACATCACCGGAGCAGTCCGGCATTCCGGGTTCGTCCGCCGGGCCGAATCCGCTGCACAATCCGGGTATGTCGACACGTCACGGGCTGCTCGCGCTCCTGGAGCCCGGCCCCCGTCCGGGCTCCTCGCTCCCCGCCGAGTTCGAGGCGCGCCTGGGCGCGGCCTGGCCGCTGGACCCCGGCCGGGTGCGCACCGCGCTCGGCGCGCTGGAGCGGGACGGCCTGGTCGCCCGCCAGGGCGTGGACGCGGCCGGACGGGTGGTCTACGCGCTGACCGATGCGGGCCGCGCTGAGCTGCGGGACTGGTACGTACGGCCCGCCCGGCGCACCGGGCCGCCCTGCGACGAGCGCCCCGTGAAGCTGGCGCTGGCGATCACGGCGTCCGGCGTCGACGTGCGCGAGGTCGTCGACGTACAGCGCCGGCACGTGTCCGAGGCGCTGCAGGACTACGTACGGCAGCGGGCCGAGGTGCTGGCGCGGGGCCCCGAGTGCCCGGAGGAGATGGCCCGGCTGCTGGTCCTGGAGCAGCGGATCTGCCATGCGGAGGCCGACGCGCGCTGGCTGGACCACTGCGCGGCCCGCCTGCTGCGCCTGCACCTCACGGACGGCGAGGAGAGCGCGGGCGGCGGGGGTGCGGCGCACGGCGCGGGCGACGCGGGCGATGCTCGGCCCGACGAGTGAAATCCGGGGCCCGCGTGCCCCGCGTACAGGGTGGATCACGCTCCGCGACGGGCATCACGGAGAGGGAGGGGGCACCAGGGAGGTGTGATGCGCGGGTGCGAGACAATGGCCGCATGGAGATGCCGAGGAACGAACGGTCGCCGGAGAATCCGCAGGTCCTGGTCGTCGGACAGGACGGCTTGGCGCTCGGCGGTGGTGGCGACGACGAGTCCCGTGAGATCCCGGTGACGGAGCAGGTGGAGCAGCCCGCGAAGGTCATGCGGATCGGCAGCATGATCAAGCAGCTCCTGGAGGAGGTGCGCGCCGCGCCACTGGACGAGGCCAGCCGGGTCCGGCTGAAGGAGATCCACGCCAGCTCCGTGAAGGAGCTGGAGGACGGCCTCGCGCCGGAGCTGGTGGAGGAGCTGGAGCGGCTCTCGCTGCCCTTCACCGACGAGGGCACCCCGTCCGACGCCGAACTGCGGATCGCGCAGGCCCAGCTGGTGGGCTGGCTGGAGGGGCTGTTCCACGGGATCCAGACGACCCTGTTCGCCCAGCAGATGGCCGCCCGCGCCCAGTTGGAGCAGATGCGCCGCGCCCTCCCGCCGGGCGTCGGGCACGACGGCTCCGACGACCCCCGCACGGGCGGCCGTTCGGGCGGACCGTACCTGTAGGGGCACTTGAGGCACAGCGACGGGGGCCGCCACATCCGTGGCGGCCCCCGGTCGTCGTGCCGGTCACTGCGGGGGATTGCCCGTCGAGACGTTCAGCTGGATGGTCGGCATGTTGTCCGGGTCGAGATCCGTGTCCGCGGCCGGGAACTGGTTCAGGACGGTGCCCTCGCCCCAGGTGTTGTCGTCCACGTCCGTGATCTTCAGCTTCCAGCCCGCGGCCTGGAAGCACTCCTTCACGGACTGGATGTACTTGTACTGGAAGTCCGGCAGCCGGATCTTGTCCGGGTCGTTGTACGACTCCTGCGGCTCTTTGCACTTGTCCGCGTCGATCGTCTTCGACGTGTCCGGCCCGCGGTGCCCCGGCACGCTGCTGGACGCCGTCGTGGTGGGGGAGGTGCTCCCGCCGCCGCCCCGGGTGTCGTCGTCGCTGCCGTTGTTGACCAGCAGCGCGGCGATCAGGCCGCCGACCGCCACGACCGCGACGACGATCGAGCCGACGACGACCGGCTTGTTGCCCCCGCCCCGCGCCGGGCCCGGGGCGCCGGGGTTCTGCGGGGAGATGGTGTAGGGCGGCGGCGTGGCGCTCTGCTGCGGCGCGTACCCGGCCGGGCCCGGAGCGGCGTAGCCGCCCTGCTGCGGGTAGCCGTACGCGGGCTGGGGCATCGCCGGCGGCGGGGTGCCGTAGGGGTTCGGGTTCGGGGTGGGCGCCGGGTTCGGCTGGTACGGCGTCTGGACGTTGCCCACGGGCGCGGGCGGGGTGTCGACCGGCGGGAAGACGGCGGAACCGACGCCGGCGCCGCTGGAGGTCTGCACGCCCGGGACGATGCTCGGCGGGGCGGCCTGGAAGGAGGCGGCCACGCGCAGGCACTCGTCGCGCATCGACTCGGCGTTCGGGAAGCGCTCGTTGGGGTTCTTCTTCAGCGCGCGGGCGATCATCGCGTCCACCGCGGGCGGCAGCGAGCGGTTGATCGTGGAGGGCGCGACGGGCTCCTCCTGCACGTGCGCGTACGCGATCGCCAGCGGCGAGTCGGCGTCGAACGGGAGCCGTCCGGTGACCAGTTGGAAGAGCATGATGCCGACCGAGTACAGGTCGGAGCGGGCGTCCACGCCGCGGCCGAGCGCCTGTTCGGGCGACAGGTACTGCGGGGTGCCGACGACCATGCCGGTCTGCGTCATGGAGGTGACGCCGGACTGCATGGCGCGGGCGATGCCGAAGTCCATCACCTTGACGACGCCGCGCTTGGTCATCATCACGTTGCCCGGCTTGATGTCGCGGTGGACCAGCCCCATCTCGTGGCTGATCTCCAGCGCGGCGAGCACGTCCGCGGTGACCTTCAGGGCCTTGTCGACGGGCATCGCGCCGTACTGCCGCACGTCCTGGTCGAGCACCGAGCCCAGCGGCCGGCCCTCGATGTACTCCATGACGATGTACGGCGTGGCCATGCCGTCCAGTTCGTCCTCGCCGGTGTCGAACACCGAGACGATGTTGGTGTGCGTGAGCTTCGCCACCGCCTGCGCCTCGCGGCGGAACCGCTCGCGGAACGCCGGCTCGCGGCCCAGCTCGGTGTGGAGCGTCTTGATCGCGACCTGACGGTCGAGCACGGCGTCGTAGGCGAGGTGCACCGAGGCCATGCCGCCCTCGCCGAGCAAGTCGCGCAGCTGGTAGCGGCCGCCGGCCAGCGCCCGCCCCGTGAACCGGCCCTGTGCGCCGTCCTGGCTCATCTTCTGCGTCCCCCATTGGCGCGCTAGGCCCGGCGTGCCGCGCCCGCGTGATCGGCTGTCCGTCGGCCGGTCCCGGGACCCGCCGCCCGGCGGTCGCGCGGCCGGACCTGCCGACCGGACCGTGTGACCGGAGAGCGTGACCGGATCCCGATGATCGAATGTGTTATTCCCGGCCAAGTCTGCCCCAGGGCACTGACACGTCAAGCTCGGTGCCCGTTCCGTGACCGTACGCGAAAGAAGCGTCGCGGAAGCGTTACAGCGGGCGTACGGCCGGTACACGGGATTTGCACGACCATGGCCGCACGGGGTTTGATGACCGGTCCGGCCCGGACCGGTCCGCGCGGCGAACCCGGACCGGCGGCTTGCGCCGAGCCTGTAGCGTGGCCGACGGAGACCGTGACAACACCGCGCACCGCGGGCAGAAACGACGGCGAGGACTGATGGCACAGACGCAGCGCGCCCAGGGCCCGTCCGACCCCGAGGGTGGCGGCGGCATGTCGGACGCGCCGGAACTGTGGGGCAACGGCGGACTGGTCGGCGACGGCCGGTACCGGCTGACGCACCGGCTCGGCCGGGGCGGCATGGCCGAGGTGTTCGCGGCCGAGGACGTGCGCCTCGGACGCACCGTCGCCGTGAAGCTGCTGCGCGCCGACCTCGCCGAGGACCCCGTCTCCAAGGCCCGCTTCACGCGCGAGGCCCAGTCGGTGGCCGGGCTCAACCACCACGCGATCGTCGCCGTGTACGACTCCGGCGAGGACGTCGTCGGCGGCCAGTCCGTGCCGTACATCGTGATGGAGCTGGTCGAGGGCCGCACCATCCGCGACCTGCTGCTCAACGCCGAGGCGCCCGGCCCCGAGCAGGCGCTGATCATCGTCTCCGGGGTCCTGGAGGCGCTCGCCTACTCGCACCAGCACGGCATCGTGCACCGCGACATCAAGCCGGCCAACGTCATCATCACCGACAACGGCGCGGTCAAGGTGATGGACTTCGGCATCGCCCGCGCCCTGCACGGCGCGTCCACGACGATGACGCAGACCGGCATGGTCATGGGCACCCCGCAGTACCTCTCCCCGGAGCAGGCGCTCGGCAAGGCCGTCGACCACCGCTCCGACCTGTACGCCACGGGCTGCCTGCTGTACGAACTGCTCGCGCTGCGGCCCCCGTTCACCGGCGAGACCCCGCTGTCGGTGGTCTACCAGCACGTCCAGGACATTCCGGTGCCGCCGTCGGTCACCTCGGAGGGCGGCTGCCCGCCCGAGCTGGACGGCCTGGTGATGCGGTCGCTGGCCAAGGAGCCCGACGACCGGTTCCAGACGGCCGAGGAGATGCGCGGACTGGTCCAGTACGCGCTGCAGATGCTCTACGACCAGGGTGGCCACACCGGCACCTGGAACACCGGCCCGGTGGCGGTCCACGAGGGCCGGCACACGCCCGCGGCGGGCTTCGCCGGGACGACGGCGATGCCGCACCCGGGCGTCCCCGGCTCCGGTACCACGCAGATCCCGCAGCCGATCCTGCCCGCCGGGTACGGCAACGGCGACGACGGCGGCTTCGAGGGCGGCGGCAACCGGGGCGGCGGCCGCGGCAAGCTGTGGATCCTCGCCGTGCTGGCGGTGATCGCCGTCGCGGCGGGCGTCGCGCTGGCGCTGAACCACGACGACGGCAGCGGCGGCGGCAAGGACCCCGGCACCAGCAAGTCGCCGTCCGTCTCGCAGTCCGCCGACGACCAGCAGCCGAGTCCGTCGGCGAGCGACGACTCGTCGCGCCGTCCGTCGGACACGTCGACGGACCAGGACACCGGGTCGAACGGCGGTTCGGGCTGGGGCGATTACACGCCGTCGAACAAGCCGTCGACGACGCCGTCGGACGAGCCGTCGGACGAGCCGAGTTCCCGCCAGCCGACGGGCTCGTCGAGTCAGACGCCTCCGCAGACCACGAACGGCGGCGGCGACAACGGGGGCAACACGGGCACCAGCACCGGCAACGACGGCGGCAGCACGGGCACCAGCGCCGGCAACGACGGCGGCAGCACGGGCACCAGCGCCGGCAACGACGGCGGCGCGGACACGGCCGGCACCGGCGATGCCGCCGGCACCGCGGCCGGAGCGGCGAACGCCGGCGTCCCCGGCACCTGACCCCCCTCACGCGCGCGTGGACCCCTGAAGGGCCTCCACGCGCGCGTTCCTGTGCCCGGCACCCCCCGCCGGGCGGCTCACTCCGCGAACGCCCCGCACACCGCGTCGTACTCCCGCGTCCACCACACGACGAGCGCCGAGGCGGCCGGGAACTGCGGGTCCGCGCGGGTGTCGCCGCGCTCGTAGTGCCAGCGCAGCATCCAGAAGTCGTTCAGGCGCTCCCACCACACCCGGTGCACGGCCGCCGCGAGCTCCTCGGCCGTGGCCCCGGCCGAGCGCCGGTACGCGCGCGCGTACGCCCTGATCTTGGGCAGGTCCAGGGTGCCGGCCGGGCGGACGAAGAAGATCGCGGCGGCGCGTACCGCCTCCTCCGCACGCGGTTGCACGCCGAGCCGGTCCCAGTCGACGATCGCGGCCGGGGCGTCGCCCTTGTAGAGCAGGTTGAACGGGTGGAAGTCGCCGTGCACCCAGCCGGTCGGGCCGCCGCGCGGAGGACGCCGGTCGGCGTGCTGTTCGAGCAGCGCGCGGCGCTCCAGGAGGCGGTGGCGGGCCAGCTCGTCGAAGGCGTCCGGGGGGCGGTGGCGGCGGACGTGGCCGAGCAGGTCGTCGATCAGGGTGAGGGTGTCGGCGGGATCGGCGCTCTCCACGGGGTGCGGGCCGGCGGCGGGGCGGGTGTGCCGCTTGGGCGGCATCACGCGCTCCAGGCAGGCGTGCACGGCCCCCAGGAGCGCGCCGAGCCGGGTGCACTGGCCGGTGGTGAGCTGGCCGCCGTGCCGGTGCCGGCCGTCGATCCAGGGGTGCAGGGCGTAGGCGTGGCCGCCGACGACGGCGACGGTGCGCCCGTCGCGGCCGGCCAGCGGGGGCGCCACCGGGACGCCGAGGTCGGCCAGGCGCTGGGTGGCGCGGTGCTGGCGGGCGATCGCGGCGGGGTCGGCGGTGTCCGGGTCGAAGTGGTGCTTGAGGAAGTACCGGCCGCGCGTCGTGCACAGCCGGTAGCCGCGGTTCAGCAGGCCCTGGTCGACCGGTTCGCAGGTGAGGGCGGAGCCGGCCCCGTACTGGCGCAGTAAGGCGTTCAGAGGGGGCGCGTGGGGCACAGGGGGTGGTACACATGAGCGCGGCACGCGCCAGATGTTAGGGCACCGGCCGAGGCCGTGAGCTGGGCGTTGTCACAGGCTGTCGTCCGCAGTCGCAATCGGTCACTTGGTGTCACCGCGGTGATCCGTTCCCGTCCGCGCCCCGGTCCGCGCCCCCCGTTCGGATACCGGCCGCCGCTCTCCGCCGACCGGGGCCGTTCCGACCGTCCGCCAACCCTTCCCGACCCGGGGGTGACCGGGATAACGTGCCGGTGTTCCGGCCCCCTGCAAGGCTGTGACCAGCGGTTGCCCCGAAAGCCCGGCGAGATACTCGGACGTCCAAGCGAAAATACTTGGAAATCCAAGGAAACACGCAGGTCAGGTGGGGTTTCACAGAAATGTGGAGCACTGGGTAACGTGGCTGTTGCAGGGCGCTCGCCGGGGCACCTGTCACGCCTGTTCCCGGCCGAGTGGCACCCACCCCGTGCCCCGTGGTCCAGAACAGGTGAGCCTCCCCCAAGCTCTCACGAGCAGGGGGGACCCCCAGGCCCACCGGCGACCCCGGGGGCCGGACCGACGGAGGAGCACACGTGACCGTGGAGAGCACTGCCGCGCGCACATCGCGACGCAGCGCCGGGAGCAAGGCCGGTACGTCCGGCACGAAGGCAGCCGGCACCACCGGTAGCAAGCGCACCACCCGCACGACCGCCAAGAAGGCCGCCGCCGACGGCGCCGACCCTCAGCTCGTGCAGCTGCTGACCCCCGAGGGGAAGCGCGTCAAGAACGCCGAGTACGACAAGTACGTCGCCGGCATCACCCCGGAAGACCTGCGCGGCCTGTACCGCGACATGGTGCTCACCCGCCGCTTCGACGCCGAGGCCACCGCCCTGCAGCGCCAGGGCGAGCTGGGACTGTGGGCCTCCCTGCTCGGCCAGGAGGCCGCGCAGATCGGCTCCGGCCGGGCCACCCGCGAGGACGACTACGTCTTCCCGACCTACCGCGAGCACGGCGTCGCCTGGTGCCGCGGGGTCGACCCGACCAACCTGCTGGGCATGTTCCGCGGCGTGAACAACGGCGGCTGGGACCCCAACGGCAACAACTTCCACCTCTACACGATCGTCATCGGCTCCCAGACGCTGCACGCCACCGGCTACGCCATGGGCATCGCCAAGGACGGCGCCGACTCCGCGGTCATCGCCTACTTCGGCGACGGCGCCTCCAGCCAGGGCGACGTGGCGGAGTCCTTCACCTTCTCCGCGGTCTACAACGCGCCCGTGGTGTTCTTCTGCCAGAACAACCAGTGGGCGATCTCCGAGCCGACCGAGAAGCAGACCCGGGTGCCGCTGTACCAGCGCGCGCAGGGCTTCGGCTTCCCCGGCGTCCGCGTCGACGGCAACGACGTGCTGGCCTGCCTCGCGGTCACCCGGTGGGCGCTGGAGCGCGCCCGCGCCGGCGAGGGCCCCACCCTGGTCGAGGCGTATACCTACCGCATGGGCGCGCACACCACCTCCGACGACCCCACCCGCTACCGGGGCGACGAGGAGCGGCTCGCCTGGGAGGCGAAGGACCCGATCCTGCGCCTTCGCCGGCACCTGGAGGCCGCAAACCACGCGGACGAGGGATTCTTCGCGGAACTCGAGACCGAGAGCGAGGCGTTGGGCAGACGAGTGCGCGAAGCGGTCCGCGCCATGCCCGACCCGGACCACTTCGCCATCTTCGAGAACGCGTACGCGGACGGGCACGCGCTCGTCGACGAGGAGCGCGCCCAGTTCGCCGCCTACCAGGCGTCGTTCACGGACGCGGAGGGGGTCTGAGGATGGCTGCGGAGGCTGTGACGGTGAAAAACATGGCCCTGGCCAAGGCGATCAACGAGTCGCTGCGCCGTGCCCTGGAGAACGACCCGAAGGTCCTCGTCATGGGCGAGGACGTCGGCAAGCTCGGCGGCGTGTTCCGGGTGACGGACGGGCTCCAGAAGGACTTCGGCGAGAGCCGGGTCATCGACACCCCGCTCGCCGAGTCCGGCATCGTGGGCACGGCGATCGGTCTCGCGCTGCGCGGCTACCGCCCGGTGGTCGAGATCCAGTTCGACGGCTTCGTCTTCCCGGCGTACGACCAGATCGTCACCCAGCTGGCGAAGATGCACGCCCGCTCGCTGGGCAAGGTCAAGATGCCCGTCGTGATCCGCATCCCCTACGGCGGCGGCATCGGCGCGGTCGAGCACCACTCCGAGTCCCCGGAGGCGCTCTTCGCGCACGTGGCGGGCCTGAAGGTGGTGAGCCCGTCCAACGCCTCGGACGCCTACTGGATGATGCAGCAGGCCATCCAGAGCGACGACCCGGTGATCTACTTCGAGCCCAAGCGGCGCTACTGGGACAAGGGCGAGGTCGACACCGAGGCCATCCCCGCCCCGCTGCACAAGGCGCAGGTCGTCCGCGAGGGCGCCGACCTGACCCTGGCGGCCTACGGCCCGATGGTGAAGCTGTGCCAGGAGGCCGCCGCGGCCGCCGCCGAGGAGGGCAAGTCCCTGGAGGTCCTGGACCTGCGCTCGGTCTCCCCGCTGGACTTCGACGCGATCCAGGCGTCGGTGCAGAAGACCCGCCGCCTGGTGGTGGTGCACGAGGCGCCGGTGTTCTTCGGCTCCGGCGCGGAGATCGCCGCCCGGATCACCGAGCGTTGCTTCTACCACCTGGAGGCCCCGGTCCTCAGGGTCGGCGGCTACCACGCGCCGTATCCGCCGGCGCGCCTGGAGGAGACCTACCTGCCGGACCTGGACCGCGTGCTCGACGCCGTCGACCGCTCGCTGGCGTACTGAGGGAGAGGGTCGTGACGACGATGACCGACGCGTCCGTGCGCGAGTTCAAGATGCCGGATGTCGGCGAGGGCCTGACCGAGGCCGAGATCCTCAAGTGGTACGTCCAGCCGGGTGACACGGTCACCGACGGCCAGGTCGTCTGCGAGGTCGAGACGGCCAAGGCGGCCGTCGAACTGCCCATCCCCTACGACGGCGTGGTGCGCGAACTGCGCTTCCCCGAGGGCACCACGGTGGACGTGGGCACCGCGATCATCACGGTGGCGGTGGCCGGCGGAGCCCCGGCGGCCGAACCGCAGCAGACCGAGGTACCGGCTCAGGCGGGCGCCGCGGCCGAGCCGCAGCAGGCCGAGGAGCCGAAGCCGGAGGGCCGCCAGCCGGTCCTCGTCGGCTACGGCGTCTCCACCTCCGCCACCAAGCGCCGCCCCCGCAAGGGCGCCGAGGCCGCGCCCCGCGCGGACCAGGCCCCGGCGGCGCCCCAGCCGGAGCTGAACGGCCGCGCCGCCGCCCCCCAGGCCACCGCCCCGGCGCCCGCCGCGCCGGTACCGGCCCCGGCCGGCAAGGACCGGCCGCTGGCCAAGCCGCCGGTGCGCAAGCTCGCCAAGGACCTGGGCGTGGACCTGACCACGGTGGTCCCGTCCGGCCCGGACGGCGTCATCACCCGCGAGGACGTCCACGCCGCGGTGCGGGCGGCGGTGCCGGCACCCGAGGCCCCGGCCGCCGAGCCGGCCTTGGCGCAGGCCCCCGCGGGGGAGCGGGGCCGGCCGGCCCCGGCGCCCGTGGCGGCGTACGACGCGGCCCGGGAGACGCGCATCCCCGTCAAGGGCGTCCGCAAGGCGACGGCCGCGGCGATGGTCGGCTCGGCGTTCACGGCGCCGCACGTCACGGAGTTCGTGACGGTGGACGTGACGCGGACGATGAAGCTCGTCGAGGAGCTGAAGCAGGACAAGGAGTTCACCGGTCTGCGCGTGAACCCCCTGCTGCTGATCGCCAAGGCGCTGCTGGTCGCGATCAAGCGCAACCCGGACATCAACGCGTCCTGGGACGAGGCCAGCCAGGAGATCGTGCTCAAGCACTACGTCAACCTGGGCATCGCCGCGGCCACCCCGCGGGGCCTGATCGTGCCGAACATCAAGGACGCCCACGCCAAGACGCTGCCGCAACTCGCCGAATCCCTCGGCG
This sequence comes from Streptomyces sennicomposti, assembly GCF_019890635.1. GTDB lineage: Bacteria > Actinomycetota > Actinomycetes > Streptomycetales > Streptomycetaceae > Streptomyces > Streptomyces sennicomposti. Next base: position 35,496 of record NZ_JAIOAB010000028.1, read on the forward strand.
AACTGGTCGCGACGGCCCGCGAGGGCAAGACGTCCCCGGCGGCGATGCAGGGCGGCACGGTGACCATCACCAACGTCGGCGTCTTCGGCGTCGACACCGGCACGCCGATCCTCAACCCGGGCGAGTCCGCGATCCTCGCGATCGGCGCGATCAAGCTCCAGCCGTGGGTCCACAAGGGCAAGGTCAAGCCCCGTCAGGTCACCACCCTGGCCCTCTCCTTCGACCACCGCCTGGTCGACGGCGAACTCGGCTCGAAGGTCCTGGCGGACGTCGCGGCGATCCTGGAGCAGCCGAAAAGGCTGATCACCTGGGCGTGACGCCGCGACATGCGTAACCTGTAGTACCTGGAGGGGACGGCCGCAACTTCGGATTGCGACCGCCCCCTCCTTTTCCGTTCTCGCACCGGCGCGGACGGGCCGGAATCAGCGCCGGTGGGCCAGGTCCACGGCCGGGCCGGTCTCAGGCCCGGTGGAGGACGTACACCGGCGCCCCGTTCTCCGCCGCGCCGCGGGGGTGGATGCAGGCGTGCCGGCGCAGCATGCGGAGGCAGTCGTTGACGCGGCGCACGGACAGTCCGGTGCGGGTCGCGATCGACTCGATGGGCACCCGCAGCTCGCCCTGCTCCACCAGCACCGGCGCGATCACCACGGCCACCGTCCACACGTCCTCCGTCACCGACAGCCGCTGCCGCCAGTCGGCCAGCACGGAGGCGGTGGTGGGCCGGACGCTGAGCGCCTCGGCGGGGCCGGGACGGTCGAGGCCGAGGACGTCGAGGCGGTCGGCGATGCGCTCCATGGCCCGCGCCATGGCCTGCTGGGCGGTGAGAGCGGCCTGCTGCGTGGCGAGCGTCGCCTGCTGCGCCGCCAGCATCTCCTTCTGCAGGCTGAGCGATTCACGCTGTGCGACTGCAAGTTCCTCGTCCACCTGGAGGTTGTGCGCCTCCAGCCGGACGATGGCCTCGGCGACCTGCTCCGGCATGGCGTAGGCGATCGGCGCTCCGGGGTCGGCCGGCTGCACCTCGGCCTCCTCCAGGCAGTAGGACCCCTCCCGCTGCACGGTCTCGATCACTTCCGCGACCCACTGCTTGAAGGGGGCGCAGGCGGGTTTGGTGCAGGCGTTGACGAGCAGGACGAGACCTTGCAGAGAGATGACATTCAGGTCTCGACGCCACTCTCTACCTGCGGGAATGCTGAGACCGTAAGCTCCAGTTACGGTCTCGAGGATCTCTCGGTGAGCCTCTGGGACATGATCGGCGAGAGCCTGCCGTGAGTTGGTGTGCCCCAGTTCCTTGCAGACGTCCACCGCCGGGAACCAGTGCGCGCCGTCCGGCATCGTCAGCCGCCGCACCCGCGCTCCGGTCGCCGCGTAGACGAAGTCGCTGATGTCGATCGCCTCGTGCCGCTCGGCCGGCCCGGGTCGTTTGCTCGGTTCGTTCACGTGAACCACCTCCGCTGCGGAAGGTAGAGCGAAGAAAAGTGAATATGCCAGTTCACCCAGGGATGTTCACGATTGAGGGGGAAGATCGACCGAAGCGCCGCGGCGGGGCGCCGAGGCGTGTATGGCGAGGCGGACGGCGGGCTCGTACGACGCGCGAGGGGCCTGCCGCCGACCGGCGACAGACCCCTCGTGGTGTGTCCTCGGGGCTCAGCCCAGGCGGGCGAAGCCGTAGTTGAGGAGCTTCGTGGCGTCGGTGGCGCGCTGGTTGATGGAGGAGGAGGCCAGGACCGTGCCGATGACGGTCTTGGAGCCGCGGGTGGCGGCGAAGACCAGGCAGTACTTGGCCTCGGGACCGGAGCCGGTCTTCACGCCGATGGCGCCCTTGTAGCTGCTCAGCAGCGTGTTCGTGTTGGTCCAGGTGGCCATCGTGCGGGTGCTGCCCGTCTTGGTGACGGTCTTGGCCGTGTACGACTTGGTCTTCACGATGGCGCGGAAGTTGGCGTTCTTCATCGCGCTGCTGGCGATTTTCGTCAGGTCGCGCGGCGTCGAGTAGTTCTTGCCGTTGCCGATGCCGTCGAACGAGTCGAAGTGCGTGTTCTTCAGCTTCAGGTCCTTCGCGGCGGTGTTCATCTTGCCGATGAAGGACTTCACGCGCGCGGACATCGTCGAGCCGGTGCCGTACTTGTCGGCCAGCGCGTACGCGGCGTCGCAGCCCGAGGGCAGCATCAGCCCGTACAGCAGCTGGCGCACGGTCACCTTGTCGCCCACGATGAGGTGGGCCTGGGAGGCGTTGTTCTTGACGACGTAGTCGCTGTAGGCCTTCTGGATGGTGACCTTGGCGTCCAGGTTGAGGTTCTTCTGCGACAGCACGACCTTCGCGGTCATGATCTTCGTCGTCGAGCCGGTGGACAGCTTGGTGTCCGCGGCCTTGGTGTAGAGCGACGAGCCGTTCGCGTTGTTCATCACGTAGCCGCCCTTGGCCACGATGGACGGCGCGGAGACGGCCTGCGCGGGCATGGCGGTGAGCGCCCCGGTGGCGAGGACCGCGCCGGTGGTCATGGCGACGGCGGCGGCTCTGCGGAGGCGGATGGCCTTGATGCCGGTTTTCAAGTGAGGTACCCCGAATACGTTGAATGCCCCTAGGGTGCGGCGGAGTTGACTACCCAGCGAAGTGGGGCCGCACGTGTCTGACTCGTAACTAGCACAGAAGGTTGTGCGGTTGCCCGGGGCGGGTGCCCCTCGGTCGGCCCGGTCCGCATGCTGGACGGGGCGAGTCTTGTGTACGTGTTGTATCTATGCTGTGGACATGACCTTGTCCGTGAAGCAGCCCCCCGCCGCCGACCGTGTGTACACCCACGTCAAGCAAGCCGTCCTGGACCGCCGCTACGAGGGCGGCACCCTGCTGACCGAGGGCGAGCTGGCCGAGGCCGTCGGGGTGTCGCGCACCCCGGTGCGCGAGGCGCTGCTCCGGCTGGAGGTCGAGGGGCTGCTCAAGCTGTACCCGAAGAAGGGAGCGCTCGTCCTGCCGGTCTCCGCGCAGGAGATCGCCGACGTCGTCGAGACCCGGCAGCTGGTCGAGGGCCACGCGGTGCGCAAGGCCGTGCCCGCCCCGGCCGGACTCCTGGCGCGGCTGGAGGAACTGCTCGAACAGCAGAAGCGGCAGGCCGCCGCCGGCGATCTGGCCGGCGCCGCCGTCACCGACCGCTGCTTCCACGCCGAGATCGTCCGCAGCGGCGGCAACGAGATCCTCTCGCGCCTCTACGACCAGCTGCGCGACCGGCAGCTGCGGATGGGCGTCGCCGTCATGCACTCCCATCCCGACCGGATCGCCAAGACCCTCGCCGAGCACGAGGCGATCCTCCGGGCGCTGCGCGACGGCGACGCCGAGGCCGCCGCCGGCATCGTGCACGGACACGTCAGCTGGTTCTCGAACCTGGCCCGGGGTGAGGTCCGATGAGTTCCTCCACCAGCCGTCCCACCGCCGCCCCGGCGCTGCCCGGCGACCCGCCGGGCGGGCGGCGCGCGGTCGCCGTGTGGGGCATCGGCGTCGCCGTCTACTTCGTCGCCGTCATCTTCCGCACCTCGCTGGGCGTCGCCGGCCTCGACGCCGCCGACCGTTTCCACGTCAACGCCTCCGCGCTCTCCACCTTCTCGATCCTGCAGCTGCTCGTGTACGCGGGCATGCAGATACCCGTCGGCCTGCTGGTCGACCGGCTCGGCACCAAGAAGGTGCTGGGCATCGGCGTCGTCCTGTTCACGGCCGGTCAGCTCGGCTTCGCCTTCTCGCCGTCGTACGGCACGGCGCTCGCCTCGCGCGCGCTGCTGGGGTGCGGCGACGCCATGACGTTCATCAGCGTGCTGCGGCTGGGCACCCGGTGGTTCCCCGCACGGCGCGGGCCGCTGGTCGCGCAGCTCGCCGGGCTCGTCGGCATGGCGGGCAACCTGGTCTCCACGCTCGTGCTGGCCCGGCTGCTGCACGGCGTCGGCTGGACCTGGGCGTTCGGCGGCAGCGCGGTGGCCGGGGCGGTGGTGTTCGTGCTGCTGGTGCTGTTCCTGAAGGACCACCCCGAGGGCTTCGCGCCGGAGCCGCAGACGCACCAGGGCTCCGCGTACGTGCGGCGGCAGATTGCCGAGGCGTGGCGGGAGCCGGGGACGCGGCTGGGGATGTGGGTGCACTTCACCACGCAGTTCCCGGCGATGGTGTTCCTGCTGCTGTGGGGGCTGCCGTTCCTGGTGGAGGCGCAGGGGCTGTCGCGGGCGACCGCGGGCGATCTGCTGACCCTGGTCGTGCTGTCGAACATGGCCGTCGGACTCGTCTACGGGCAGGTCGTCGCCCGGCATCACGCGGCGCGGTTGCCGCTGGCGCTGGGGACGGTGGCGGCGACGGCCCTGATGTGGGCGGCGACGCTGGCGTACCCCGGGGGGCGGGCGCCGATGTGGCTGCTGGTGGTGCTGTGCGTGGTGCTGGGTGCCTGCGGGCCGGCGTCGATGATCGGGTTCGACTTCGCCCGGCCGGCGAATCCGGCGGAGCGTCAGGGGACCGCGTCCGGGATCACCAACATGGGCGGTTTCATCGCCTCGATGACGACGCTGTTCGTGATCGGGGTGCTGCTGGACGCCACGGAGGACGACTACCGGGTCGCGTTCTCCTCGGTGTTCGTGCTGCAGGCGGTGGGGGTCTCGCAGATTCTGCGGTTGCGGAAGCGGGCGGCCCGGCGGGAGCGGGAGCGGTTGGTGGCCAGTCGGGTGGAGACGGTGCACGTCCCTGCGTGACGCTGCGCTGTGCATGGCGGTGAGTTGACGTGCCGTCGCTTGAGGGTGCGGGGAGTTGCGGCTGGGGGTGGGTGCGCCGGCCCCGCGTGAGGGGGTGCCCCTGCGCCCACCCGTGCCGCCCCTGCGGCACGACTGCCCGCAGCTACGGGGGAGAGACGGGGACGGCCCGCGGCTACGGCACCGGTGACGGCGCGACTGGCCGCGGCTACGGCGGCTTGGGGCGGCCGCCCGACCCGCGGGGAGGCGGCCGCCCGGCGGTGGTCTTACTGCGTCACCGTGAAGTTGCGGAGGATGGCCGAGGCCAGGTCCTGGTCGCCCTCCGTCTTGACCCGGTCCGCGACCGCTTCCGGAGTGGTGCGGCCGCAGGCGAGGCGGACGTAGGTCTCCCAGTCGAGGGTGAGGGACGCGGCCGGGCCGAGGGCCGGCGCCGTCTCCAGGGTGCCGCGGCCCTGGATGTCGACGCGGATCGTGCGCAGGAACTCCACCGGGCCGTGCACGTCGAAGACGATCGCCGAGCTGCGCGGCGCGTCCGCCTTCTCCGCGACCACGCGCGGCAGGGCGTCCAGCAGATAGTCCCGGGCGACGTGCGCGCCGGGCGAGTCCAGGTCGCCGGGGCGGCCGAGGGCGGCGCGCAGGTCCTGTTCGTGCACCCAGATGTCGAACGCGCGGTAGCGCATGGACTCCTCGAGGGTGATCTCCGCGCCGAGCGGGCCGCGCACCTTGGTCCCGGGCTCCCGGGACTCGTTGCGCAGCTGGCGGTTGCGGCGGATGATCGTGTGCTCCAGCTCGGACGTCATCTCCGGCGCCGTGTGGTGGCGGCGGACGTCGACCTGCATCTCCATGTACCGCTGGTGCTCGTTGGTGACGTGGAACAGGTCGCGCGGCAGCGAGTGGATGGGCCGCGGGTCGCCCAGCGCCTCGCAGTCCATGCCGATCACATGCGAGACGACATCCCGCACCGACCAGCCGGGGCACGGCGTCCGCCGGTTCCATTCGCCCTCCACGAGCGGCTGCACCAGCTCGGATATCGCCTCGACGGAGTGGGTCCAGGCATCGGCGTAGGGCTGGAGGGTGGGATGCAGACTCACGGAACGGGACCCCTCGGCGGTCGGTACACGGGCAGGTGGTGGCGGCATTGCCAGTGGGCGGTGGGCTGCTGTCGGCGGGTGTCTGGTGATTCTCCCGCGCTCTCGCTCCGCTTCGAGCGGGGAGGACCCCCAAGTTACGCTGCTGTGAAGCACCCCGGCAGTGCTTTCGTGTGACGATCGTAGGCCGGTGTGGACAACTCGATTGCCAGGACGGTGGTAGTGTGCGCGCCTCGCTGATCCAGATCGCCGTGGACGAGGGCGAATCGGTCGCATCGCGACGGCAGCGGGCCGCCGCGCTCGTCCGTGAGCAGGCCGGCGCCGATCTCGTCGTGCTGCCGGAGCTGTGGACCACCGGGGCCTTCGCCTTCGAGGAGTTCGAGGCCGCGGCCGAGGTGTTGGACGGCCCGACGCACGAGGTGATGGCGAAGGCGGCGAGCGACGCGGGCGTATGGCTGCACGCGGGCTCGATCCCCGAGCGCGCGCCCGAAGGTGCCGTCTACAACACCTCCCTCGTCTTCTCCCCCTCCGGCGACCTGGTCGCCTCCTACCGCAAGATCCACCGCTTCGGCTTCGACAAGGGCGAGGCCGTGCTGATGGGCGCGGGACGCGAACCGGTGACGGTCCCGCTGCCGGACACCACGCTGGGTCTGGCGACCTGTTACGACCTCCGTTTCCCCGAACTGTTCCGCTCCCTGGTCGACGGCGGCGCCGAGATCCTGGTGATCCCGGCGGGCTGGCCCGAGCGGCGGCGCGCGCACTGGACGCTGCTGGCCCGGGCGCGGGCGGTGGAGGACCAGGCGTTCGTGCTCGCCTGTGGAACGGCCGGCGCCCACGCCGGGGTTCCCCAGGCGGGTCACTCGATCGTGGTCGATCCGTGGGGCGAGGTGCTGGCGGAGGCCGGGCACGACGAGGAGGTCCTCACCGTCGAGTTCGACCCGGGCCGGGTCGCCACGACGCGCGAGCAGTTCCCGGCCCTCAAGGACCGCGTGCTCGGCCTGGAGGCGCCGCGCCACTGACCGCCGGTCGCGCCGACGACCGTCGGTGGCCGTGAGCGGAACCGCCGCCCCGCGCGCGGGCGCTGCCGTCGCCCCGCGCGGGCGCTACCGCTCGTCCCGTTCCTTCTCCGCCAGGTGGATCACGCAGACGGCCACCGCGATCAGCAGCGCCGGGTCGGCGTCGTCCCGTACGACGTCGATGCCGTAGGTGTCCACGACGCTCAGCCAACGCCGGGAGATCACCGCGAGCAGTTCGCCGTCGTACTCGACGGCGAACTCCCGGTCCAGGATCTTGCCGCTGACGTCCAGCTCGGTGCCGTCCACCAGGGTCACCCGGTAGTGGTTGCGCAGCAGCGACAGCCGTTTGCGCCGGATCTTCGCCAGGGCCTCGCCGCCCCGCTCGATCACCATCGTGTCCCGCAGGGAGAGCATCTTCTGGTGGATGTCGATCAGCACCCGGCCCTGGGCGTCCTTCAGCTCGAAGGTGTCCCGCAGGCGCATCGCCTTGCCGTCGACGAGGAACAGCTTGGCGCCGTGCTCGTCCTCGATCCAGTAGTCGTCACCGATGCCGAGGATCCGGTCGCGTACGAGGAGTCTCATGCCCTCACCGCTTCCCCGGCGGGCGCCCGCCGACGCGGGCTGTGGGCCGACGGACTGAGCGGACCGGTCCCGGGAACCCCGCGCGGAAGACGCACGCGGACGGTACGGAACCGCTCACCACCGCCCCTGGAACCGCTCACGACCGCCCCCGGAACCCCTCACCGGGCGGCCCCCGCGCCGGTTGTCGGCGGCGGGTGGCACCCTTGGTCCATGAGCGAATCGTCCCCGGCCCCGACCACCCGCCGTGCCCGTGTCCGCGCCCCCGAGCTGACCGGCAAGGGCGGCTGGCTGAACACGGGCGGAAACCAGTACACCCTCGCCGACCTGCGCGGGCGCATCGTCATCCTGGATTTCTGGACGTTCTGCTGCATCAATTGTCTGCACGTCCTGGACGAGCTGAGGGAGCTGGAGGCCAAGCACCGCGACACCGTGGTGATCATCGGCGTGCACTCGCCGAAGTTCGTCCACGAGGCGGAGCACCAGGCGGTCGTGGACGCCGTGGAGCGGTACGGCGTGGAGCACCCGGTGCTGGACGACCCCGAGCTGGCCACCTGGAAGCAGTACGCGGTGCGGGCCTGGCCCACGCTCGTCGTGATCGACCCCGAGGGGTACGTCGTCGCGCAGCACGCGGGCGAGGGCCACGCGCACGCCCTCGCCAAGCTGGTGGAGGAGCTGGAGGCGGAGCACGCCGCCAAGGGCACCCTGCGCCGCGGCGACGGGCCGTACGTGGCGCCGGAGCCGGAGCCCACCACGCTGCGCTTCCCGGGCAAGGCGCTCCTGCTGCCGTCCGGGAACTTCCTGGTCAGCGACACCACCCGGCACCAGCTGGTGGAGCTGGCGGCGGACGGCGAGAGCGTCGTGCGCCGGATCGGCTCCGGCGCGCGCGGCTTCGCCGACGGCGCCGCCGAGGACGCCGCCTTCAACGAGCCGCAGGGCCTCGCCCTGCTCGACGACGGCGCCGTCGTGGTCGCCGACACGGTCAACCACGCGCTGCGCCGCTTCGACCCGGCGACGGGGCGGATCACGACCCTGGCCGGCACCGGCCGCCAGTGGATGCAGGGCGAGGCCACCGAGGGTCCCGCGCGCGAGGTGAACCTCTCCTCGCCCTGGGACGTCGCCTGGTGGCAGGGCAGGGTGTGGATCGCCATGGCGGGCGTGCACCAGCTGTGGGCGTACGACCCGGCCGACGGAACCGTGTCCGTCACCGCCGGCACGACGAACGAGGGCCTGGTCGACGGCCCCGGCGCCGAGGCCTGGTTCGCCCAGCCCTCCGGCCTTGCGGCCACGCCCGAGCGGCTGTGGCTCGCCGACTCGGAGACCTCCGCCCTGCGCTGGGTGGACCCGGACGGGCAGGTCCACACGGCCGTCGGTACCGGCCTGTTCGACTTCGGCCACCGGGACGGCGCCGCCGGACAGGCGCTGCTCCAGCACCCCTTGGGCGTCACCGCCCTGCCGGACGGCTCGGTCGCCGTCAGCGACACCTACAACCACGCCCTGCGCCGCTACGACCCGGCGACCGGCGAGGTCACCACGCTCGCCACCGATCTGCGCGAACCGAGCGACGCGGTGCTGGCGGGCGAGGACATCGTGGTCGTGGAGTCGGCCCGGCACCGGCTGACCCGCCTGCGGCTGCCCGAGGAGGCGGTGCGCGTCGAGGCCGTCGCGCACCGCACCCAGCGTGCCGCCACCGAGGTGGCCCCCGGCGCGCTGCGGCTGGACGTGATCTTCCAGGCCCCGGCCGGCCAGAAGCTGGACACGCGCTACGGCCCCTCGACCCGCCTCCTGGTCTCCGCCACCCCGCCCGAGCTGCTGCTGGACGGCGCGGGCGCGGGCACCGGTCTCGCCCGTGACCTGGAGCTGAACCCGGCCGTGTCCGAGGGCGTGCTGCACGTCTCCGCGATGGCCGCCTCGTGCGACGACGACCCGGCGAACGAGTACCCGGCCTGCCATGTCCACCAGCAGGACTGGGGCGTCCCGGTCCGGCTGGCCGACACCGGCACGGACCGGCTCCCGCTGGTCCTGGCCGGGCTCGACGCCTGACCGGGGGCCGTCTGACCGGAGTCGCGGGGCCGCCGCCCGAGGGCGCGGTCGTACCGTCGTACGGCCGCCCTCTCCCGGCGGCCGTACGACGGGCCGTACGGACGGTGCTGTGATCCGGGGCGTCGGTCAGACGCCGTAGCCGTCGCTGTAGCCGTCGCGCGCGTGGTGGTGGCGCTCCTCCTCGACGACCGTCGTCGTGGGCGGCACCATCACGCGGCGGCGCCGGGCGATGCTGCTGAACGTGGTCACGCCGATCACGCCGACGATCATGAGGATCACGCCGACCATGTGCACGTTGACGCTCTGCACGTGCCAGTCGGTCGCGAACGTGAGGATGGCTCCCACGGCGATGAGGATGATGCACCCGCCGAGGCCCATGAGTGTCGCCTCCTAGTCCGGTGTCAGGTCCGGTGGTTCCGGCCTGTCCGGTCCCTTCCGGTCAACTCCGGGTACCCGCAAGCCCGGTGGACATGCGGCGGCGACCCCTCAGGGGCCTCTCACGGGCTTCCCGGGCCTCGCGGGCCCGTGCGGCGTCAGCCCTCCAGGAACGCCGCCAGCGCGTTCGCCAGCAGGAACGGGTCGTCGGCGGCGCACAGTTCGCGCGCGCTGTGCATGGACAGGATGGCCACGCCGATGTCCACGGTCTTGATGCCGTGCCGGGCCGCGGTGATCGGGCCGATCGTCGTACCGCACGGCATGGAGTTGTTGGAGACGAACGTCTGGAAGGGCACGCCCGCCTTCTCGCAGGCCGCGGCGAACACCGCACGTCCCGAACCGTCGGTCGCGTAGCGGTTGTTGACGTTGACCTTGAGGATGGGGCCGCCGCCCGCGCGCGGGTGGTGCGTCGGGTCGTGCCGCTCGGCGTAGTTCGGGTGCACCGCGTGGCCGGTGTCCGAGGACAGGCAGACCGTGCCGGCGAAGGCGCGCGCCCGGTCCTCGTACGAACCGCCGCGCGTGAACACCGAACGCTCCAGCACGCCGCCGAGCAGCGGCCCGTCGGCGCCGGTGTCGGACTGGGAGCCGTTCTCCTCGTGGTCGAAGGCGGCCAGCACCGGGATGTACGGCAGTTCGGCGCCGCCGGTCGCCACCGCCGCCAGGGCGGCCGTTCCCGCGTGCACCGACAGCAGGTTGTCCATGCGCGGGCCGGCCAGCAGTTCGCGGTCGCGGCCGAGGTAGGCGGGCGGCTCGACGGAGTGCGTCATCAGGTCCCAGCCGGCCACCTCGCCCGCGGCCAGGCCCGCCTCCTGTTCCAGGAAGGCGATCAGGTCGCCGTCGCGCACGTCGTCGCCCAGGCCCCACACCGGCTGCAGATGCCGCTGCTTGTCGAGCTTGAGGCCGTCGGTGGAGACCGTCCGGTCCAGGTGGATGGCGAGCTGGGGGACGCGCAGGAGCGGGCGGTCGACGTTCACCAGGCGCGTGGAGCCGTCGCGCAGGGTGAGCCGGCCGGCCAGGCCCAGGTCGCGGTCGAGCCAGGAGTTCATCAGCGGGCCGCCGTAGATCTCCACGGCGACCTGGCGCCAGCCGTGCGCCCCGGTGTCGGGCCGCGGCTTGACGCGCAGGTTCGGCGAGTCGGTGTGCGCGCCGACGATGCGGAACGGGGTGTGCGGCGCGGCGCCGTCGGGGACGTACCAGGCGATGATCGCGCCGCCGCGCAGCACGTACTTCCCGCCCGTGGCGGCGTCCCAGGCGTCCGTCTCGGCGACCTGCCGGAAGCCCGCCTTCTCCAGCCGCGCGGCGGCGCTCGCCACGGCGTGGTACGGCGACGGGCTGGCCGCCAGGAAGGACATCAGGTCGTCGGTGTGGCCGCGGTCGAAGGGCCGGCTTGTGCTCATGGGTTCACCTTAACGACGGACGAGGGTCCGCCCCCGGTGCGGGAACGGACCCTCGTGCGGACCTCGTGCGAGCGCGGCGGTGCGCGGTCGCGGGGGCGGGACTAGAACGCGGCCTCGTCCAGCTCCATCAGGTCCAGGTCGACCTTCTCGGCGATCTTGCGGGCCAGCGTGACGCCCGGCAGGACGTTGGCCGCGAAGAACTTCGCCGCCGCGATCTTGCCCGTGTAGAACGCCTTGTCCTTGGCGGAGGCGGTCTCCAGCTTCTCGGCGGCGATCGCCGCGCCCTTCAGCAGCAGGTAGCCGACGACCACGTCGCCGGAGGCCAGCAGCAGGCGGGTGGTGTTCAGGCCCACCTTGTAGATGTTCTTGACGTCCTGCTCGGTGGCGGCGAGGTCGGTCAGCATGACGCCGACGACGGCCTCCAGCTCCACGGCGGCCTTGGCCAGGTACTCGCGGGACTCGGCCAGCTCCGCGCCGCCGGTGCCCAGGGCGAGGAACTTCTTGATGTCCTCGGCGAGCGAGTTCAGCGCGGCGCCCTGGTTGCGGACGATCTTCCGGAAGAAGTAGTCCTGGCCCTGGATCGCGGTGGTGCCCTCGTACAGGGTGTCGATCTTGGAGTCCCGGATGTACTGCTCGATCGGGTACTCCTGCAGGAAGCCGGAGCCGCCGAAGGTCTGCAGCGACTGGGCGAGCTGCTCGTAGGCCTTCTCGGAGCCGTAGCCCTTGACGATGGGCAGGAGCAGGTCGTTGAGGGCGTGCTCGGCGGAGGCGTCCTCGCCGTTGGCCTCCTTGACCTGGATCTCGTCCTGGACCGAGGCGGTGTACATCACCAGGGCGCGCATGCCCTCGGCGTACGCCTTCTGCGTCATCAGCGAGCGGCGCACGTCGGGGTGGTGGGTGATGGTGACCTTGGGCGCGGTCTTGTCCATGAAGTTGGCCAGGTCCGGGCCCTGGACGCGCTCCTTGGCGTACTCCAGCGCGTTCAGGTAGCCGGTGGACAGCGTGGAGATCGCCTTCGTGCCGACCATCATGCGGGCGAACTCGATGATGCGGAACATCTGGCGGATGCCGTCGTGCTTGTCGCCGATCAGCCAGCCCTTGGCGGGGTGCTTGTCGCCGAAGGTCATCTCGCACGTGTTGGAGGCCTTCAGGCCCATCTTGTGCTCGACGTTGGTGGCGTAGACGCCGTTGCGCTCGCCCAGCTCGCCGGTCTCGAAGTCGAACTCGTACTTCGGGACGAGGAAGAGGGACAGGCCCTTGGTGCCGGGGCCGGCGCCCTCGGGGCGCGCGAGCACGTAGTGGAGGATGTTCTCCGACATGTCGTGCTCACCGGAGGTGATGAAGCGCTTCACGCCCTCGATGTGCCAGGAGCCGTCCTCCTGCTGGACGGCCTTGGTGCGGCCGGCGCCCACGTCGGAGCCCGCGTCGGGCTCGGTGAGCACCATGGTGGAGCCCCACTGCCGCTCCACGGCGATCTTGGCGATGTGCTTCTGGACCTCGTTGCCCTCCTCGAAGAGGATGCCGGCGAACGCCGGGCCGGAGGAGTACATCCACACGGCCGGGTTGGCGCCCAGGATCAGCTCGGCGTAGGCCCAGATCAGGGAGCGCGGCGAGGTGGTGCCGCCGATCTCCTCGGGCAGGCCGAGGCGCCAGTACTCGGAGTCCATGAAGGCCTGGTAGCTCTTCTTGAAGGACGCCGGGACCGGGGCGGTGTTGGTCTCGGGGTCGAACACCGGCGGGTTGCGGTCGGCGTCGGCGAAGGACTCCGCCAGCTCGTTCTCGGAGAGGCGGGTCAGCTCCTCCAGGATGCTCTTGGCGGTCTCGGTGTCCATCTCGGCGAACGGACCCGTGCCGTACAGCTTGTCGCGTCCGAGGACCTCGAAGAGGTTGAACTCGATGTCGCGGAGGTTGGACTTGTAGTGCCCCATGGCCACGGCTCCCGTCGAGGACTCGGCGAGGCACTGACTCCTCGCATCTGGTTCGCGTACCAACTAGTAGCTCCGATGATGCTACCCGTCGGTAATAAGACGCAACCCCTGATGGTCCGTCTGTGACACGTCTCTTAATCGGCGGGTGTGACGGGTGTGGCCGGAGGGGCTTGCGAGGTGCCGTGGGGCGGGTGCGAGGTCAACCGCCGGGTGCCTCTGACCCGATCCGGTGAAGCGGGACTCGGGCCCGGGCGTGTCGTGACCAGTGTCGATTACTGTCCGTATTGCTCGGTGGCGCGGGGTCATCGGGTGATCGGAGAGAACAGGGGAAGCCCATGCGACGACTGCTCGCGAAGCTCGGCGGAGTTGCGGCGGCCGTGATGCTGACGGTCGGGATGTCCCATCCCGCACAGGCGGCGACGCCCGCCTACTTCGAGTTCCAGGACATCACCGGCAGCAAGGCGGTCTTCGAGCTCACCGACGAGACCAGAATCCAGGAGGCCCGGGACATCCTGAGCGGCAAGGAGAAGGACCGGGTGCACGTGTTCGGCCGGATCGTCCACCGGCCGGCCGCCTGGAACCCGGGCTGGAGCTACCACTACGACCCCTCGACCGTGAACTTCTTCGAGGTCGCCATCGAGGTCTGCGACGCCACGCTCCCCTACGTGGAGGACCACCTGGACGAGGCCGGCGGCGCGTTCCTGCCGGGCAACATCTTCTGCCCGTGGACCTCGAAGCTGACCCGGGAGGTGCCCGCGCCGTAGGAGGGGCGCCGGGGAGTGTCCGTCCCCGCCCTGCGGCCCCGGGCGCGTCGGTACGCTTGGCGCATGTACGGATACGGCCAGCCGATGGACGGGGGCGCGGCGCAGCAGCAGTACGCGCCGCCGCAGGAGCAGATGCCGGGCGGTATGGCGGGGGGCATGGCGGGCGGCTACGGGCAGCAGCAGCCGCTGTACCCCGAGCCGTCGCCGCCCTCGCTCGCGGACGCGGTCCGTGCGTTCACCACCGGGCAGATGGCCGCGGAGGACTTCCAGCAGATCTTCGCCACCTCGAAGGTGTACTGCCCGCGCGGTGACACGCCCGGCTTCCTCGCCCTGCACAACACCCAGCAGCCGGTGATCCCGATGTTCACCTCGCTGAAGGAACTGCGGCGCTACGCGGGCAAGGAGTCCAAGTACTTCGTGATCACCGGCGCGGAGGTGATCGACCTGCTGCCCACGGGGTACGGCTTCGTGCTCGACATGGAGGGCGAGCACCGGATCGTGTTCGACGCCAAGGCGGTCGAGCAGATGGTCGACTTCGCGATGCGCCGGATGTACGGCTGAGACGCCGGCGGCACGGCCGGTGCGTCGGCCTCACGGCCGGTGCCCGGGGGTGCGGTGAGCGCCGCGCGGTTGGGGGTTACGGCGAGCGTCGCGGCTGCGGTGTGGTGAGCGCCGCGCGGCCGGGGTGCGGTGAGCGCCGCCCCGCCGGGGTGCGGTGAGCGGTGCGCGGTCTGGACGCCGGTCTGGATGTCGGCCCGGGCGCCGGCCCGGTCGCGTGGGTGGCGTCGGCCCCGGGTGCCCGGGTGCCCGGGTGGCGTCGGTGGTCCGTGCGGGGCGGGGCGGGGCGGGGCGTGTCGTGGTCTGGCCTGGCCCGGCGTGCGGCCGGTGCTGTCGCGGTCCCGGGCTGTCGCGGTCCCGGGCTGTCCCTCTCCCGGGCTGTCCCCATCCCGGGTGGTCGCCGTCAGGTGTTGGCGCGGCGGGCGGGTCGCGCCTGCGTGCGTGGCGGCCGGTGGCAGTCGGTGCTGTGCGCGTACAGCCCCTATTGGGGTGCGGTCCCTTGCGTGGCGTGCGGCCCCTATCGGGGTGCGGTCCCTTGCGTGGCGTGCGGTCCCTGTTTGCGTGCGGCCCCGCGTTCGTGTGTGTCCTGTCGCTGTGGAGCCCGGAGGGAATGGTCTTCGAGGTTCTTGTGTTAGTGCTGGCAAGAAGTTGAATGCTCAACTAGAGTGGTCGACACGCCCCCCAAGGAGGTACCGACATGCCCGCAGTGACCGTCGAGAACCCGCTCGTGCTGCCCCGCGTCACCGCTTCCGCGGACGCCCGGCAGCGCCGTGTCCTGCGCGTGGCCACGGCGCCGTCCGGATTCGAGGGGGAGGGCTTCCCAGTGCGGCGCGCGTTCGCGGGCATCGACTACCGGCACCTGGACCCGTTCATCATGATGGACCAGATGGGTGAGGTGGACTACGAGGCCGGCGAGCCGAAAGGAACGCCCTGGCATCCGCACCGCGGCTTCGAGACCGTCACGTACATCATCGACGGGACCTTCATCCACCGGGACTCGCACGGGGGCGGCGGCACCATCACCAACGGCGACACCCAGTGGATGACCGCGGGCTCGGGTCTTCTGCACATCGAGACGCCGCCCGAGGAACTGGTCATGTCCGGCGGCCTCTTCCACGGGCTGCAGCTGTGGGTGAACCTGCCCGCCAAGGACAAGATGTCGGACCCCCGGTACCAGGACATCCGCGGCGGCACGGTCAAGCTGCTGACCTCGGCCGACGGCAGCTCGCTCCTGCGGGTCATCGCGGGCGACCTGGACGGCCACAGCGGCCCCGGCATCACGCACACGCCGATCACGATGGTCCACGCCTCGATCAGCCCCGGCGCCGAGGTCACGCTGCCGTGGCGGTCGGACTTCAACGCCCTCGCCTACGGCCTCGCGGGCCAGGGCTTCGCCGGCGGCGAGAAGCGGCCCTTCGGGATGGGGCAGGCGGTCGTCTTCGGCGACGGCGACTCGCTGACCGTGCGGGCGGCCGAGAGCCAGGACTCGCGGAGTTCCACCTTCGAGGTGGTCCTGCTCGGCGGACTGCCGATCCGTGAGCCGATGGCGCACTACGGGCCGTTCGTGATGAACAGCCACGCCGAACTCGTCCAGGCCTTCGAGGACTTCAAGGCGGGGCGGCTCGGCGAGGTGCCCGCCGGGGGGTTCTAGGGCGGGGAGCCCCGGAGCGGGGCGTACGGCACTGCCGTCGGGGCCGGTCGCGGCGAGCGGCCGGCCCCGACGCGTACCCGTGATGGACGTCACATCGGACGCGTCGGCGTTTCATGTTGTGCTGTGGGTCGCGCGGGGTCTCCACATCGTGGCACCACTGGTGCGGAGACCGGAGGGAAGCTGATGCGCGAGCAGAGCACGGACGAGACGGCGCTGGTCGCCGCGGCCCGGCGCGGGGACCCGGCGGCGCGCGACCGGCTGGTGTCCGCGTATCTCCCTCTGGTCTACAACGTCGTCGGCCGCGCCCTGAACGGCCACGCAGACGTCGACGACGTCGTGCAGGACACCCTGCTGCGGGCGCTGAGCGGTCTGGACGGTCTGCGGGACCCGGCCAGGTTCCGGGCCTGGCTGGTGGCGATCGCCATGAACCAGGTCCGCAGGAGATGGTCCGTCGCCCAGCGCCGCCCCCTGCCCCTCGACACCGCGGCCGACGGCCCGGCCCAAGGGGACTTCGCCGAACTGGCCATCCTGCGCCTGGGACTGTCCGGACAGCGGCGGGAGGTCGCCGAGGCGACCCGGTGGCTGGACCCGGCCGACCGCCAGGTGCTGTCCCTGTGGTGGCTGGAGGCGGCCGGCGAACTCACCCGCGGGGACGTCGCCACGGCGCTGGGACTCTCCCGCGCCCACACCGGCGTGCGGGTGCAGCGGGTCAAGGGGCAGCTGGACGTGTGCCGGCAGGTCGTACGGGCGCTGGGAGCCCGCGACGAGTGCGCGGCCCTGGGGGCGCTGACCGAGGAGTGGGACGGGGCACCCGGCCCGCTGTGGCGCAAGCGCATAGCCCGCCATGTGCGCGGATGCGGCCGGTGCGGACGGTCGGCCGCCGATCTGCTGCCGGTCGACGGGCTGCTCGCCGGGACGGGGCTGGTGGCGGTGCCGCTGTCCCTGCACTCCGCCCCGTTCGCGGGGCACGGGACGGCGGCCCTGGCCGCCCACGGGGGCGCGGCGCACGGGGCGGCCGCCGTCCACCGGGTGCTGGACGCCGGGCGGCGCGTCTTCCGGCCCGGCACGGCGGCCAAGGCCACCGCGGCCGGAGCGGCGGTGGCCGCCGCCGCCCTGCTGATCGCGGTGTACCGGGCGCCGGAGAAGGCGCCGGACGCCGCCCCGCCCGCACGCCCCACGGTCTCGGCCCCGCTCGTCTCGCAGCCGCCGGCCTTCCCGACCGCGACAGCGACCGCGAGCGCCGAGGTGACGCCGACCACGGCCGCGCCCTCGCCGACCCCGACGCGCACGCGTACCCGCGCGCCGTCCGCCGCCGTGCCGGCGACCGAGACCGCGAGCCGGCGCGATCTGCTCGACCGGACCAACGCGCTGCGCGCGCAGAGCGGTTGCGCACCGTTGCGGACCGATCCCCGGCTGACCCGCGTGGCCCAGAACGACGCACGTGCCGTCGCGGCTGGTGGCGCCGTCGATCCGCCGGGCGGCCGGACGGGCGACGTGGGGGAGCGGGTGACGGCGGCGGGGTACTCCTGGACGTCCGTCGGGGAGGCCGCCGCGTACGGGGACAAGGACGCGGCGGCGGTGGCGCGGGAGTGGGCGGAGGACCACATGCGTCAGCTCCTCGTGGACTGCCGGTACACCGACGTGGGCGTGGGACTGGTGGTCTCGGGCGACCGGCGCGCGTGGACGGAGGTACTGGCCGGCTCGGGCTGAGCGGCGGGGGCGGAGGGCTCGCGGTGACCGGTACTCCAGGCGCGCTCGCGGTGGCCGGTACCCGAGGCGCGCTCGCGGTGGGCGGGGCCGGGGGTGTCTGCGGGGTCGCGCTGATCGGCTGCGGGGTTGCTGCGGTCGCGCTGATCGGCGTCGGTGGCGCGCTCGCGGTGGCCGGCACTTGGGGCCGGCTCGCGGTGGCGGGCACCTGGGGCCGGCTCGTGGTGGCCGGCACTTGAGGCGGGCTCGTGGCGGCCGGGGCCGGGAGTGCCCGTGGGCTCGTCGCGGCCGGGGCGGGGCGTGCCGTCGGGCGGTTCGGGAGCGGATGGTTCGGGCGTGGGCGGGTCGGGGGTGGGTGGTTCGGGTGTGGTCGCCACGGCCAGTGCCTCGCCCAGGCGCAGGACGACGCGGGTGTCGGCCCGGCCGGCCAGGCGTTTCAGCAGCGGTGCGAGCACCGTGTCGTCCGCCGCGGCCACCGCCCGCGTGATGGCCGCGACCAGCGCGTCGTCGTCCTCGCCGCCGTCGGGGTGCGGTCGCGGCGGGGCGTACCGCTCCGGCGACGCGGCCGACGCGGCCGGTCCGGAGTACGCGGCGGAGTCGTGCGCCATCGTCCGCGCCGACCCGAAGGCGCGTACCGCGCGGCGGCGTGCGGGGCCGTCGAGTTCGGCGAGGACGGCCTCGCGGATCGCGGGCCAGGTCTCCGCCCGCGCCCAGCGGCGCAGACGGCGCCAGGCGGTGACGCCGGAACAGCCCAGTTCCCCGGTGCGGGCGGTGTGCCAGGGGATGCCCTCCCGCAGCACATGCAGTACGACTGACAGGACCACGCGGTCGGGCACGGGCCGTCGGCCCGGATGCGTCAGCCGCCGCTGCGCGGGCGGGGGCAGCAGGGGCGCGACACGCGCCCACACCCGTTCCAGGACCAGCCGCTCCGCCGCCTCCCGGGCCTCCGCCACCTCCCGGGCCTCCGCCGCCTCCAGCGTCTCTGCAGCCTCCCGGACCGTCGCCGCCTTGCGAGCCTCCGTAGCCTCCCGGGCCTGCCCCACGTCCCGCGCCGCCCCCACGTCCCGCACCGCCCCCACATCCCGAGATGCCCGCGCCTCCCGCGCCTCTCGCGCATCCCTCGCGTGCGGCTTCCCGCGCCCGGGGCCGGGCGGCTCGCTCTCGACCAGGTGCCGTGGGCACGCCCGTGCCCGCAGCGGCACCGGCGGCCCGGGCGGCGCCGCGTGCACCGTCGGGCGGTCGTGAATGTGGGTCATGCTGCGGGGACCCCGGGGCGCTTCGGCCGTAACAGAAACTTCTCAGCCGCCGTAACAGGAACTTCTCAGCCACAGCGCCGTCCGGGCGCCGCCCGTGCGCGCCCCGGCCGGCGCCCCGCTCGACGCGCCCGCCGACACCCCGCCAACGCCCCCGAAACCGCCGCCATTTCACAATGAGCTGCGGAAATAAAGGGTTCGGCAATCTGCTGCGCCGCAACCTTCACGTGGGCATGCCAAGCGTGCCAGGGTCCTCGAACGCGGGCTCCTCAGCCGCCCCCAGGGCGAGGAGCGCGCGTAACCCCCCTCCCCCCTCTCGACTTCCGAGGACCCCACATGCGTTCCGCGCGAATATCCCGGACGGCGCTCGCCCTCCTCGCCGCCACCACCCTCGCCGCGACCGCCGGCACGGCCGTCGCCGCACCGTCCGGACCCGCCCCCACGACGGCCGCCGCCACGGCCGCCACCCCCACGACGGGCGCCTCGGCCGCCGGCCGGACGACGGCCGCCGCCGCCGCCACCGTCGAGGCCGCCCGGACCGCCGCGTTCGCGCACGCCGCCGCCACCGGCGTCGGGTCCCAGACCCGGCTCACGGCCGTGGACGTGATGGCCGATCAGGACGGCAAGCGGCACGTGCGGTTCACGCAGACGTACCGGGGTGTGCCGGTCGTCGGCGGCGACCTCGTGGTCCACCTGAGCGCCGGCTCCACGTACCTCGGCGTGACCCGCGCCGCGGCCAAGGCGGTCTCCCTGCCCTCCACCGCCGCGGAACTCACCCGGCGCCAGGCCGAACAGCACGCCGTCGCCCAGGTGCCCGGCGGGCAGGCCGGTACGGCGCGGCTGGTGGTGGACCACGCGGCGGGCCGCAGCACCCTGGCGTACGAGATCGGCGTCACGGCCGCGGACGGCTCGCCCGACGCCGCCCGCACCGTCCTGGTCGACGCGAACACCGGCGCCGTGCTGCGCAGCACGCCCACCGTGGACGGGTTCCTGTCGCAGCGGGTCGTGGCGCGGCTTCAGCAGCGCGGCGAGACCGCGCGCCCGAAGGCCGCCGGCGGCAGCGTGCTCGTCCGCAGGTCCGGCAAGGCCGCGACCTACCCCGCCCCGGCCGTCGGCAAGGGCCTGTCCCTCTTCTCCGGCACCGTCACCCTGAACACCACGCAGACGGCCGCCCGCTCGTACCAGCTGAAGGACACGACTCGCGGCAACGCCGAGATCCGCGACGCCAAGCACGCCACCCGCGAGGACGCGAAGATCTTCACGTCGGCGTCCGCGCTGACCGACGCCGACGACACCTGGGGCGACGGCACGACCAAGGACACCGCCACCGCAGCGGTGGACGCCTCGCACGGGCTCACCGCCACCTTCGACTTCTACAAGAAGACGTTCGACCGCGACGGCATCCAGAACGACGGCGCCGGCCCCAAGGGCGTGGTGCACTGGGGCACCGACTACGGGAACGCCGCCTGGTACGACACCTGCCACTGCATGATCTACGGCGACGGGGACGGCGACACCTTCACCAAGCCGCTGGTGCAGCTGGACGTCACCGGCCACGAGCTGACCCACGGCGTCGTCGCCGCCACCGCCGGTCTGGAGCCGACGAGGATCGACTCGCGGGGCAACCAGTACGGCGAGCCGGGCGCCCTCAACGAGTCGCTCGCCGACATCTTCGGCAGCGCCACCGAGTTCGCCACCAACCCGACGACCGGCAACTACCTGATGGGCGAGCAGCTCGGCCTGGACCAGGGCTTCCTGCGCCGGATGGACAAGCCCTCCCTGGACAAGCTCGAAGGCACCGTCGACTACTGGAGCACGTCCACCGTGGACGCCGAGGTGCACGCCGGCTCCGGCGTCTCCTCCCACGCCTTCTACCTGCTCGCCGAGGGCAGCGGCCGCAAGACCGTCAACGGCGTCGCCTACGACTCGCCCACCTACGACGGCTCCGCCGTCCAGGGCATCGGCCGGGACAAGGCGCTGCGGATCTTCTACCAGGCCCTGACCCGCTACATGGTCTCCACCACCGACTTCCACGCCGCCCGTGAGGCGACGCTGAAGGCGGCGGGCGACCTGTACGGCACCACCAGCACCGAGTACGCCGCGGTCGACAAGGCCTGGGCGGCGGTCAACGTGACCGCGGCCGACCAGCCCTGATCCGCCGCGGAGGGACGTCCGGCCCGCCCGCCCGCCACGAGCCGGCGGGCGGGCCGGACCACCACCCGCCCGGCGCGCCCGCGGTCGCGCGCCAGTCCTGGGGCGGGTCACCCGGGCGGACTGTCCGCACAGGACAGTCCGCCCGGCGCGTGATGCGCTGAGAGGGTGTCCTTGCTGCCCGAGTCCGTCCGGCGTCTCGCCGCCTGGTGCGCCGCCGTGCTGCTCGTCTCCGGGGTGGTGTGGGTGGTGGTGCGGCTGTGCGTGGTGTTCCGCACCGCCGTGATCCCCGTGCTGCTGGCGCTGCTGGGCACGGCGCTGCTGCGGCCGCTGTTCCGGCGGCTGGTGCGGGCGAGGGTCAACCGCTCGGTGGCGGCCGGGATCACCTGCGCGGCCGTCGTGGTCGTCGTCGGCGGCACCGGCTACATCGTGGTGCGGGCCCTGATCGACAGCTGGCAGCAGATCGCCGACTCCCTGGAGCACGCGGCGAAGTCCCTCGCCTCCCATCTGGGGCCGGCCGGCACCTCGCTGTCCGATCTGGCCGGGCAGGGCAGGAACCTGCTGTCCAAGTTCGGCGGGACCGCCGCCTCCGGCGTGATCAGCGGGGTCAGCGTCGTCGCCGAGTACGCCGCGATGGCCGTCCTGGCGCTGCTGCTGGTCTTCTTCTTCCTGCGCGACGCCGGCCGGGCCCGGCGGGCCCTGCGCACGCTCTCGCCGGGCGACAGCGCCGACACGGTCGAGAGCATGGCCCGGCGGGCGTTCACCGCCGTGGAGGGCTTCATGCGCGGGACGACGATCATCGCGTTCATCGACGCCGTCTGCATCACCGTCGGCCTGCTCCTGCTGGACGTGCCCGGCGCCGTCGGACTGGGCGCGCTGGTGTTCGTGGGGGCGTACATCCCGTATCTGGGGGCGTTCATCTCCGGTGCGGTGTCCGTGCTGGTCGCGCTCGCCGACCGGGGGTTCGCGGTCGCGCTGTGGGCGCTGGGCGTGGTCGTCGCCGTGCAACTGCTGGAGGGGCATGTGCTCCAGCCGCTGATCCAGAGCCGGACCGTGCAGATGCATCCGGCGGCGGTGCTGCTGGCGATCACCGCGGGGGCGTCGGTCGCCGGGATCGTGGGGATGCTGCTGGCGGTGCCGCTGACGGCGGCGGCCTTCGGCGTCGCCCACGAGGCCCGGGACCGGCACGCGGCGTAGGGCGCACCGCACCTTCGGTGGGTGGCCGCGCCGCCCGCTGAAGCCGCGGTCCTCACTTCTCCTTCTTCTCCCACGGCGGTTCGTACAGCTCGAACCAGATGCTCTTGCCCACGCCCCGCGGCTCGACGCCCCACGCGTCGGCGAGGAGTTCGATGAGGACCAGGCCGCGCCCGGAGGAGGCCAGTTCGCCCGGGCGGCGCTTGTGCGGGAGGTCGTCGCCGGCGTCGGTGACCTCCACCCGCATCCGCCGCTCGCCCCGCTCGCCGCTCACCTCGGCCAGCAGCAGCGCGTCGGTGTCGGTGTGCACGAGGACGTTGGTCAGCATCTCGCTCAGCAGCAGCACCGCCGAGTCCACCTGCTCCTCGGAGGACCAGTCGTGCAGCAGCTGGCGCAGTTGCTGGCGGGCCACCGCGACCCGTTCGGGCTCGGCCTGCGCGACCGTCAGCAGGGTGCGCCGCACCTCGGGCAGGCTCACCGTGCCGCCGTGGCCCTCGCAGCGGCGGCTCAGCAGCAGGACGGCGATGTCGTCCTCGCGGCGGTCCGCCAGCGGGCCCGTGGTGTAGTGCGAGGACGGGCCGTGCACGCCCTGGACCAGTGCGTCGGCGAGTTCCTCGGTGTCGCCCTCGTGCTGCTCCAGGATGGCGCGGATGCGCTGCCAGCCGGTGTCCAGGTCGTGGCCGCCGGTCTCGATCAGGCCGTCGGTGCAGACCATCATCGTCTCGCCCGGCTCCAGCGTGAACCGGGTGGTGGGGTAGTCGGGGTCGGGGTCGACGCCGAGCGGCAGGCCGCCCGCCGTGGGCCGTTGCAGCACCGTCCCGTCCGCCATCCGGATCACCGGGTCGGGGTGCCCCGCGCGGGCCACCTCCAGCACGCCGGTGCGGGGATCGACCTCGGCGTACAGACAAGTGGCGAAGCGCAGGTCGGAGGGGTCGTCGCCGGGGGCGCCGTCGTTGACGATGCCGTGCAGGAAACGGGAGGCGCGGGAGAGCACCGCGTCCGGGCGGTGGCCCTCGGAGGCGTAGGCGCGCAGGGCGATGCGCAACTGGCCCATCAGCCCCGCGGCGCGCACGTCATGCCCCTGCACGTCGCCGATGACCAGCGCGAACCGCCCTGGCCGGCCCTTCTCCCGGGCGCGCGAGGTGCCGCCGGGCAGCGGGATCATGTCGTACCAGTCGCCGCCGACCTGGAGGCCGCCGCCGGTCGGGACGTAACGGGCGGCCAGGTCCATGCCGGGGACCTCGGGTCCCGTCGTGGGCATCATCGAGCGCTGCAGGCCCTCGCTCAGCTCGCGCTCGGTCTCGGCGGTCCCGGCCCGCGAGAGGGCCTGGGCGAGCATCCGGGCCACCGTGGTGAGCACCGAGCGCTCGTCGGGCGTGAAGGCCACCGGATAGGTGAAGGCCGCCATCCAGGCGCCCATGGTGCGCCCCGAGGCGGTCAGCGGCAGATACGCCCACGAGCGGCGTCGGAAGTGCTCGGCGAGCGGCCAGGTGAGGGGATAGCGGGCGCGGTACTCCTCCGGGGAGGACAGGTAGACGGCCCGGCCGGTGCGCACCACCTCGGCGGCCGGGTAGTCCGTGTCCAGGGACATGTGCACGAACGGCGCCTCGTCGCCGGGCCGCTGCCCGTGGTGGCCGATGACGGACAGCCGGTCGCCCTCCACGCCGAAGACGGCCAGCCCGTCCGGGGAGAAACCGGGCATCGACAGCCCGGCGGCCACCCGCAGCACCTCGGCGGTGGAGCGGGCCTCGGCCAGCGCCCGGCCCGCGTCCAGCAGGAACGCCTCCCGGGAGCGCCGCCAGTCGCCGGTGACGGCGCTGCGGGCGGCGGGCGAGCCGGGCGTGGGCTCGGCGACCTCCTGAAGGGTGCCGATCAGTTCGTAGGCCTTCTTGCGGGAGTGGAAGGTGGGCCGAGAGCGGCTGCGCACGACGCGGATGATCCGGCCCTGCTCGTCCATGATCCGTACCCGCACCTCGGCCAGGGTGCCCTCGGAGGCGGCGAGCTGGACGACTCCGGTGATCTCGTTCCAGTCGACCGGGTGGAGCCGGGCGCGCACCTGGGCCTCCGTGAGGGTGACGGCCTCGGCGGGCAGCCCGAGCAGCCGGGCCGCCTCGGCGTCGACCGCGACGAGCCCGGTGGAGGTGTCCCAGTGCCAGGTTCCGGTCTCCAGGGCGGCGAGGACGTCCCCGACGGCGGGCAGGGGCTCACCAGTGCGCATTGCCCCACTGTAAGAAGATGCGATCGGACACTGCCACCGAAGACGGGCAAACCGCCCCCCGGTGGCGGCCGTGCGGGCGGCCCCGCGGCGGACCGCGCCCGCACCCCCGTGACCCGCGCCCCCGTAATGCGGGCGAGCCGATCTTGGGGCGGCCGGTACGCTGGACAGGTCCGGGCCCTGCCCGCCCGGTGACCCCGATCCGCGAAGACTGGATGAACGACGATGCATCGGTACAGGTCCCACACCTGCGGCGAGCTCCGCGCCTCTGACGTCGGCACCGACGTCCGGCTGAGTGGCTGGCTGCACAATCGGCGCGACCTGGGCGGCATCCTCTTCATCGATCTGCGCGACCACTACGGCATCACGCAGCTCGTCGCCCGTCCCGGCACCCCCGCCTACGAGGCCCTGGACAAGCTGTCCAAGGAGACGGTCGTCCGGATCGACGGCAAGGTCGTTTCACGTGGAACCGAGAACGTGAACACCGAGCTGCCCACCGGCGAGATCGAGATCGAGGTCGGCGAGGTCGAGGTGCTCGGCGCCGCCGCCCCGCTGCCCTTCACGATCAACGCCGAGGACGGCGTCAACGAGGAGCGGCGCCTGGAGTACCGCTTCCTCGACCTGCGCCGCGAGCGCATGCACCGCAACATCATGCTGCGCACGGCCGTGATCTCCGCGATCCGGCACAAGATGGTCGCGCTCGGCTTCAACGAGATGGCGACGCCGATCCTCACGGCGACCTCCCCCGAGGGCGCCCGCGACTTCGTCGTCCCCTCTCGACTGCACCCCGGCCGCTTCTACGCGCTCCCGCAGGCCCCGCAGCAGTTCAAGCAGCTGCTGATGATCTCCGGCTTCGACCGCTACTTCCAGATCGCGCCCTGCTTCCGCGACGAGGACGCCCGCGCCGACCGCTCGCCGGGCGAGTTCTACCAGCTCGATGTCGAGATGAGCTTCGTCGAGCAGGAGGACGTCTTCCGTCCGATCGAGCAGCTGATGACCGAGCTGTTCGAGGAGTTCGGCGGCGGCCGCCACGTCACCTCGCCCTTCCCGCGCATCCCGTTCCGCGAGGCGATGCTCAAGTACGGCTCCGACAAGCCGGACCTGCGCGCCAAGCTGGAGCTGGTGGACATCACCGACGTCTTCGAGGGCTCGGAGTTCAAGGCCTTCGCCGGCAAGCACGTGCGCGCCCTGCCCGTCCCGGCGGTCCAGGACCAGCCGCGCAAGTTCTTCGACCAGCTGGGTGACTACGCCGTCTCCCAGGGCGCGAAGGGCCTGGCCTGGGTGCGGGTCGGCGAGGACGGCTCGCTGACCGGCCCGATCGCCAAGTTCCTCACC
This sequence comes from Streptomyces sennicomposti, assembly GCF_019890635.1. Classification (GTDB taxonomy): domain Bacteria; phylum Actinomycetota; class Actinomycetes; order Streptomycetales; family Streptomycetaceae; genus Streptomyces; species Streptomyces sennicomposti. The sequence continues at coordinate 61,517 of NZ_JAIOAB010000028.1, forward strand.
GAGGAGAACGTCGTCGAGCTGACCAAGCGCCTGTCGCTGGCCGCCGGCCACGCCGTGTTCTTCGGCGCGGGCGAGTTCGACGAGGTCTCCAAGATCATGGGCGCGGTCCGCGTCGAGGCGGCCAAGCGGGCCGGCCAGTTCGAGCAGGACGTGTTCCGCTTCTGCTGGATCGTGGACTTCCCGATGTACGAGAAGGACGAGGAGACGGGGAAGATCGACTTCTCCCACAACCCGTTCTCGATGCCGCAGGGCGGCCTTCAGGCCCTGGAGACCCAGGACCCGCTGGACATCCTGGCCTGGCAGTACGACATCGTCTGCAACGGCGTCGAGCTGTCCTCCGGCGCCATCCGGAACCACGAGCCGGACATCATGCTCAAGGCCTTCGAGATCGCGGGCTACGACGCGGAGACCGTCGAGCGCGAGTTCGCGGGCATGCTGCGCGCGTTCCGCTTCGGCGCCCCGCCGCACGGCGGCATCGCCCCCGGCGTCGACCGCATCGTGATGCTCCTGGCCGACGAGCCGAACATCCGCGAGACGATCGCCTTCCCGCTCAACGGCAACGCCCAGGACCTGATGATGGGCGCGCCGACGGAGCTGGAGCCGGCCCGCCTGAAGGAACTGCACCTGACGGTGAACAAGCCGCAGCCGAAGTAGCCCGCGGCGCGGCGCCGTACGCGACAGCACAGGAGTGGGGCGGCCCGTGGGGCCGCCCCACTCCTGTGGGCTTCTGGCTTTTCGGCTGGTCCTCTGGCTTTCGGCACGTGGTGGGAACGGGCGAGGCCCGGAGCCGCCCCCTCCAGGGGTGCGGGTCCGGGCCTCCGTGTCGGTGCGGGCCGCCTCGGGGTCAGGCCGACTCGCCGCCGAAGCGCTCCTTGTACGCGGCCAGGTCGTCGTCCGTCAGCTTGGCGAACAGGACCGGCGGCACCGTGAACGGGGTGCCGGCGGGCACCGCGGTCAGGGACTTCGCCTCGTCGGCGGAGACCCAGGTCGCCGTGTCGTCGGGGAGGGCGAACGCCGAGCGCATCGCCTTCGCCGTCGTCGGGATGAACGGCTCGGAGACCACCGCGTAGAGGTGGATCAGGTTCATCGCCGTGCGCAGGGTGAGGGCCGCGCCGTCCTTGTCCGTCTTGATCTCCAGCCAGGGGGCCTTCTCCTCCAGGTAGGAGTTGCCCGCCGACCACAGCGCGCGCAACGCGGCGGCCGCCTTGCGGAACTGGATGGCCTCCATCTGCTCCTCGTACTCGGCGAGCAGACGCGCGATCTCCGCACCCAGCTTCGCCTCCGCCTCGCCCGGCTCGCCGCCCTGCGGGACCTCGTCGCCGAAGCGCTTGCGGGAGAAGGACAGGACGCGGTTGACGAAGTTGCCGAGGGTGTCGGCGAGGTCCTTGTTGACGGTGGCCGTGAAGTGCTCCCAGGTGAAGGACGAGTCGTCCGACTCCGGGGCGTTGGCCATCATGAAGTAGCGCCAGTAGTCGGCGGGCAGGATCTCCAGCGCGTCGTGCGTGAAGACGCCGCGGTGCTGCGAGGTGGAGAACTTGCCGCCGTAGTAGTTCAGCCAGTTGAAGGCCTTGATGACGTCGACCTTCTTCCACGGCGCGCGGGTGCCGAGCAGGGTCGCCGGGAACATCACGCTGTGGAAGGGGACGTTGTCCTTGCCCATGAACTGCGTGTAGCGGACGTCCGCGTCCGACTCCCACCACCACGAGCGCCAGTCCCGGTTCTCCGGGTCCAGCTCCGCCCACTCCTTCGTCGAGCCGATGTACTCGATCGGCGCGTCGAACCAGACGTAGAAGACCTTGCCCTCGGCGGCCAGGTCCGGCCAGGTGTCGGCCGGCACCGGGACGCCCCAGTCCAGGTCGCGGGTGATCGCGCGGTCGTGCAGGCCCTCGGTCAGCCACTTGCGGGCGATGGAGGAGGCCAGCACCGGCCAGTCGTCCGCGCGCTCGTCCACCCACGCCTCGACCTCGCCGGCCAGCGTCGACTGGAGCAGGAAGAGGTGCTTGGTCTCGCGGATCTCCAGGTCGGCGCTGCCGCTGATCGCGGAACGCGGCTCGATCAGGTCCGTCGGGTCCAGCACCCGGGTGCAGTTCTCGCACTGGTCGCCGCGGGCCTTGTCGTAGCCGCAGTGCGGGCAGGTGCCGATGATGTAGCGGTCGGGCAGGAAGCGGCCGTCGGCGTTGGAGTACACCTGGCGGATGGCGCGCTCCTCGATGAAGCCGTTCGCCTTCAGCTCGCGGGCGATCTCCTGGGTGATCTCGTGGTTCTGCCGGGAGGAACTGCGGCCGAAGTGGTCGAAGGCCAGGCTGAAGCCGTCGTAGATCGCCTTCTGCGCGTCGTGCGCCTGGGCGCAGAACTCGGCGACCGGGATGCCCTGTTCCTTCGCGGCCAGTTCCGCGGGGGTGCCGTGCTCGTCGGTGGCGCAGATGTACAGCACGTCGTGGCCGCGCTGGCGCAGATAGCGGGAGTACACGTCCGCCGGGAGCATGGACCCCACCATGTTGCCCAGGTGCTTGATCCCGTTGATGTACGGAAGGGCGCTGGTGATGAGGTGTCGAGCCATCGCGGGCTGCTCCCAAGTCGCTACGCGGAGTGACGATCTCGTGGTTCTGGGTCGTCTGTGAACCTTGAAATCGTATCCGACGTGGGCGGGGCGCCCGCTTCCCGTTTCGGGGGGTGGGAAGCGGGCGGGGGTGGCGGCCGGAGGCCGCCCGGGGCGGGTGCGTGCTCGCGGGTGCGGGTGCGGGTGCGGGTGCCGGGGCGCGGGGCGCGGGGCTTACGGGCGCCAGGTCGCCAGTACGCCCTCGTACAGCTCCTCGTCCGTCAGCTCGCGGGGGGTGGGGCCCGCGTGGAAGAACGACGTGTTTCCGGTCTTCAGCTTGCGGAGGTAGTCGAACGCCTTGTTGTCGTGCTCTCCGAAGGCGACGAAGGAGAAGAACACGTGCGGGTGGGTCTTCGCCGCGTCGGCGAGGGCCTGGGTGGCGGGGGTCTTGGCGTCGGGGGCGCCGTCCGTCTGGAAGACCACCAGGGCGGGGGTTGTGGGGTGGTGCGCGTCGTGGTGGGCGAGGACTTCCTCGATCGCCGCGTGGTACGTCGTACGGCCCATGCGGCCGAGGCCCGCGTGCACCTCGTCGATCTTGTTCTCGTGGTCGGCGAGGGTGAGGGTGGCCGTGCCGTCCACCTCCGTGGAGAAGAACGTGACGTGGACGGTCGCCTCGGGGTCCAGGTGGGCGGCGAGGGCGAGGGTCTGCTCCGCGAGGGACTGGGCGGAGCCGTCCTTGTAGTACGGGCGCATGGAGGCCGAGCGGTCGAGGACGAGGTAGGTCTTGGCCCGGGCGCCGGTGAGGTCGTTCTTCTTGAGGGCGGGGGCGGCTGCCTTGTAGGCGGTGGTGAGGAGGGGGGCGCGGGACTTGACCCGGGCGAGGGGGGTTGCGGGCTTGGGGGTGGGGGAGTCCTCCGGGGTGGAGGTGGGGTCCTCCGGGGTGGGGGTGGAGTCCTCTGTGGGGGTGGGGTCCTCTGTGGGGGTGGGCTTTTCGGCCTCGGCTTCGCCTTCGGCCGGGGAGGTGTTCCCACCCGCACCACCCGTGCTGCCTTCGTCGTCGGGTGCGGGTGGCCCCTGTGGGGGCTCCTCGCCGTCGGCGGCCGCGGGGGTGGTGGTCGGCTCCGCCGGGGGCGGTTCGGGGGCTGCTTCCGGCTCGGGCGCGGGAACCGGAGCGGCTGCGGCCGGCTCAGAGGCCGGCTCCGGTTCCGGGGTCGGCTCCGGTTCCGGGGTCGGTGCGGTCGCGAGTTCGGGTTCCGGGGTCGGCTCAGGGGTCGGTTCCGGTTCCGGGGTCGGTTCCGGTTCCGGGGTCGGCGGCTGGTCTTGCGCCTGCGCCGACTCCTCCTCCGAGAGCGGAGCCTCTGCCGAGGGCGAGGCCTTTTCCGAGACCGGCGCCTGCTCCGAGGCCGATTCCTGCTCCGGGGCCGGTTCGAGCTCCGGCTCGGGAGCCGGGGGCTGCTCGGCCGACGGGGTGGGCTCGGGCTCCGAGACCGGCGTCTGCTCCGATGGCTGCTCGGGGGCCGCGACCTGCTCGGGTTCCGGGGCAGGTTCCGGGGCCGGAGCGGGTTCCGGTTCCGAGGCGTGCTCGGGTTCCGGGGCCGGGGTGGGCTCGGGGGCCGAGGGCTGCTCGGGTTCCGTGGGCTGTTCCGGGTCCGACGGCTGGGCCGGGTCCGTGAGTTGCTTGGGGAAGGTGACCTTGTCGAAGGCCGCCGCCACCAGTTCGTGTTCCTCGTCCCGTTCCTCGCGCGGGGCGGGGCGGGGGTCCGGGACGTGCGGGGTGGCCGCGAGGTCCGGGGCCGGCTCGGCGGCCGGGGACGGGACCTCGGCCTGGGCCTTCGGCTGCTCCGCCGCGGGCGGTACCTGTTCCTGGGCCGGAACCTGTTCCGCACCCTCCGCCTCGGCTGTACGCCCCTTGCGTGACCGGCCGAACGCGTTCCGCAGGCGAGTGAGAATGCCCATGTGCGCAACCCTTCGCGTGAGTTGTTCCCGTCGATCCCTGGCCAGGACGGACACGTAAGGTTAGCGGCCCCGTGTGACGATCCGGGCAGGGGCGAGTGGCCCGCGTACGGCCCCGACCCGTACGGTCCCCCGTTCAGCCCCGCGGTGCGTGCAGGGTCAGCTCGACCAGCAGTGCGCGGTGGTCCGAGCCGGGCACCTTCAGGAAGCGGGCGTGGTCGGCCGTGAAGTGCCGGGTGACCAGCACATGGTCGATCTGCGCGCCGAGCGTCGGGGCGGTGCGGGCCGGCCAGCTGGGGGTGCGGTCCGCGCCCGCGAGACGGGCCGCGTCGTACAGGCCGGTGTCGAGGATGCGGCGGAACCCCGCGTGGTCCTGGGAGGCGTTGAAGTCGCCGGCCAGGACGGTCGGGGTGGCCCGATCGGCCGCCGCGAAGGCGCGCAGCCGGCCGAGTTCGCGGTGCCAGAGCGCGACCTGACGGGGCAGCGGGGGCATCGGGTGCGCCAGTTGCAGCCGTACGGTGTGCCCGCGCACGTCGGCCACCGCGCCCGGCATGCCCATCGTGCCGGCGACGCCCGGCGTGCCCTTCAGCGCGTACGCGCTCAGGATCACCGACCCCTTCGAACCGGCCGCCGCCACCTCCCGCCGGTACGGATACGCGTCCCCCACCTCCCGCCGCAGCCGCGCCCGGCAGCCCCCGTCGCACTCCTGGACGAAGACGAGGCCCGGCCGCTCCCGGCGGATCACCTCCACCAGCGCGGGCGCCCCGCGGCCGAACTCCACGTTCGCGGTGAGGACACGGACCTCGGCGACGACCACGCCCTCCGACGGCGGTTCCTTGCCGTACGGCTCGATGTACCAGGCCAGCAGCCCGAGCACCGCCACGCCCCACACCGCCCCGAACCACCAGCGCCCCAGCAGGGTGAGGGCCAGGCCCAGACCGGTCGGGACGAGCAGCCACGGCAGGAAGGCGAGCAACTGCGGCACCGGCGTGATGCCGTCGGTGTCGGCGGCCCGGCAGCCGACGACCACGCTCACCGTCGCGAACAGCAGCCCGGCGCACCAGGGCTTGACGCGTCCGCCGCGCCCGTACGTCTCCTGCGCCTCGTACGTCTCCTGCGGGGGTGCCGTCACGGGGCCGAAGCCTACGAGGCGGCGTCCGGGCCGGGCCAGGAACGGGGCGGGCCGTGACTCGCCCCTGCCCGGGACTCGTCCTTGCCCGGGACTCGTCCTTGCCCGGGACTCGCCCCTGCCAGGGCTCGCACCGGCCCGCGATTCGCACCGGTCGGGCAACCGGCCCCGCCCGGAACCGGCCCCAGGCAGGGACCAGCCCCGGGCAGGTACCCGCCCCTGCCAGGGCTCGCACCGGCCCGGGAGCCGCACTGGCCCGTGCCCTGCACCGGCCCGCGATTCGCACCGGCCCGGCAACCGGCCCCGGCCGGAACCGGCCCCGCCCGGAACCGGCTCCGGGCAAGGACCGGCCCCTGCCAGGGCTCGCACCGGCCTGGGACCCGCACTGGCCCGCGACCCGTACCGGTCCGGAACCGGCCCCACCCCGGGCAGGGGCCGGACGGGCGGCCTCGTGATCTGCCCGTCTGCCTGCCTGCCCGTCCGCCCAGCCGCCCGGCCGTCCGCCCGGCCGGCCGTGACGGGCTGCCGGGCGGCCCGTTCCGTCAGGCGCGCACGCGCGGTGGTTGCGGGGCCTGGGGCGGGGTGGGGTCGTCGGTGGCGGCGTCGGCCGGTGCGGGTTCCGCAGCGGGTGTCGCGGGCTCCGCCCGCTTGCGCCGGCCGAGGCCGAGCGGCAGGCGCGGCGCGAGCCGGGAGCCGGGGCGCGCGCGCCCGCGCGCCGCGCGGCGGCGGGACAGCCAGGTCAGGGCGGCCACCGTCAGCCCCAGCGCCACCAGCAGCCACGACGTGGTGCGCAGGGTGGCCGTGAGGGCGTCGTAGACGGCGCCCGCGGCCGGCTGGGAGACCTCGTCCGGCAGGTCGGCCAGGGTCAGGCTGCGGCCCACGGCGAGGGCGAGGGCGAGCAGCGCGCCGCCTAGGGCGGTGCCGAGCGCGGTCGCGGTGAGCGCGCGGCGGCGGTGGACGGCCAGCGCGATGCCGGCGACGGCGAACGCGACGGCCGAGACGGGGAGCCAGAAGCCGGCGACTTCGAGCACGTTGTACCCCTTCCGCAGGCGGCCCACCTGCTGGGCCGGGAGCAGGGCGACCTCGGTGTGTTCGACCGGGATACGGGTGGCGAGCGGTACGTGGTCCTCGGCGAGCCGGGCCTTGACCTGGGCGGTGACGGGGGCGAGATCGACGGTGACCGGCCGGTCGTGGGCGTCGCGCTCGTCGCGCAGGGCGCGCAGGAGGGCGTCGTGGGCGACCCGGTTGCCCTCGTCCCACGCGGTGCGGAAGGCGGCGGTCTGGGTGAAGGAGCGGACCGCGTCGTGCACGAACGGGGCGACGGTGCCGCGCAGCACGCTCGCGTCCATCTGGTGGCCGATCTCCTGGGTGATGCCGTCCCCGACGGTCTGCGCGATCGCGTCCCGTACGTCCGGGTCGGCCGCGAGCGGCGCCATGGTGGTGACGTAGCGGCCGGTGTCCGCGAGGCCGTACGCCGCCCACGCCGCCAGCGCGCCGAACGGCACGAGCAGGCACGAGAGGGTGATCAGCACGGCCGCCAGGCCGCTGCGCAGGCGTCGGGACACCCTCCCAGAGAAGGCCGCCGACGGCGAGCGCGCGAGCGGGGAGGGGCGATCGGGTGACCCCTGGTCCCGGAGGGTGACGCCCGGCGCGGACGGGGGAACGGGCGGGCGGGGGACGGCGGGGCCGGGCGTCGCAGGGACGGGCGGTCGCGGGGCCGCCGCGGGTCCGGCTCGCGCCGGTGGCCCGTGCCGGTGGCCCGCGGCGGTGGCCCGCGGCGGGGAGCGGTGACGGTACGGGTGGGCGGGTGCGCGTGGTCAGTCCACGCGGCGACCGCGCGCGTCCTCGTGCGTGTACTCCCAGTAGAAGACGATCAGGCCGACGGCCAGGGCGAAGGCCAGGGCCACGACGAAGACCTGGAGGGGGGACGCGCCGGGCGACTGGCCCATGAGGAAGCCGAGGGCCGCGCCGGAGACCAGCCCCCACAGCGCGGCGTGCGGTTCGCGCGCCAGGCGCGGCGCCACGGTGAGCATCGCGCCGACGACGAGCGTGAACACGATCGTCGTCACGAAGCCGTACGCCACGTTCCCCCCGGTGATCGGCCCGCCGTCGCGCCGGTTGGCGGCGACCCAGTAGCCGTAGACGAGGCCGATTGCGAGGGGGACCGCCCAGCGGCCGACGAGGTGCGCCCGCTGGCCGAAGAAGTCGAGGGACCTGCGCGGCGGCCAGCTGCGGCGGTCGTTCGCGGTGCGGCCGGACACGGGTGCCGAGTGAGCCATGGCAACGTTCCTCTCTCTCGCCGCCCCCGCCTACCAGGGCACACCGCGCGGAGTGCCCTGGCAAGTCGGCGGGCGGGGGCGGCGTCCGGCCGCGCTTCGACGGCCGCGTTCCCGGTCCGGCCCCCGTCCCGGCGGTCACAGCGGTTACGGTGCTGACGTACGCGACCGACGGCCATCACCGACGCGGGGGGACCATGCCAGGAACCGTGCTGCTGCTCGCGGCCTCGCCCGTGGGCAAGGGGCGTCTGGTGGACGCCGCGTCCGTGCTCCCGGTGCTGGCCGCCGTCGAGCCGTCCGTGCTGTCGGGCACGCCGACCGCGACCGTCGTCGAACTCGCCGACCCGCTGGAGCCGCAGGCCGTCCTCACCCGGCTGCGGGCCGCCGCGGCGGCGCCCGGTCCGCTGACCGTGTTCGTCACCGGTCAGCTCCAGCTCGACCGCCGGCAGCGCCTGCCGCACCTCGCGCTCGCCCGCACCACCCCCGCGACGGTCCGCTACACGGCCCTGCCCTGGCACTGGCTTCGCGAGGAGTTGCGGCTGCGCGCGGACGGCACGACGACGCTCGTGGCGGATCTGCGCGCGGACGCGGAGAGCTGGCAGCAGGTGTGCGAACGGCCGCTGGACGCGGGGCCGAACGTCGCCCTGTACGGGCGCGTCGCACCGCCGCCGGTACGGCGCAGGGTGGCCGCGCCGGCGTACATGAAGGCGGTGGCCACGATCCTGCGCAGCGGGCACCGGCCGCCGCCGGACCAGCTGCACGAGCAGGCCCTGTCCCGCCTGGCCGGCGAGGAGGGCGAGGAGTCCGGCCCGGGCCTGCTCCTCACGGCCCACCGGCCGATACCTTCGGGGCAGGGGTACGGCCCGGGTCACGGGACGACGTACGGCACGGGCTACGGGCCCGGCGACGCGGCGGGCCGCCCGCAGGCGCCGGGACAGATGCCGACGCCGACGCCGACGCCGACGCCGACGTCCGGCCCTGCGCCGGTACCGGCGGTACCCGGTCAGGCACCGGTACCTGGTCAGGCGCCGGCACCGGATCAGACATCGGCGCCAGGGCGGGTACCGGTGCCGGGACAGGCGCCGAGCGCGGCCACCGGAGTCCTCCGGGCGACCGAGCCGGCCGCGAGCGCGTCGGGCGGTGGGCGGCCGTCGGCGGCCGGGGCGGCGAGTGCGCCGGACGTGCGGCGGGTCGCGGGAGCCGGGGCGGCGAGCGCGCCCGGTGGCGGGCGGCCGGTCGCCGGGGGCGTCGGCGGCGGACCCGGTGCCGCCGTCGTCGCGCAGCGGCTGCCCGACGGTGACCCGCACGCCGTGATCGCCGCCCTCGTGGAGGCGGGGCGGCACGGGGACGCCGACGCGTTCGCCGCGCGCTGGGAGCAGGCCGCCGTACGGGCGTACGGCGCGGCCTCCGAGGACGCGCTGCACTGGGCCGAGGTCCGTGCCGACCTCGCGATGTTCGCGGGCGACGCGGCCCGCAGTTGCCGGGGCTGGCTGACCGTCGCCGCCGCGAGGCTCGCCCTGGGGCAGGCGGCCGACGCCCCGGCGGTCGAGGCCGCCGTGGACCGCGCGCACCACCAGTGGGGCAGGCTCCGCGACCCGGCGAGCGCGCGCGAACTCGGCGCGGTGCTCGCGGAGCTGCGCGGCCGGGTGCCGGGCAGGCGGCGCGGCGCGCTGGACCACGTACGGCGGCAGTTGCGGCAGCTCCAGACGCAGGGGTGAGCGACGGGCGGCCGGACCGCCGACGGGCCGCCACGGAACGGTCGGACCGCGTCGGGCCGTCACGGCAGGGTCGGACCGCCGACGGGCCGCCACGGTCAGAGCGCCGACGGTCCCCCGGCCGGCGGTTCTCTGCCGCTAACGGTTCTCCACGGCGACCCGCTGGGGCGGTTCCGGGGCGGTGGCGTTCGCCGGGCCCGTGTTGGCCGCGACGACCAGGGCGGCCACGGCGATCAGGGCGGCCCCCAGCCCTCTGAGATGACGTGCGGAGATGCGACCTCGACGCGCGGCAGACCGTCCGGGCACGGCAATCGACCTCGTAACGACAGCGATGTACGACAGCGGTGGACGACAACGACGGATCAAGCGTGTTGACGCCCTTTCCACGCTAGGGCCTGCCGGGAGCGGCGGAAAGTGGGCCGGGAGAGTTATGAGCTGCGTCTGAGGTTCCGCGCGGCCCGGCGTTCCTAGGATCGGTGGCATGGACACAGCTATCTGGGCCGCCGTCTCCCTGCTCGTGCTCGGCAGTGTCGCCGGACTGGCGGGCAACGGGGGCCGGCTCACCCGTGCCGACCGCCGGCTGGCGCGGATCGAGCACAAGCTCGACCTGATCCTCGATCACCTGGGCCTGCGCGAGGAGGACCCGCGCCTGGACGAGGTGGCCGGACTCGCCCGCGCCGGCCGGACGATCGAGGCGATCAAGACGTACCGCGAGGTCACGGGCGCCGGCCTGAAGGAGGCCAAGGAAGCGGTGGACCGCATGACCGCCTGAAACCACGGGCCCCCGCCGCACCCCACCGGCCCCCCACACCCACCGCCTCACGCCTGCGCGCGGGCCTTCTGGCGGGCCTCGGTCAGCCGCTGCACACCGAGCTTGACCGCGCGGGTGGTGGTGTCGGGCGGCAGCGCGCCGAGCGCCCCGTCGGTCAGGACGATCGCGTCGTCGCCGACGCGCACCGCGACGACGTCCAGGGTGAGCGTGGTGGCGTCCCCGTCGTCCGACGCGCCGGTGAAGGTGACCCGCAGGCCCTGGCGGGCGTCGCCGACCTCCGGCAACGCCAGCTCGCTCACCTGCACGTCCTGGGTGCCGGCCGCGGTCGTCTCGGTCGTGAACTGGGCGCAGCTGCGCGGCAGCGTGCGCAGCCAGGACAGGGAGCGGTCCACGTCCGCCGCGCGCAGCGAGAGCACCTGGTACCGCAGCTGGGCCTGGTCGTCGGCGTCGTCGTACGCGACCACCGCGCGCGTCCCGGTGGGGGTGCCGAGCGGTTCGTCGGCGTAGAGGGAGTCCATCAGGCGCGCGCAGCCCGCCGTGTCGGTGTGCCCCTTGAGCACCCCGTCCCGCCAGGTCGCGGCCCCCTCGGTGGGTTCCCAGGGCGCCCCGAGGTCGGTCTCGGTGAGCAGCGCGGCCTGCGCCTGCGCGGCGGTGAGCATGGCGGCGCCGGTGGGCGAGGCGGGCGCGGCCGGGCGGCTGGCCTGCGCCTCGGTGGCGGAGGCGGCGTCCGGGGCGCCGCCGGACGAGCAGGCGGACGCGGTCAGCAGGGCGGCCGCGCACAGGGCGGCGGCGGGCAGGACGCGGGCGGCGGCCGGGGGACGGGGCATGGGCGGGTGCCTCCAGACGGACGGTGAGCGTGTTGCGTACGACCTGGACCGCGCCCCCGGGGGGCGACGGCCCGGACCGCGCGCCGCCGCACGGGCGGAACGGTCCGGACCGCTCGCCCCGGGGACGGGGACGGCGCGGACTGCTCGTCCCTCCCACGGCACCACCGGGCCGCCGCTCCCACCAGCGCGCAGGTCCGTCCGGGTGAGCCACGCGCTGCGGACGCGCACGCTCTAGGGTCGGTAGGACGGATCGTTGCGAGGAGCCCTGCTGTGACCGGCCTGCCCACCCCCGTGATCATCGACTGCGACACCGGCGTCGACGACGCCCTCGCCCTGCTGTTCGCCGTCCGCCACCCGGGCCTGGACCTGCGCGCGGTCACGTGCGTGGCCGGGAACACGGACGTGGACCAGGTCGTGCGCAACACGCTCACCGTCCTGGAGCAGGCGGGCTCGCCCCCGGTCCCGGTCGCGCGGGGCGCCGAACGGCCGTTGATCGAGCCCGTGCGCACCGCCCACCACGTGCACGGCCACGACGGCATGGGCGACCTCGGGCTGCCCGCGCCGCGCCGCAGGGCCGCCGACGTGGACGCGGTGACGCTGCTGCGCCGCGAGATCCTGGCCTCGCCCCGCCCGGTCACCCTGATCCCCACCGCGCCTCTGACCAACATCGCGCTGCTGCTGCGCACCCACCCGGAGGTGACGCGCAACATCGAGCGGATCGTGTTCATGGGCGGTGCGGTGGGCGCCGGGAACGCCACGGCGGTCGCCGAGTTCAACGTGTGGCACGACCCGGAGGCGGCGGCGATCCTGCTCACCGCCGGGGTGCCGATCACGATGTACGGGCTGGACGTGTTCCAGCGGGTGATCGTCCCGGCTCAGGACGTACGGCGGCTGCGGGCGAGCGGCGAGCCCGGCGCGGTCCTGGCCGGCCGGCTGCTGGCCCACCGCGACCCGGTGACCAGCGAGGAGGACCCGGCCGGCGGCCTCGGCGACGCGGGCGCGGTCTGCGCGGTCGCCGACCCGGCCGGGCTGACCACCCAGCGGCTGCCGGTCGAGGTGAACCTCGCCCCCGGCCCGGCGCGCGGCCAGACGGTGGTGGACCGCCGCCCGCGCCCCGGCGAGGCGGAACTGCACGGCGAGGCCCGCGAACAGCCCCTGGTGGACGTGGCGCTGGACATCGACGTGGAGCGGTACGTGAAGCTGTACCTGGCCACGGTCGAGGGCTGAGGGCGGCCATCGGCCGCCACCGGCTGCGTCGCCGCGCGCCTGGCGACGCACGCCACCGCGGCGTCCCGCGCCTGGCGACGCACGCCACCGTGGCGTCCCGCGCCTGGCGACGCACGCCACCGTGGCGTCCCGCGGCTGACGCCGGCCGCCACCGTGGCGTCCTGCGGCTTCGGCCCGGCGCCCCGCCCCGGGGCGCCACGGCTCCCTTCACGCGCCCGTTCCCACGTACAGCATTCCCACGTACAGCATTCCTGCGTACGCGAGTTCCTGCGTACGCGCGTTTCCGCGTACATACGTTCCCGCGCACGCGCCCGCACCCCCCTTCGGCGTACGCCCCCGCGCTCCCCGAGCCTCCGGAGTACGCCCCTGGGTCCCCCTCCGGCGTGGTTCACGGGTCCGGGGAACTGGACAGGGTTCTCTTTGTTGCCCCGGCATTGCTCCCGCATTGCCCCGACATCACCACATCGCCCCTGCGTCCACGTCACCCCCGCCGTACCGAAGAGGAGACCGCGTGACCGACCGCACCGCCGCGCACGACTCCCCGCCCGACCTGTCGTCCCCGGACCCCGACTGGTGGCGGCAGGCCGTCGTCTACCAGGTGTATCCGCGCAGCTTCGCCGACGCCGACGGGGACGGGCTCGGGGACGTCCGGGGCGTCACCCGGCGCCTGACCCATCTCGCCGGGCTCGGTGTGGACGCCGTGTGGCTCAGCCCGTTCTACCCGTCCGAGCTGGCCGACGGCGGCTACGACGTGGCCGACTACCGGGACGTGGACCCGCGCCTGGGCACCCTGGACGACTTCGACGCGATGGTCGCCGAGGCGCACCGTCTCGGGCTGAAGGTGATCGTCGACATCGTCCCCAACCACAGCTCCCACCGGCACCGCTGGTTTCAGGAGGCGCTGGCCGCCGGCCCCGGCTCCGCCGCCCGCGCCCGGTACGTCTTCCGCGACGGCCGGGGCGCGCACGGCCAACTCCCGCCCACCGACTGGCGGTCCGTGTTCGGCGGCAGCGCCTGGACCCGGGTGCCGGACGGGCAGTGGTACCTGCATCTGTTCGCGCCCGAGCAGCCCGACTTCGACTGGCGCAACGAGGAGGTCCGCGCCGACTTCCGCACCACCCTCAGGTTCTGGTCCGACCGGGGCGTGGACGGCTTCCGCGTCGATGTCGCGCACGCTCTGGTCAAGGATCTGGACGAGCCGCTGCGGGACGTCGGCGACATCGGAGTCACCGGCGAGGACGCGCTGCCGCACCTGCCGCCGGGCAGCCACCCGTACTGGGACCGGGACGACGTGCACGAGATCTACCGCGACTGGCGCAAGATCTTCGACGCCTACTCCCCGCCCCGCACGGCGGTCGCCGAGGCCTGGGTGCCCGACGCGCGGCGCGCGCTGTACGCCCGGCCGGACGAACTGGGCCAGGCCTTCAACTTCGAGTACCTGCAAGCCGGCTGGGACGCGGCCGAGCTGCGCCGTACCATCGCGGCCTCGCTGGCCACCGCCCGCGCCGCCGGGGCCTCGGCCACCTGGGTGCTGTCCAACCACGACGTGATCCGGCACGCCTCCCGCCTGATGCTCCCGCCCGGCACGGACGGTGACGCCTGGCTGCTGTCCGGCGGCCGGGCCCCGGCGGTCGATCCGGCGGCGGGGCTGCGCCGGGCCCGCGCGGCCACGCTGCTGATGCTGGCCCTGCCCGGCTCGGCCTACCTCTACCAGGGCGAGGAACTGGGCCTGCCCGAGGTCGCCGACCTGCCCGTCGAGGTGCTCCAGGACCCGATCTGGGAGCAGACCGGCCACGTCCGCAAGGGCAGGGACGGCTGCCGGGTGCCGCTGCCGTGGACGACGAGCGGACCGTCGTACGGCTTCGGGCCGGGCGGGTCCTGGCTGCCGCAGCCGGCCGGTTTCGGGGCGTACTCCGTGCAGGCGCAGGAAGGGGTGGAGGGCTCGACGCTGGAGCTGTACCGCACCGCCCTCAGGCTGCGCCGCAAGCTGCTCGCGGGCGAGGAGCTGACCTGGGCGCAGGACACCCCGGACGGGGTGCTCGCCTTCACCCGGTCCGAGGGCTGGCGGTGCGTCACCAACCTGTCGGCGGTGGAGGTTCCGCTGCCGCCGGGCGAGGTGCTGCTGAGCAGCGCGCCGCTGCGGGACGCCCGCCGGCTGGAGCCGGACACCACGGTGTGGCTGGCGTAGCGGGTCCTCTCCTGCGGTGGCCGCCCGCCGTCGCGGCCCCGTCCCTCACCGCACCGTCGGGCTGGGGGCCGGGGTCGCGCCCGGGCGGTCGCCGAGGTCCAGCGGGGTGGAGGTGGCGTTCGGCGGCGGGGTGAGCACCACCTCGGGCTGGCCGCCGGGGGGCGGCGGCGGGGTGAGGTCGGAGGCGGGCAGCTTCGGCGGGGTGGTCTGCTGGAACAGCACCTGGTCGTAGTCGACCAGGCCGGTCTCCTCCATCACCGTGATGTGGTCCAGGACGGTGGCGTTGGCCTGGTTGGCGAGCGCCCGCACCAGGCTGTTCTCGGTGGTGGAGCGGATCTTCGCGATGGTGTTGAAGATCGAGCCGTGCGTCACGCGCAGGATGTTGGCCATGTCGCTGTCGAACTTCTTGCCGGTGTCGGCGCTGAGCGTGTCGACGAAGCCCTGCTGCTGGGGGCTGGCGACGTTGGGCAGCGTGATGTTCAGCATGGGCGCGATCTTGCGGCAGCTGGCGTCCAGCGCCGCGTGCCCGTCGATCAGATGCTGACCGGCGGTGACGACCGCCTTGGTGGTGCCCTTCTTCACGGCCATCTGGCCCACCGGGTACTCCCACAGCCCGGCCGCGCGCACCTTGACCACGAAGTCCCGGTCCGCCTCCGTCAGCGGCCCCCACTGGGTCTGGGCGATGATCCGGGACGGGTTGCCGGAGACGGTCTGCAGCCCCAGCATGCCCGGATAGGCGAGCGCGGCGAGGGTCAGCCCCAGAGCTCCGGTCACGAAGAGAGTTCCCGTCGCGTTCCGCGAAAAGCGCACCGTGCCTCCTGCCCGGCCGTGGTACCCGCCCGATGGCGGCGGGTTCGGACGTACGGGAGTACGGGCGGGGAAACCGCCGGAACCTCTAGGGAAGGTAAAATCTCCGTTGTGCCGAAACCGGGCCGGACCGCCCGGTTCGGACCCGTTCCGTCGGGAGAACTTGCCTGCGCGTTAAGGGCGTTGGGGCAATGTTGACCGGCGCGGGGAGAGAGTTGACCACCGCGTGGGAGAGGCGTGGGGAGCGCCCGCCCTACATTCGGCCGCATGCCCCCACAGCCCCCCGGCCGCCCCGGCGTGCCCACCGCGCTGCCCGTCCTGCCCTACCGCAAGCCCACCAAGGGCCGCGACTACTGGGTGATCGACGACGTCCTGCCGGACGCGACGGCCGTCCGGGAACGGGTGCTGAGCAGGGACGACTGGGTCGAGGGCTATCCGTACACCTCGCAGACCTGGCCCGGACTGCGCACCATGCCCGGTCTGGAACCGGGTGAACTGGCCCGGGTGGAACGGCTGGTGAAGAAGGCCACCGGGGCGAAGGAGCTGTGGGTGCAGCAGGCGCCCGGCGGCGGCACCCTCAACCACAACTGCGTCCAGGTCGTCGGCGAGGGCGAGAGCGAGCCGCGCCCGCACACCGACTCGCGGGCGCTGTGCCGGTACGCGGCCGTCCTCTACCTCAACCCGGCCGCCCCCAAGGACTGCGGCACCAGCTTCTACCGCCAGTCCCTGCCCGGCGGCCGGCTCGGCGGCAACGTCGTCCAGGCCCCGCACACCAACCTGGTGGAGGCGTTGGGCACCCGGTTCGTCGCGCCGGACGCCTTCGAGGAGGACGTACGGGTGCCGCACAAGGCCAACCGGCTGCTGCTCTACCACGCCAACCTGGTGCACAGCGCGACCGGTTACTTCGGCCGGACGCTGGAGGAGAAGCGGATGACGGCGGTCTTCTTCTGGATGGCGTAGGCGTCCCGCCGGGTGGCGTGGGCGTCCCGCCGGGTGGCGTGGGCCTCCCGCCGGGTGGCGTGGGCCTCCCGCCGGGTGGCGCAGGCCTCCCGCGCACTTCCCGGGCGCCCGTGTGCCGCCGCCCCGTGAAGACCTGACGTCCCGTCCGTCGTCTCCGTGATCGCGGATACTCGACCTGTCGACGCCGCGGGGGGCAGCAGGAAGGGAACGAACGCATGACCGACACGACCCGCACCGTGGGAGTCCTCGGCACCGGGATCATGGGCGCTGCGATGGCCCGCAACCTCCTTCGCGCCGGGCACACCGTCCGCGCGTGGAACCGCACCCGGGACAAGGCGGAGCCGCTGGCCGCCGACGGCGCCCAGGTCGTGGACACGGCCGCCGAGGCCGTGCGCGACGCCGATGTGATCCTCACGATGCTGTACGACGGCCACACGGCGCTGGAGGTCATGCGCGAGGCCGCCCCGGCGGCGCGCGCGGGCGCGGCGTGGATCCAGTCGACCACGGCCGGCCTGGACGCGGTCCCCCGGCTCGCCGCCCTCGCCGCGGAACACGGCCTGCTCTTCTACGACGCCCCGGTCCTCGGCACCAAGCAGCCCGCCGAGGCCGGGCAGTTGACCGTGCTGGCCGCCGGGCCGCAGGCGGGCCGGGACGCGGTGGCCCCGGTGTTCGACGCGGTCGGCGCCCGTACGGTGTGGACCGGCGAGGACGGGGCGGCGGCGACGTCCACCCGGCTCAAGCTGGTCGCCAACAGCTGGGTCATCGCGGCCACCACCGCCACCGGCGAGGCGCTCGCGCTGGCCAAGGGGCTCGGCGTGGACCCGCAAGGCTTCTTCGACCTGATCTCCGGCGGCCCGCTCGACATGGGCTATCTGCACGCCAAGGCCGCGCTCATCCTCGACGGCGGACTGGAGCCGCCGAGCTTCGCCGTGACCACCGCCGAGAAGGACGCCCGGCTGATCGTGGCGGCCGGCGAGCAGTGCGGCGTACGCCTCGACGTGGCCGCCGCGAGCGCCGAACGCTTCGCCCGCGCCGCCGCGCGGGGACACGGCGGCGAGGACATGGCGGCGGCGTACTTCGCCAGCTTCGACGAGAAGGACTGACCCGGGGGCGGGCGGCGGGGACCTTCTGAAGTGCCGTTCTGTGCACGGCGGTTCATCCACCCGAAGGATGTGGCGCCCGCGCGTGATCGAACAGGATGACGGACATCCCTGTTCGAACACACCCGTGGGAGGGGAACCCCTTGCGCATCCTCCGGACCGCCGGAACCGCCGTGGCCACCGCCCTGTTACTGACCGCCGCCGTGCCCGCCGCCATCGCGGACACGAGACCCGCCGCCCCGGCGCCCTCGGCGGCACGCGAGTCGGCCGCCCCGGACCCGGCGGCGCTGCGCAGCGCCCTGCGCGCCGTCACCGACGCCGGCATGTACGGCGTCTACTCCTCCGTCCGCGACGGCGCGCGGACCTGGTCCGGCGCCTCCGGGGTGGCCGACGTGGCCACCGGCCGCCCGGTGCGGGCGGACATGCGCCAGCGGGTGGGCAGCATCAGCAAGACGTTCACCGCCGTCGCCGTGCTCCAGCAGGTCGAGCGCGGCAAGGTCCGGCTGGACGACCCGGTCGACCGCTATCTGCCGGGCCTGATCCCGGGCGAGCGCGGCCACAGGATCACCGTCCGGATGCTGCTGAACCACACCAGCGGCATCGCCGACTACGTCGTCGGCGCGTTCCCGTCGCTCGCCCAGGGCTCGACGGCCAGCCTGGACGAGGAGCGCTTCCGCTCCGTCCGCCCCGAAGAACTGGTCCGCATCGGCCTCGCCGCGCCCGCCACCGGCGAGCCCGGCGCACAGCCCGGCCACTACGCCAACACCAACTACGTCATCGCCGGGCTGCTCCTGCGCAAGGTCACCGGCCAGGACCCGCGGACGTACATCACCCGGCACGTCATCGACCGGGCCGGGCTGCGCCACACCTCCTACCCGCGCACCCCGTACATCCAGGGCCCGCACCCGCGGATGTACGAGAACTTCTACGGCCTGATCGACCCGCCCCGCGACTACAGCGTCTACGACATGTCGTGGGCGTACACGGCGGGCGCGGTCGTCTCCACCGCCGACGACCTGAACCGCTTCTACCGCGCCCTGCTGACCGGGCGCCTGGTGAGCAAGGCGTCGCTGACGCAGATGCAGCGCACGGTGAACGTGGACGGCATGGACTACGGCCTCGGCGTCTACGCCGTGGACATCCCCGGCTGCGGACGGTTCTGGGGCCACGACGGGGCGGTGTTCGGCGCGGGCACGATCGCGCTGTCCAGCCCGGACGGCAAGCGGCAGGTGGCCGCGGGCTGGAACCTCATGAAGTACGAGCGTCTGACCGCCGACGGCACGGGATTCGAGCCGAGCCCGATCGACGACGCGCTCAACGCGTACATCGGCGCGGCGCTGTGCTCGCCGTCGCCGTCCTCGCCCGCGTCCGGCGCGCCGTCCCTGTCCCGGACGCCCGCGCCGAAGGTGCTGCCGGGCATCGACACGACGACGGCGGCCCGGACGAGCGTCCTGCGCTGACCCGACGGGGCGGCCCTGGAGTCCTGGGTGACGCACCTGGTGCGGGGAGGTGCGGCGGTGACGCGGCGCGTCAGCGCCTGAGGCTCGACCGCCGCGCGGCCCGCGCCTCCCGGGCGACCCCCGCCCCGCCCGGCTCCTCGGCCCGCTCGGGTCTCTCGGCCGCCGCCGGCCGACCGGCCCGGGTCGGCCGGCCGGCCCCCGCCGGGCGGTCCGGTCGTCCGGCGTTCGCGCAGGCGCGGTCCGCGCGCGCGGCGCCGGCCGCGTCCGGCTGCCCGGCCAGTGCCACCGGCGCATCCGGCCGGTCCGGGCGGTGCGGCCGGTCCGTGGCCGCGGCCGACGGGACCGTGCGATCGTGCCGCGCTCCCTCTCCGGGAGCGGCGGCGGGCGACGCGGGGGCGCGTACGGCGTCGTGGTCGAGCAGCGACGCGGTGCGTACCGGCGCGGCCGGTGGGCGCTCGGCCCCTGCCTCGGGGACCGCCCCCTCGGTCTTCCCTCCGGTGGCCACCCCGGAGTCCGTGCCGGAGGCCACCCCGGAGTCCGTGCCGGAGGCCACCCCGGAGTCCGTGCCGGAGGCCGCCTCGGCGAGTGCGTCGGCGGGTGCGTCGGAGGCGCGTCGGGGCCGTCGTCGCAGCAGGCGCCAGGCGCGTTCGTCGATCAGGGCGAGGATCAGCGCCGTGGCGACGGCGATCAGGTGCTCGCGCCCGGCCAGGTTGGGCTTCAGCACGGACTCGACGACCATCGAGCCGCCGGTGAGGAAGAAGACGACGGGCGCACGCCGGACGACGGAGAGATAGGTGAACAGGCCCACGACCGCCGCGGACGGGCCGGTGTCGAGGACGTGGCCGACCTCCGGCGGCAGCCCGAGGCCCCACCACCCCGGCCCCATGGCGAGCATCACCCGCACCGTGAGGGTGCCGGCCAGCGTCGTGGCGTAGGAGATGAACAGGGTGCGGCCCCGGCCCAGGGTCAGTTCGGCCAGCGCGAACGCCAGGAACAGCTGGGTGATGCCCGCCCACACCGGCAGGTCCAGGGCCGGCACGTAGAGCGAGACCGGCGTGCGCAGCAGGGCCTGCCACAGGGGCAGGTCGGCCTGGACGCCGCCGACGAGCCGTACGACGGTCTCGCCCCGCGGATGCTGCGCGATCGCGTGGAAGAAGATCACCCCGAAGGCGGCCACGCAGGCGAGCAGCAGCCCGGCGGGGCCGCGCCGCATCAGCCGCCGCACCGGATCGACCACGATGGCGTCCCACTCGCCGCGCAGGGTGCGCAGGACGAACCGTACGAACCGGGTCACCGTCTCACGCCCACGCCGTTCCCCTTCCGGTGCTCCCGGTCCCACGCCGTCTCCCTGGCCGATCCTTCCGCTTCCGTTCGCTGCGCCGCCGCCGTGCCACCGCCCGGCTCCCCGGAGCAGTTCCCCGCCCACCGTGCGCACAACCGTATGGACCGCGTCGCCGCCCCGCGCGTTGCCTCGCGCGGGGCGACGTTCGTCTCAATGCCCGGACACCCGTGCGTCACCCGTCCGCTCGCGCGAGCCGCCCGCCGCGTCCCTGCCGGGGGCGGCGCCGGTGCCGGGGGCGGTGCCGGTGCTCCCGCCCGTGCCCGTGCCCTTACGCCGCCTGTCCGGTCCGCGCAGGCGCGCGCCCCGCCGCGGTCCCGCCCCGCGTCGGGCGCGCCGCAGGCGGTCGAGTTCGACGGCGATCGGCGAGGCGGTGAAGACCGACGAGTACGTGCCGACCGCCAGGCCGATGAGCAGGGCGAGGGCGAAGTCGGTCAGGGAGTCGCCGCCGAGGACGGCCAGGGAGGCGAGGATGAGGACCGCGCCCATCCCGGTGTTCACCGTGCGCGGCAGGGTCTGGAGGATGGCCCGGTCGGTGACGTCGGTCAGCGGCGCCCCGCGGTCCCGCCGGGCCAGTTCCCGGACGCGGTCGAAGACGACGACCGAGTCGTTGACCGAGTAGCCGATCACCGTCAGCAGCGCGGCGAGGAACACCCCGTCCACCGGCTTGCCCAGCCACGCGAACACGCCGACGAGGATCACCACGTCGTGCGCGAGCGCGGCGACCGCCGCCGTCCCGAACAGCCAGCGGAACCGCGCCGCGAGATACAGCAGCTGCGCCCCGAGCGCCACGCCGAGCGAGATCAGCGCGCCCCGGCGCAGCTCCTCGCCGAGGCTCGGCCCGATCAGCTCGTCGCGGACCTTCTCCGCGCCGCCGCCGAGCGCGCCCACGGTCCGGGTGACCGCGTCGGCCCGGGCGTCGGTCAGCTCCCCGGTGCGCACGGTCAGGCCCGTCTCCCCGGCGGTCTGCACGACGGCCCCCGGGAAACCGGCGTCGGCGAGCGCCGTACGGGCCCGTTCGGGGTCCACGGCCCGTCCGGTGTCGTACTGGAGCATCCGGCCGCCGGTGAACTCCAGACCGAGGTCGAGGCCGCGCACCGCGATGCCCGACCCGGCGAGCACCAGCGCGACGGCGGAGGCGGCCAGCCAGCGGCGCGGCCGGCGCATCGGGCGCAGCTCGCGGCGGGCCAGCGCGGCGCGCACCCGGCCGGCGGTGGCCAGCCCGGTGACGCCGGGCCGCCGGTGCACCCAGGCGCGCGAGACGGCGAAGTCGGCGAGGACCCGGGTGACGACCAGCGCGCTGATCATGGACGCGACGACGCCGATGCCGAGGGTCACGCCGAAGCCGCGCACCGGGCCGGAGGCCAGGAAGAACAGCAGCCCGGCCGCGATGAGCGTGGTGACGTTGGAGTCGGCGATGGCGCTGAAGGCGTTGCGGAACCCGGCGGTCAGCGCCGAGCGGCCGGTCGGCCGCACCCGCGCGGCGTACTCCTCCCGCGCCCGCTCGAACACCAGGACGTTCGCGTCCACGGCCATGCCGATCGCCAGCACGAACCCGGCCAGTCCCG
Source organism: Streptomyces sennicomposti (assembly GCF_019890635.1). Classification (GTDB taxonomy): domain Bacteria; phylum Actinomycetota; class Actinomycetes; order Streptomycetales; family Streptomycetaceae; genus Streptomyces; species Streptomyces sennicomposti. Next base: position 83,377 of record NZ_JAIOAB010000028.1, read on the forward strand.
GCAGCGTCAGCGTGGCGCCGAGCGCGGCCAGGGCGGCGTAGGAGATCAGGCCGTAGGCGAGCAGCGCGACCGCGGCGAGGACGCCCATCAGCCGGTAGACCACGATGATGAACAGCGCGGTCAGGGCGGTGCCGATCACGGCGGCCCACGCGCTGGCGGTGATGGCGCGCGCCCCCAGCGTCGGGCCGACGGTGTGCTGTTCGACCGTCTCGACCGGTACGGGCAGCGCGCCGCCGTTGATCAGCAGCGCCAGCTCGCGGGCCTCGGCGTCGTCGAAGGAGCCGGTGATCTGGGTGGAGCCGCCCGCGATGCCCGTGCCGCAGGCCACCGACGGATCGACCTGCGGGGCGGAGATGATCCGGCCGTCCAGCACGATGGCGACCCGGCGCGCGGGATCCCCCGCCGGCTGGCAGGCCGCCTCGCCGGTCAGCTTCGCCCACCGCTCCCGGCCGGCCCGGTCGAAGTCCACGGTGACGTGCCAGCCGGTGCCGGTCTCCGGGTCGAACCGGGCGTCGGCGCCCTTGACGTCCTCGCCGGTCATCGCGGTCGCGGCCAGCCGCAGCCGCTGCCCGGACTCGTCGGGCAGCACCTGCTCGCCGGACCCCGCCTTCGTGCTCTCCGACTTCGCCGGCGTCCCGTCCTCGGTGCCGGCCGGGCCGAGGACCGGGTGGACGGTGAGCTGCGCGGTGCGGCCGAGCACCTCGGCCGCCTTCTTCGGGTCCTGGACGCCGGGCAGTTCGACGATGATCCGGTGGGTGCCGGAGCGGACGAGGGTCGGTTCGGCGACGCCGAGCGCGTCGACGCGCCCGCGCAGCACCTCCAGCGTGCGGTCGGTGGCCGCGCGGTCGGCCTCGGCGGTCGGGGTGGAACGGGTCTCCAGGACGATCTGGGTGCCGCCGCGCAGGTCCAGTCCGAGGCGGACGGGAACGGTGGCGGCGATGTACAGGGACACGGCGACGACGGCGAGGGCGAACAGCGCCCTCACCCGGGCGGAACGGATCAAGGGGTCCTCCGGCGGCGCACCCGTGCGGAGCCCGGGTGCTGGGGGATGGTCAGACGCGTCGGGTGCCGGAGGGGGCGGGCGGGGCCCGGTCGCGGTCGGGGACCGGGCGGCTCAGGGAGGCGTGCGCGGGCGCGCGGGCCGGTGGGGTGCGCGCGGGCGCGGGCGGGGGTACGGGGGTGGTGGCGAGGTGGCCCGGCGGAGCCGGACGCTCGCCGCGGTGCTCCTGCCGGGTGCCGGCCTGGGCGGTGCAGA
>NZ_JAIOAB010000029.1 GCF_019890635.1 Streptomyces sennicomposti
GGTCCACGTCGACGAGGTCGACGCGGACACCGCGGCCGCCGATGGCGCCCACGACGGTGCGCAGCGCGCGTGCGGTACGGCCGTTGCGACCGATCACCTTGCCGAGGTCCTCGGGGTGCACCCGGACCTCCAGCACGCGTCCGCGACGCAGGTTGCGCGAGGCGACCTGCACATCGTCAGGGTTGTCGACGATGCCCTTCACGAGGTGCTCAAGCGCCTCTTCGAGCATGCTGCTCAGGCCTCGGTCGAGTCGGACTCGGCAGCGGCCTCGTCCTTCTTCTCAGCCTTCTTCTTCGGGGTGATCGCCTCACCCTTGCCCTCGTCGTCGCCGCCGAGGGCCTCGAACGACGGACGCGCGGCCTTCTCCTGCGGCTGGAGCAGCGGAGCCGGGGCGGGCTCGCCCTTGAACTTCTGCCAGTCGCCGGTCTTCTTCAGGATGGCGAGCACCGGCTCGGTCGGCTGGGCGCCGACGGAGAGCCAGTACGCCACGCGCTCGGCGTCCACCTCGATGCGCGAGGGGTTCTGCACCGGGTGGTACAGACCGATCTCCTCGATGGCCCGGCCGTCACGGCGGGTACGGGAGTCGGCGACGACGATGCGGTAGTGAGGCGAACGGATCTTGCCCAGACGCTTCAGCTTGATCTTGACTGCCACGGGAGTGGGTTCTCCTGGAATTGACGTGGTTGGGCACGGCGAGACGCCGCGTGGGGTTGCGGTACCCGAGTGCCCGATGGACGCGTCAGCCGGAGGAGAGAGGGGTCCTGTGCGGCTGTCGAGTACAGCTGGCCATTCTGCCACACTCCGCGGACCCGATCGGGCACGGGGTGCTGCGGCCGTATGCGGGCATGCCTCGGCGGCACCCGGCGCGACGGCTCCGCGGCAGAGCTGCCCGCGGCCGCGCCGTCGCCCCGGCGTGCCGTGGCGCGTCCGGCACCCACGAGATGCCGGACGCGGTCAGCTCGCCGCCGCTCCCACCGTCTCCGGGATCCGGAACGGCTTGCCGCATCCCCCGCACACGATCGGGGCCTGCGCCAGGACGGAGGGGACGACCCGGACGTTGCGGCCGCAGTCGCAGACCGCCTTGACCCGGACGCCGCCGCCGGAGGAGCCGTGGCGGGCGGCCGGACCGCGGAAGGTGCGGCTGGTGTCGGCGGAGGTGGCCGCGGTGTGCGCCTTCAGGGCGCGCTGGAGGCGCTCCATGGTCGGGCGGTAGCGCCGCTTGGCCTCCGGGCTGAGCGTGACCAGGGAGAAGCCGCTGCTGGGATGCGGCTCGTCCGGGTGGTCCAGCCCCAGCTCCTCGGCGATGGCGAGGAACCGGCGGTTGTGGTACCGGCCGGCGCGGGAGGTGTCACGCACCCCGCGCGCGGCGGCGATGCCGTGGACTGCTTCGTGCAGCAGTCGCTCGAAGGAGAGTTCGTGCCCGCACGCGGACGACGACTCTCCGATCAGGGATTCCGGCGCGGCCAGATCCGGCAGTTCGGGGTGGTTCCGCTGAATGTCGGCCCACGCCTGCGCCAGTTCCGCTGCGAGAACAGGTGTTGTCTGTGTCGTGCTCACGTAATGACAACGAGCGTGGGTGCCGCCGTGTTCCTATTCCGGGGCATCCCAAATAATTTGCACGTACCCGTCAGTTGCCGCTGATGCGTCCTGACGAGGGCGGGTGCGCTGATCTGCGGAGAAGCCTCACAGCTCGGCACAAGCTGGTGCGTAGTCACGGCTACGCACGGGCGGCCGCCGTCCGGTGCCCACGGGGCGCGGAACGGGGCAAGAGGCGTTTCGGCCGCTTTCGGGGGCGAACGCCGTCACTAGGTCAGCGCGCCCGGGGTCCCCGACGTTACCGGGCCCGCTCCCCCCGTCCCGCACCGGCCCGTCCCCCTCCCCTGAAGGCGGCTCGGTCCGTGTCCGGAAACAGCTCGTCGAGGCTCCGGTTACCGGGATGTGAAATCTCGCCCCGCACGCCCGAAACCGGCAACCGAGAGCCCCTCGACCCCTGGACGCGATGCGGAGCGGGGAGTTACCTGACATACGGGAAGTGCGAGCGCGCGGCACGGGGGCCACGGAACCTGCACAGCGGCAACTCTCGGCGGATTGGGGCGCTTATCCATGACACCTACGCTCGTGCGTCAGCACGCCACCCACGCGGGGCCGGCTCCCCGGGTGGACCAGCGTGCACGCGCGCGTGACTGGTCCGAGATCCAGGAGCGGATGCTGGTACCGCTCTACGAAGCCGTGTACGAGCGACTGGACGTGGGCGCCGGCACCCGGCTGCTGGCCCTGGGCTGCGGGTCCGGGCTCGCCCTGCTGATGGCGCACGCCCGGGGGGCGGCGGTCACCGGCGTCGGCCCCTCCTGCCCCGAACGGCTCGCCCTCGCGCGCCGCCGCCTGCTGCCGCAGACAGGGGGCACGCGCGCGCGTGCGGACGCCCGGATCGTCGACGGGCCGCTCTCGACCCTCCTCGACGACGGCGAGGCCGCCGACGCCGCGGACAGCGCCCCGAGGCCGCCGTACACCCTGATCACCGCGTTCGACCCGGTCGGCTGCCTGACCGGCGACGGCGAACGGCTGAGCGAACTGCTCTCCGCGGTGGCGCCGCTCGCCGGGCGCGGGACGCCCGTCGTGCTGGCCGGCTGGGGACCGCCTGAGCGGTGCGCGACCTCCTCCGTGCTGCGGGTGGCGACCGGGCCGGACGCCCCGCACCCCGCCGCGCGCGACGGCCTGGAGGACGTGGCCCGGCGCGCCGGACTGCGACCCGACGGCTCCGGCCGGGTCGCCTGCCCGTTCGGATACGCCGGCCTCGACAGCGCGGTGCGCGGCATGCTCTCCACCGGGCTGTTCGACACCGCGATCGAGGCGGGCGATCCCGACCAGGTCGCCAAGGAGCTGGCGGAGGCCCTGCACGCCCACCAGCGATCCGACGGCACGGTGTGGATGCCGAACGTGTTCCGCTACCTGATCGCGCTGACGCCCTGACCGGACGGGCCTCCCGCCCGGTCCCGTCCGCCCGTACGGACCCGGGGCCGGGCGCGCCCGCTGGAACGGCTCAGGCCGCGTACGCCCGCCCGCAGCGGCCGCTCAGACCGGGTGCGCGCCGCGGCCGTCGTCGCCGCCCCGGTCCTCCACGTGCCGGGTGTGCGTGTCCGGCTCGGGCTTCGGCTCCGGTTCGGCCTCCGCCTCCAGGTCCTTCTTCAGACGCGTGATCCCGGCGACCCGGTAGGCGTCGGCCTCCTCCAGGGTCTCGTTCTCCAGCAGCGCCGCCGCCAGCGCGTCCAGCTGCGGCCGGTGGTCGCGCAGCTTGCGGCACGCCTCCTCGTAGCACTCGTCCACGATCCGCCGCATCTCGGTGTCGATGGCGTCCAGGGTCTGCGGGGCGGCGGCGAGCCCGTACGCCTGCTGGGAGTCGTTCGGCAGCGCCGACAGCCGCCCCAGATGCTCGCTCATCCCCCACCGGGCCACCATCCCGCGCGCGATGTTGGTGACCTGCTCCAGGTCGCTCTCCGAACCGGTGGTGATGACGTCGTAGACCACGTGTTCGGCCGCCATGCCGCCGAGCGCGCCGATGATCCGGCCGCGCAGATACTCCTCGGTGTACGCGTACTTGTCCGACTCCGGCGTCGACAGGGTGACGCCGAGCGCGCGCCCGCGCGGCACGATGGTGATCTTGCGGACCGGGTCGGCGCCGGGCTGGAGCATGCCGAGCAGCGCGTGGCCGCTCTCGTGGTACGCGGTGCGCCGGCGCTCCTCCTCCGGCATGACCAGGGCGCGTTCCGCACCCAGCTGCACCTTCTCCAGCGCCTGGGAGAAGTCGGTCTGCGTCACCTGCCGCTGGCGCCGCTTGACCGCGAGCAGCGCGGCCTCGTTGGCGAGATTGGCCAGTTCCGCGCCGGTCATGCCCGGCGTGGTGCGGGCCACCCGGTTGAGGTCCACGTCCGGTGCCAGCGGGATCTCCCGGGTGTGGATCCTCAGGATCGCCTCGCGGCCGCCCCGGTCCGGCGGCGCCACCTGCACCATCCGGTCGAACCGGCCCGGCCGGGTCAGCGCCGGGTCCAGCACGTCGGCCCGGTTGGTGGCGGCCAGCACGATCACGCCCTCGGAGCCCGAGAAGCCGTCCATCTCGGTCAGGATCTGGTTCAGCGTCTGCTCGCGCTCGTCATGGCCGCCCATCGACGCGCCGCCGCCGCGCGCCCGCCCGATGGTGTCGATCTCGTCGATGAAGATGATCGACGGAGCCACCTTGCGGGCCTCCGCGAACAGCTCGCGCACCCGCGAGGCGCCCACACCGACGATCATCTCGATGAACTCCGACGCCGACGCCGAGAAGAACGGCACCCCCGCCTCGCCCGCCACGGCCCGCGCCAGCAGCGTCTTGCCGGTGCCCGGCGGTCCCGTGAGCAGTACGCCGCGCGGCATCTTGGCGCCCATGCGGCGGTAGTCGTCGGGATGCTTCAGGAAGTCCACCACGTCGTCCAGCTCGCCCTTGACCTCGTCGATCCCGGCGACGTCGGCGAACGTGGTGCGCTGCGTGCCCGGCTGCAGCTCGACCGGCCGGGGCGGCGTCTTGCGGCCCAGCAGCCCGCCGGGACCGCCCAGACCCGAGCCGATCCGCCGGGCGAAGAAGATCCACAGGACGGCCAGGACCGCGATCGGGGCGAGCGACAGCAGCAGATTGGACAGGAAGCTGCGCTCCTGCACGACCGGCTGCGCGGTCACCGTGACCCCGTGACCGCTCAGGCTCTGCCAGAGCCGGTCGTCCGCGAACGACGGCCGCTGGGTGCGGAACTTCGTGTACGTCCCATGGCCGCCGGGCTTGGTCCGCGCAGTCTTCAGCTGGCCCTGGATCGCGTCGCCCTTGGCGTAGATCTTGCCGACGTTGCCGGCGTCGACCTGCCGGCTGAACTCCGTGTACGAGATCGTCGGCTCGCCGCCGCCGCTGTAGTAGCTCAGCCCGCCGTAGGCCAGCAGGAAGACGATGACCGCCGTGACCAGCAGCCCCCACCATCTGCCGCGCATCCTCCGGCCGCCGGGCCGCCTCGGCGGCTGGTCCGGCGTGCCCTCGGTGCGCCACGGCTGGTCAGGGGCCTTGCGTGGTGGCGCGGCATTGCTCATATCTGGACGTTACGGCAGATGCCGTGCCCCGGCACGCGCTGAGGGCGCCCCCCTCCGCACGGAAGGGGACGCCCTCGGCCACTGACGGTCCGGGCGACCGTCAGCCCATGAACTTCTTGAACTCGTCCGGCAGCTCGAAGTCCTGCGCGCCCTGCTGGGGCAGGCCGAGCGCGCCGCCCGCCTGAGCCGCCGCGGCGCGCCGCGCGGCCTCCTCCTGCTCCTGCTGCTTGCGCTTCATCGGGTTGCCCGAGCGCTGCTTGCCCTTGGCTTTCTTCGGCTGCTTCTTGGAACGGCCGGGGCCGCCGCCCATGCCCGGGATGCCCGGCATACCGGGCATGCCGCCGCCCTGCGCCATGCGGGACATCATCTTGCGGGCCTCGAAGAACCGCTCGACCAGGTTCTTCACGGCGCTGACCTCGACGCCGGAGCCCTTGGCGATACGGGCGCGGCGCGAGCCGTTGATGATCGTCGGGTCCTGGCGCTCGCCCGGGGTCATCGACTTGATGATCGCGGCGGTGCGGTCCACGTCGCGCTCGTCGATGTTGTTGATCTGGTCCTTGATCTGCCCCATGCCGGGCAGCATGCCGAGCAGCTTGCTGATGCTGCCCATCTTCCTGACCTGTTCCATCTGGGACAGGAAGTCGTCCAGGGTGAAGTCCTGGCCCTTCTTCGACGCCAGCTTGGAGGCCATCTTCTCGGCCTCTTCCTGGCTGAACGTCTTCTCCGCCTGCTCGATCAGGGTGAGCAGGTCACCCATGTCGAGGATGCGGGAGGCCATCCGGTCCGGGTGGAAGGCGTCGAAGTCGTCGAGCTTCTCACCGTTGGACGCGAACATGATCGGCTTGCCGGTGATCTGCCGGATCGACAGGGCCGCGCCGCCGCGGGCGTCGCCGTCGAGCTTGGAGAGCACCACGCCGTCGAAGCCGACGCCGTCGCGGAAGGCCTCCGCGGTGTTGACCGCGTCCTGACCGATCATGGCGTCGACGACGAAGAGGATCTCGTCCGGGGAGACGGCGTCGCGGATGTCCGCGGCCTGCCGCATCATCTCCTGGTCGATGCCGAGGCGGCCGGCGGTGTCCACGATCACGATGTCGTGGACCTTGGCCTTGGCGAACTCGATGGAGTCCTTGGCGACCTTGACCGGGTCGCCGACGCCGTTGCCCGGCTCGGGGGCGTAGACGGCCACGCCGGCGCGGTCGGCGACGACGCTGAGCTGGTTGACGGCGTTGGGGCGCTGGAGGTCGCAGGCGACCAGGAGCGGGGAGTGGCCCTGCTCCTTGAGCCACTTGCCGAGCTTGCCCGCGAGGGTGGTCTTGCCCGCGCCCTGGAGGCCGGCGAGCATGATCACGGTGGGGGGCTGCTTGGCGAAGCGGAGACGGCGGGTCTCGCCGCCCAAGATCTCGACAAGCTCCTCATTGACGATCTTGAGGACCTGCTGGGCGGGATTCAGGGCCTTGGAGACATCCGCCCCGAGGGCCCTCTCCTTCACGTTCTTGATGAACGTGCGCACGACGGGGAGCGCGACGTCGGCCTCGAGCAGGGCGATGCGGATCTCGCGCGCCGTGGCGTCGATGTCCGCCTCGGACAACCGCCCCTTGCCGCGCAGGTTCTTGAAGGTCGCTGAGAGGCGATCGGAGAGAGTATCGAACACGGCGGCGTCGGTCCTCGGGGTAGGGGTCGTCTTGGGCTGCCCTCCAGGGTATCCGGCCCCGCAAGCGAATCGCCCCCGCCCGCCGACGGCGGGCGGGGCACGATCACCGGGGACGGATCATCCCCGCAGCGTCTCCTCCACCCGCCGGGCCAGCGAGGCGGCCTCGTCGTCCGGCAGCGGGGCGCCGTCCAGGGCCGTGACGTAGAAGGCGTCCACCGCGTTCGCGCCGAGCGTCGAGACATGGGCGCTGCGCACCCGTACCTTCGCGTCCTCCATCGCCTGCCCGAGCCGGAACAGCAGGCCGGGCGCGTCCTGGGCGCGGACCTCGATGACGGTGGCGTGCCGGGAGGCGGCTGGGGCGACCGTCACCCGCGGCGGGGGCGGCACGACGCCGCGGCGGCGCGGATAGGCGGCGTCGCGCTCGGCGAGGCGGCCGGCGATGCCGAGGCTGCCGTCCAGCGCCCGGACCAGGTCGGCGCGGAGCCGGGTGGCCTGCGGCAGCGAGCCGTACTCGGCGGCGACGCGCCAGTTCAGCAGCAGGACGGTGGCGTCGCCGAAGCCGTCGGGCAGGTCCAGGGTGCGCAGTTCGGCCGTGCGGACGGTGAGCCGGTGCACGGCGAGGACGCCGGCGACCGCGGGGAGCACTCCGGGCTGGTCGGGGACGGCGAGGAGCAGTTCGACGCCGAGGGGTTCGGGTTCGCGTGCGGGGTCCTCGTCCAGGGGGTCGGCCTGGGGGCGCAGGGTGAGGACGGGGCCGCCGGTGCGGAAGGCCTCGACGGCGAGCCGTTCCTGTTCGGCGGTGGGCGCGGCGGCGGGTTCGGCCGCCTCGGGCTCCTCGCCGGCGAGGAGGGCGCCGACGCGGCGGACCAGGTCGGCGACGAGGGAGGCGCGCCAGGAGGACCAGGCGGCGGGGCCGGTGGCCAGGGCGTCGGCCTCGGTCAGGGCGTGCAGCAGTTCGAGGGTGCCCTGGGTGCCGACCGCCTCGGCGACGGCGCGGACGGTGGCGGGGTCGTCCAGGTCGCGGCGGGTGGCGGTCTCCACCAGCAGCAGGTGGTGGCGGACGAGAGTGGCGAGGACGGCGGCGTCGGCGCGGTCGAAGCCGATGCGGCCGGCCACGTCGCGGGCGATGGTCTCGCCGGCGACGGAGTGGTCGCCGGGCCAGCCCTTGCCGATGTCGTGCAGCAGGGCGGCGGCGAGGAGCAGGTCGGGGCGGTGGACGCGGCGGGTGAAGCCGGCGGCGCGTACGGCGGTCTCGATGAGGTGGCGGTCGACGGTCCAGACGTGGACGGCGTTGCGCTGGGGGCGGCAGCGCACCCGTTCCCAGTCGGGCAGCAGCCGGCTGATGACGCCTTCCGCTTCGAGGGCTTCCCAGACCTGGACGGTGGGGCGTCCGGAGCCGAGCAGGGTGACGAGCTGTTCGCGGGCCTCGGCCGGCCAGGGCGTGGGCAGGGGGCCCGCGGCGGCGGCCAGGCGGCGTACGGCGTGCAGGGAGAGCGGGAGGCCGGCCTGGGCGGCGGCGGCCGCGGCGCGCAGCGGGAGCACGGGGTCGCGTTCGGGGCGCGCGGTGCGGGCGAGGACGACTTCGCCGTCCTGTTCCACGACGCCCTCGGCGAGCGGGGTCCGTTCGGCGAGGTGGGTCTTCCCGCCGCCGAGGAGGGCGCGCAGCTTGGGGCGCACGGCGCGCGATTTGAGGACGCGCCCCACTTCGCGCCAGGTGACGTCGCCGGCGTAGGAGATGACGCGGGCGGCCTCGTAGACCTGGCGCAGCAGGGTGTCGGCGTCGAGGAGGCCGAGGTGGGCGGCGACCTGGTCCTGTTCCTGGAGGGCGAGCCGGTCGGTGGCGCGGCCGGTGGTCAGATGGAGGGCGTCGCGTACGTCGAGGAGCCGGCGGCGGGCGTCGGCGAGGCCTTCGCGGGGGGCGTCGGCGAGCCAGGAGGCGGCGACGGCGCGCAGGGCGGTGGCGTCGCGCAGGCCGCCGCGGGCCTCCTTGAGGTCGGGTTCCAGGAGGTACTGGAGTTCGCCCTGGCGTTCGGCGCGCTCGGCGCACAGGTCGCGCAGTTCGGGCAGGCGTTTGGGGGCCTGGTTGCGCCAGTCGGCGAGGATCTCGGTGCGCAGGGCGGTGGTGAGGCCGCGGTCGCCCGCCAGATGCCGGGCGTCGAGCAGGCCGAGCTGGGCCTTGAGGTCGTCGGCGGCCGTCCGGCGGGCCTCGGCCGGGGTGCGGACGGAGTGGTCGAGGGCGAGCCCGAGGTCCCAGACGGGGTACCAGAGGCGGTCGGCGAGGGCGGCGACCGCCTCGGGGGCGCTGCCGTCGTGCAGCAGGAGCAGGTCGAGGTCGCTGCGCGGGGAGAGTTCGCCGCGGCCGTAGCCGCCGACGGCGACGAGGGACGCCCCGGGCAGGTTGTGGGCCGCGGCGGCGAAGAGGCCGGCCAGCCAGTCGTCGGTGAGGGCGGCCAGGGCGGCACGGCGCGGCGGCCCGGGCCGCGTCTCCTCGGTGAGGAGGCGCAGCCGGGCCGCCGCGTAGCCGCTGGGTCCCGAGTCCTCTGCTTCGTTGCGCATGTCGGTGTCCGTCACCCGGCGACTCCTGTCCTCGTGGCTGTCAGAGCGCGTCCGGGCCGCGTTCGCCGGTGCGGACCCGTACGGCCGTCTCGACCGGCAGGGACCAGACCTTGCCGTCTCCGATCTTGCCCGTTCGGGCCGCCTTGACCACGACGTCGATGAGCTGTTCGGCGTCGTCGTCCTCGGCCAGCACCTCGATGCGGATCTTGGGGACCAGGTCGACGGTGTACTCCGCGCCGCGGTAGACCTCGGTGTGTCCGCGCTGGCGGCCGTAGCCGCTGGCCTCGGTGACGGTGAGGCCGTGGACGCCGAAGGCCTGGAGGGCCTCCTTGATCTCGTCCAGCCGGTGCGGCTTCACGACGGCGGTGATGAGCTTCATGCGTCCACCTTCTTGCTCGGCTTGCTCTGCGTCGCGCCGCCCGGGGCGGCGGTGGGGCCGGCGGTGATGACGCCGCCGCCCGCGCCGGCGAAGTCGTACGCGGTCTCGGCGTGCTCGGCGCGGTCGATGCCGGAGATCTCCTCGTCCTCGCTGACCCGCATGCCGATCGTCTTGTCGATCAGGAGGGCGAGGACGGCGGAGGCGACGAGGGAGTAGGCGAGGACCGCCAAGACGCCGGCGCACTGCTTCCAGAACTGGTCGAGGCCGCCGCCGTAGAAGAGGCCCTTGACGTCGGACTGGCCGCTGCCGCTGGCGAACAGGCCGATCAGCAGGGAGCCGATGACGCCGCCGACCATGTGGACGCCGACGACGTCGAGGGAGTCGTCGTAGCCGAACCGGTACTTCAGGCCGACCGCCATGGCGCACAGGACGCCGGCGATGGCGCCGACCGCGATGGCGCCGAGCGGGGAGACCGCGCCGCCGGAGGGCGTGATGGCGACGAGGCCGGCGACCGCGCCGGAGGCGGCGCCGAGGGTGGTGCACGCGCCGTGGCGGATCTTCTCGTAGCCGAGCCAGGCGAGCATGGCGGCGGCGGTGGCGATCTGGGTGTTGACGAACATCAGCGGGCCGACGCCGTCGTCGTTGCCGAGCCAGGAGCCGGCGTTGAAGCCGAACCAGCCGAACCACAGCAGTCCGGCGCCGAGCATGACCAGCGGGAGGCTGTGCGGGCGCATCGGGTCCTTCTTGAAGCCGACGCGCTTGCCGATGACGAGGATGACGCCGAGCGCCGCGGCTCCGGCGTTGATGTGGACGGCGGTGCCGCCGGCGAAGTCGATCACGCCGAGGTCGAAGGCCCAGCCGCCGGTGCCCCAGACCCAGTGGGCGACCGGGAAGTACACGATCGTGGCCCACAGCACCACGAACAGCGACCAGGCGGTGAACTTCACCCGGTCGGCGAGGGCGCCGCTGATCAGGGCCGGGGTGATGATCGCGAACATCAGCTGGAAAACGGCGAAGACGAAGACCGGGATGGTGTATCCGGGCCACAGGTCCGTCTTGCCGATCCCGCTGAAGCCGACGAAGTCGGAGGTCCAGCCGACGAAGGAGCCCTTGTCGGCGCCGAAGGCCATGGAGAAGCCGTAGAGGACCCAGAGGATGGTGATGATCCCCAGGCTGATGAAGCTCATCATCAGCATGTTGAGGGTGCTCTTGACGCGGACCATGCCTCCGTAGAAGAAGGCCAGGCCCGGGGTCATCAGCATGACCAGGGCGGAACAGATGAGCATGAAGCCTGTGTTGGCGGACGACAGCTTGGGTGCGTCCGCCGCAAGCATGATGGCTGGTGCCATCGGCGTCTCCTCGTCTTGGGTACGGCCCCGTGCGGGCGAAGCCTTGCGCGGTCCGGGAAGCGATTCCCGGCCAGGAGGGGTGGGCCGGTTATGCGCCATGAGATTGGCGCAGCGCGGTTTCGGTGGGCGCCCCCCGTTGTTTCGCCGGGGTGACGAAGGCGCCCGCTGTGTTACGCGTCGGTGAATCGCGCGTGTGGGGCGGCGCCGCGGGGCGGATGCGGGGACGAGGAGCCTCGTGGCGTGAGAAAACCGGCCGCGGCGGCCTTCCGATGACCTGGCGGGGGAGCCGAGTCGGGCAGTTCGGGAGGGCCGGCCGCGGCCGGGGTTCTGGGGTGCGCCGGTGTCCGGCGGCGGTGTCTCAGCCGGCCTCGGCCGTCTCGGGCAGCTCGGCGGCGAGCTGCTCGGTGAGGTCGATGACCTCGGCGAGGTCGCCGAAGTCGCGTACGGCGTTGTCGACGGTCTTGCGGATACGGGTGTTGACGCGTTCGGAGCGGACCTTCTTGGCCACCTTCATGGCCTGCGTGACGTACTGGGTGCTCTGCTCGGGCTCGCGCTGGAGGAGGTGGACGGTGGCCATGCCGATGAGGTTGAGCGCGTAGGAGCGCTGGTGCTCGGAGTCGTCGGCGAACAGGTCCACGGCCCGCTCCATCAGGGGCTGGGCCAGCGAGGCGTAGGCGGGGCTGCGGCCGGCGACATAGGCGAGGTCGCGGAAGGAGTGGCTGTTCTCGCCGTGCAGTTCGGCCTCGGAGAAGAAGCGGATCCAGTCGGGGTCCGGCTCGTCCCAGTCCTCGGCGTCGGCGAAGGCGTCCTCGGCCATCCGCACCGCGCGCTTGCAGCGGCCGGGCTGGCCCATGTTGGCGTAGGCGCGGGCCTCCATCGCATACAGCATGGACTGGGTGCGCGGGCCGGCGCAGTCGCGGCTGCCGTACTGGGCGAGGTGGATGAGTTCCAGGGCGTCGTCGGGGCGGCCGAGGTGGATCATCTGTCGGCTCATGCTGGACAGGACGTAGGAGCCGAGCGGCTTGTCGCCGGCCTCCTTGGCGGCGTGCAGGGCGAGCACGAAGTACTTCTGCGCGGTGGGCTGGAGCCCCACGTCGTAGCTCATCCAGCCGGCCAGCTCGGCCAGCTCGGCGGCGACCTTGAACAGGCGCTTGGTGGTGGCCTCGGGCTGTGCTTCCTGGAGGAGGTCGGTCACCTCGTGCAGCTGGCCGACGACCGCCTTGCGGCGCAGGCCGCCGCCGCACTGGGCGTCCCACTGGCGGAACATCTTCGTGGTGGTCTCCAGCAGCTCCAGCTCGGGGCGGGAGAGCCGGCCGGGGCGGCGGGAGGCGGCGGCCGGTTCCGGCTCGCGCGACGGGCTGGGGGGCGAGGGGACGAGCCAGCGCTGGAGCGGTTCGATCAGGGACGGGCCGGCGGAGAGCGCCAGCGAGGTGCCGAGGAAGCCGCGCCGGGCCAGCATCAGGTCGCTGCGGGAGAACTCGCTGAGCAGGGCCACGGTCTGCGGGCCGGTCCAGGGCAGGTCGACGCCGGTGACGGAGGGCGACTGGCGGGCGGTGCGCAGGCCGAGGTCCTCCACGGAGACCACGCAGCCGAAGCGCTCGGAGAACAGCTCGGACAGGATCCTGGGGATCGGCTCGCGCGGGTTCTCCCCGTCCAGCCAGCGGCGCACGCGGGAGGTGTCGGTGGAGATGTGGTTGGCGCCCAGCTGCCGGGCCCGGCGGTTGACCTGGCGGGCCAGCTCGCCCTTGGACCAGCCGCTGCGGACGAACCACGAGGAGAGCAGTTCGTTCGGCCGCTTGTCACCGCTCGCAGTGTTCGTCCCGCCACCGCCGTTGCCGCTCACTGGAACGCCCCCATTCCTGAGACCACTTGTCGCTGAGTGCGCCAAGCCCTATCAGAATGCCGGTCGGCTCCGCCGTCCGTCCGTCGCTTCTCGGCCGCCGGACGGGAGCCGACTTGCCTCCGGCATACCCACGAGCGCATGGACCCCCAGGACTCGTGCACTCACAGTAATCCCACGATCACCGTCACGACCATGGCGATCCCGGAAACGCCACCATTCGCCACCCCTTCGAATGAACTCTGGGCGGCCATGACGCGATTGACTTGACATCACACGTCCACGACCGGGCGGAACGGTGCACGGCAGGGCGCGCATCGCCGACCGCACCACCCCGGACGCTCCAGTGCGCCGTCTGAACTCTGCGGCGCGGGGGATGGGACTGGAAGACGGAGAGTTACCGACCGCATCCGCCGCGTGACCATCGAGGCGGCGGACCCGTTGGAGGGGGCATGGGGTTCACGATCGGCGGCATGCGCGAGATCCGTTCCGGCACGCGTCGGCGCGGCCGGCCGTACCGCTCGTCGGAGTGCACGGCGGTGGCCGAGTACACCGGGCTGTGGGGCTGGGACGTGGCGCCCGGCGCGCGGGCCGTCGGCCGCTCCTGCTCCTGCGGCCGCGCCGGCTGTCCGGCGCCGGGCGCGCATCCGCTGGACTTCGCCCCCCTCGTCCCGGCCGGCGCCACGCTGGACGAGGTGACCCGGGCGTGGGCCGAGGTGCCGGGCGCCGCGGTGATGCTGGCGGTCGGGCGGGCGTTCGACGTGATCGAGGTGGCCGAGCCGACCGGGCGCTGCGCGCTGGCCCGGATGGAGCGGATGGGGCTGCCGCTCGGTCCGGTGACCGTCTCCCCCGACGGCCGCGCCCACTTCTTCGTCGCCCCGGGGGCCGCCGCCGAGCTGCCCGGTCTGCTCTACCGCATGGGCTGGGACGACCCCGCCGCCCTGGATCTGCGCGGTCTCGGCCCGGGCGCGTATCTGACGGCGCCGCCCTCCGACCGCGGCGGCCGCGGCCCGGTGCGCTGGCTCCGGCCGCCCGCCCTGGACACGGCGAACCCGCCGGAGGCCCGGCTGCTGCTCGGCACGCTGGCGTACGTGGCGCACCGCTCCCGGGCGTAGCCCGGCGGCCCGGCCGCGCACCCCTGCCCCGCGTCCGCGGCCGAGCCCGCGCGCATCCCGGCCGGCTCCCGCGCACCGCGGCCGGCTCCCGCGCGTCCCCGGCCGCGCCCTCACACCCGTACAGCCGTCTCCCGCCCCCGTGCATACGAAAGCGCCCGGCCCATACGACAGCGCCCGCCCCCCGTGTTCCGGGGGCGGGCGCTGTCGTGGGCCATGGGGGCCGGTCAGTCTCCGATGAGGGCGTCAACGAACGCCTCCGGCTCGAACGGCGCGAGGTCGTCCGCGCCCTCGCCGAGCCCGATCAGCTTGACCGGGACGCCCAGCTCACGCTGGACCGCGATCACGATGCCGCCCTTGGCGGTGCCGTCCAGCTTGGTCAGCACGATGCCGCTGATGTCCACGACCTCGGCGAAGACCCGCGCCTGGACCAGACCGTTCTGCCCGGTGGTGGCGTCGAGGACGAGCAGCACCTCGTCCAGCGGGGCGTGCTTCTCGACGACCCGCTTGACCTTGCCCAGCTCGTCCATGAGACCGGTCTTGGTGTGCAGGCGGCCGGCGGTGTCGATGAGCACCACGTCGACGCCCATCTCCTTGCCCTCCTTCACCGCGTCGAAGGCGACGGAGGCGGGGTCGCCGGCCTCGGGGCCGCGCACGGTGTGGGCGCCGACGCGCTCGCCCCAGGTCTGGAGCTGGTCGGCGGCGGCGGCGCGGAAGGTGTCGGCGGCGCCGAGGACGACGGTGCGCCCGTCGGCGACCAGGACGCGGGCGAGCTTGCCGGTGGTGGTGGTCTTGCCGGTGCCGTTGACGCCGACGACCATCACGATGCCCGGCTTGCGGCCGTCCGGCTCGGTGCGCACGGTGCGGTCCACATCGGTGCCGACCAGGGTCAGCAGCTCCTCGCGCAGCAGGGTGCGCAGCTCGGCCGGGGTGCGGGTGCCGAGGACGCGGACCCGCTCGCGCAGCCGCTCGACCAGCTCCTGGGTGGGCTGGACGCCGACGTCGGCGGTCAGCAGGGTGTCCTCGATCTCCTCCCAGGTCTCCTCGTCCAGGTGTTCGCGGGACAGGAGGGTGAGCAGGCCCTTGCCCAGGGCGTTCTGCGACCGGGAGAGGCGGGCGCGCAGCCGGACCAGGCGGCCGGCGGTCGGCTCCGGGACCTCGATCGCGGGAGCCGGGATCTCCTCGACGACGGGCGGCTCCTCCACGACGACGGGAGAAGACGCGTCGGGCAGGTCCACCTCCTCGATCGTCCGCCGCGTTTCCTCGCGCGGCGTCTCGGCCTCTTCGCCGACGTGCGGCTCGGCCGGAGGAGCGGTGATGTCGGGGGGGCTGGGCGGCGGCGGGGGCAGCGGCCTGCGGCGCCGGCTGCCGACGACGAGCCCGCCGAGCGCGCCGAGCACCACCACGGCGATGACTACAGCAAGGATGATGGTTTCCATAACGCGTCCAGTATCAGCCATGGGTACCGGCCGCAGGCGGCTTGTGGCTTCCGCCAGGAGACAAAGGCCACCGAATGCCATGAGTCGGATCAAAGTACGATGGTGTGGCTCGCGTCCGTACGCGTAGAGTCCCGACGTCGCCGCCCTTTTCTCCCGGCGGCCCCTCTCCCCCCACGAACGAGGCCGGACCCTTCTTCATGAGCAAGACCGCCGAGACCGAAGGCGCGCTGGAAACCCGTGGCATCGAACAGGTGCCCGATCACGAGCGCACCGCCAGGACCCGTGAGCTGTTCCCCACCTGGGTCGGCGCCAACATCAGCGTGCTGCTGCTCACCATGGGCGCCAGTCTCGTCGTGGCGTACCACCTGAACTTCTGGCAGGCGCTCGTCGTCGCCGTCGCGGCGCCCGTCGTCTCCTACGGCCTGGTCGGGCTGATCGGGATCGCGGGCAAGCGCGGCGGGGCGCCGGGCATGGCGCTGTCGCGGGCGGTCTTCGGGCAGCGCGGCAATCTCCTGCCCGGTTCGCTGATCTGGGTGGCCCGCTGGGGCTGGGAGACGATCAACGCGGTGACCGGCGCGTACGCCGTGCTCACCATCCTGAAGATCCTGTTCGGCGTGCGCGGCAACAGCGTGCTGGACATGGTGACGCTGCTGGCGTTCGTCGTCGCCACCTTCGCGATCTCCGGGCTCGGCATCACCGCCGTGCAGAAGTGCAACAAGTACGCGACGTACCTCTTCGGCGTCTTCTCGGTGCTGGTGCTCGGCTATCTGGTCGTGGACACCGACTGGTCGGCGGTCTTCGGGCACTCCGCCGGGTCCACCGCCTCGGTGATCACCGGTGTCGGCATGATCGCGGCGGGCGGCGTGAGCTGGATCCCGACCGCGCCGGACTTCACCCGCTACCTGCCGCGCACCGCCTCCTCCAAGGCGATCGTGGGCCACTCGGTCGGCGGCGCCGGAATCGTCGTGCTGCCCATGGTGCTGATGGGCGCGGTGATGGCGGTCTCCACGCCCGATCTCGCCTCGGCCGCCGACCCGGTCTCCTTCCTCGGCGAGATCCTGCCGACCTGGATCGCGGTGCCGTATCTGCTGATCGCGCTGATCGGCATGCTGCTGATCAACTCGATGTCGATGTACTCGGCGGGCTTCACCGCGCAGACCCTCGGCTTCAAGGTGCCGCGGCACTGGGCGGTCTCGGTCAACGCGGTGATCTCGCTGGCGTTCGGCGGCGTGCTGATGCTGGTGGCGACGAGCTTCATGGGCTCGTTCATCGCCTTCCTGTCGCTGCTCGCGGTCGCCTTCTCCGCCTGGGTCGGCGTCTTCGGCGCGGACATGCTGCGGCGCACCGAGTACGACGGCCGCGCCATGGCCGACACGACGCGCACCAGCGCGTACTGGTACCGGGGCGGCTTCTCCCCCGCCGCGGTGGCGGCGTGGGCGATCGGCCTGGCCGCGGGTCTGATGTTCACCACGTCCGACTGGTTCACCGGCCCGTTCGCGACGGGCAACGTCATCGGCGAGTACGGCCTCGGCTGGGTCGCCACGATCGTGGTCTCCGGCCTGCTGTACCTGGTGCTGCCCAAGCCGGCCGTGGCGACGCCGGCCGCCGCCGCGGGCGCCGCCGAGGAGCGCGCCGCCGAGCAGCCGGAGACGCTGACCGTCTGAGCCGCGCGCACCCGCCTTCGCACACACCGAAGTCCCCCTCCCGCCTGACCCGAGGGGGACTTCCGCGTGTCCGGGGGTGCCGAAACTGCGTGGCTCGACGCCGAGCAGGTGCCGGAGCTGCTGCGCGAGGTCGCCCTGCCGCGCGAGCGGCTGGACCAGGTCGCGCTGTGGACCGAGCGGCCGCGGACGGTCGAGGAGCACCGGGACCAGATCGCGGTCCGGCTCGGGATCGTCGAGGACAGCGCCCGCGAGGCGCTGGAGATCGGCGGCGGCGTCCTCGTCCGGTGACCGCGGCCGACCGCGTGCGAAACCGCCGCCCCCGGCCGGTCGGAACCGGGCGGGGGCGGCGGTGGATACGAGGAGAGGGCAGCGGGGATGGGCCCGTCTCCTCGGCTTCGGGGGCCGGGGGAGCCAAGGGCGCGCGGGGCTCCGTGCGGAGTCCGGGCGCGCGGCCCCCGCGGGCTCAGCCCATCTCCTCCAGTGCCTTGCCCTTCGTCTCCTTGACGAACTTGAGCACGAACGGGATGGAGAGCGCGGCGAAGACCGTGTAGATGATGTAGGTCCCCGACAGGTTCCAGTCGGCCAGCGACGGGAAGCTCGCGGTGATGGCCCAGTTGGCGATCCACTGCGCGGAGGCGGCCACGCCGAGGGCGGCGGCGCGGATCCGGTTCGGGAACATCTCGCCGAGGAAGACCCACACGACCACACCCCAGGACAGGGCGAAGAAGAGGACGAAGACGTGGGCGGCGATCAGGGCGACCCAGCCCTGGGTGGCGGGCAGCTTGCCGTCGACCAGCGGGTGCGAGAAGGCCCAGGCCTCCAGCGCCAGGCCGACCACCATGCCGACCGAGCCGACGAGGGCGAGCGGCTTGCGGCCGACGCGGTCCACGAAGATCATCGCGATCACGGTGCCGACGATGTTGATGATCGACGTCGTGAACGAGTAGAAGAACGACTGCGAGGGGTCGACGCCGACCGACTGCCACAGCGTCGAGGAGTAGTAGAACGCGACGTTGATGCCTACGAACTGCTGGAACACCGACAGGCCGATGCCGATCCAGACGATCGGCTTGAAGAAGAAGCCGCCGCCGAGCAGGTCCTTGAAGGTGGACTTGTGCTCGCGCTTCATCGCGGTCTCGATCTCGTGCACGCGCGCGTCGAGGTCGACGTCCTTGCCCTCGACCTCCGCGAGGATCTCGCGGGCCCGCTCCCGGCGGCCGACGGAGATCAGGAAGCGCGGGGACTCGGGGATGGCGAAGGAGAGCAGACCGTACAGCACGGCCGGGACGACCATGACGCCGAGCATGACCTGCCAGGCCTCCAGGCCCATCAGCTTGCCGCGCTGGTCGCCGCCGGCGGCGTTGAGCAGGCCCCAGTTGACCAGCTGCGAGATCGCGATGCCGACGACGATCGCGGCCTGCTGGAAGGAGCCGAGCCGGCCGCGGTAGGCGGGCGGGGAGACCTCGGCGATGTAGGCGGGGCCGATCACCGAGGCCATGCCGATGGCGAAGCCGCCGATGACGCGCCACATGGCGAGGTCCCACAGGGCGAACGGCAGGGCCGAGCCGACGGCGCTGACGGTGAACAGGACCGCGGCGATCTGCATGCAGCGGATGCGGCCGATGCGGTCGGCTATGCGGCCGGCGGTCGCGGCGCCGATGGCGCAGCCGATCAACGCGATGGCGATGACCTGCGCCAGCACGGCGGAACCGACGTCGTAGCGGTCCCGGATGGCCTCGACGGCGCCGTTGATCACGGAGCTGTCGTAGCCGAAGAGGAAGCCGCCCATGGCCGCCGCCGCGGCGATGAAGATGACGTGCCCGAGATGATCGGGATGGGCCGTGGCTCCTGGCCTGGGTGCCTGCGCTGTGCTGGTCACGTGTACTCCTCGGGCACACCGGCAACGCTGCCGGGGTGGGGGGTCAGCCCTCCGGGTCATGAGACCTGAAGGTAAAAGCAACGTTGCAGAGACTATGCCTTCATGTTTCGAAGTCAATAGCTCGTCTGCTGTGACTTTGACCCACCCGCGTGGCGAGCTTGCGTTCAAGTGTTGAAATCAAGTATCGGACAAGGTCCGTCTACCCCGAAGTCATGGGTACACGCGGGGGCCGATCACGAAACGGGCGGAAGAGGGCAAGTGCTCTCCGAGCGCGCAGACGAAGAGGGCGCCCACGGCCGCGAGCCGGTGCGGGCGCCCTCGGCGGAGCCGGTGCGGTCAGCGCAGGCGCTGGCTGATGACCTTCGAGACGCCGTCGCCCTGCATGGAGACGCCGTACAGCGCGTCGGCCACCTCCATCGTGCGCTTCTGGTGCGTGATCACGATGAGCTGGGAGGCCTCCTGCAGCTCCTGCATGATCCGGATCAGCCGCTGGAGGTTGGTGTCGTCGAGGGCCGCCTCGACCTCGTCCATGACGTAGAACGGGCTCGGCCTGGCCTTGAAGATCGAGACCAGCAGGGCGACTGCGGTCAGCGAGCGCTCGCCGCCGGAGAGCAGGGACAGCCGCTTGACCTTCTTGCCCGGCGGGCGCGCCTCGACGTCCACGCCGGTGGTGAGCATGTTGTCGGGGTCGGTCAGCACGAGCCGGCCCTCGCCGCCGGGGAAGAGACGGCTGAACACGCCCTCGAACTCGCGTGCGGTGTCCCGGTAGGCGTCGGTGAAGACCTGCTCGACCCGCTCGTCCACCTCCTTGACGACCTGGAGGAGATCGGCGCGGGTCTTCTTGAGGTCGTCGAGCTGCTCGCTGAGGAACTGGTGGCGTTCCTCCAGGGCCGCGAACTCCTCCAGGGCCAGCGGGTTGACCTTGCCGAGCTGCTGGTAGGCGCGCTCGGCGGCCTTGAGCCGCTTCTCCTGCTCGGCCCGCACGAAGGGCCGGGGGCGGTTGCGGGGGTGGTCAGGGTCCTCGGGCAGTTCCTCGCCCTCGGCGGGCAGCGAGGGCGGCACGAGCTGGCCCGGCCCGTACTCCGCCACCAGAACGGCCGGCTCCACGCCCAGCTCCTCCAGCGCCCTGGCCTCCAGCTGCTCGATCCTGAGCCGCTTCTCGGCGCCGAGCACCTCGCCCCGGTGCACGGAGTCGGTCAGCTTGTCGAGTTCGCCCTTGAGATCGCGGCCCTGGGTGCGGGCGGCGGCCAGCTCCTGCTCGCGCAGGGCCTTGGCGGCCTCGGCGGCGGCGCGCTCCCGCTCGGCGCGGGCGAGGGAGACCTCCACATGGGCCAGCAGTTGCCGGGCGCCGGAGGCGACGGCCCCGGCGACTGCCGCCTCGTGGCGCAGCCGGGCGCGCCGCTGTTCGGCACGCGCGCGTGCCTCGCGTTCGGCGCGGGCGGCCCGGTCGAGGGAGTCGGCGCGGCCGGCGAGCGACTTGACGCGTTCCTCGTGGGTGCGGACCTGGAGGCGGGCCTCCATCTCGGTCTGCCGGGCGTTGGCGCCGTCGGCGGCGAGCCGGTCGCGCAGATGGGTGTCGGGTTCCTCCTCGACGGGCGTCTCCTCGGCGACGGCGAGCCGCTCGGCGAGTTCCGCCACTTCCTGGAGGGCGTTGTCCAGGGCTTCCTGGGCGCGGGCGGCGGCGGCCGTGGAGCGTTCGGCCTCGCCCGCGGCGCCGCGGGCCTGGCCGGCGAGGCGGCCGAGCTGCTGGGCGACCGCCGACTTCTCCCGGTCGGCGGCCCGCCGCCGCTCCCCCAGCTCCTCGACCAGCGCCGCGCACTCGGTGCGCCGCTGTCCGGCCAGCCGCTGGGCCTCGGCCAGCTCCTCGCACCGGACGGCGAGCCGGTCCAGCTCGGCGGCGGCCTCGTCCACGGAGGCCTGCACCTCCAGCAGGCTCGGCGCGCCGGCCGATCCGCCGTGCGCGAAGTGCGCGCCGAGCAGATCGCCCTCGGCGGTGACGGCGGTGAGACGGGGATGCGTACGGACCAGGTCCTCGGCGTCCTCCAGGGTGGTGACGACGACGATGCCGCGCAGCAGGCGGCGTACGGCCGGCATGAGGTGGGCGGGGCCGCTGACGAGGTCGGCGGCGCAGGGGTGCCCGCAGGGGGTGCCGTCCGGTCCGGTCGCCGGGGTCCCGGGCTCGTCCGGGGCGTCGGCGAGGAGGAGGGCGGCGCGGCCCGCGTCCTGTTTGCGCAGCAGGCGCAGGGCGTCGGCCGCGGCGGCGGGGCCGGCGACGGCGAGGGCGTCGGCGGCGGCGCCGAAGGCGGTGGCGAGGGCGGTCTCGTGGCCGGGGGCGACCGTGAGGAGTCCGGCGGCCGGGCCGAGCAGTCCGGTGAGGCGGTCGGCGGCGTCGAGCAGGGCGCCGGTGCCGTCCTTGCGGCGCAGCCCCAGGGCGAGGGCGTCGTGCCGGGCCCGCATCGCCGCGCGTTCGCGTTCGGCGGCGGTGGCGGCCTCGCGGGCGGCGCCGAAGGCGGCCTCCGCCTCGGCCAGGGCGGTCCTGGCGGCCTCGTGCCGTTCGGCGAGTTCGTCCTCGTCCGCGTCGAGTCCGTCGACCTCGGCCTTGAGGGCCTCGTACTCCTCCTGGGCGTGGACGGCGCGTTCCCGGGCCTCGTCGCGGGCGGCGGCCAGGCGGTCGATCTCGGCCTGGGCGGAGGCGGCGCGGGAGCGGGCCGCGTTGACCTGGCCGGCGAGCCGGGCCAGCCCTTCGCGGCGGTCGGCGATGGCGCGGGCGGCGTCCCTGAGGCGGCGCTCCTCGGCGGCGAGTTCGCGTTCCAGTTCGGCGCGGTGGGCGACGGTGTCCTCCAGCGCCCGCTGGGCGGCCTCCAGGGCGGCCTCCAGCTCGGCCTCCTGTTCGCGGACGCGGGCGGCCTCGCGCTCCAGGTCCTCGGGGTCGCGGCCGCGCCGCTCCTCGTCGGGTGCGGAGGTGGCGCTTCTGACCCGGGCGTCGGCCAGGGAGATGGTGCCGCGGACGCGTTCGGCGAGCTGGGACAGCTCGTACCAGGTCTCCTGGGCGCGGGTCAGGCGCGGGGTGAGGCGGCGTACCTCGTCCTCCAGGCGCGCTTCGCGCTGGAGGGCGCGGGCCAGTTCCTGTTCGGCGGCCTCCTTGCGTTCCTTGAGGGCGGCCTCGTCGGCGATCTCCGCCTGGAGGGCTTCGCGCAGGCGTACGAGGTCGTCGGCGAGCAGGCGCAGCCGGGCGTCGCGCAGGTCGGCCTGGATGACGGCGGCCCGGCGGGCGACGGCGGCCTGGCGGCCGAGCGGTTTGAGCTGGCGGCGCAGTTCGTCGGTGAGGTCCTGGACGCGGGCGAGGTTGGCCTGCATCGAGTCGAGCTTGCGGAGCGCCTTCTCCTTGCGCTTGCGGTGCTTGAGGACGCCGGCGGCCTCCTCGATGAAGGCGCGGCGGCCGGCCGGGTCGGCGTGCAGGACGGAGTCGAGCTGGCCCTGGCCGACGATGACGTGCATCTCGCGGCCGATGCCGGAGTCGGAGAGCAGTTCCTGGATGTCCAGCAGCCGGCAGGTGTCGCCGTTGATCTGGTACTCGCTGCCGCCGTTGCGGAACATGATCCGCGTGATGGTGACCTCGGCGTACTCGATGGGCAGGGCGCCGTCGGAGTTGTCGATGGTCAGGGACACCTCGGCGCGGCCCAGCGGCGGGCGGCCGGTGGTGCCGGCGAAGATGACGTCCTCCATCTTGCCGCCGCGCAGCGACTTGGCGCCCTGTTCGCCCATGACCCAGCTGAGCGCGTCCACCACGTTGGACTTGCCCGAGCCGTTCGGGCCGACGACGCACGTGATCCCCGGTTCAAAGCGGAGCGTGGTCGCCGAGGCGAACGACTTGAAGCCGCGGAGGGTCAGGGCCTTGAGGTGCACGCCGTCGGACTCTACCCGCCCGGGCTAGCGCACTCCACGAACCCTCGCAACCGCGCGGTTTCGCCCAGGGGCGGGCAGGGCACACCAGACGTTAAGACGCTGAAAGGATGCGCGGGAAACGGCGGGGGCCACGCGAGCGGGGGGACGGGAAAGAAGGAAGGGACGCCGAAGCGTCCCTTGCAACTCTGACGACGGAGCGGTTGACACGGGCGGCCCAACCACTGTGTCGTGGTGCTGTGCAGTGATCAGGTGAGCGCAGGCTCCGCCTGGTGTGCGTCGACACGCTCCATGATCCTGTCGTGAGAAGCGGCAGCCGTCAGCGCGTCGTTCTCCGCCTGGATCCGTACGAGCTCGGATTCAAGGTCCTGGACGCGCTGCTGGAGCCGTCGCATCTCGGCGAGGAGTCGAGGGTCGGAGCCACCGACGTAACCGAGAAGCGCCTTTGCCATGATGGATGGTCCTCCACACTGAGTGACCGACCGATGCGGTGTGGGTCGTGAGGGATTCGCACCCGCGGTGCTTGGCACTGTTCAGTTGTGCTGCCGTTCATCCATGCCAAACAGCTAAGGTGCGCGGGCTTTCAGCGTCTCACCAAAAAGTTTGACGGTCAACACGATCACACCCCGTGTCGGTGGGCGTCCCGGGGGCGCGCGGCCGGAAAGGCGGCGCGGCGGCTCCTGCGGGCCCCTGGGGGCGTGGCGGTCATCCTGCCCTGCGCGGCCCGGCACGGCAAGGTCCTTCCGGCGACCACCTGCTCTTTTCCCTCCGGGCAGATGCCAGGGGCAGGTGCGGCGGCCCGGGCCCGGCGACGCCCGGCGACCGCGTCAGCGGATCGCGAAGCCGTCGTAGCCCCCGCGCGGTGTGTCCCAGATCTCTGTGACACCGTCCACACGGCCGGGCGTGTCGTCCCCCTGGAGCCAGTCGAGGAGCCTCTGGCAGGCCTCGTGCGCCCCTTCGGCGACGATCTGCACGCGTCCGTCGCCGAGGTTGAGGGCGAAACCGCTGAGCCCGCCGATCTCCAGGGCCCGCGCCCGGGTGAACCAGCGGAAACCCACGCCCTGGACGTGCCCACGCACCCAGGCGACCAGTCGAACATCCTCGCTCATGAGTGCAACCTAACCGGGCAATGTCCCTGAGGGCACTTCCGCCCCCTGCGCCATGCGGTACCGTCCCGACCCAATGAATCTCATATGAAACTCACTCGATCGAGTGAGTCGGGTTGACCGCGTCGGCTCAGGGCGCGCGTCGGCCCTGGGGACGAGGAAGGCCAGGAACATGGGACGCCACCGACGTTCGGACGCCGGCCGCGCCACCACGGACCGTGCCACGGGGGCGACGGACACGCACGGCTCGTACCGGCAGGGCCACAGCTCACGGGACCTCTACGACTCGTTCCCGGACGGCGACCGCATGGGCATCGCGCCCTATCTGAACCCGGAGCGGTACGCCGACGCCTACGCGCGGGCCGAGGAGTACCTCTTCGCGACGGACGACGACTACGCCCGCGCCACGGACACGGTGGGCTTCCCGCCCGAGGGCTTCAGCCCCTCGCAGGGGCCGCTCGGCCGGGGCCGCCGCCGCAGGAGGAGGGCCGCCACCCCCGTCCGCACGGGTCTGCTCGGCGTCTCGGCGGCGGTCGCCCTCGGCACCGTCGCGGTGGCCACCGGCGCGGTGCCCGGGCTGGAGAACTACCGGCTGGGCGGGGACAGCAGCACCGGCGCCGACAGCGTGCAGGCGGCGGGCACGCCCACGAACAGCGCGAGCGCGCAGGGCGGCACGTCCGGCGGCGCACTGCCGGGCGACCGGACGGGAGCGCCCGGCGCCGGACGCGGCGCGGGCCGGCCGGCCTCGCCGACGCACTCCGCCGCACAGCCCTCGGCGACGCCGAGCCCATCCGCCCCGTCCGCCTCTCAGAGCCCGGCCGCCACCGCCCCGGCCACCCCGGCGAAGCCGCCCGCGGCCGAGCCGACGACCGAGCCGGCCGGCACCGCGGCCCCGCAGGAGACCGCGCCGGCCGCGCCCGCCACGAAGATCCCGCGGCAGCGGACCCGGTCCCCGGCGACGGTCTCCACGGAAGCCACCGCCGCGGCGGAGGTGCTGAGCCTGGTCAACCAGGAGCGGGCGAAGGCGGGCTGCAGCCCCGTCACGGCGGACGGCGCGCTGGCCTCGCTGGCGGAGGACTTCAGCGAGGCCATGGCCGACCAGGGCTTCTTCGACCACACCGACCCCAGCGGCGCGTCCCCGTGGGACCGGGCCGCCCGGCTCGGCATCACCGGCCTCGGCGGCGAGAACATAGCCCGCGGTCAGGCCGACGCGGCGGCGGTCATGGACGCCTGGATGAACAGCCCCGGCCACCGTGCCAACATCCTGAACTGCGACTTCAAGACCCTCGGCGTCGGCGTCCACTTCGGGACGGGCGGGCCTTGGTGGACGCAGGACTTCGGGTACTGAGATTCCCGCAGGTCAGACGCCTATGCACCTTCCTGGGCCGTGTCCGGGCCGTCGCCCGCGGGTTCCTCGTCGGCGAAGACGCGATCCACGGCGGCCCGGGTCCGAGTCCCGCTCGACGGCATCAGGTGCGTGTACGTCCTCAGCGTGAAGCCTGGGTCATGGTGACCCAGGTACTCGCTGAGAGCCTTGATGCTCTCCCCCGCGTCCAGCAGCACCGAGGCGTAGAAGTGCCGCAGCGCGTGCATTCCGTTGTCCCGCCCGGTCTCGACGCCTGCCGCACGAAGCGCCGGCCGCCATACGCGGTCGTTGAAGCGGTTCCGGTCCAGTGACAGCCCCATGGACCCGGTGAAGATCAGCGACGCCGTGACGGGCGGGCCGTCGAGGGTCTTCCAGGGGAGCGTGATCCTCGTAGCCGGGTGTCGCTTGAGGTGGCCGGCCAGCGCGAAGGCCACGGACTCAGGCAGGGGAACATCACGCTCCTTGCCGCCCTTGGGCGGGGCGAACACCGGCCGGGACAGCCGTAGGAGCTTGACCTGCCGTACGACGTGCACCACTCCCCCGAGGAAGTCCACATCTTCCACGGCCAGGCCGAAAGCCTCACCCTGACGCAGGCCGCACCCGGCAGCCACGTTCACGAGCGACTGGTAGCGATCCGGCAGCGCCGAACGCACGGCCATGACCTGTTCAGCAGACCACGGCTTCACCTTTCGAGGCTCCAGGCGCGGCGCCCGCACAGACCGAGCGCTGCACGGATTGGCCCGGATGATCCGGTCTTCCACAGCAGCAGTGAAAACCGTGGAGACATGGGCGAAGATCCCGCGCCGATACCCAGCAGAAAGCCCACGGTCCTCCAACGTCCGCAGCCAGAGCCGCAGGTGGGAAGGCGTGAACGACCCCAGCGGTCGGCTGCCCAGGTACGGGATCGCGTGCAGCCGTAGGCGGCTTTCCACGGACTCTCGGGTCAGAGGGTCCGTGACCTGGGTGGCCATCCACTCCGTGGCGTACTGCTCGAACGTGACCTTGCCAGCGTCAGGGTCGACGTAGTCGCCGCGCGACATGTCCGCCTCGATGTTGACCAGCCACTGTTCCGCCTTGCGCTTCTGCT
Source organism: Streptomyces sennicomposti (assembly GCF_019890635.1). Classification (GTDB taxonomy): domain Bacteria; phylum Actinomycetota; class Actinomycetes; order Streptomycetales; family Streptomycetaceae; genus Streptomyces; species Streptomyces sennicomposti. Next base: position 26,435 of record NZ_JAIOAB010000029.1, read on the forward strand.
TGTCCGGGAAGCTCTTGGACTTCTCGGCCCCGTCCGGACCGACGTAGCGAGCCCGGTAGCGCATCCCTACACCGTGGCGCTCAGTCTTGACTTTCCGGGGCTTGCCGTCCGGCCCGGTCTCGGTCTTGTACCAGCGGTCTTGGATGTGCCCGGCCATCAGGCGGCCCTTTCCATCAGAGAGGCGACCCAGGTACGCACGTCTTCGGGGTCGAAGCGGAGATGCCGGCCGACGCGGAAGCCTCGCGGCCCGGTCTGCTTGCGGCGCCACTGGTAGACGGTTTCGACCGGGACACCCAGGAGGTCGGCCAGGTCGACCGGGGTCAGGTAGCGGTCGGGCAGCGAGCGCTTCATGCCCACACCTCCATGTCGTCCAGGTCGGCGAGTGCTTCGCGTGCGGTGTCTCGGTTCAGTCGCAGGTCTCGGGCGATGGATGCGGCGAGCCAGGATTCGCCGGGGGTGTGGCCTTGTCCGGCGTAGGTCCAGTGGGCAAGGACGAGCGTGGAGCCCTCCGTGTCGTCGAGGTCTTCGGAGAGCCCGCGTTCGCGGCGTTCCTGCCGGGCGCGGTAGTCGGCGCGGACCTGGCGCAGCGCGCCGAGGGTGGTGGAGTAGCGGCGGGACTTGGTGGAGAAGTGGCCGCGGAAGCCGAGCATGTGAGCCCAGCGCCACAGCAGCCGGTCCGGGTAGGCGTCATCGAGGACCCAGCACGCTTCGATGAGCCGCCGGGTGTGGTCGGGCAGGGGGAGCTTGTCCAGTTCGGCCGGTTCCCCGATGCGGCGGTCGATGGTGCCGGTGGTCTCGGCGGCTTTGGTGGCGTACTTGGCGACGTAGGAGGCCACGGCCTGTTCGGTCAGTTCCTCGCGGCCCAGTGCGCCGATGGCTTGCACGTCGACCTGGGAGCCCCAGCGCAGGGTGCGGGCGGGGTGGCCGGCGGAGGCCGGAACGGGCACGGACACGCGAGCGGCGGCCGCCCGGATCGCGTCATCCAGGAGGGCGATGGTGGCCCACGCCGGCGGAGGTGTGTCGGGGCCGTCTGGACCGTCGAGGCGGACCACCGCGTGGAAGTGCACCGAGCCGCGTTTCTGGAACTCGGCGACCTTGCCGAAGGCGACCTTGCACACCTCGCGTAATGCCGACTGCGTGAGGCCGGCGCGGGCGGCGATCTCCCGGCGCAGGTAGATGGTGAAGCGGCGCCACAGGTCCCCGGCGAAGTTGTTCCACAGCACCGCGCCCGCGTAGTCGTAGCGCTCCGGGTCCAGGGCCGTGCCGAGTACCGGGTCGTCCTCGGTGTGCTGGGTGCCGCAGCGGCAGCGGCCGGTGTCTGGCCGGTTGTGGACGGGGCCGAAGGACGGTGCGGTGAGGGTTGCGAAGACGCGGGGGTGGTCCCGCACGGTGGCGGGCACGTCCTTGCGTTCGTCGCCGGTGATCCCGGCGCGGATCAGGTGGTAGGTGTCCCCGGCATACGTCCAGGCGCAGGCCGGGCAGCGGGAGGCCCGCCGGTTGCCGCAGGCGACGCGGAGCATGCCGCCCGGCTCGGTCTCGGTGCTGTAGGAGTAGAGCACGTCCCCGGTCGCCGCGTCGCGGGTGACCGTCTGGCCCGTCAGCCGGATCGGGTGGGAGCAGCCGCCGGTACGGCGTACCTGTTCCTGCCAGCGGTCGAAGCCCGGCGAGTTCGCCACCCGCAGCAGGTCCGCCAGGGTCAGGGGGTCGGTGCCCAGGGAGGCCGCGACACCGGCCACGACCTCCGGAGGAACAGGGAACAGGCTCACGCGGCCACCGCCAGCGCAGCCGGGGGAACGAGCCGGGCGAGGCGGGCGACGTAGGCGGCGTGCCGCTCCCTGGCGCTCTCGCTGATCGAGGTCAGGCGGACGGAGGCGGATGTGTGCTCGGTGAGTCCGGAGCCCGCGCAGGAGCCGCAGAAGATGCCGGTCGGGTCGCTGTCGCCCGCCCAGCCGGAACCGGCGCACCGGTCGCAGTCGGCCCACGGCCGGGAGACGAGGAAGTTCAGGCACTCGGCCGGATCGGCGCAGTCCGTGACACCGCAAGCCGGGCACGCCCGCTGGAGGGAAACGCGCACACGGAGGGGGGAAGCAGGCATGATGGAGGTTCCCTTCGAGGGAGCCGGGGGCGGCGGATCTTCTTGGCGGTTGAGCGCCGCCCCCGGGCGCGGATCGGACTGTTACTGGCCGTAGCGGCGGCGGTAGCGCCGGGACTCGAACTTCGGCGCGGGCAGCATCTCCTTGTCGGGGGAGTCGCCCTTGTCCGGCGCGTAGTCGGGGTTGTACGGGTAGGTCGGGTGCTGGAGATGGGCCTTGACCGCTGCCCGGTCCCGCTTCCTCGCGTCCCGCTCCCCCTGGTCCCTCTTGAACATGTCCTGTCCTTTCCTTCGAGGTGTCGGGGCGGCTGATCTTCTTGACGGTTGAACACCACCCCTGAGCAAGGGAATTGACCCCCTTGCTCAACTTGTTGGTACAAGCTCAGCTTGCAGTGTGATGCGGCCGACGTCAAGAGAATCGGCGCTACATGTACCAACAAGTTGACCGGGTGCGTCATGATGGGGGTATGAGCAAGCAGCCGAAGTACCAACAGGTGGCGGACGCCCTGCGCCGCGACATCGACAGCGGGACGTACGAGCCAGGTGCGCGGCTGCCCTCGGAGAGCGACCTGATGGCACGCTTCGACGCTTCCAGGAACACGGTTCGATCAGGTCTGAATGTGCTGGTGAGCCAAGGGCTGATCTCGTCCAGCCAGGGTCTTGGGTACGCGGTCCGGAAGCACGAGGTGTTCGAGCTGAACGCCTCTCGCTTCGAGAACCTGACGTTTCCTCAGAACGGTGACGCCTACTCGACGGACGTTACGAACGCTGGCCGCCGGCCGCATCAGACCTTTCGGGTCGAGCTGACCACCGCGCCTGAATACGTAGCTCAGCGACTGAAGGTCGATGCCGGATCAAGGACGGTCCTACGGTTCTGTCACCGGTTCGTTGATGACGTGCCGTGGTCCACTCAGGCCACGCACTACCCGGAATGGCTGATCGAGCAGGCGCCGCGACTCACCGAGCCGGGCGACATTGCTGAAGGCACCACGCGATACCTGACAAGCCTTGGCATCGAGCAGGTCGGGTACGCAGACGAGATCGCTACGAGGATGCCGACGCCAGAGGAGGCCCGTCTCCTGGACATCGCTCCCGGCGTACCTGTCTTGCTGTGGACACGCACTGGCTACTCGACGGAGAAGCCCATACGGTGCACGATCACTACCCTGCGAGGCGACCTGAACCGCATGAACTACGAGATCGGCGATCTCTCGGCCCGAGACGAGAACGAGTCCCAGTGATAATCACCCCCGCCGTCCCGGACGATCTGACCGCACTCCTGGCGTTCCGCGAAGAGGCAGCCTCTTGGATCAGTGAGTTGGGAAGCGACCAGTGGAGCCGCCCCTATCCCGCGGATCGCCTCATGGCCACAATCGAGGCCGGGACGGTGTTCATGGTGCGAGACGGGGAGACGACTGCCGCCACGATCACTCTCACGCCAGAGGCGGAGGAAGGGTTGTGGTCCGAGGAGGAACTGTCCGAGCCGTCGATGTTCATCAACAAGCTGACGGTGTCCCGCCTGTACGCCGGCCAGAACCTCGGCGGCCGACTTCTTGACTGGGCAGGAGACCGAGCGTTCCGGTCATCGGCCAAGTGGCTACGCCTTGACGCATGGACGACCAATGAGGCCCTACAGCGCTACTACCTGCGCCATGGGTTCCAGCATGTTCGGACCGTCCGTGAAGGCAGCGCCGTTAACGGAGGCCCGCGTGTCTCAGGGTGGCTCGCCCAAAGAGAGGCACAGCCTGCCGATCACGGCTTCGCAGACCAGACGCCTGCCCCCGCGCCACTCGCCAGGTAGCGGTTACAGGTTTCTCTACCTCATCAAGCCCCGGCTGCGCTCCGCTCCGCCGGGCGCGCTTCCCGGCTCCGCTCCGCGCGCCGCTCCTGCCTTCGGCCCGCTCCGCGCGGGCTGCGCCGACGCGCGCCCTGGTGAGGGTTGGCCGGCGGCATGAGGTCAGAACACGTCGTGGCTGGGGCGGTCGGCTCCACGGCTTTAGGCAGCCACTTTGGGGCGAGCCTCTAAGATCATGGCCCCAACGTCGTGCTTTACCGGGCAGGTCCACAGACTGCCCGACGCGCCGCAAGCTTACGGGGCCATGATCACTCGCCCCAAAGCAGCTCCAGCCCAAAGCCGCTCCGCCGACCTAGTCCGGACTCTGAACCAGCTCTTTGGGTTGGCCGGATAGATCGCCACCTACGATTCCCAGATCATCCCGCATGGCACTTAGAAGATCTCGGTAGGCGTTCTCAAGCCCTTGCGCAAAGCTGTCCTTATTCTCCTCAGACCGCTGCTGATCAGGCAGGCACACGCTGGAGGCCCCGAACCACATCCACACTCCCCGAGCGTCGGCAGCGACCTTCCGCGACCCAAGCAGCTCCATCTCGGCGATGAGCCGTTCGGCATCGCGCGTGAAGGCTTGGACGTCTGGGGCCGCCGCTGGAGGGATCTCCGGAGAGTAGCGAAGGTGCCTCACGTAGGGACGCCAGGTGCTGACGAGGCCCAGATACTCGGTGAACACCCTCTGCCTCTCGCTGGCCCAGCGATGCCGATCCTCTCGCTCCCAGCGCTGCTGTTCCCTCTCAATCTCGCGCACCCAACGAGCGTCATCACGTCGAGCAAGCACACGCTGACCCACGACAACGCCGGTAGCTCCGAGCGCTCCGCTTGATCCGAACTGAATCAAGGCCATCCACCATGCCGTCATGCCCTGAAGGTACGGCGAGCCCTGGACACGCATGTGAGATCTGAGGAGGATCTGAGCCCGAACCGCTCGCCCAAGCCCGCCGGGCCGTCCCCGGGCCGTCCGAGGCCGCACAACGACGACCAACGCTGACAACCACCGACGGCTAAGTCGCAGGTCGCAGCGTTGATCGTCTACAAGGCCCCAGGTCAGCGGACCGACCCGGCACTTCTTCGGGTACTGAGGCGGGGCTTCGATCACTGAGGCGGGGCTTCGGTCACCCTGGCCGGGCTTCGGTCACCGAGGCCGAGGCCGGTCGGCTGCTGAAGGCCGGTCGCCGCTCAGGCCGGTCGGCTGATGAAGGCCGTCGGTCGTCGGGAACGCTGTCGTTCGGTGAGCGCTGTCTGTCGGTGAGCGCTGTGCTCGCGTACGCTGCTCGTATGAGCGGCACGCAGGAACGCATCGAGGCGCCGGACCTCCCCTACGACGTGTTCGCCAAGGCGTGCCCCTCGCGCGGGACGCTGGAGCACGTCACCGGGCGCTGGGGCGCGCTGACCGTCGGGGCGCTGCACGAGGGCTCGCTGCGGTTCAACGAGTTGCGCCGCCGCGTCGACGGCGTGAGCGAGAAGATGCTGTCGCAGACGCTTCAGGCGCTGGAGCGGGACGGCCTGGTGCACCGTGAGGCGCGGCCGACGAACCCGCCGCGCGTCGACTACGAGCTGACCCCGCTCGGGCACGCGGTGGCCGAGCGGCTGCTGGCCCTCATCCACTGCGTGGAGGGCCGGATGGACGAGGTGCTGGCCGCCCGCGAGCGCTACGACGCCCGCCGGGCCTGACGACTACGCGGCTCTGTCCCGACGGCTACGCGGCTCGGGCACGACGACCGCGCAGTCCGGGCCTGGCGACCGCGAGGCCCGCGCCCCGCTCGCGCGGCCCGCGCCTCGCCGCGGGGTCCGGGCCCCGTCCGCACCTCAGACCCGGCCGCCCGCCGCCGGGCGGAGGCGGGGCGTGGGCTGGCACTTCGGGCAGTAGTGGCTGGAGCGGTTCATCCAGGGGCGGCGGCGCATCGGGGTGGCGCAGCGGCGGCAGGGCAGGCCCTCGCGGCCGTAGGCGTCGAGCGAGCGGTCGAAGTAGCCGGACTCGCCGTTGACGTTGACGTACAGGCTGTCGAAGCTGGTGCCGCCGACGGCGAGGGCCTCGTTCATCACGTCCCGGACGTGGCCGAGGAGTTCGGCGGTGCGGGGGCGGGTGAGGGTGGCGGTCGGACGCTCGTAGTGCAGCCGCGCCCGCCACAGCGCCTCGTCGGCGTAGATGTTGCCGACGCCGCTGATCAGCGACTGGTCGAGCAGGGCGCGCTTGATGGTGGTGCGCTTGCGGCGCAGCGCCCGGTGGAAGGCCTCGTCGTCGAACAGCGGGTCGAGGGGGTCGCGGGCGATGTGCGCGATGACGTCGGGCAGCCCGTCGGGCCCGGTCTCGTGCAGCGAGAGGCCGCCGAAGGTGCGCTGGTCGACGAAGCGGAGTTCGGTGCCGTCCTCGTCGGCGAAGCGGACGCGGATGCGCAGGTGCTTCTCGGCGGCCGCCTCCCGCGGCTGGACCAGGAGCTGGCCGCTCATGCCGAGGTGGGCGAGGATCGCCTGGTCGCTGTCGGCCAGCGGCAGCCACAGGTACTTGCCGCGGCGGCTGGGCGTGCCGACGCGGTGGCCGATGAGGCGGCGCGCGAAGTCGTCCGGGCCGGCCAGGTGCCGGCGCACGGCGCGCGGGTGCAGCACCGCGACCTCGGCGACGGTCCGCTGGGCGACCCACCGCTCCAGTCCGCGCCGTACGACCTCGACCTCGGGCAACTCGGGCATGACTCCCCCGCACTGACTCGACCTGTCGATCTGCTCGACCTGTGGACTCGCTCGATCTGTGGATTTGTTCGACCTGTGGACTTGATGGGGCATGCGCCGAGCGCCCGCCCCGGGTGCGGGACGGGCGCTCGGAACGTGCTCGCCGCTACGGCCGCAGGGCCGTGGCGGTCGCCGTGCCGCGCCGGACGGTGCCGGGCGGACGGCGTCAGGCGGAGGCCGGCGCCTGGTCGGCGCCGTTGTCGCCGGCGGCGGACTCGGCCGCCTTGGCGCGTTCGTCCGCAGCGGCCTTGATGGCCCGCCAGGCGGACTCGGCGGCCTGCTGCTCCGCCTCCTTCTTGCTGCGGCCGGTGCCGGTGCCGTACGAGACGCCTCCGACGCGGGCGGCAGCAGTGAAGGTCTTCTCGTGGTCGGGGCCGGTCTCCGTGACCAGGTACTCGGGGACGCCGAGCCCTTCGGTCGCGGTGAGCTCCTGGAGGGACGTCTTCCAGTCCAGGCCGGCTCCGAGGTTCGAGGACTTCTCGATCAGCGGGTCGAACAGGCGGTGCACCAGTTCGGAGGCCGCGTCGAGGCCCTGGTCGAGATAGACCGCGCCGATCACCGCTTCAAGGGTGTCGGCGAGGATGGACGCCTTGTCCCGGCCGCCCGTGCCCTCTTCACCGCGGCCGAGCCGGATGAAGGCGCCCAGGTCGAGGCCGCGGCCCACTTCCGCCAGCGCACGCGAGTTGACCACCGCGGCCCGCAACTTGGCCAGCTGGCCTTCGGGCAGGTCGGGGTGGGTGCGGTACAGCGTGTCCGTGACGACGAGACCGAGGACGGAGTCACCGAGGAACTCCAGCCGCTCGTTCGTCGGCAGGCCGCCGTTCTCGTACGCGTAGGAACGGTGGGTCAGCGCACGCACCAGAAGGGCGGACTCGAGCCGGTAGCCGAGCCGCCCTTCCAGAAGCGTGTGGGACGAGGCGGTGTTGTCCGATGGGCCACTCCCGGCAGCGCGGGGAGAGTTCTTCTTCGCCGTGGACACGGTGCCTCTCACCAGCCGCTCAGACCTCGAGGACCTGGCGCTTGTTGTAGGTGCCGCAAGACGGGCACGCGATGTGCTGCAGCTTGGGCTCGTGGCAGCGCTCGCACGCCACCAGGGTGGGGACCGCAGCCTTCCACTGCGACCGGCGGTGGCGCGTGTTGCTGCGCGACATCTTCCGCTTCGGAACAGCCACGGCTACTTCTCCTGCTTCTCGTCGACGCGCGCTGATCGAGTCGCGTCGCCGCTCATCTCGTCCTTCTCGCCGTCTTCGAGTGAACCGGCGAGTCCCTGCAAAGCCGCCCAACGGATGTCGACGGCGTCGTGGTGGTGGTCCGGGTCGTCCGCGAGCCGCGCTCCGCACTCGGAGCACAGGCCCGGACAGTCGTCCTGGCACACCGGCTGCATCGGCAGTGCGAGCACCACCGCATCGCGCAGCAGAGGTTCGAGGTCGAAGAGTCCGTCCTCGAGGAAGAACCTGTCCTCGTCGTCCTCGGCGTCGTCGCCCGGTTCCGCGATCACACGGCCCCGGTCGTCGGCGTCAGGGTACGAGAACAGTTCCTGGAAGTCCGCTTCGAGCTCCAGCCCGACCGGCTCCAGACACCTTACGCACTCCCCCTCGGCCCGTGCACGGGCGGTGCCTGTGACGAGCACCCCTTCCATGACCGACTCGAGCCGGATGTCCAGCTCGACGGGGGCGCCTTCCGGCACCGCGATCACGGACTGGATACCGAGGTCCCGGGGGGCCGGGACCGTGCGGGTCAGGCGCTGCAGCGCACCAGGACGCCGCCCCAGCTCATGTGTGTCGAACACGAGAGGGTCGCGGTGGTCGAGGCGGGCGTTGTGAGCCATTCCTGCTTTCGGTTTCCGAGCTAGGAGGGACGCGGCCTGGGTCGGTGTCTCCCGGGCAGCGCGGATCGCGGACGTACACGCGACCGAAGAGCCAGGATACTGGACCTTTCGCTCTCGTCCCAATCCGGCCCCGGCCGGCCGTGCGGCGCCCGTGTCCGGCGGGCGCGCGGGCGGTGTGCGCGGCCCGTCTGCAAGCCGCGTGCGCCCGGTGCGCGCCCCCTGGTGGCTTACAGCCCGCGGCCCTGTTCGTACGCCCGCAGCTGTTCGGCGCTGATCATGCTGGTGTCGAAGAGGCTGGTCTCGTCGAGCGCGTAGCCCGGCTGGGAGTGCTGGGGCTGCTGCGCCTGGTGGTCCTGCTGTCCGTCGTGGCTCTGCTGGGCGTGCTGGGCCTGGTTCGGGTCGTACCCGGGCTGCTGCCCGGTGTCGTAGCCCTGGTACGGGTCGCCGGCCGCCGTCCCGTAGCCGGTGGCGGCGTAGGGGTCGGGCTGCTGGGACTGCTGGTAGCCGTACGGGTCCTGCTGGGGGTCGTAGCCCTGGTAGCCGTACGGGTCGCTCTGCCCCGGCTGCTGGTAGCCGTAGGCGGGCTGGGGCTCGTACTGCGGCTGGGGCGGGGCGGCCGGGCGCTCGGGGGCCGGGGCGGCGGCGGTGCGAGGCGAGGGGGCGTCCGAGAGGTCGGCGAGGCCGGCCAGGTAGTCGGCGTCGCTGGAGTGCTGGACGGTGCTGGTGTCGTCGGCCAGCGCGCCGAGCTCGTCGGTGGCGATCCGGCCGTGCAGCTTCTGCCGGCCGCGGCCGACGGCCTCCAGGGTCTTGGCGAGGACCGCCTCGAAGGCGCCGAGCTTGGCGTCGACGTACTGGTCGGCGTCGCGCCGCAGGGTCTCCGGGTCGTGGCTGCGCTCGGGGGCGTCCTCGTCCTCGTAGCCGTTCTCGTCGAGGCCGGGGCCGGTGCCGAGCAGCTTCTCGCGGCCGCGGCCGACCGAGCCGAGGGTCTTGGTGAGGACGACCTCGAAGTTGGCCAGCTTGGAGTCGACGTAGTCGTCGGCCTCGGCGCGGATCTCCTCGGCCTCCTGGCGGGCCTCGGCGAGGATGCGGTCGGCCTCGGCCTGGGAGCGGCGGGCGATCTCGGTGCCGGAGACCAGGGAGCCGCGCTCGGCGTGCGCGGTCTCGATGATCCGTTCGGCCTCGCGGCGGGCCTCCTCGACCATCTGTTCGCGGTCGCCGATCAGTTCCCGGGCCTGCGCGAGCGAGCCGGGCAGCGCCTGGCGGACCTCTTCGAGCAGCGCGAGCAGCTCGGCGCGGTTGACCACGCAGGACGCCGACATGGGCATGGAACGGGCGCCCGAGACCGTGGCCACGATCTCGTCGAGCTTCTTCTGCACGTCCACGGTGTGCTCGCCTACTCCCTACCGATGCGCTGTTCCGGACGGGACGACTGTACGACCACGGCGCGGCCGCCGGACACCGGGTGACGGCACGTCAGCGGCTCAGTCCTTCCTGAGCCGGGCGGACAGGGCCGCCAGGACCTGCGGGGGCACCAGGTGGGAGACGTCGCCGCCCCAGGTCGCGACCTCCTTGACCAGGGAGGAGGACAGGAAGCTGTAGGTGGGGTTGGTGGGCACGAACAGCGTCTCGACGCCGGAGAGGCCGTTGTTCATCTGGGCCATCTGCAGCTCGTAGTCGAAGTCGCTGACGGCGCGCAGGCCCTTGACGATGGCGGGGATGTCGCGCTGCTTGCAGAAGTCGACGAGGAGGCCGTGGAAGGCCTCGACGCGGACGTTGCCGTACTCGGAGGTGACGTCGCGGATCAGCTCGATCCGCTCGTCGATCTCGAACAGGCCCTTCTTGGACTGGTTGATCATCACCGCGACGTAGACCTCGTCGTACAGACGGGAGGCGCGGGCGATGATGTCGAGGTGCCCGTTGGTGATGGGGTCGAACGACCCGGGACAGACGGCACGGCGCACTTGAGTTCCCTCGCTCTCCGGTCCGGTCATCGTGCGTCTTCGCACGTAGAGGCGGCGCGACCGTACCAAAACGTTCCCTCGCCGTAGCGACGGGCCCGGAGTGCGTCGAAGCCCTCCGGCCACCCGAATTCACCGCCTCTGGTGCTGCGCTCCACGGTGACGAGGGCTTCCGTCGCGAGCCACCCCTGCGAGCGGAGTGTGAGCAGGATCTCCCGAAGATCGTCGTCGGTGACGGCGTAGGGCGGGTCGAGGAAGACGATGTCGTACGGCCCGGCGGGCGGCGGCGACTGGACGATCTGTTCCGCTTTGCCCGTCCGGACCTCGGCGCCGGGCAGGCCGAGGCTCTTCACGTTCTCCCGGACGATCCGCGCGGCGCGGGCGTCGGCCTCGACGAGCAGGGTGTGGCCGGCGCCGCGGGAGAGCGCCTCCAGGCCGACGGCTCCGGAGCCGGCGTACAGGTCCAGGACCCGTTCGCCGTCGAGGGGGCCGCCGAGGAGGGACTGCCAGGTGGAGAACAGGCCCTCGCGCGCGCGGTCGGAGGTGGGGCGGGTGCCGGTCCCCGGCGGGACGGCTAGGCGACGTCCGCCGGCCTTGCCGGCGATCACGCGGGTCATCTGGGGTCCTTGGTCGTGGGCGGTGTCCCGTTCAGTGTGGCTGGTCGCGCGGCGGCCCGCGTCCCTGGGGCGGTGGCCCGCGTCCCTGGGGGACCTCTGCGGGCTCCGCCGCCCGCGCGCGGCTCCCGCGTCCTGGGGGCGGCGCCGCTCACCCCTTCTCCAGGTACTGCTCCTTGTCGTCGTCCAGCAGGGCGTCCAGCGCCGTGCGCAGGCCGGGCAGGCCCGTCAGCTCCGGGTCCGCGGCGACCACCGCCGTCGCCTCCTCCCGCGCCTCGGCGATGATCTCCTCGTCCTCGATGACCGCGAGGACGCGCAGGCTGGAGCGGGCGCCGGACTGGGCCTGGCCGAGGACGTCGCCCTCCCGGCGCTGTTCGAGGTCGATGCGGGACAGCTCGAAGCCGTCGAGGGTGGCGGCCACCGCGTTCAGCCGCTGGCGGGCCGCGCTCGCCTCGGGCATCTCGGTGACCAGCAGGCACAGGCCGGGGGCGGAGCCGCGGCCGACGCGGCCGCGCAGCTGGTGCAGCTGGGAGACGCCGAAGCGGTCGGCGTCCGTGATCACCATGACGGTGGCGTTGGGGACGTTGACGCCGACCTCGATGACGGTGGTGGCGACCAGGACGTCGGTGTCCCCGGCGGCGAAGCGGCGCATGACCGCGTCCTTGTCGTCGGGGGCCATCCGGCCGTGCAGCACCTCCACGCGCAGCCCCTGGAGAGGGCCCTTGGCGAGCTGGTCGGCGACGTCGAGGACGGCGAGCGGGGGGCGTCGGTCGGCGGTCGCGTCGGCGTCCGGGGACTTCTTGGCGGCCTTCTTCGGGTCGTCCTCCTCGTCGCCGATGCGCGGGCAGACGACGTACGCCTGGTGGCCCTTGGCGACCTCCTCGCGCACCCGCTCCCAGGCGCGGGCGAGGAAGTGCGGCTTGTCGGCGGCCGGGACGACATGGCTGGCGATGGGCGAGCGGCCGGCCGGGAGCTGGTCGAGGACCGAGGTCTCCAGGTCGCCGAAGACGGTCATCGCGACCGTGCGCGGGATGGGGGTGGCGGTCATGACCAGCAGGTGCGGGGGCTGTTTGCCCTTGCCGCGCAGGGCGTCGCGCTGTTCGACGCCGAAGCGGTGCTGTTCGTCGACGACGACCAGGCCGAGGTCGTGGAACTGGACCTTGTCCTCGATCAGCGCGTGGGTGCCGATCACGATGCCGGCCTCGCCGGTGACGAGGTCGAGCAGGGCCTGGCGGCGGGCGGCGGCGCCCATGGAGCCGGTGAGCAGCACCACCTTGGTGGCGTGCTCGGAGCCGCCGAGCATGCCCCCTTCGGCCAGTTCGCCCATCATCTCGGTGATCGACCGGTGGTGCTGCTGGGCCAGCACCTCGGTGGGCGCGAGCATCGCGGCCTGTCCGCCCGCGTCGACGACGGCGAGCATGGCGCGCAGGGCCACCATGGTCTTCCCGGAGCCGACCTCGCCCTGGAGCAGGCGGTGCATGGGGTGGTCGGCGGCGAGGTCGGTGAAGATCTCGCGGGAGACCTTCCGCTGGCCCTCGGTGAGGGTGAAGGGGAGGCGGTCGTCGAAGGCGGCCAGCAGGCCGTCGGGGCGGGGGACGCGCGGGACGGCGGGCAGCTGGGCGTCGGCGTGGCGGCGGCGGGCCAGGGCGACCTGGAGGACGAACGCCTCGTCCCACTTCAGCCGGGCCTGGGCGTCGGCGATGTCGGCCTTGGTGTGCGGGCGGTGGATCTTGAGCAGGGCCTCGGGCAGGGGCAGCAGGCCGCGGCCGGCGCGCAGCGCCTCGGGCAGCGGGTCCACGGCGTCCCGGGCGTCCGGCAGCACGGTCTGGACCGCCTTGGCGATCTTCCAGGACTCCATCTTGGCGGTGGCCGGGTAGAGCGGGATGAGGGCGCCGGCGAAGGACTCGACGCTCTCCCCGTCGTCGCCCTGGAGCAGTTCGTAGGCGGGGTGGGCCAGTTGGAGCTTGCGGTTGAAGACGGAGACCTTGCCCGCGAACATCGCGCGCGTGCCCGGCAGCAGGTCCTTGTGGGGCTTGTGCACGCCGTTGCCGAAGAAGACCAGCTGGAGCCGGCCGCTGCCGTCGGTGATCGTCACCTCCAGGCGCTGGCCCTTGCCGCGGGGCGCCCGGGAGGAGGCGAACGTGTGCAGCCGGGCGTCGGCGACCTGGGCGACCACCGTGACGTGCTCGTCCATGGGGAGGTCGGCCAGATGGGTGAGCCGGCCCCGCTCCTCGTACTTGCGGGGGTAGTGGTGGAGGAGATCGCCGACGGTGTGCAGGCCGAGGTGCTCGGCCATCACCTTCGCGGTGGCGGGGCCGAGCACCGACTTGAGCGGTCGACGCAGTGGTTCTTGCAGTGCGGGCACGAGATCCATTGCACACCACGCCACTGACATTGCCGTATACGTACCTCGAAACCCCTGGTCAGCCGGGTGGTGTGGGCTCTAGGATGACGCGCTCACGGACCTTCCCCCGCGGTCCACCGCCCCACCGGTGCCGCCCGACCCCGCGCCGTCGGCAAGCCCCCACCCGGCGGCGCTGCGACGATGGACTCCCAGACCTCACAGTCATCAGCCGAAGGCTCCCCGTCCGCCCACGCGTTCCAGGTCGACCTGCGCGGTCTGGTGGACCTGCTGTCGCACCACCTGTACTCCAGTCCCCGGGTCTATCTGCGCGAGCTGCTGCAGAACTCCGTGGACGCCGTCACCGCCCGGCGCGCCATGCAGCCGGACGCCCCTGCCCGGGTGCGGCTGGTCGCGGACGGCGGCTCGCTGCGGGTGGAGGACACCGGCATCGGCCTGACCGAGTCCGATGTGCACGAGCTGCTGGCGACCATCGGCCGCAGCTCCAAGCGGGCCGAGGGGCTCAGTCAGGCCCGTTCGGACTTCCTCGGCCAGTTCGGCATCGGTCTGCTGGCCTGCTTCCTGGTGGCCGAGCGCATCCGGGTGGTCAGCCGCAGCGCGCGTACGCCGGGGGCGCCGCCGGTGGAGTGGACCGCGCGCGAGGACGGCTCGTACACGGTGCGGACGCTGCCCGCCGACGCCCGCCCGGAGCCCGGCACCACCGTGCACCTGACGGCGCGGGCGGGGGCCGGCGAGTGGCTGACGGAGGAGCGGGTGCTCGCGCTGGCCCGGGACTTCGGGTCGCTGCTGCCGTACGACGTGCGGGTGGGCGAGCGGGCGGTGAGCGACCTGCCGGCGCCCTGGGACCGGCCCTACCCCTCCCCCGCCGCGCGCCGGGTGGCGCTCGCCCGGCACTGCCACGAGCTGTTCGGTTTCACACCGCTGGACTCGATCGACCTGGACGTGCCGCTGGCCGGGGTGCGCGGGGTGGCGTACGTGCTGCCGGCCGCGGTCAGTCCGGCGCAGCGGGCGGGCCACCGGGTGCACCTGAAGGGCATGCTGCTGACCGAGCGGGCCGAACAGCTGCTGCCCGACTGGGCGTTCTTCGTGCGCTGCGTGCTGGACACGGACAGTCTGCGGCCCACCGCCTCGCGCGAGTCGCTGTACGAGGACGAGACGCTGGCTGCCGTGCGCGACGCGCTCGGGGAGCGGATCCGGTCGTGGCTGACCGCCCTCGCGGCCGGTGATCCGGAGCGGCTGGCGGCGTTCCTGTCGGTGCACCACCTGGGGGTGAAGTCGCTGGCCCGGCACGATCCGGAGATGCTGCGCACGATGCTGCCGTGGCTGCCGTTCGAGACGAGCGACGGGCGGCTGTCCCTGGAGGAGTTCGCGCAGCGGCACCCGGTGGTGCACTTCACGCGGACGGTGGAGGAGTACCGGCAGGTCGCGGCGATCGCCTCCGCGCAGGGCGTCGGCGTCGTCAACGGCGGCTACACCTACGACAGCGAGCTGGTCGAGGCGCTGCCGTCGGTGCGGCCGGGGACGGTGGTCGCCGAGCTGGACGCGGACACGGTGACCGCCCATCTGGACGCCGTGGACCCGGCCGAGGAACTGGCCCTGGCGGGCTTCCTGGCCGCCGCGCGGGCGCGCCTGGACCCACTGGGCTGCGATGTGGTGCTGCGCGCCTTCCATCCGCTGTCGGTGCCCGCGCTGCACCTGGACGACCGCTCGGCGCGGCACGAGCGGGCCCGCGCGGAGGCCGAGGAGCAGGCCGACGACCTGTGGGCGGGCATCCTCGGCTCGCTGCGCGGCGGCGCCCCGCGCGCGCGGCTGGTGCTCAACCATCTCAACCCGCTGATCCGCCGAATCGGTTCTCTCGCCGACGGGGAGCTGATCGGCACGGCGACGGAGTCCCTGTACGGGCAGGCGCTGCTGATGGCGCAGCGCCCGCTGCGCCCGGCGGACTCGGCGCTGCTCAACCGCGCTTTCATCGGCCTGCTGGAGTGGGCCACCCACGGGGAGGACGGCCGCCGATGAGTTCGGTCACGGATCTCGACTCGCTCAGGCGGGCGATGGCGGAGAACGGCGAGCGGCCGGAGGGACCGGCCCGCAACGCGCGCGCGGAGGAACTGCTCGCCGAGGCGGAGCGGCTGGACATACCGCTGGCGGTGATCGAGGCGCTCGGGCACCAGCTGAAGGTCTACAACTACAGCTCCGAGAAGGACAAGATGTTCGTGCCCTTCGCGCGGCTGCTGCGCATGTGGGACGAGCGCCCCGAGGACTTCGACGAGTACGAGGCCCACTCGCTGCACTGGGTCTTCAAGTGGATGTCGGCGGGCATGGTGGACCAGCCGCACATCCCGCTGGCCTCCATGGAGAAGTGGCTCGGCGAGATGGAGCACCGCTACCGCCTCGCCGGGTACAGCGAACGGGCGGTGCGCGGCGCGGAGTTCAGCGTGGCCGCCCATGTGGGCGACGTGGCGCGGGCGGAGCGGGCGTACGCGGCGTGGCTGGCGGCCGACCGGGACCGGATGGCCGACTGCCACGCGTGCGAGCTGCACACGCAGGGCTGGTGGCAGGCCGAGCGCGGCCGGGACGAGGAGGCGGTGCGGCTGTGGCGGCCGGTGCTGGAGGGGGAGTTCTCCTGCGCCCACGAGCCGCACACCGTGCTCGCCTCGGCCCTGCTGCCGCTGCTGCGGCTGGGCCGGACGCAGGAGGCGCGCGCCCACCATCTGCGCGGGTTCCGGCTGGTGCGGCCGATGGAGAGCATGCGCGCCGCGTACGCCGACCATGTGGAGTTCTGCGCGCTGACCGGGAACGAGGCGCGCGCCCTGGAGCTGCTGGCCGAGCGGCCGGCGTACTTCACCGACGCCGGGCATCCGCGCAGCCGGCTGGACTTCCTGACGGTGGTGGCGCTGCTGATGGACCGCCTGGTGGAGCTGGGGCACGGCGGTCAGCCGGTGCCGGGCCCGGCGGGCCGGTCCTGGACGGCCGCCGAGCTGGCCGCCCACGCGCGCGGGGAGGCCGAGGCGCTGGCGGCCCGGTTCGACGCGCGCAACGGCACCTCCCACGTCGGCGAGCGGGCACGCGCGCGCATGGCGCGACGGCCGCTGCTGGAGCGGCTGCCGCTGGGCGTGCGCACGGCCCGGCCGGTCTCCGCCCGGGCCGCCGCGGCGCCGCCCGCCGCCGGGGCCGTCGCTCCCGCCGAGCCGGAGCCGGCCGGCCTGGCCGAGCTGGTGGCGCGGGCGCGGCGGCTGTCGGACACGCTGCGGCCGCACGCCATGGAGGCGTGGGCGGCGGTGGCGCGCGCCGCCGAGGGCGCGGCGGACGCCGGCCTGACCGACCGGGACCGGGCGGAGGTCGCCGAGCACGAGGCGATGAGCCTGGGGCCGCAGGGCGCGCCGCTCTTCGAGAAGGCCGCCGCGCTGTACGCGGCGGCGGGCGATCCGGGCGAAGCGCTGGCGGCACGCGCACGCGGGGCGTACGTACGGGCGCTCGCGGGCGACCCGGAGGGCGCGCTCGCCGAGGTCTCCGGACCGTACGAGGAGATCCTCGCGCTGTACGCCGAGGAGGGCACCGGGCTGCGGCAGACCGCGTCCGTGCTGATGGCGCGGGCGCGGGTCCTGATGCGGCCGGTGCACGAGGCCGACGGGCCGGTCGATCCGCGGGTCCTCGCCGCCGCCGAGGAGGCCGCGCGGGAGGTGCTGGCGCTCGTCGGGGGCCGCACCGGCGAGGACGTACGGCTGGCCGCGCGGTCGGCGGAGGCGCGGGCGATGCTCGCCGAAGTCGCCGCGCACACCGGGGACCTGCCGGGCGCGGCGGAATCGTTCCAGCGGGCGGCCGCGGAGTACGTGGCCGCCGGGCTGCCGTGGTTCGCGGTCGAGTACGAGGCCCGGCTCGCCGCCCTGGCCCACCACCTGGGCGACGTCGCCGGGGCCGAGCGCGCGCTGCGGGCCGCCCTGGAGCACGGCGACACCGTCCTGGAGGCCCCCGGACGGGCCCGGCTGCACCTCCAGCTGACCGAGGTCCTCGGCAGCCTCGACCGGCCCGCCGAGGCGGCCGAGCACGCGCTGGAGGCCGCCCACTGGGCCGACGAGGCGGGCGAGGGCCCGGCGCTCGGCGCGTGGGCGCGCCAGCAGCTCGGCGGTCTGCTGCTGCGGCTGGGGCGGTGGGCGGAGGCCGCGGAGGTGCTGGAGTCGGCGCTCGCGGACCTGACCGCCGAGACGCACGGCGACGGGGCGGTGGTGCAGACGCAGTGGTGGCTCGGCGACGCGCTGAGCGAGCTGGGCGAGCACCGCGCGGCGGCGGAACGGCGGCTCCAGGCCGCCGAGATCGCCCGGCACTGGCCCGAACAGCAGGACCACGCCACGCTCGCCCACCTCGCCGCGGAGTCGCTGAGCCGCGCGGGCCTGCTCACGGAGGCGGACGCCGCGTACACGCGCGCGGGCGAGCTGTGGCGGACGGTGGGCAGCGTCCACGGGGTGGTCCGCGCCCTGCGCGCGCGTGCCTGGCTGGCGGTGCGGGGGGACTCCGGGGGCGGCTCGGAAGCGGGTGCGGGCTTGGACTCGGGTGCGGGTACGGCCGTCGGTGGGGGCGCGGGGTCGGGCTCCGAGGTCGGTGCGGGTGCAGGTTCCGGCGCGGGTGCAGGTTCCGGCGCGGGCTCGGGCTCGGGCGCCGAGGTCGGTGCGAGTGCGGGCTCGGCTGCGGGTGGTGAGGTCGGCTCGGGTGACGGGGTGGGCTCGGGCTCCGGGGCGGGTGCGAGTGTCGGGGTGCGTGCCGCGCGGGAGTTGATGGCGGACGCCGTCGCGGAGTGCCGGGCCGCGCTGCGCGGCGCCGACGACGACGAGGAGCGGTTCCGGCTCACCGACGAACTCGGGAGCAGCCACCAGCAGTTCGGCGAGCTGCTGGCCCGGTGCGCCGCCGACGAGGACGAGGCCCTTCTCGCGGCGGCCCTGTCCCAGACGGAGCAGGCCGTCGCCGTCTTCGCCGGGCTCGGTCCGGCCGCCCGGCACGACCGCACCGGCGCGCAGCTCACCGCCGCCCGGCTCGCCGCCGACCTGGGCCGCCTCGCCGAGGCGACGGCACACGCGCGTGCCGTACTGACGGCCTGCGACGACGCGCAGACTCCGGACGGCGACGCGACCGCCCCCGGCCCTGGGGACGACCTGACCGCCGCCCGCCGCGCGGACGCGTCACGTCTGCTGCGGCTGCTGGAGGAACGGGCCGGGAAGTGAGCGGCGGGGCCGGGGCCCGCGCCCCGGCCGCTCCAGCGGGAACGATCCCGCTGCGGTCGGGGGCTACTCGGCTACTCCACGCCGATGAGGAGCAGCGCGCCCTGTCGGCCGCCGTGGTAGGTCACCGTGTCCACGGCCAGGTAGGCGTCGCGGACGCGGCGCTCCAGGTGGGCGGCGACGGTGTCGGGGGCGTCGTCGCCGAGGACGAGGGTGACCAGTTCGCCGCCGGCCGCGAGCATCCGGTCCAGGACCGTCCGGGCGGTGGCCGTGACGTCCGAGCCGATCACGGCCACGTCACCGTCGATGAGACCGAGCACGTCGCCGGCCTGGCAGACGCCGGCCGAGGTCCAGGACTCGTGCTCGGCGACGATGACCTCCGCGTGGCGGGTGGCGCCGGCCGCCGAGGTCATGGCGACGACGTCCTCGTCGAACCTGCGGCCCGGCTCGTGCACGGCGAGGGCGGCCAGGCCCTGGACCGCCGAGCGGGTCGGGATGAGCGCCACCCGGACGCCCTCGCCGCGCGCCTGTTCGGCCGCCGCGGCGGCGGTGTCGCGCAGCTCGGCGTCGTTGGGCAGCAGGACCACCTCGCGCGCGTGCGCCCGCCGTACGGCCTCGACCAGCTCGCCGCTGGCCGGGGGCTCGCCGGGGCGGGCCAGCACCGTGGTCGCGCCCGCCTCGGCGCACAGGCCGGCCAGGCCCTCGCCGGGTACGACGGCCACCACGGCGCGCTGGGCCCGCTCGCGGGGCGGCCGGCCGGGACCGGCCGCGTGCGCGTCGCCCACGCCGAAGTGGGTGATGCGGATGCGGTGCGGCCGGCCGGCCTCGACGCCCGCCTCCACCGCCGCTCCCGCGTCGTCGACGTGGACGTGGACGTTCCACAGGCCGTCGCCGCCGACCACGACCAGGGAGTCGCCGAGCGCGTCCAGTCGCTGCCGCAGCCGGGCCACGGCGGCGTCGTCGGCCTCCAGGAGGTAGATCACCTCGAAGGCCGGGCCGCTGACCGGCGCGGCGGACGCGGCGGACGCACAGCCGCCCGGCCCGGCCGGCTCCACCGCGCCGCCGATCTCCGCACCGGTCCCACCGCCGACGCCGCCGCCCAGGCCGATTTCCGCACCGGTCCCACCGCCGACGCCGACTCCGCCGTCGATTTCCCCACCGGCCCCGCCACCGGCACCGCCAGGGGGCACGCCACCGGCCTCGCCGCAGGCACCTTCACGGCTCCCGGCCCCGCCGTCGGTTCCGGCTCCGCCGTCCGTTCCGCCAGGGTCCCCGCCGTCGTTCCCGGCCCGCACACCGGCACCGGCGCCCGCACCGGCCCCGGCCCGCATACCGGCCCGCGCGGCCGTCCCGTTCCCGCCCGCCGTTCCGGACGCGACCGCGACCGCCGCTCCGGCATCCGCGCCGCTCCCGGACGCGGACTCGGAGGCGGACTCGGGCTCGGAGGCACGCTCGGGCTCCGCTCCGGCTCCGGCTCCGCCGTCGCCTCCGGCCTCCCCGGAGCCCCGCACGCGCGCGTGCGGCACGGTCGGCCGGGCCGCGCCCGCACCGTCCGGTGCCGTGACGGCCGCCACGGCCGTCCCCGCCATCCCGGTCGCGGCCACCGCCGCGGTCCCCGCGACCGCCTCCCCCGTGAACGTCTCGACCAGCGCACCGAGCACCGCCACCAGTCCCCGGCCGCCCGCGTCCACCACGCCCGCGCGCCCCAGGGCCGCCAGCTGGCCCGGGGTCGCGGCCAGGGCCGTGCGGGCGCCCTCGTACGCGGCCCGCGCGACCGTGCCGCAGTCGCCCTCGGCGTCGTCGGCCGCGTCGGCGGCGGCGGAGGCGACCGTGAGGACCGTGCCCTCGACCGGGCGCGCGACCGCCAGCCGGGCGGAGTCGGCGGCGCGCCGCAGGGCGGTCCGCAGACCGTGCCCGCCGGTGTGAGCACTGTCACCGTCGGCGGCGAGCACCTCCGCCATGCCGCGCAGCAGCTGGGCGAGGATCGTCCCGGAGTTGCCGCGCGCGCCGATGAGCGCCCCGTGCGCCATCGCCCGCGCCGCCTCGGCCAGGGACGGGCCGCCGGGGAGGCCGTCCGAGGCGCCCGCGCCGGTCTCGTGGGCGGCGAACACGGCCTCCACCGCGGCGACGGCGGACTCCACGGTCAGATACAGGTTGGTGCCGGTGTCCCCGTCGGCGACGGGATAGACGTTGATCGCGTCGATCTCCTCGCGGGCGCGGCCCAGCGCCCGCAGGGCCAGCCCGCACCAGGTGCGCACCGCCGGCGCGTCGAACGTCTGCGCCACCTGCGCCTCCTCGAGCTGCTGGACTGGACGGCAGCGTAGACCCAGGGACGGTCCCGGCCGGAAGAGGGCCTGGGCGGGGTCCTCGGCCGCCATGGTAGTTTCGTGGCACGGAAGCAGTCGTTGTATGCTGCTCCGGTTGCCCGATCCTGATCGGGCTCTCCCCCTGGCAACGCCACTCAGATCAGTGTGCTCATTGAGCCCCGGATCCCGGCATGCCGGGATCAACCGTAAGTGCATCTGAAGTCTTTGGAGTGACCCGTGGCTGCCAACTGCGACGTCTGCGGCAAGGGGCCGGGCTTCGGCAACAACATCTCGTTTTCGCACCGCCGTACGTCCCGTCGCTGGAACCCCAACATCCAGCGTGTGCGTACCGTGGTCGGCGGGACGCCGAAGCGCGTGAACGCTTGCACCTCGTGCATCAAGGCCGGCAAGGTCTCGCGCTGACGCACAGCAACAGCTAAGCGCGCGGCCACTGCTGGTTCGCTGCACTAAGCCGGTCCCCCTCGGGTGGGCCGGCTTTTTGCCGTACCCGACGCCGGGACAGGCGCCCCGCCTGCCACAATCCGGGGAATGCGCTTCGGCATCCTGGGCCCGCTGGACATCCGCACCGACGACGGCGCCCCCGTCGATCCCGGCGGCCCGCGCCCCCGCGCCCTGCTCACCCTGCTGCTGCTCGCCGCCGGCCGCACCGTCACCACCGAGCATCTGACCGACGGCCTGTACGGCTCCCAGCCGCCCGCCGGGGCCGTCAACGCGCTCCAGTCGCAGATCTCCCGCCTGCGCCGGCGGCTCGGCCCGCACGCGCCGATCGAGGCCGTCCCGGCCGGCTACCGCCTCGCCGTCCCGCCGGACGCGGTCGACGCCCACCGCTTCGCGCGGCTGGCCGCGCAGGGCCGTACCGCCCTCGCCGCCGGCGATCCCGCGCGGGCGGCCGACCGGCTGCGCGCGGCGCTCGCCCTGTGGCGCGGCCCGGCCCTGCCGGACCTGCCGGACGCGCACGCCGAGACCGCCCGCCTCGCCGAACTGCGGCTGACCGCCGTCCAGGACCGCGTCGAGGCGGACCTGGCCCTCGGCGGCGGACCCGAGCTGGTGGCGGAGCTGCGGGCGCTGCTCGCCGATCATCCGCTCGCCGAGCGGCTGTACGGGCAGCTGATGCGAGCCCTGCACGCGGCCGGGCGGCCCGCCGAGGCGCTCGCCGTGTACGAGGACGCCCGGCGCGCCCTCGCCGACGAGCTGGGCGCGGACCCCTCCCCCGAGCTGTCGGCCCTGCACCTGGAGCTGCTCCGGCAGACCCGGCCCGCGCCGCACCGGCCCCGGCTGCCCGCGCAGCTGACCGGCTTCGTCGGCCGGGACGGCGAGCTCGCCCGCATCGCCGCCCTCCTCACCGCCCCCGACGCCCGCCTGGTCACCCTCACCGGACCCGGCGGCGCGGGCAAGACCCGGCTGGCGGTCGAGGCCGCCCGCGCGCACCCGGACGCGTACCTCGTCGAGTTGGCCCCGCTGGCCGACGGCGCCCGCGTCCCGTACGCGGTCCTCGCCGCCCTCGGGGTGCGCGAGGGCCTGCGCAGCACCGCCGTGGACGGCCTGGACCGGCTGTGCGGCGCGCTGGAGGACCGCGAGGCGCTGCTGGTGCTGGACAACTGCGAGCACCTGGTCGAGGACGCCGCCCGGTTCGCCGGGCTGCTGCTCGGCCGCTGCCCCGGGGTGCGGGTCCTCGCCACCAGCCGGGAGGCGCTGGGCATCACCGGCGAGGTGCTGGTGCCGGTGGAGCCGCTGCCGGCCGGGGCGGCGCAGCGGCTGTTCCTGGAGCGGGCGCGGGCGGTGCGGCCCGGCTTCGACGGGCACGCGTGCGTGCCCGACGTCTGCCGCGCCCTGGACGGGCTGCCCCTGGCGATCGAGCTGGCGGCGGCCCGGCTGCGCACCCTGGAGCCCGAGGAGCTGGCCGCCCGCCTGGACGACCGGTTCCGGCTGCTCTCGCGCGGCGACCGTACCAAGGCGCCCCGGCACCGCACCCTGCGGGCGGTCGTGGAGTGGAGCTGGGACCTGCTGGACGCCGAGGAGCGGGAGCTGGCCGAACGGCTCACCGTCTTCGCCGGGAGCGCCACCGTGCGGGCGGTGCGGGAGGTGTGCCGGACGCCGGACCCGGAGGACCTGCTGGACTCGCTGGCGGAGAAGTCGTTCCTGACGGTGGCCGGGGGGCGGTACCGGATGCTGGAGACGATCCGCGCCTTCGCCGCCGAGCACGCCGCCCGGCATCTGGACACCGATGCGCTGCGCGACGCGCACGCCGCGTACTTCCTGCGCCTGGCCGAGCGGGCGCAGCCGCTCCTGCGCGGCGGCGGGCAGCTGCCCTGGCTGGCCCGGCTTGCCGCCGAGCACGCCGACCTGGACGCGGCGCTGCGGCATCTCGCGGGCGCCGACCGGGCCGGCGCCCTGCGGCTGATGGCGCTGCTGTCGTGGTTCTGGCGGCTGCGCGGGCTGCACGGCGAGCAGGTGCCGCGCGCCCGCGCGCTGCTGGCGGCGGTGGGCGACGTGCCGCCGCCGGGGCTGGTGGAGGAGTACGTGCTGTGCGCGCTGAACGCGCTGTCCGGGGACGACGGCGACCCGGCCGCCGAGGAAGCGCTCCACGCGCGCGTGGAGACCCTGCTGGACTCGCTCGACGGGCCGCTGCGGCTGCCGTACGTCCTGGTGCTGTGGTCGGTGGTGACCGGGCCCCGGCCCGCCGCCAACGCCAGGGCCCTGCGGCTGGCCGGTACGGACCCGTGGGCGGGGGCGCTGCTGGACATGGGGCTGGGTCTCCAGGCGCGGTTCGCGGGGCGGCCCGGGGAGGCGGAGGAGGCGCTGACGCGGGCGCTGGCCGGGTTCCGGGCGACCGGCGACCGCTGGGGCATGGCCAACTGCCTGGAGCCGCTCGGGATGTACGCCCACGCGCGCGGGGACGACGACGGCGCGCTCGGGCTGCTGGACGAGGGGCTGGCCCTGGTACGGGAGCTGGACGCGCCGGAGGAGACCGCCGACCTGCTGCGCAGCCGCGGCGTCGTGCTGCTGCGCCGGGGCGACGCGGCGGGCGCGGCGGACCACTTCGAGCGGGCGACGGCGCTGGCCCGTACGGCCGGGGCCGGGGACAAGGCGGCGGGCGCGCGGCGCGGCCTCGGGGACGCGGCCCGGCTGTCCGGGGACACGGCACGCGCGCGCGTGCTGTACGAGGAGGCGCTGCGGATGTGCGCGGCGAACTGGTTCAGCGTCGGCGAGATCGTGCGCGTCCTCATCGGTCTGGGCCGTACGGCCGCCGCCGAGGGGAAGGCCGAGGACGCGCGGGAGTGGTTCCGCCAGGCCGCCGTCGCCGCCGGGGACTCGGCGAGCGTGCTCGAACTGGCCGAGGCGGCCGAGGCGCTGGCGTCCGTCGCCGAGATGCCCGAGCGGGCCGCCGTCCTGCTGGGCGCCGGCGCGGGCCTCAGGGGAGCGCCGGCGCGGGAGGACCCCGATGTCGCCCGCACCGAGGAGGCGCTGCGGGCGCGGCTGTCGCCCGAGGCGTACACGGCCGCCTTCGAGCGGGGCGTACGGCTGCGGGCGGCGGCGGTCGAGGAAGGGCGCGGCGAGGCCGGCGAACGCCGGGTCGCGGCCGGCTGACGCCGGGACAAGGCCGCCGAACGGGAGGGCGCGGTCGCCGAACCCTAGGCGGGACCGGGCGGACCGCGGACCGCGGACCACGGACCGCAGACCACGAGGCGCGGTCGGCGGACGGGCGGAACACGGTGGGCGGACGGGCAGAACGCCGTCGGCGGACGCGCGGAACACCGTCGGCGGACGGGCGGAACACGATGGGCGGACGCGCGGAACACCGTCGGCGGACGGGCAGAACACGATGGGCGGACGCGCGGAACGCCGTCGGTGGACGGCGCGGTAAGGAGACGGCGGCACGCGGTCAGCGAGCGGTAGGCGGACGGTCAGCGGCGTGCCCGAGGCTGCCGTGCATGACGCATCAGCAGCACACCCGGTCCCTCGCCCACCTGGACGTCCTGATCTCCGGCGCCGGCGTCGCCGGACCGGCCCTCGCCCTCAATCTCGCCCGCTACGGCGCCCGTGTCACCGTGGTGGAGCGGGCGCCCGCCCTGCGCGGCGGCGGCTTCGCCGTCGACTTCCGCGGCCACGTCCACCGCCGGGTCCTCACCGACATGGGGATCTGGGAGCAGATCCACGCCCGCCAGACCCGTATGGGCCCGCAGAGCGTGGTCGACGCCGACGGCGTCCCGCGCGTGGACCTGCCGGCCGCGATGATGAGCGGCGACGTGGAGATCTTCCGCGGCGAGCTGGCGCGGATCATGTACGAAGGCACCCGGGACCGCGTCGAGTACGTCTTCGGGGACTCCGTCACCGCGCTCGCCGAGACGCCCGGCGGAGTCGAGGCCGCCTTCGAGAAGGGCGCGCCGCGCCGCTTCGACCTGGTCGTCGGCGCGGACGGGCTGCACTCCACCACCCGCCGCCTGGTGTTCGGCGACGAGTCCCGCCACCTGCGCTTCCTCGACCACTACGTGGCCGGCTTCCCCGTACCCAACCACCTGGGCCTGGACCGCCGGGGGCTGATGTACAGCGAGCCCGGCCGCTGCGTCGCCGTCGGCAACTACGACGGCGACCCGGACCGCGCGGGCGCCCTGCTGGTGTTCCGGTCCAAGGAGCTGACGTACGACCGGCGGGACGTGGCCGCGCAGAAGCGTGTCCTGGCCGAGCGGTTCGCGGGCATGGGCTGGGAGACGGACCGGGTCCTGGCCGCGCTGGCGGACACCGACGACCTGTACTTCGACGCGATCGCGCAGATCCACGTGGACCGGCTCACCGAGGGCCGGGTGGCGCTCCTCGGCGACGCCGGCTACGGGGCGACCATGGGCGGCATGGGCACCGGCGTGGCCGTCGTCGGCGCGTATGTGCTGGCCGGTGAACTCGCCCTGGCGGGCGGCGACCACCGCACCGCGTTCGCGGCGTACGAGGACCGGATACGGGACTTCGCCAAGGGGTGCCAGAAGATCTCCGGGAACGCGGGGCCGTTCTTCGCGCCGCCGACCGAGCGGCGCATCCGCAGCCGGGACCGCATGTACCGGCTGCTCGCCTCGCGGCCGCTGGCCGGCTTCTTCAAGCGGCTCACGGAGAAGGCGGCCACCGCGATCGAGCTGCCGGACTATCCGGCCGCCTCCGGCTCCCCCGCCGCGTGAGCGGTGCGGAAGGTCCAGGCGTGGTCCACCGGGCCGATGCCGCCGCCGAGCGCGAAGCCGTGGGCGATGGCCCCGGTGACGTACTCCTTGGCCGCCGTCACCGCCTCGGGCACCGACCGCCCCCGGGCGAGGTGCGCGGCGATCGCGGAGGCGAGGGTGCAGCCGGTGCCGTGGGTGTGCCGGTTGTCGTGCCGGGGGGCGCGCAGCCAGTGTTCCTCGGCGCCGTCGGTGAGCAGGTCCACGGCCTCCCCGGTGAGGTGACCGCCCTTGATCAGCACCCACTTCGGGCCGAAGGCGAGGACGGCCGCCGCGGCCTCGCGCAGCTCTTCCTCGCGGGTGACGCGGACGCCGGTGAGCTGGGCCACCTCGTCCAGGTTGGGGGTGGCGACGGTCGCCGCGGGGAGCAGTGCGGTGCGCACCGAGTCCAGCGCGGAGGCGGCCAGCAGCGGGTCGCCGTGCTTGGAGACGCCGACCGGGTCCACCACCGCGGGGGCGTCCGTCGCGGCGATCAACTCGGCGACCGCCCCGACCAGTTCCGCCGAGGAGAGCATGCCGGTCTTGACCGCCTGGACGCCGATGTCGTCCACGACGCTGCGGTACTGGGCCCAGACCGCCTCGACGGGCAGTTCCCAGGCGCCCTGCACGCCGAGCGAGTTCTGCGCGGTCACGGCGGTGAGCACGCTCATGCCGTGCACGCCGAGGGCGAGCATCGTCTTGAGGTCGGCCTGGATGCCCGCGCCGCCGCCGGAGTCGGAGCCGGCGACGGTGAGGACCCTGGGCGGCGCGGGCCGGGACGCGGGAACGGGCGCGGAGCCGGGGACGGAGCCGGGTGCGGTGCTCATGACTCGATGTCCCCGAAGTGGTCCCAGCCGCCCTTCTTGGTCCACGGCGCGCCGTCGACCGTGACCTGGGGCAGCGCCGACAGGTTGAGCACCTCGCCGATCACCTTCCAGCGGGCCGGCAGCTTCACGTCCGGCGGGAAGGTCGCCACGATCGCGTGGTCCTCTCCCCCGGTCAGCACCCACTGCAGCGGGTCGACGCCGACGGCCTGCCCGATGTCGTTCATCTGCGAGGGGACGTCGATGGCGCCGGAACGGATGTCGATGCGGACCTTGCTGGCCTCGGCGATGTGCCCGAGGTCGGCGATGAGCCCGTCGCTGACGTCGCACATGGCGGTCGCGCCGAGCCCGGCCGCCGCGGGGCCCGCGTGGTACGGCGGTTCGGGGCGGCGGTGCGCCTCGACGAAGGCGCGCGGGGAGCGGAAGCCGCGGGAGAGGACGGCGTATCCGGCCGCCGACCAGCCGAGCCAGCCGGTGACGGCGACGAGGTCGCCGGGCCGGGCGCCCGCGCGGGTCACCGGCTCGTGGTTGCGCAGATCGCCGAGGGCGGTGATGGAGACCATGATGCTGTCGCCGCGGACCACGTCGCCGCCGACCACACAGGCGCCGGCGACCTGGCACTCGTCGCGCAGGCCGTCCATCAGCTCGGTGGGCCAGGTGACCGGGAGTTCGGCCGGGACGACCAGGCCGAGCAGCAGCGCCGTCGGCACGGCGCCCATGGCGGCGATGTCCGCGAGGTTCTGCGCGGCGGCCTTGCGGCCCACGTCGTACGCCGTGGACCAGTCGCGGCGGAAGTGCCGGCCCTCCAGGAGTATGTCCGTGCTCGCCACGACCCGGCGGTCGGGGGCGGCCACCACCGCGGCGTCGTCGCCGGGGCCGACCCGGACCGCCGGGGTGGTGGTGAGACGGGAGGTCAGCTCCCTGATGAGCCCGAACTCACCTAGCTCACCCACAGTGCCCTTCATAGCCCTTACGCCCCTTCTGTCCCTGTGCGTTCCCCGGCGTGCGGCCCCGTGGCCCGCGCCGCGGCCCCGACGGCCGTCAACTTCTGTCCTACCTGCACCCCGGCGCGCCGGTCACGTTCCGCGCGGGTCTCCCCGCGATGTGCGGCGACGCGATACCGTGGCGTTCCTTTTCCCCACATGATCCTCGTGGCCGCCCTGGAGGTTCCGTGGTACAGGCGTACATCCTGATCCAGACGGAGGTCGGCAAAGCGTCGACCGTCGCCGAGACGATCAGCAGACTCCCTGGAGTGATCCAGGCCGAGGACGTGACAGGACCGTACGACGTCATCGTGCGCGCGCAGGCCGACACCGTCGACGACCTGGGCCGCATGGTGGTGGCGAAGGTCCAGCAGGTGGACGGCATCACCCGCACCCTGACCTGCCCGGTCGTGCATCTGTAGCCCCCGTCTACCCTTGGGCCGGTGAGTTCCTCTCGTCACCGGCTCTACGGCCTGCCCGCCCTCGCCGTGCTGATCGCCGCCGCGGGCTGTTCCTCCAGCGACGACAGCGCCGCCGCGGCGGTTCCCAGCCCGGACGCGGCGGCCGTGAAGCTGTGCCGGGATCTGGACGGGGCGCTGCCGGGGAAGCTGGCCGGACTGAGCCGCAAGGACCCCCGGCCCGCCTCGGCGCTGACCGCGGGCTGGGGAAGCCCGGTGATCATACTGCGCTGCGGTGTCCCCCGGCCGCCGAAGATGATCGACCCGAAGGTCGCCGAGGGCAAGGACCCGGACGCGGTGGCCGGCGGGGTGAACGGCGTGGACTGGCTGATGGAACGGCAGGGCGACGGCGGGTACCGCTTCACCACCGCCAACCGCAGGGCGTACGTCGAGGTCGTGGTGCCCGAGGGCCGGGACAGCTCCACGGTCCTGGTGGGGCTGGCCCCGGCGATCAAGAAGGCGATCCCCGAAGGGATCGCCGACTGACGCGAAGTGCCGACCGGCGCGAAGTGCCGGCTGACGCGCAGCGCCGGCTGGCGCGAAGCGGGGGTGTCCCCGCTCAGCGCAGGCCGGTCGGGCGGCGCAGCGCCGCCTGGATGAGGCGGTCCACCAGTTCCTCGTAGGAGACGCCGGTGGCCTCCCACATCTTTGGGTACATCGAGATCGGCGTGAAGCCGGGCATGGTGTTGATCTCGTTGATGACGAACCCGCCGTCCTCGGCGAGGAAGAAGTCCGCGCGGACCAGGCCCTCGCAGGAGGCCGCCTCGAACGCCTCCACCGCGAGCCGCCGCACCTCGGCGGTCTGCTCCTCGGTGAGCGGGGCGGGCACGACGCCGGGCGTGGAGTCGATGTACTTCGCCTCGAAGTCGTAGTACGCGTGCTCCTGCGGCGGCGGGATCTCGGCCGGCACGGAGGCGCGCGGGCCGTCCTCGAACTCCAGGACGCCGCACTCGATCTCGCGGCCGCGCACCGCGGCCTCCACCAGCACCTTCGGGTCGTGCCGGCGGGCCTCCTCGATCGCCTCGTCCAGACCGGCGAGGCCGTCCACCTTGGTGATGCCGATGGACGAGCCCGCGCGGGCGGGCTTCACGAACAGCGGCCAGCCGTGCTCGCCGGCGAAGTCGACGACCTTCTTGCGGGCGGCGGCCGGGTCCCGGTCCCACTCGCGCGGCCGGATCACCACGTACGGGCCGACCCGCAGCCCGAAGGAGGTGAACACCCGCTTCATGTACTCCTTGTCCTGGCCGACGGCCGAGGCGAGCACGCCCGAGCCGACGTAGGGCACGCCGGACAGCTCCAGCAAGCCCTGGAGGGTGCCGTCCTCGCCGTAGGGGCCGTGCAGCACCGGGAAGACCACGTCGACCTCGCCGAGCGCCTTGGGCACCGAACCGGGTTCGCTGTAGACGACTTCGCGGTTGTGCGGGTCGACCGGGAGCACCACGCCGCCCTCGGTGGACTCGGCCAGCTCGTCCACGCTCGGGGTGCGGCGGTCGGTGATCGCCATCCGCTCCGGGTCGTCCGCGGTCAGGGCCCAACGGCCGTCCGTGGTGATGCCGATCGGCAGGACCTCGTACTTGGACCGGTCGATGGCGCGCAGCACCGCACCCGCGGTGACCACGGAGATCCCGTGTTCGGAGCTGCGTCCGCCGCACACGACGGCCACGCGCGGCTTGCGGGGCGGCTGCTCGGGGCTCTGGGGGAGGTTCTCGGTGCTCATATCGCGATGAGAGTACCCGGTGGCCGTGCCCCGAGACAGCGTTGGCGGGGCGGGGTCGCTCAGCGTCGCTCGGGCTTCGCGCTGCGCGACATCAGCTCCTTGACGGCGACCATCGGCGACTTGCCCTCGTGCACGATGGCGACGACCGTCTCGGTGATCGGCATGTCGACGCCGTGCCGGCGGGCCAGGTCGAGCACCGACTCGCAGGACTTGACGCCCTCGGCGGTCTGCCTGGTGACGGCGATGGTCTCCTGGAGGGTCATGCCCCTGCCGAGGTTGGCGCCGAAGGTGTGGTTGCGCGACAGCGGCGAGGAGCAGGTCGCCACCAGGTCGCCGAGGCCGGCCAGTCCGGAGAAGGTGAGCGGGTCGGCGCCGAGCGCCATGCCGAGGCGGGTGGTCTCGGCGAGGCCGCGGGTGATGAGCGAGCCCTTGGCGTTGTCGCCGAGTCCCATGCCGTCCGCGATGCCGACGGCCAGGCCGATCACGTTCTTCACGGCGCCGCCGAGTTCGCAGCCGACGACGTCGGTGTTGGTGTACGGCCGGAAGTACGGCGTGTGGCAGGCGGCCTGGAGCCGCCGGGCGACCGCCTCGTCGGCGCAGGCCACCACGGCGGCGGCCGGCATGCGCGCGGCGATCTCGCGGGCGAGGTTGGGTCCGGTGACCACGGCGACGCGGTCGGCGCCCACCTTGGCGACGTCCTCGATCACTTCGCTCATGCGCATGGCCGAACCGAGTTCGACGCCCTTCATCAGGGAGACGAGGACGGTGTCCGGGGCGAGCAGCGGCAGCCACTCGGCGAGGTTGTCGCGCATGGTCTGCGAGGGGATGGCGAGGACGGTGAAGTCCGCGTCGCGGGCGGCCTCGGCGGCGTCCGCGGTGGCCCGCACGGTGCGCGGGAGTTCGACGCCGGGCAGGTAGTCCGGGTTGGTCCGGGTGGAGTTGACCGCCTCGGCCACCTCCGCGCGGCGGGCCCACAGGGTGACGTCGCAGCCGGCGTCGGCGAGGACCACGGCGAAGGCGGTGCCCCACGATCCGGCGCCGAAGACGGCCGCCTTGACGGGTGCGCTCACGTGCCCTGCCCCTCTTCCCGTACGGCCTCGCGCGCCGCCGGCTCCTTGGGGTCGACGGCGGCGGTGCGGCCCTGGGACCGCAGCTGCGCCTGCGCCTGGGTACGGCGGCGCTGTTCGATCCGCTCGCGGCGCGGGTCGTAGGGCACGGCGGGCGCCTTCTCGCCGCGGATCTGCTCCAGCAGGCCGGTGATGGCCGCCATGATGACCTCGGTCGCCTCCTTGAGCAGCTCCGGGGTCATCTCCTTGTCGTAGAAGCGCGACAGGTCCACCGGCGGCCCGGCCAGCACGTGGTGCGTCTTGCGCGGCAGCAGGTTGGGCTTCTTGGCGTAGGGGGGCAGGAGTTCGTTGGCGCCCCACTGGGCGACCGGGACGACCGGGCACTTGGTCTGCAGGGCGACGCGGGCGGCGCCCGTCTTGCCGGTCATCGGCCAGCCGTCCGGGTCGCGGGTGAGGGTGCCCTCGGGGTAGAAGGCGACGCACTCGCCGCGCTGGACGGCGTCGATGGCGGCGCGGAAGGCGCTCAGCGCGTCCGTGCTCTCGCGGTAGACGGGGATCTGGCCGGTGCCGCGCATGGCGGCGCCCACCAGGCCCTTCTTGAAAAGCCCGCTCTTCGCGAGGAATCGCGGGACGCGCCCGGTGTTGTACTGAAAGTGGGCATAGGCGAAGGGGTCGATGTGCGAATTGTGATTCACCACGGTGATGAATCCGCCATCGGCCGGAATGTTCTCCATTCCGCGCCAGTCCCGCTTGATCAGAACCACCAGCGGCGGTTTGCAGATCACCGCTGCGAAGCGGTACCAGAAGCCGATTCTGCGGCGGGGCACGCGGACACCTTCCTCTAGGTCTGCCCCCGGGGCCGGGAGCCGCACAAGTGTCGCCCCAGGCCGCCGGTCTGTCGAGAACACCGTACGCCCCGGCCCTGGCGATGCCGACGGGCCGGGGAGAATGTCCGGGACGAAGAGAGGGACGAACGCTCGTGCAGTGGACCTTGGTGATCCCCCTGAAGCCGCTGGCGCGGGCCAAGAGCAGACTGGCGGACACCGCCGGGGACGGGGTCCGCCCCGGTCTGGCCCTCGCCTTCGCACAGGACACCGTGGCGGCGGCGCTGGCCTCGGCGGCGGTCGCGGGTGTGGCGGTCGTCACGGACGACGCGGTGGCCGGGCGGGAGCTGGCGGCGCTGGGCGCGCGGATCGTCCCGGACACGCCGGGCGCCGGGCTGAACGCCGCGCTCGCGCACGGTGCGACGGCCGTCCGGGCGGGGCGGCCGGGAAGTGCGGTGGCCGCTCTCAACGCCGATCTGCCGGCGCTGCGGCCCCTGGAATTGGCGCGTGTTCTGGCGGCGGCGGCCGAATTCCCGCGCGCTTTTCTCGCGGACGCGGCGGGGGTCGGCACGACTTTGCTGGCGGCGGGGCCGGCCCATGAATTGCGCCCGGCGTTCGGCGGGCCGTCCCGCGCCCGGCATCGCGCCTCGGGCGCGCGCGAACTGGACCTCGACGCGGTGGACTCGGTCCGCCAGGACGTGGACACCGGCGCCGACCTGCGCACGGCCCTCGCCCTGGGCGTCGGCCCCCGCACGGCGGCGGCCGCGGCCCGTCTGCTGATCCCGGAACAGTGAGGCGCGCGGCGGCGAGAGGGCGCGGGGGTCTGCAGGGGGACGCCGGGCGTCCTGCGGGCCGCTTCGGTGCGGGGCGGGCGACCGGCAGGGGCAGTAGGGTGGCGCCATGCAGGCGACCGCATACACGTACGACCCCGAAAGCCGTAGCGGGCAGGTGCTGCTGGACGACGGCACGCCGGTGCCCTTCGACGCCGCGGCGTTCGACGCGGGCGGGCTGCGGCTGCTGCGGCCGGGTCAGCGGGTGCGCATCGAGACGGCGGCGGACGGCGGGGACGCCGGCCCCCGGATCACACTGGTGACGCTCCAGACCTTCTGAGCGGCCGCTCGGGCCCGGGCCCCGCCCGAACCGCGCGAGCCGGTCGAACGACCCTCCCGAACAGGCCGGACGCACCGCGGGCCGGGCTCCCTGGGGAGTCCGGCCCGGCGCTTGAGCACCGCGGTGCGCCTCACTTGCCGCGGGCGGTGGTCTTCTTGGCGGTGGTCTTGCGGGCGGTCGACTTCTTGGCCGGGGCCTTCTTGGCCGTCGCCTTCTTCGCGGGGGCCTTCTTGGCGGCGGTCTTCTTCGCGGCGCTCGTCGCCGTCGTCTTCTTGGCCGCCGGGGTGGCCTTCTTGGCCGCCGCCGTCGTCTTCTTGGCGGTGGTCTTCTTCGCAGCGGCCGCCGTCGTCTTCTTCGCGGTCGCCTTCTTCGCGGCGGCGGTGGTCTTCTTCGCGGCGGCCTTCTTGCCGACGGCCTTGGCGATGGTGGCCGGCGGGCCGGACAGGCTGCCCTTGGGCGCCTTCTTCACCGCGATGTCGTTCTTCGGGAGCTTCTTCGAGCCGCTCACCAGGTCCTTGAAGCCCTGGCCGGCCCGGAAGCGGGGAACGGAGGTCTTCTTGACCCGCACCCGCTCACCCGTCTGCGGGTTGCGGGCGTAGCGGGCCGGGCGGTCGACCTTCTCGAAGGACCCGAAGCCGGTGACCGAGACCCGGTCTCCCCCGACGACCGCTCGGACGATGGCGTCCAGTACGGCGTCGACGGCGTCGGCGGCCTGCTGCCGGCCGCCCATCTTGTCGGCAATCGCTTCTACGAGCTGCGCCTTGTTCACGTCTTCCCCTTCGGAGACCTCGCCAGAACGAAGATGTTCAAGCTTTTTCGCACGTTAGGCAGATATATACCGCAAATCAAACACGAAACGGGCTAATCACCCTTGTGCCGCAACAGACTCGACGGCCTCGGGCTGTTCAGGCTTCCTCGCCGGGGATTCGCCCCTCGTCGAGGTCCGCCGTGAACCGCTCCAGACGCCTGGTCGCCCCGGCGAGATCGTGCTTGGCCGCAGCCGTAATGACCAGCAGCTTCCGGGTCAGCGCCATCCGTACGCCCTCCGGGACTTGCAGTGCGCGCACCCGTGAGTGCGCTTCCTTCAACTGGGCCGCGACCGCCGCGTAGAGCTGGAGTTGGCCGTCGTCGTCCATGCACAGATTGTGCCATCTGGGGCGAGTTGTCGCCTGCGCAGGGGGCAACTGCCGCCTCGGCCGGCCGTCCGGGCGACGCCGCCGACCGGGCCCCGGCGGCTCGTGTACCCCGGCAACCACCGCTCTAACCTGGGCAGTTGACCCACGGCGAGCCGAGCCGCCGGGCGGTCCGGCCCCGGAAACAGCTGTACCCCCGATCGTGGCGATCGGGGGTACGGCGGCGTTTCGCGGTGGCCGAAACTCTACTTGTCACAGAGCCGGAGCAGTGAACCGGTCCGGGCGGCCGGCGTGAGCGGACGGCGTCCGGACGGCCGCCCGGCCGGGGCGGCGGACCATCCGTGGATCACACCCGGATCACCCGTGGATCACACGTGCTCCGCCGCCGGCTCACACCTGGAGCGTGCGCGGCTTGAACGACGGGCGCTTCGCCTCGTACGCGGCGATGTCCTCCTCGTTCTGGAGGGTGATGGAGATGTCGTCCAGGCCGTTCAGCAGCCGCCAGCGGGAGTTCTCGTCCAGCTCGAAGGCGGCGGTGATGCCCTCGGCGCGGACCTCGCGCGCGACCAGGTCGACGGTGATCTCGGCGCTCGGGTCGCTCTCCACCAGCCCCCACAGCGCGTCCACGACCTTCTGGTCCAGGACCACCGTGAGCAGGCCGTTCTTCAGCGAGTTGCCGCGGAAGATGTCGGCGAAGCGGGCGGAGATCACGGTCTTGAAGCCGTAGTTCTGCAGCGCCCAGACCGCGTGCTCGCGGGAGGAGCCGGTGCCGAAGTCGGGGCCGGCCACCAGGACCGTGGCGCCCTGCCGCTCGGGGCGGTTGAGCACGAACTCGGGGTCCTTGCGCCAGGCCTCGAACAGCCCGTCCTCGAACCCGTCGCGGGTGACCTTCTTGAGCCAGTGGGCGGGGATGATCTGGTCGGTGTCGACGTTGCTGCGGCGCAGCGGTACGGCCCGGCCGGTGTGGGTGGTGAAGGCTTCCATGATCTCTCAGACTCCAGCGGGCGTGGGGGCGGCGGCGTCGGTCAGGTCGGCCGGGGAGGCCAGGTGGCCGAGGACCGCGGTGGCGGCGGCGACCTGCGGGGACACCAGGTGGGTGCGGCCGCCCTTGCCCTGCCGGCCCTCGAAGTTGCGGTTGGAGGTGGAGGCGGAGCGCTCGCCGGGGGCCAGCTGGTCGGGGTTCATGCCCAGGCACATGGAGCAGCCCGCGTGCCGCCATTCGGCGCCGGCCTCCTTGAAGACCACGTCCAGGCCCTCGGAGACGGCCTGCAGACCGACCCGCGCGGAGCCGGGGACGACCAGCATCCGTACGCCGTCGGCGACTTTGCGGCCCCGCACGATGTCGGCGGCGGCGCGCAGGTCCTCGATGCGGCCGTTGGTGCACGAGCCTACGAAGACGGTGTCCACCTTGATGGAGCGCAGCGGCTGCCCGGCGTCCAACCCCATGTACTCCAGGGCCTTTTCGGCGGCCAGGCGCTCCGAAGCGTCTTCGTACGAGGCCGGGTCGGGGACGGCGGCCGAAAGCGGCGCGCCCTGGCCGGGGTTGGTGCCCCAGGTGACGAACGGGGACAGCTCGGCGGCGTCGATGACGACCTCGGCGTCGAAGACGGCGTCGTCGTCCGTCCGCAGCGTCTTCCAGTACGCGACGGCGGCGTCCCAGTCCTCGCCCTCGGGGGCGTGCGGGCGGCCCTGGAGATAGGCGAAGGTGGTCTCGTCCGGGGCGATCATGCCCGCGCGGGCGCCGGCCTCGATCGACATGTTGCAGATGGTCATGCGGGCCTCCATCGAGAGCTTCTCGATGGCGGAGCCGCGGTACTCCAGGACGTAGCCCTGGCCGCCGCCGGTGCCGATCCGGGCGATGATCGCCAGGATGAGGTCCTTGGCGGTGACGCCCTCGGGCAGTTCGCCCTCGACGGTGATCGCCATGGTCTTGGGGCGGGCCATCGGCAGCGTCTGGGTGGCCAGCACGTGCTCCACCTGGGAGGTGCCGATGCCGAACGCCAGCGCGCCGAAGGCGCCGTGCGTGGAGGTGTGCGAGTCGCCGCAGACGACGGTGGTGCCGGGCTGGGTCAGGCCGAGCTGGGGGCCGACCACGTGCACGACGCCCTGCTCGACGTCGCCCAGCGGGTGCAGCCGTACGCCGAAGTCCGCGCAGTTCTTGCGCAGCGTCTCCAGCTGAGCGCGGGAGACCGGGTCCGCGATGGGCTTGTCGATGTCGAGGGTGGGGGTGTTGTGGTCCTCGGTGGCGATGGTCAGGTCGAGCCGGCGCACACCGCGCCCGCTCTTGCGGAGGCCGTCGAAGGCCTGGGGGCTGGTCACCTCGTGCAGCAGGTGCAGATCGATGAAGAGGAGGTCGGGCTCGCCCTCGGCGCGCCGGACGACGTGGTCGTCCCAGACCTTCTCCGCGAGTGTCCTACCCATCGCTTTCCCTCCGGCCGGACGCACCAGTGCGCCGGCCCAACTAGAGATCTTGAGGAGGCGGCACCGCGCCCCCCTACGGGCAGCCGCCGCCGGACCCGCCGGTCCACGGGCCGCTGATTACCAGGGTGGCGTGTTCCACGGAAAATTGAACTTGCGTTTCACAGAGTGAGACGCGAGTATCGTTGCATGGACAACAGTAGCGGCGTCGGCGTCCTGGACAAGGCAGCCCTTGTCCTGAGCGCCCTGGAGTCCGGTCCGGCCACCCTCGCGGGTCTGGTCGCGGCCACCGGACTGGCACGACCCACGGCCCACCGGCTGGCCGTGGCCCTGGAACACCACCGCATGGTGGCACGCGACATGCAGGGCCGTTTCATTCTCGGCCCCCGGCTCGCGGAACTGGCCGCGGCGGCCGGCGAGGACCGTCTCCTCGCCACCGCGGGCCCGGTGCTCACGCATCTCAGGGACGTCACCGGCGAGAGCGCGCAGCTCTATCGCCGCCAGGGCGACATGCGCATCTGCGTCGCCGCCGCCGAGCGCCTGTCCGGTCTGCGGGACACGGTCCCGGTCGGCTCCACGCTCACCATGAAGGCCGGCTCCTCCGCCCAGGTCCTGATGGCCTGGGAGGAGCCCGAGCGCCTGCACCGGGGCCTGCAGGGGGCCCGCTTCACGGCGACGGCCCTGTCGGGCGTACGGCGGCGCGGGTGGGCGCAGTCGATCGGCGAGCGCGAGCCGGGCGTCGCCTCGGTCTCCGCGCCCGTGCGCGGCCCCTCCAACCGCGTGGTGGCCGCCGTCTCGGTCTCCGGACCGATCGAGCGCCTGACCCGCCACCCCGGCCGGATGCACGCCCAGGCGGTCATCGACGCCGCCGCCCGCCTCTCCGAGGCGCTGCGCCGCTCCGCCTGACCCGCTCCCCGCTCCTCCCCCCAGGCCCTGTCGGGCGGCGGCCTCAACGCCGCGGCGCCGCAGCCGACGGACCGCACGACGACACCCGCACCCGTATCGAGCCGCCCGAGGCGGCCCCCGAGTCCCGTCCCCTCGGACTCGGGGACCGCCTCTCTCGTTCAGCGGCGCGTCACCGCGGGGTGCCGCACCGCGCTCAGGCCGGGTCCGGGCCGCCGCCCCGGAGCGGTGGGCGAGCCGGTCCGCGAGGTGGTGCCGGAGCACGCGGACGACGACTTTCCCTGGGCCGCACGATTCGGCTGGGCTGCGGCTGCGGGACCGAACTGCTCGTGCCGTACGCCGAGTTGGCGTACCGGACGGCGCGGGAGGAGGAGTCGGTCGGGCGGTACGGCTTCGACCAGCCGTCCCGGGATGCGCCGGCCGTGCGCGGCCGACGCCGGGAACGCCGAAGGCCCTCCGCCGAAGCGAAGGGCCTTCCTCTGTACCCCCGACCGGATTCGAACCGGCGCTACCGCCTTGAGAGGGCGGCGTGCTAGGCCGCTACACAACGGGGGCGTGGACACTGCAAGCGCTTAAAACCGCATCGCCGCAGGTCCAAGCTGGTCTACCTGGACTCGAACCAAGACTAACTGAACCAGAATCAGTCGTGCTGCCAATTACACCATAGACCAATGATGGTTTAGACCAGTCGTACCCCCGACCGGATTCGAACCGGCGCTACCGCCTTGAGAGGGCGGCGTGCTAGGCCGCTACACAACGGGGGCCCTAGCGATCCTGCATCGGAAACAACGGGTGCGACCCGGATTGTTCCCGCGGGAAGGATCTGTACCCCCGACCGGATTCGAACCGGCGCTACTGCCTTGAGAGGGCAGCGTGCTAGGCCGCTACACAACGGGGGCTTGCGGATGTGATCCGCGGTTGCAGATTGAAGCATCTGCGAGCTGGCCTACCTGGACTCGAACCAAGACTAACTGAACCAGAATCAGTCGTGCTGCCAATTACACCATAGGCCACTGGAACGCAAGCCCCTGAGGGGTTCTTGTTCTAGTACTGCGCTCCGGGTTTCCGGCCTTCCGGCCCGTTCCCCGCGGCGCAGGAAGAACATTACCTGAAGGTGGACGGGGCTCCAAAACGACTATCCGTGCCGAGCGTCGCCGGGAGTTCGGCGAGGGGGGAGATCCGGCGCGGACCGCCCTCGGCGTCACCGAGGGTGTGCACGCCGTCACGGTCGATCCAGATCGAGAGCAGTCCCGCCTCGTGGGCGCCCCGGCCGTCGATCTCCGGGTGGTCCCCCACGTACGCCACCTGGTGCGGCGGGAGTTCCAGCGCCTCGCAGGCCGCGTGGAACGCCGCGGCGGCCGGCTTGGACACGCCCAGCTCCGCGGCGCACAGCAGCACCTCGAAGCGGTCGCGCACCCCGAGGACGGTCAGCTTGTGCTCCTGGACCCGGAGATTGGAGTTGGACAGCACGGCGTGCCGGTGGCTGGCGGCGAGGGCGTCCAGGACGGGCAGCACGTCCGGGAAGAGCGCCCAGGCGGCCTCGTAGTGGCGCAGATAACGCCCGAACCATTCCTCGGCCTCGGCGTCGGTCAGCTCCGGCCGGCCGAGGAAGACCCGCACCCGGTCCCGGCGCTGCTCCTCGAAGGTCGCCTCGCCCGCCGCGAACCGCGCCCACTGCTCGTCGGTGATCCGCCGCCAGTGCGCGAGGGCCTCCTCCGCGTCGCCGTACCGCTCCAGCAGGCGCTCGGCCAGCAGATGCGCGCGCATCCCGGCCCGGTCGGCCGTGGTGTAGTCGAAGAGGGTGTCGTCCACGTCCCACAGAACGGCTCGGATCTCCGGCAGCGCGGGCTGGCTGGTCATGTCTTCGACCGTACCGCGGCACCCGGCGCCGGCGGGCGGTCCGCCCGGACGGCGAGATCGCCCGGACAACGCGCGGGGGCGGCCCCCGGTGACCGGGAGCCGCCCCTGGTGAGCGCGCGGGCGCGGTGGCGTCAGGCCGCGAGCCTGGCCAGCGCCGCGTCGATGC
Source organism: Streptomyces sennicomposti (assembly GCF_019890635.1). GTDB lineage: Bacteria > Actinomycetota > Actinomycetes > Streptomycetales > Streptomycetaceae > Streptomyces > Streptomyces sennicomposti. The sequence goes on from NZ_JAIOAB010000029.1 coordinate 66,042, forward strand.
GGGCCAGCGTCTTCTCCTCGCCCAGGACCTGCAGGGACTCGAAGAGGGGCAGGCCGACCGTGCGGCCGGTGACGGCGACGCGGACCGGGGCCTGCGCCTTGCCGAGCTTGAGGCCGTGCGCCTCGCCGGCGGCCAGGACGGCCTCCTTCAGCGACTCGGCCGACGTCCAGTCCGCGGCCGAGAGCTTCTCGCGGGCGGTGCGCAGCAGGGCGTCCGAGCCCTCCTTCATCGCCTTCGTCCAGCTGGCCTCGTCGAAGACGGGCTCGGGCAGGAACAGGAAGTCGACGTTGTCGGTGATCTCGGAGAGGACCTTCAGACGGGTCTGCGCGTGCGGCGCGATCGCCTGCCACTTGGCCTCGTCGAAGTCCTCCGGCGCCCACGGCGCGAAGGGGGCCCTCAGCCAGGGCGCGCAGCGCTCGGTGAAGTCCTTCACATCGAGCATGCGGATGTGGTCGGCGTTGATCGCCTCGCACTTCTTGAGGTCGAAGCGCGCCGGGTTGGGGTTGACGTCCGTGATGTCGAAGGCCGCGACCATCTCCTCGATCGAGAAGATGTCCTGGTCGGCCGAGAGCGACCAGCCGAGCAGGGAGAGGTAGTTGAGCAGGCCCTCGGGCAGGAAGCCGCGCTCGCGGTAGAGGTTGAGCGAGGACTGCGGATCGCGCTTGGAGAGCTTCTTGTTGCCCTCGCCCATCACGTACGGCAGGTGGCCGAAGGCGGGGATCTCCTTGGCGACGCCCAGCTCGATCAGCGCCTTGTACAGGGCGATCTGGCGCGGGGTGGAGGAGAGCAGGTCCTCGCCGCGCAGGATGTGGGTGATCTCCATCAGCGCGTCGTCGACCGGGTTGACGAGCGTGTAGAGGGGGGCGCCGTTGGCGCGGACGATGCCGTAGTCCGGGACGTTCTCCGGGAGGTAGGTGATCTCGCCGCGGACCAGGTCCGTGAAGGTGATCGTCTCGTCGGGCATCCGGAAGCGGACGATGGGGGTGCGGCCCTGCGCCTGGTACTCCGCGACCTGCGCCTCGCTCAGCTCGCGGCAGTGGCCGTCGTAGCCGGAGGGCTTGCCGGCGGCGCGGGCGGCCTCGCGGCGGGCGTCCAGCTCCTCCTGCGAGCAGTAGCAGTGGTAGGCGTGGCCGGCGTCCAGCAGCTTCCGCGCGACGTCCCGGTAGACGTCCATGCGCTGCGACTGGCGGTAGGGGGCGTGCGGGCCGCCGACCTCGGGGCCCTCGTCCCAGTCGAAGCCCAGCCAGCGCATCGCGTCGAGCAGCTGGTTGTAGGACTCCTCGGAGTCGCGGGCCGCGTCGGTGTCCTCGATGCGGAAAACGAGGGTGCCCTGGTGGTGGCGGGCGAACGCCCAGTTGAACAGGGCGGTGCGGACCAGCCCCACGTGGGGGTTACCGGTGGGCGAGGGACAGAAACGGACACGCGGGGGTGCCCCCTGTCCGAGCGCCGTCGAGGACTTGGGGGATGGTGCGCTAGCCACGCTTGACAACCTTGTTGGTGAGAGTGCCGATGCCTTCGATGGTGACGGCGACGTCGTCGCCGACGTTCAGGGGGCCGACCCCTGCCGGGGTGCCCGTGAGGATCACGTCGCCGGGAAGCAGCGTCATGGCCTCGGAGATGTTGACGATCAGATCCTCGATGGGGTGGATCATCTCGCTGGTGCGGCCCAGCTGCCGCTGCTCGCCGTTGACGGTGAGCTGGATGGTCAGGTCGCCCGCGGCGGCGAGGTCGATGCCGGTCTCCACCCAGGGGCCGAGCGGGCAGGAGCTGTCGAAGCCCTTGGCCCGGGCCCACTGCTTCTCGCGGCGCTGGACGTCGCGGGCGGTGACGTCGTTGGCGCAGGTGTAGCCGAAGATCACGTCCTTGACGCGGTCGCGCGGGACCTCGCGGCACATGCGGCCGATGACGACGGCCAGCTCGGCCTCGTGGTGCAGTTCCTCCGAGAAGGAGGGGTACTGGATGGGGTCGCCGGGGCCGATCACCGAGGTGGACGGCTTGAAGAAGGCGAACGGCGCGTCGGGGACCTCGTTGCCGAGTTCGCGGGCGTGCTCGGCGTAGTTGCGGCCGAAGGCGACGACCTTGTTGGGGAGCACCGGCGGCAGCAGCCGTACCTTGCTCAGCGGCACCTTGGTGCCGGAGAGCTCGAAGTCCGCGAACGGGATGCCCTTGATGATGTCGAGGACGAGCTGGTCCGGCTGGTCGCCCTCGACCGCGCCGAAGGCGACGTTCCCGTCGATGGAGAACCTGGCGATGCGCACGGGTTGCTTGGCCCCTTGACTGAGCTGGCTGGAGTCTGACGCTCCAGGCTAGCGCGGCACGGGCCCCGCATCCCGCGCATTACGTGGCCCGGGCAGCGGGTCACGGGGCCGGGAGGCGCCGGGGCCGGACGCGCGAGAGGGGCGCCCCCGGGGCCGGGGGCGCCCCTCTCGCGGTGCGCGGCGGGCCGGTTGAGCGGTTCGCCGTCCGGGCGCGTACTACTCCGCGACGGAGGCGGCGACCGGGGCCTCCATCAGGACGGTGCGCCGGGGATTGGCGGTCTGGGCGGGGAGGGTGACGGAGTGCTCCGGCAGTTCCGGGGTCTGCAGCGCTTCGGCGTCCTCGAGGTGCGCCAGCGTCGTGCGCCGGGGGTTGGCTATGGTGCGGAACATCATCGTCGTCTTCACGGTTGTCTCAAGACCTTGTCGTCTACGGGCGCCGGGAGCGGTCGGACGGGCCCCCGCGCGCGAGGTTGGCAGAGTTACGCCTTATGTAAAGCGTCAGGCTAAACATGCAATTCCCGGCCCAAGACGTGAAGAGACCGTGATCTCCATGTGAGTTTGCTCACGGAGCTATCGACAATCCGGACAATTGCCAGGCGGCCCCCACCCCACCGAATCGGACATTCGCTCCCTGAAGTAATCATTCCGCTCCCGATCATGGCGACTGGGACACCTGCGGCCGCTCACCAGGTCGTAGGCATATGTCCGTAATGCGGGAGATCACTTTCCACCACCGGTAACCCGCCACTCACGTGGTGTCACAGAGGTCACAGCATGGCCCACATGCCTTGTTGGAGATCCTGCACTGTGCTGGAATGCCACGGACCGCCGCAGGATCGAGCCGGCGCGCAGGGGGCGCAACGCAGCGCCGAGTGGCGGCGAGACAGGGGGAGCAGCGCCGGTCACTCACGACCACCCGGGGAACGTTTTCAGGGCGTTCCCCACGACGCCGACACCGTCCTTCCGCTCGCGCGGGAGGGCGCCTGGTCCAGAGGTTGCGACGCTAGTGCAGGGACGTTTCAAGAGGGATGGCAGCGCTTCGGCGGAGCCGGAGCCGCACGGCGGGACTGGCCCCATGGCCGTCAGCTCCTCGCCCCAGCACGCCCAGAACCAGGGCCCGGCCGCGTCCGGCGACAGCAAGGAACGCGGCGGTACGGCCGGCCCGACTCCCCCGTCGGGCCCCGCTCCGTCGGTGAAGCCCGCCAAGGGGGCGGCCTCCACCGGCCCCGGCTCGCGCATGGCCCTGCGCAACTGGCGCATCTCCACCCGCCTGGTGTCGCTGCTCGCGCTCCCCGTGGTCGCGGCCACCACGCTCGGCGGTCTACGCATCAACCAGAACCTGGACGACATCCAGCAGCTCGACAACATGAAGCTGCTGACGGACATGACCAAGCAGGCCACCGAACTGGCCGCCGCGCTCCAGGAGGAGCGCGACCAGTCCGCCGGTCCGCTGGCCCACCCGTCCAGCGCGAGCGCGATCACCGTCAAGGGCTTCCGGGACAAGACGGACCGCGCCAAGGACAACTTCCTCACCGCCTCCGAGGAGATCGACAGCGCCAGCAAGGACGGCAACCTCCAGGGTGTCCGCGACACCCTCGTCGGCCTCGCCAGCGAGCTGAACGGCCTCGCCAAGATCCGCAAGAGCGCCTACACCTCGGAGCGGAACTCCGCCCAGACGGTCGAGGCGTACCACCACCTCATCACCGAGCTGCTCGGCCTCTCCCAGGACATGGCCGAGGCGACCAGCAACCCGGAGATGATCCAGCGCACCCGCGCGCTGGCCGCGTTCTCCTCCGCCAAGGAGTACGCCTCCGTCCAGCGCGCCGTCATCGCGGCGGCCCTGCCGGCGAACAACACCTCCAAGGCCGACCTCTCCGACAACGACCGCCTGTACGCGCAGTCGGCGCTGGACAGCCAGACCTCCGAGATCAACAGCTTCCGCAACATCTACGGCAGCGGGGCCGAGGAACTCCTCAAGCCGGTCGAGGAGGGCAACCCGACCATCCAGTCGGCCGACCAGTACGCCAAGCGCGCGCTGGACAGCGCCGACGGTCTGGCCTCGCTCAACAAGCGCTCCTACCGCGACTGGGTGGACGACAGCTCGACCAAGATCGAGCAGATGCGGAAGATCGAGCACACGCTGCTTGAGAACATGGAGCAGAAGGCGCGCGAGCTGCGCAGCTCCACCGAGCAGGACGCCATCATCTCCGGTGTGCTGATCCTGCTGGTGCTCGGCGTGTCGCTGGTCGGCGCGTTCGTCGTGGCGCGGTCCATGATCCGTTCGCTGCGCCGGCTGCAGGACACCGCCACCCGGGTCGCCCAGGACCGGCTGCCCGAGCTGGTCAAGCAGCTCTCGGAGTCCGACCCGCAGGACGTGGACACCACCGTGGAGTCGGTCGGTGTGCACTCGCGCGACGAGATCGGCCAGGTGGCCGCGGCCTTCGACGAGGTGCACCGCGAGGCGGTCCGCCTCGCCGCCGAGCAGGCGCTGCTGCGGGGCAACGTCAACGCGATGTTCACCAACCTCTCGCGCCGCTCCCAGGGTCTGATCCAGCGACAGCTGTCGCTGATCTCCGAGCTGGAGTCCCGCGAGGCCGACCCGGACCAGCTGTCGTCGCTGTTCAAGCTCGACCACCTCGCCACCCGTATGCGCCGTAACGGCGAGAACCTCCTCGTCCTCGCGGGCGAGGAGCCCGGCCGCCGGTGGACCCGCCCGGTCCCGCTGGTCGACGTCCTGCGCGCCGCCGCCTCCGAGGTGGAGCAGTACGAGCGCATCGAGCTGGCCTCCGTGCCGACCACCGAGGTCGCCGGCCGCGTCGTCAACGACCTCGTGCACCTGCTCGCCGAGCTGCTGGAGAACGCGACCTCGTTCTCCTCGCCGCAGACCAAGGTCAAGGTCACCGGTCACGCGCTGCCCGACGGCCGGGTGCTGATCGAGATCCACGACACCGGCATCGGCCTCTCCCCCGAGGACCTGGCCGCGATCAACGAGCGGCTCGCCTCGCCGCCCACCGTGGACGTCTCCGTCTCCCGCCGCATGGGTCTGTTCGTGGTCGGCCGCCTGTCCCAGCGACACGGCATCCGCATCCAGCTGCGCCCCTCCGACTCGGGCGGCACGACGGCCCTCGTCATGCTGCCGGTGGACGTCGCCCAGGGCGGCAAGAAGCCGGCCCCCGGCAAGCCCGGCGCCTCCGCGGGCGGTCCGGCGGCGGCCGCTGCCGCCGCGGGCGCGGCCGCGGCCCGGCGCCAGAGCGGCCAGGCCGCCGGCGGCGCGCTCGGTGCGGGCGGCGCGGGCCGCCTCGGCCCCGGCGCCGCCCAGCGCGGCCAGGTCGGGGCCGGTCAGGGCCCGCGGGCCGCGCTGCCCGGCACGGGCGGACGGCCCGGCGGCCCGGGCGGCGCCCGTGGTCCGCAGGGCGGCCCCGGTCAGCCGCAGCAGGGCCGGCCGGGCCAGAACGGCCCGGGCCCGAACAACGGTCAGAACGGTCCCGGCCAGAGCCCCGCGGGTGCGGGCGCCGGCTTCGGCGGCCGGGCGCCGGGCGCGCCGCAGGGCCTGCAGGCCGCGGGTCCCGCCGCGCCGCAGGGCTTCGGCGACGGCCGCCGCGCGAACAACGCGAACCCCCGGCAGGGCTTCGGCGAGGGCGGCCGGCAGGACGCCTTCGGCAACGGCGCCCGCGGCGGCGTGCCCCCGCAGCGGGGCAACGGCGGCGAGCAGGGCCGTACCCCGCAGCTGCCGCCGCGCGGCGGTCCGCGCGCCGAGCTGCCCGGCGGCAACCCGCAGCCGCGCACGCCGAGCTGGGGCGACGAGAACGCGGCCGGCCCCGCCCGGCCCGACGCCCCGCGCGGGCACGACGAGGCGGAGCGGGCGCAGAACGCGCCGCGCTACGAGGACCACTCGGGCCCGGGCGGCACGGCGGAGATGCCGGCGCTGCCGGCGCCCGACCGGCAGGGCCAGGGCGGCCCGGCGGACACCTCGGCCTTCCCGCGCCCCGACTTCGACGCCCCGCAGGGCAGCGGCCGGGACGCGGGCCGGTTCCAGGACCCGGCCGCGGGCGCGCAGCAGAACACCGGCTCGTTCGTCCGCCCGGACATATTCGGCGGCGGCGCGCAGGGCGGCCAGCAGCACGGCGGCCCGTCGGACACGGGCCAGTTCGCCGCGCCGCAGGGCTACGACAACGGCTCGACCGGGCAGTTCCAGCAGCCCGGGTACGACGACGGCTCCACGGGCCAGTTCCCGGCCGTGCAGGGCTACAACGACGGCTCGACCGGCCAGTTCCCGGCCGTGCAGGGCTACGACGACGGCTCCACCGGCCAGTTCCGGCAGCCCGGGTACGACAACAGCTCCACGGGCCAGTTCCAGCAGCCCGGGCACGACAACGGCGCCACCGGCCAGTACGCCACCCCACAGGCGTACGACAACGGCGCCACCGGCCAGTTCCAGCAGCCGGCCCAGCACGACGGGAACTTCGGCCGGCCCCAGCTGCCGGGCCGACAGGACCCCTCGTCCACCGGCCAGTTCGAGCGGCCGCAGGCCACCGGGGGTCCCGCCGACTTCGGCGCCCCGCGGCCGCCCGCGCAAGCGCAGCGGCCCGTGGCCCGGGAGCCGGAGGCGCTGCCGCCGGCCGGTCCGGGCGACGGACGCACGCCGCTGTTCGACACGCTGGAGACCAACTGGTTCCGCGGTGAGCGGCAGCAGGCGGCGACGCCGGCTCCCGCCCCGCAGCAGCCGCAGGCTCCCGCGGCCCCCGAGCGTCCCGCCGCCTCCGCCTGGCGCAGCTCGCCGAACGACGAACTCGTCCGGCAGGCAGAGCGCGTACGGCAGCCGGCTGCGGGCGGCGTCACCACCTCCGGCCTGCCGCGCCGGGTGCCCAAGGCGAATCTCGTCCCGGGCACGGCTCAGCAGCAACAGCACCAGAGCGGTCCGCAGGTCTCGCGTGCGCCCGACGACGTACGCGGCCGACTGACCAATCTCCGTCGGGGCATCGCACAGGGTCGTCAGGCCGGCAACGGCCAGACGGGCAGTCACCCGAGCCCCACTCACCAGCAGGAGCGTTAGTTGAGCCCGATGAGCCAGGCGGCACAGAACCTCAACTGGTTGATCACCAACTTCGTGGACAACACCCCCGGGGTGTCCCACACCGTCGTGGTGTCCGCGGACGGACTCCTTCTGGCGATGTCCGAAGGGTTCCCGCGCGACCGCGCCGACCAGCTCGCGGCCGTCGCGTCCGGCCTGACCTCGCTGACCGCGGGGGCGTCCCGGATCTTCGAGGGCGGCAACGTGGCGCAGACGGTCGTGGAGATGGAGCGCGGCTTCCTCTTCCTGATGTCCGTCTCGGACGGGTCGTCCCTGGCCGTCCTGGCCCACCCGGAGTGCGACATCGGCCTCGTCGGCTACGAGATGGCGCTGCTGGTCGACCGGGCGGGCGCGGTGCTCACCCCCGACCTGCGCGCCGAACTACAGGGCAGTCTGCTCCACTGACCGGCCCCGGTACCACCCACGTCACCAAATCACCGTCCGGCCGCCACAATCCCCCCACCGGCCCCGTCAGACGGCTCGCCCGACCGACTTGCTGTCCCGCCCGGAGGATTCATGACCCCGCCCACCGCCCATCATGATCCGTACGCCGAGCCGTACGGGGACGAGGGCGACCAGCCGCTGGTCCGTCCGTACGCGATGACCGGCGGCCGGACCCGGCCGCGCTATCAGCTCGCCATCGAGGCGCTGATCAGCACCACGGCCGACCCGGCAGCGCTGATGGGACTGCTCCCGGAGCACCAGCGGATCTGCCATCTGTGCCGCGAGGTGAAGTCGGTCGCCGAGGTGTCGGCGCTCCTCGCCATGCCGCTCGGCGTGGCACGGATCCTCGTCGCGGACCTGGCCGAGGCCGGGCTGGTGGCCATCCACCAGCCGGGCGGTGACGAGAACAACGGCGGCGCGCCTGATGTGACGCTGCTCGAAAGGGTGCTCAGTGGACTTCGCAAGCTCTGACGGGGGCCGGGCCACCACCTCCGCCAAGATCGTGGTGGCGGGCGGCTTCGGTGTCGGCAAGACCACGTTCGTGGGCGCCGTCTCGGAGATCAACCCGCTGCGCACGGAGGCCGTGATGACCTCCGCGTCCGCGGGCATCGACGACCTGACCCACACCGGGGACAAGACCACCACCACGGTGGCCATGGACTTCGGCCGCATCACGCTCGACCAGGACCTGATCCTGTACCTGTTCGGCACGCCCGGCCAGGACCGCTTCTGGTTCATGTGGGACGACCTGGTCCGCGGCGCCATCGGCGCGGTGGTGCTCGTGGACACCCGGCGCCTGGCCGACTGCTTCCCCGCGGTGGACTACTTCGAGAACAGCGGACTGCCGTTCGTCATCGCCCTCAACGGCTTCGACGGCCAGCAGCCCTACAGCCCCGACGAGGTACGCGAGGCGCTGCAGATCGGCCCCGACACCCCGATCATCACCACCGACGCCCGCCACCGCGCCGACGCCAAGTCCGCCCTCATCACGCTCGTGGAACACGCGCTGATGGCCCGCCTGCGGTAACGGCGCGGACACGGACACATCTCACATAGCACCCAAGCAGGGGTCGCGATACACCAGTTGTCGTAGCAGCACCGGAGCCGGCTGTGTCCTTTGACACGGTCGGCCCCGGTGTTCATAACGTTTCGGCAGAGGAATCGGGTGGTACTGCAACGCGTCGCGCACATCCGGTGCCGCTGCGCGCACGATGCGCCCGCCTTTTGACGCCGCTCGCTCTTTATGACCGTTTTATCTGGGGCTTACAAGTGCGGGCGCGGCCGGTTCCAACTGTTTGGAAGACCGCATGTCCGCGTGCTGGAATGCCTGAACTGCCCAATAGTCAAAGACGTACTCAGTGATGCTGACGTCGTCGCCGGCGCAGAGGGCTTGAGACACTGCGGCACAACGAAGGTGCCGACCGCCGAGAGGTTGTTGGTCGAGTGAGGCGAAGCAAGAACGGTCCCGAGCCGTCGGCGGCCCGGGGCAACTTCACCCCGCCGCCGCGCGGAGCGGCGCCCGCACACGTGCCCGGTTCGGAGTCGGCGAGCGCCCCCGCGCCGAGCGGCGGTCCCTTCTCTCCCCGCAACTGGCGGGTGCGCACCCGGCTGAACGCGATCCTGCTCATACCCGTGCTGGTCGGCCTCGTCATGGGCGGCTTCCAGGTCAAGAGCTCGATCGACACCTGGAACGAGGCCCAGGACGCCGAGAAGACCGCCCGTCTGGTGCGGGCCTCCCTCAGCTACGCCAACGCCCTGTGGAACGAGCGCGACGTCACCGCCGCCCCGCTGCTCCAGGGCAAGGGCCAGAACGACGCCACCGTCACCCAGGCCCGCGCCGCCACCGACAAGGCCGCCGACGCCTTCGACGCAGCCGCCAAGGACATGCCCCAGAAGCCCGGCCTGGTGCGCCGGCTCAAGCTGTTCCGCGAGACCGAGCCCGAACTCCAGTCGCTGCGCGCCGCCGCCTTCACCTCCAAGCTGACCGGTGTGCAGACGGAGGAGGGCTACGTCAAGGTCGGCCACCCGCTGATGGAGTTCGCCAACGAACTCGGTCTGGGCACCGGCAACATCACCTCCTACGGCCGTACGGTCTACGCGATCTCCCTCACCCAGGCCGCCCTGTCCCTGGAACGCTCGATCGGCACGCATCTGCTGGTCAAGCCCGGTCCGGACGCCGGCAACCTGGCCAGCCAGCGCATCGCCCTGTCCTCCTACGCCTACCTGGAGGGCATCGCCGTCGAGGAGTACCTCGGCGGCGGCACCGAGGCCGACGCGCAGAAGCTGGACCAGGCGAAGAAGGACATCCAGACCAAGGCCGCGGCGATGGCGCAGGACGCCAAGAGCCAGAACCCCGACTACGTGGCCCCGCCGTCGGACCCGCAGAAGATGGTCACGGCCCTCGCCACGCTGGACAGCACCGATGCCGGCGCGCGCCAGGAGCTGGCCGCCAAGGGCATCACCGCGCAGAACTGGTGGGCCGTCAACACCCTCAAGTTCGACGCCTACCGCAAGATCCAGTCGGACATGGCCGACACCGCGGTGAACGAGGCCTCCGGCATCGCCGACGACGCCAAGCAGTCCACGTTCATCACCAGCGCCGTCGTCCTGCTCGCCCTGCTGGCCGCGTTCGTCCTGGCCGGTCTGGTGGCCCGCCAGATGAGCCGCTCGATGCGCCGTCTGCGCAACGCCGCCTTCGGCATCGCCGAGCAGCGCCTGCCGATGCTGGTCGACCAGCTCTCGCGCACCGACCCGGGCCGGGTGGACACCCGCGTCGAGCCGATCCCGATCGCCTCCACCGACGAGATCGGCGAGGTCGCCCGCGCCTTCGACCAGGTGCACCGCGAGGCCGTCCGGCTCGCCGCCGAGCAGGCCCTGCTGCGGGGCAACATCAACGCGATCTTCACCAACCTCTCGCGCCGCAACCAGTCGCTGATCGAGGGCCAGCTGACCCTGATCACCGACCTGGAGAACAACGAGGCCGACCCGGACCAGCTGGAGAACCTGTTCCGCCTGGACCACCTGGCCACCCGTATGCGCCGCAACGGCGAGAACCTGCTGGTCCTCGCCGGCGAGGAGCCCGGCCGCCGCTGGGACCAGCCGGTCCCGCTGGTGGACGTGCTGCGCGCCGCCTCCTCGGAGGTGGAGCAGTACGAGCGCATCGAGATGTCCGGCGTCCCGGAGGCCGAGATCCACGGCCGCGCGGTCACCGACCTGGTGCACCTGCTGGCCGAGCTGCTGGAGAACGCCACCACGTTCTCCTCGCCGCAGACCAAGGTCCGCGTCACCGCGACCCGGCTGCCCGACGGCCGCGTCATGGTCGAGATCCACGACAAGGGCATCGGCCTGACCGCCGAGGACTTCGCGGACATCAACCACAAGCTCGCCAACCCGCCCACCGTGGACGTGGCGATCTCCCAGCGCATGGGCCTGTTCGTGGTCGGCCGGCTCGCCGACCGGCACGGCATCCGGGTCCAGCTGCGCCCCTCGGGCGAGCAGGCCGGCACCACCTCGCTGGTCATGCTGCCGGACGCGATCACCCACGGCGGCGGCGGCGAACAGGCGCTGGAGCGCGACGAGTTCACCGTCTCCCAGATCATCCCCGAACAGCAGGCGCCGGGGGAGGACTTCACCCAGCTGCCGCCGATGCGGACCGCCGCCGAACTCGGCTTCGACGACAGCCGCTACGCGGAGGTCCCGGACGACCTCCGGGGCCTGGACCCGGTGGGCCGCTCGCTCAAGCGCGAGGAGCGCCGGGCCGCCCTGGAGTCCCAGACCGGCGGCGCGCCGGAGGGCCAGGAGGCCCACCAGGGCGCCGCTTTCCCGGACGACTCCGCCGGTCGGCAGCAGGCCTACGACACCGGCCAGAACCCGTACCCGGAGCAGACCGCCGGCTACGACGGCCGCAGCGGCTACGCGGACCAGCAGCAGGCGTACGACCAGCAGGGACAGCAGGCGTACGACCAGCACGGCCAGGTGCCGTACGAGCAGCAGGGCGCGCAGTCGTACGAGCAGGGGTACTACGCGCAGGACGGCGCCGTCGCGCAGAACAGCGGCTACCCGGCCGACGGCGGCTACGCGGGCGCGGACGCCTATGCGGAGCCGGTGCGCGAGGACCACTCGGGCGTCCACCCGGGTGCGCAGGAGCAGTACGCCGGCTTCCAGGAGCAGCCCTACCAGGACGACTGGCCGCAGGGCGACGCGTACCAGAACGGCTACGCCGAGCAGTACGCTCCGCAAGCGGAATCCGTGCAGGCCGCTGACGTGACCGACGGTAACCGCGTAGGCTTCGACCAGCCCGGAGCGGACCCGGCCGCCGGCCACGCGCTGACCGACGCGGGGCTGCCCCGCCGGGGTTCCACGGCGGGCGGTGCGGACGGCGCGCGGCCCGAGCACCGGGAGGCGCCGGCTTCCTCCCCGGCGAACAACGGCGACAGCGGCTGGCGTTCGGCGAACGACGAGCGCTGGCAGCAGGCCTCGAAGCTGCGCAAGCCCAAGGCGGGCGGGGTGACCTCCTCCGGCCTGCCGCGGCGGGTGCCCAAGGCCAACCTGGTCGAGGGAACCGCGGAATCGACCCCGCAGGGCGGCCCACAGGTCTCCCGCGCCCCCGAGGACGTCCGGGGCAGGCTGAGCAACCTGCGCCGGGGCGTCGAACGGGGACGCACCGCAGGAAGTGACAAGAACGGCCAGGCCACAAGGAATGAACACAGTGGTCCTGACAGCACCTACAACCAGGAGCGTTAGTGTGAGCCCGATGAGCCAGGCGGCGCAGAACCTGAACTGGTTGATCACCAACTTCGTGGACAACACCCCCGGGGTGTCCCACACGGTGGTGGTCTCCGCCGACGGACTCCTTCTGGCGATGTCCGAAGGCTTTCCCCGCGACCGCGCCGACCAGCTCGCGGCCGTCGCGTCCGGTCTGACCTCGCTGACCGCGGGCGCGTCCCGCATCTTCGAGGGCGGCAGCGTGAACCAGACCGTTGTGGAGATGGAGCGGGGATTCCTCTTCATCATGTCCATCTCCGACGGTTCTTCCCTCGCGGTTCTCGCGCACCCCGAGGCGGACATCGGTCTCATTGGGTACGAGATGGCCCTTCTGGTGGACCGCGCGGGCACGGTCCTCACCCCGGACCTCCGCGCGGAACTCCAGGGAAGCCTTCTCAACTGAAAGTCAGACGGTGCGTTTTGGTGTCCTGTGGCCGTAAGGTTTCGGGACGCGGCTTCCACACCGTTGGAGGCCCGGCGCCATCGGAGGAGGAGAGAGAGTGGCAACACCCCCAGGCGGTTCGCATTCGGGCAACTGGTCGTACGGCCCTGCCCAGGGCCAGGGCGACGGTTCGGCGAACCAGTTCGGCTACCCCTCCGTCCCGCGCCACCGGCAGCCGTACGCGCCGCAGGGCCCCGGCCCCTCGCCGTACGACCAGCCGCAGGCGCCGCGCATCCAGCCGGTGCAGCCGCAGCGACGCGCCCCCGAGCCGGCGCCCGCCGGGGCGTCGGGCAACCCTCTGGTCCGCCCGTACGCCATGACGGGCGGCCGCACCAGGCCGCGGTACCAGCTCGCCATCGAGGCCCTGGTGCACACCACCGCGCAACCGCACCAGATGCAGGGCCAGTTGCCCGAACATCAGCGGATCTGCCAACTGTGCCGCGAGATCAAGTCGGTGGCCGAGATCTCGGCCCTGCTGACGATTCCTCTCGGCGTGGCCAGGATCCTCGTCGCCGACTTGGCGGAGGCGGGCCTGGTCGCCATCCATCAGCCCGGCGGCGACGAGAGCGCCGGCGGCCAGCCAGACGTGACACTGCTCGAAAGGGTGCTCAGTGGACTTCGCAAGCTCTAGCGGAGGGCCGGTTTCTCCAAGTCGCTCCACCACGTCCGCGAAGATCGTGGTGGCGGGCGGCTTCGGCGTGGGCAAGACCACGTTCGTCGGCGCCGTCTCGGAGATCAACCCGCTGCGCACAGAGGCCGTCATGACGTCTGCTTCGGCGGGCATCGACGACCTCACCCACACCGGGGACAAGACCACCACCACGGTGGCCATGGACTTCGGCCGCATCACGCTCGACCAGGACCTGATCCTGTACCTGTTCGGCACGCCCGGCCAGGACCGCTTCTGGTTCATGTGGGACGACCTGGTCCGCGGCGCCATCGGCGCGATCGTCCTGGTGGACACGCGCCGCCTGGCCGACTGCTTCCCGGCCGTGGACTACTTCGAGAACAGCGGACTGCCGTTCGTCATCGCCCTCAACGGCTTCGACGGCCAGCAGCCCTACAGCCCCGACGAGGTACGCGAGGCGCTCCAGATCGGCCCCGACACCCCGATCATCACCACCGACGCCCGCCACCGCGCCGACGCCAAGTCCGCCCTCATCACACTCGTGGAACACGCGCTGATGGCCCGCCTGCGGTAACGGCGGGCGCACGCCCGCGACAGCGCAAGGGGGCGTCTCCTCCCCGTGGGAGGAGACGCCCCCTTCGCCGTGCGCCGGCGCGGGACGGGCCGCGCGGGCGAGCAGGGGCGCACGCCCGCGCGGACGCGCGAAGGGAGCCACCCCGGGCGGGGTGACTCCCTTCAAGGCGTACGGGGCTCCGGTCCCGCGGGGCTCCTGCGAGCCGTACGGCCGTGGCGCGGTGCTCAGTGCCAGCTGTGCGGGGCGCGGAAGCCGTTCTCGCGCTCCAGGCGGCGCCAGGCGGCGCGGGGGCGGCCGCGGTGGATCGGGGCGGTGTCGGCGGGGCGGGCGGCGGCGCGGGCCAGGAGGAGGGCCGTGAGGGCGGCGACCTCCTCGGGCTCGGCGTGGCCCTTCTCGACGCGGATGTCGGGCATGTCCATGGTGTCAGTCTCCGTGGCTGAGAGGTCCGCGGGATTGCCGCGGAGCGTCCGCTGGGTTACTGCGGCGGGTTGCCGTGCTTGCGGGAGGGCAGGTCGGCGTGCTTGGTGTGCAGCATCGCCAGGGACCTGATGAGAACCTCGCGGGTGTCGGCCGGGTCGATGACGTCGTCCACCAGGCCGCGTTCGGCGGCGTAGTAGGGGTGCATCAGCTCCGCCTTGTACTCCTTGACCATCCGGGCCCGGGTGGCCTCGGGGTCGGCGGCCTCGGCGATCTGGCGGCGGAAGATGACGTTGGCGGCGCCCTCGGCGCCCATGACGGCGATCTCGTTGGTGGGCCAGGCGTAGGTCAGGTCGGCGCCGATGGACTGGGAGTCCATGACGATGTAGGCGCCGCCGTAGGCCTTGCGCAGGATGAGGGAGATGCGCGGCACGGTCGCGTTGCAGTAGGCGTAGAGCAGCTTGGCGCCGTGCCTGATGATGCCGCCGTGCTCCTGGTCGACGCCGGGCAGGAACCCGGGGACGTCCAGGAAGGTGACGATCGGGATGTTGAAGGCGTCGCACATCTGCACGAAGCGGGCGGCCTTCTCGCTCGCCTCGATGTCCAGGACGCCGGCCAGCACCTGCGGCTGGTTGGCGATGATGCCGACGACCTGTCCGTCCAGGCGGCCCAGCGCGCAGATGATGTTGCGCGCCCAGCGCTCGTGGACCTCCAGGTACTCGCCGTCGTCGACGATCTCCTCGATGACCTTGGTCATGTCGTAGGGCCGGTTGCCGTCGGCCGGGACCAGGTCCAGCAGCACGTCGGAGCGGCGGTCGACCGGGTCGGAGGTCTCCACCCGCGGCGGGTTCTCGCGGTTGTTCTGCGGCAGGAGCGACAGGAGGTAGCGCACCTCGGCGATGCACGTCTCCTCGTCGTCGTAGGCGAAGTGGCACACGCCGCTGGTCTCGGCGTGCACGTCCGCGCCGCCCAGGCCGTTCTGCGTGATCTCCTCGCCGGTGACCGCCTTGACCACGTCCGGGCCGGTGATGAACATCTGCGAGGTCTCGCGGACCATGAACACGAAGTCCGTCAGCGCCGGGCTGTAGGCCGCGCCGCCCGCGCACGGGCCGAGCATCACCGAGATCTGCGGGATGACGCCGGAGGCCTTGGTGTTGCGCTGGAAGATGCCGCCGTATCCGGCGAGCGCCGAGACGCCCTCCTGGATGCGGGCGCCCGCGCCGTCGTTCAGCGAGACCAGCGGGGCGCCGGCCGCGATGGCCATGTCCATGATCTTGTGGATCTTCGTGGCGTGGGCCTCGCCCAGCGCGCCGCCGAAGATGCGGAAGTCGTGGGCGTAGACGAAGACCGTGCGGCCCTCCACCGTGCCCCAGCCGGTGATCACACCGTCGGTGTACGGCTTCTTCGCCTCCAGGCCGAAACCGGTCGCCCGGTGCCGGCGCAACTGCTCGACCTCCTGGAAGGACCCCGGGTCCAGGAGCAGCTCGATCCGCTCCCGCGCGGTCAGCTTGCCCTTGGCGTGCTGCGCCGCGGTCGCCTTCTCGCTGGGACCCGCCACCGCCTGCGCACGGATCCCGTGCAGCTCCGCGACCCGCCCGCGCGCGTCCGCCGGCTCCCCGGCCGGATCACCCGTCGGCTCACCCGTGGTCTCTTCCAAAACGGTCATGTAGCGACCTTACGAAGGACACCAAGGAAAGCGAGCCGTCGACTCCGTACAGTCTCCGGCCCGTTTTCCTGGTGCTCCTGAACAGAACCCCGGGGCTGTTGAGGCTTTCCGACTGCTCAGAGGGGATCGGCGTTGTGGAGGTCACACAAACGCGGGGATCGAGAGGCGGCTCACATTCTCCTGTCGAGGATGCCATCTCCTGAGTGATGCGCAGACCCGTACGGCGGACCGGAGGGCGCCCGGCGGAGTCCGGCCGGGACTCGCCGGCGACATTCCGCGCCGGATGTTGAAACCCGAACGGAATCGGACTACGGTCGTCGGTGTTGAGGTGATTGAACATTCAACATCACCGGCGCTCCCCCTCCGCGCCGGTGCCGACACCGTCCCCAAGGAGCACGCCATGGGCATCTTCGGCCGCAAGAACGACACCGTCACCACCACCGCCACCGCCCCCGAGGCCCCGGCCGCAGTCGTGAACCCGGACCTCGCCGCGCTCACCGGCGACTACACGATCGATCCGGCCCACTCGACGCTCGGCTTCACGGCCCGGCACGCGATGGTCACCAACGTCAAGGGCCGCTTCACCGAGTTCACCGGCACCCTGCACCTGGACGGCGCCGACCCGGCCGCCTCCACCGCCACCCTCGACATCGCCATGGACAGCATCGACACCGGCTCCGCGGACCGCGACGGGCACCTGAAGAGCGCGGACTTCTTCAAGACCGAGGAGTTCCCGTCAATGACCTTCCGCTCCACCGAGGCGGAGGCCCTGGGCGGCGACGACTACCGCATCACCGGCGACCTCACCATCCTCGGCGTCACCAAGCCGGTCACCATCGACCTGGAGTTCAACGGCGCCGCCAAGGACCCCTTCGGCAACGAGCGCGTCGGCTTCGAGGGCAAGACCGAGATCCTGCGCTCCGAGTGGGGCCTGACCTGGAACGCCGCGCTGGAGACGGGCGGCGTGCTGGTCTCCGACAAGATCAAGCTGAACTTCGACATCTCGGCGATCAAGAACGCCTGACGGCGGCCGGCGGGGGACACGCTCCCCCGCTCCCGGAACGCGCCCGCCCTCCACTCCCCCGTACCGGGAGGGCGGGCGCTTCGGCGTGCCCGGCGGGACCCGTTCGCCGCCGGCCGCGGACCTCTCCCGCAGAAGTTTTCGATCGGATCTGCGAAGAACTGTTATCCGGGCCGCCGTCGGCGGTCTCCCTGGCATCGGACATCATCGACCGACGTCGAGGGACAGGGAACTTCTCGTATGAGCACACAGCACCCGGTGGAGCTGGCGGCGCTGGTGAACCGCGCCCGCGAAGGCGATCCGGCGGCTCAGGACGCCTTGGTCAGCGCGCACTTGCCGCTCGTGTACAACGTCGTGGGCCGCGCCCTGAACGGTTCCGTGGACGTCGACGACATCGTCCAGGACACCATGCTGCGCGCCCTCGACGGGCTGTCCGGGCTGCGCGAACCCGAGAGCTTCCGGTCCTGGCTGGTGGCGATCGCCATGAACCGGGTGCGGGCGCACTGGCAGGACCGGCAGGCCGCGCCGGGCGGCGTCGAGGAGGCCGGCCGGGTCCCGGACCCGGGCGCGGACTTCGTGGACCTGACGATGCTGCGGCTCCAGCTGTCCGGCCAGCGCCAGGAGACGGCACGCGCCACCCGCTGGCTGGAACCGGACGACCGGGGCCTGCTGTCGCTGTGGTGGCTGGAGTGCGCCGGTGAACTGACCCGCGCCGAGGTCGCGCAGGCGCTCGCGCTGTCCCCGGAGCACACCGCGGTCCGGGTGCAGCGGATGAAGGCCCAGCTGGAGGCGGCCCGTGTGGTCGTCCGCGCCCTCGACGCCCGGCCGCGCTGCCCCGAACTCGGCGACGTGCTGGCCGGCTGGGACGGCCGCCCGTCCGCGCTGTGGCGCAAGCGAATAGCCCGGCACGCCCGGGAGTGCGTGCGCTGCGCGGGCCTGTGGAGCGGGCTGATGCCGGCCGAGGGGCTGCTCGCGGGTCTCGGCCTGGTGCCCGTCCCGGTGTCGCTGCTGCCGCATCCGCCGGCCGCCGGCTTCGACGGCACGCCGACCGGTTCGGCCTCCGGGAGCATGTACAAAACCGGCGGCACGCACGACGTGACCGCCTACGGCGGCCGGGTCGCGGCGCGGCGCGGCGGCGGCCGGGGCACCGCCCGG
>NZ_JAIOAB010000003.1 GCF_019890635.1 Streptomyces sennicomposti
GACGCCGGGGGGGGGGGGGGGGGGGTTTTCCGCCGTGACAACGACCGTCCCGCCCCGCGCCGTGACGACGACCGCCCCTCGTACCGCCGCAACGACGACCGCCCGCCCTTCCGCCGCGACGACCGGCGCGACGATCGCCGTGATGACCGGCGCGACGACCACCGTGGTGGCGAGCGCGGCGGTGACCGCGGTGGCTTCCGCCGTGACGACGCCCGTCCGGCGTTCCGCCGTGACGACCGTCGTGACGACCGGGGCGGCCGGAGCGACCGCGGCGAGCGCGGTGACCGGGGCGGCTTCCGCGGCCGTGACGACCGTGGCACGCGCGGTCCCCGCCGTGACGACCGGGGCGGCCGTCCCGGTGGCTTCCGCGGGCGGGACGACCGGCGCGACGACCGCCGTGACGACCGGCGCGGTGGCGGACGGTTCCGCGACGAGCGCGACCGGGACCGCGAGCCGATCAAGCGGCTGCCGATCCCCGAGGAGGTCACCGGTGAGGAGATCGACAAGGACGTCCGGCAGGAGCTGCAGAGCCTGCCCAAGACGCTCGCCGACGATGTCGCCCGCAACCTGGTGATGGTCGCCCGGCTCATCGACGAGGACCCCGAGGGCGCGTACGCCTACTCCAGGATCGCCCTGCGACTGGCGTCCCGCGTCGCCGCCGTACGGGAGGCCGCCGGCTTCGCCGCCTACGCGAGCCAGAAGTACAGCGAGGCGCTCGCCGAGTTCCGGGCCGCCCGCCGGATGACCGGCAACGTGGACCTGTGGCCCGTCATGGCCGACTGCGAGCGCGGTCTCGGCCGGCCCGAGAAGGCCCTGGACATGGCCGGCGCGCCCGAGGTGCACAAGCTCGACAAGGCCGGGCAGGTGGAGATGCGGCTCGTCGCGGCCGGCGCCCGGCGCGACATGGGGCAGCTGGACGCGGCCATCGTGACGCTGCAGAGCCCCGAGCTGGCCTCCAACTCCGTGCAGCCGTGGACCGCGCGGCTGCGGTACGCCTACGCCGACGCGCTGCTGGCCGTCGGCCGTGAGGCGGAGGCGCGGGAGTGGTTCGCCAAGGCCGTCGAGGCCGACCGCGACGGCAGCACCGACGCCTCCGACCGTCTGGCCGAGCTGGACGGCGTCGAGTTCACCGACGCCCTCGACGACTCCGAGGACGGCGACGCCAAGTTCGACACCAAGGACAAGGCCGAAGACAAGGCCGATGCCGACGGCCACGCCGCCGCGCCGGGCGACGCGGCCGAGACTGAGGCCGAGTCCGAGTCCGAGTCCGAGGTCGGTCACAAGGCCGAGGCCGAGGCCGACGAGGACTGAGTCCCGCCGGGAGAGATGACCCGGGAGAGACGACATGGAGAAGGGGCGGGCCCGATCGGGCCCGCCCCTTCTCCATGTCGTGCCTCACAGATCCAGCGCCCGCAGCACCAGTCCCGACGCCGGCTTCGGGCCGAAGGACGTCGACTTGCGGGGCATCGTGACGCCCTGGCGGGCCAGGTCCCGTACGACCTCCTCGCGCACCGGGTGCATCAGGACGGCCGTGTCGCCGTCGTGCTCCGCCTTCTGCACGGTGGCCGCCGTGTCGTGGATGTAGGCGATACGGGTCGGGTCGTCCTCCGGGATGTGCCAGATGTGCGCCAGGAGCGTGGCGTGCAGGACCGTCGCGTCCAGGGTGCGCCAGGCCTCCGGCCGGTCGGCGGGGACCGTGCGGGCCAGGAGCGCGGGGTCCGGGCGGTCCACCAGGTGGAAGGAGCCGTCGCCGGCGAGCAGGAAGGCGTTGCCCGCCTCCGCCGCCGCCGCGAGCGCGGTCAGGGCCTCGGCCTGCGGCACGTCCAGCCGGCGTACCCGGAACAGGCCGTCCAGCGCGGGCAGCGCCTCCGCGACCGGCAGGCCGTGCAGCAGGCGGTGGATGGCACGCACCCGCAGGGGGTAGCGGGCGGTGTCCACGAGCAGGACCAGGCCGTAGTCCCAGGCGCTGGGGGACGGGTGCTCCGCGCGCAGCCGCCGGTAGGTCGCCCAGCGGTGGTGGCCGTCGGCGATCAGGGCCTGGTGCTCGACCAGGTCCTCCTGGACGGCCGTCACGTCCGCCGGGTCGGTGATCGCCCACAGGCGGTGGCTGAAGCCGTCCTCGGTGGTGGTCGCCAGCAGCGGAAGCTGTTCGGCGGTGCGTTCGAGGACGACGGTCGTGGCGGCGGTCGAGCCGTTGCCCCGGTAGGTGAGCAGCAGCGGTTCGAGGTTGGCGCTGGTGGCCCGCATCAGGGCGGCACGGTCCTCGACGATGTGCGGCATCACGTCCTCGTGCGGGAGCACGACGCCCTCGTCCGGGTCGCAGACGCGCAGCGCGCCGATCAGCCCGCGTTGCAGCATGCCGTCGCCGTCGCACTGCTCGTAGACGTACAGGGCCGGCTCGCGGTCGGTGGTCAGGACGCCCTCGGACAGCCAGCGGCGCAGGGTGTCGGCGGCCTGTTCGTTGCGGGCGGAGGGGGTGCCGGCCTGGGGCAGGATCAGCCGCACGATGTTGTGGGGGTCGGCGGACTGGAGGTGGTGCAGGCCGTCGGGGCGGACGACGACGTCGTAGGGCGGGGACGTCACCGCGGCCAGGCTGCCGACCCGGTCGGGGTCGTAGCGAAGGCCTCGGAACGGGGTGAGTTCCAGGCCTCGGCGGGGTGTTGCCGGTGTGTGACCTGCTGTGTTCATCCCGGCATCGTACGTGTGTCGGTGGCATGGGGGATGATCGGAGGAAAGCCGGTTTCATGAGGAGCGATGCGGAATGAGCCAGGGCGTCAGGACGAGGCCCGAGGGCAGTGGGCAGGCCCTGAGCGAGGCGTACGACACGGCCCTGCTCGATCTGGACGGGGTGGTGTACGCGGGCGGTGACGCCATCGCGCACGCGGTGGACTCGCTGGCCGCGGCCCGCGACGGGGGGATGCGGCTCGCGTACGTCACCAACAACGCGCTGCGCACCCCGGACGCGGTGGCCGCGCACCTGACCGAGCTGGGCATACCGGCGGCCGGGTCGGACGTGGTGACCTCGGCGCAGGCGGTGGCCCGGCTGATCGCCGACCAGGTGCCCGCCGGGGCGCGGGTGCTGGTGGTCGGCGGGGAGGGGCTGCGGGTCGCGCTGCGCGAGCGCGGGCTGGAGCCGGTGGAGTCGGCCGACGACGACCCGGCGGCGGTGGTCCAGGGCTACGGCGGACCGGAGCTGCCCTGGGGGCGGTTCGCGGAGGCCTGTTACGCCGTGCGCCGCGGGGTGCCGTGGTTCGCGTCCAACACCGACCTGACCATTCCGGGCGCACGCGGCATCGCTCCGGGCAACGGCGCGGCGGTGGAGGTCGTCCGGATCGCCACGGGCGCCGAGCCGCAGGTGGCGGGCAAGCCGCTGCCGCCCATGCACCGCGAGACGATCCTGCGCACCGGCGCCAAGCGGCCCCTGGTGGTCGGCGACCGGCTGGACACGGACATCGAGGGCGCGTTCAACGGCGGGGTCGACTCGCTGCTCGTGCTGACCGGGGTGACCGACGGGGCGCAGTTGCTCGCCGCGCCGCCGCGGCACCGGCCGACGTATGTCGACGCGGATCTGCGCGGGCTGCTCACCGGGCAGCCGGAGATCACCCGAGAGGGTGACGGTTTCCGGTGCGGCGGATGGACGGCGTCGGCGGGGGAGGACCGGCTGGACCTCGCCGGCGACGGGCAGCCGCTGGACGGACTGCGCGCGCTGTGCGCGGCGGCGTGGACGGCGGGCGGCGAGAGCGCGTGCGGGCTGGACGCGGCGAAGGCGCTGGCGCGACTGGGGTTGTGAGCCGGGCGTACGGCCGTGGCTCCGTGGGCGCCGGGTGGCCGTCCGGCCCCGCGGGGCACCCGGCGGTTCCTCGGGGCGGGAGCGCTTCGGCCGTCGCTCGGAAGGGAGCGCTCCGGCCGTCCCCCGGGACGGGTACGCGGCAGCGGAGAGTTGACGAGGGTAGGCTAACCTAACTGCGTGTTGGTCGACAGTCCCCCCGAAGAGCGCGCCGCAGCCGCCGCGCCCCCGTCCCGCCGCGGGACGCGAGCCGCCGGGCTCGTCCTGTCCGCAGCGGTCCTGGTGCTCGTCGCACTGGTGAGCATCGCCGTCGGGGCCAAGGAGCTGTCCTTGGCCCAGGTCTGGCACGGACTCTTCCAGGACTCGGGGACGTACGCCGACGTGGTGGTCGGCGAGCGGCTGTCCCGCACGGTCCTCGGACTGCTCGCCGGGGCCGCCCTCGGACTGTCCGGTGCGGTGCTCCAGGCGCTCACCCGCAATCCGCTGGCCGACCCCGGGGTCCTCGGCATCAACGCGGGCGCGTCGGCCGCCGTGGTCACCGCCATCACCTACTTCGGCGTGACCAGCCTGAGCGGTTACGTCTGGTTCGCGTTCCTCGGCGCGGCGGCCGTGGGCGCGCTGGTGTGGTTCCTCGGCGGCAGCCGGGGCGCCACCCCCGTCCGGCTCGCGCTGGCCGGGGCCGCCATCGGCGCCGCCCTGTACGGCTATCTCCAGGCCGTGATGATCATGGACGACGCGGCGCTGGGCCGGATGCGTTTCTGGACGGTCGGCTCGCTGGCCTCGGCCACGAACGCCACCATCGTCCAGGTGCTGCCGTTCCTGCTGGCCGGCACGCTCCTCGCGCTGCTGCTGGCCCGCCCGCTCAACGCGCTGGCGATGGGCGACGACACCGCCCGCGCCCTCGGCGCCAATCTGAACCGGACCCGGGCGCTGGCCATGCTCGCCGCGACCGTGCTGTGCGGGGCGGCCACCGCCGCCTGCGGCCCGATCGTCTTCGTCGGCCTGATGGTCCCGCACGTCGTGCGCTCCTTCACCGGCCCCGACCTGCGCTGGGTCCTGCCGTACGCCACCGTCCTGTCGCCGGTGCTGCTGCTCGGCGCCGATGTGATCGGGCGGATCGTCGCCCGCCCCGCCGAGGTCCAGGTCGGGGTCGTCACCGCGATCATCGGCGGCCCGGTGTTCATCCTGCTCGTACGGCGGCGGAGGACGGCCCAGCTGTGAAGACCGCACACCCTTCGCGCACCGCGCACTCCCCGCGCACCGCGCGCTCCCCGCGCACCGCGCACTCCCCGCGCACCGCGCACTCCTCTCGCACCGAACGCCCCCCGCGCACCGCACGGGCCGTCCGCACCCCGGGCGGGCTCTCCCTCCGCGTGGACGTACGGGCGTTCACCGTCGTCGTCCTGCTGGCGCTGGCCGCGCTCGCCGCGAGCGTCCTGCTGATCGGCACCGGCGACTTCCCGATCTCCTCCTCCGACGTGCTCAGGGCGCTCGTCGGACAGGGCAAGCCGGGACAGGACTTCATCGTCCGGGACCTGCGGCTGCCGCGCGTCCTGGTCGGGCTGCTGGTCGGCGCCTGCCTCGGGCTCGGCGGCGCGCTGTTCCAGTCCGTCGCGCGCAATCCGCTCGGCAGCCCGGACGTCCTCGGCCTCTCCCAGGGGGCGTCGGCCGGCGCGCTCGTCGTCATCGTCCTGTCCTCCGGCGGCGCCACCGCCGTCACCCTCGGCGCGCTCGCCGGCGGCCTGGTCACCGGGCTGGCGATCTACTTCCTCGCCTGGAAGCAGGGCGTGCACGGCTACCGGCTGGTCCTGGTCGGCATCGGCGTCAACGCCGTCGTCACCGCCGTCAACGGCTACCTCATCACCAAGGCCGACTTCGTGGACGCGGCCCGCGCCGTCGTCTGGATGAGCGGTTCCCTCAACGGCCGCGACTGGACCCAGGTGCGGCCGCTGCTGGTGCTGGGCGCGGTGCTCCTGCCGCTGGTCCTCGCCAACGCGCGCGGGCTGCGGATGCTGGAGATGGGCGACGACACGGCGTACGCCCTCGGCGTGCGCGTCGAGCGGGTACGCCTGCTGCTGATGGGCTCCGCCGTGCTGCTCACCGCCGCCGCCACGGCCGCCGCGGGCCCCGTCTCCTTCGTCGCCCTGACCGCGCCGCAGCTCGCCCGGCGGCTGACCCGCTCGCCCGGCCCCAACCTCGTGCCCTCCCTGTGCATGGGCGCCGCCCTGCTGGTGGTCGCCGACTGGGCCTCGCAGCGTGTCTTCGGCGCCGACCAGCTGCCCGTCGGCGTGGTCACCGGCGCGCTCGGCGGCGTCTACCTGCTGTGGCTGCTGGTCACCGAACGCAGGAAGGGCCGTATATGAGCGCCCGGGGCACGACGGCGCCCGTGCCGAGCGCCCCCGGCAGCAAGGCGCTTCCGACGGGCGCCCGCACCACCGCAGTGAACGATCCGAGGAGCACCGTGAGCCGCCTGTCCGCCGAGAACGTCACCCTCGCCTACGACCAGCGGGTGATCGCCGAACAGCTGTCGGTGGAGATCCCCGACCACTCCTTCACGGTGATCGTCGGCCCCAACGCGTGCGGCAAGTCCACCCTGCTGCGGGCGCTCTCGCGGATGCTCAGGCCCGCCGAGGGCCGGGTGCTGCTGGACGGGCAGGTCATCCAGTCCATGCCCGCCAAGAAGGTCGCCCGCACCCTCGGGCTGCTGCCGCAGTCCTCGATCGCGCCGGACGGCATCACCGTCGGCGACCTGGTGGGCCGCGGCCGCTACCCGCACCAGGGCATCCTGCGCCAGTGGTCGGCCGAGGACGAGCGGGTCGTCCGGGAGTCCATGGAGCGCACCGGCATCGCCCGGCTCGCCGAGCGGTACGTGGACGAGCTGTCCGGCGGCCAGCGCCAGCGGGTGTGGATCGCCATGGCGCTCGCCCAGCAGACGCCGCTGCTGCTGCTGGACGAGCCGACGACGTACCTGGACATCCAGCACCAGATCGACGTCCTGGACCTGTGCGCCGAGCTGCACGAGGAGCAGGGGCGCACGCTGGTGGCCGTGCTGCACGACCTCAACCACGCCGCCCGCTACGCCACCCACCTCGTCGCCCTGCGCGAGGGCCGGGTCGTCGCCCAGGGCGCGCCGGGCGACATCGTCACCGCCGAGCTGGTGGAGGAGGTCTTCGGGCTGCGCTGCCAGGTCATCGAGGACCCCGAGACCGGGACTCCGCTGGTGGTGCCGGCGGCGCGCAAGGCCCGGTCGGGCGCCGGGAAGGGCGGGGCTGCCGAGGCCCCGGGAAAGGCCGGGGCCGCGGAGGGCGCCGAGGAAGCCTCCGCCGTCGCTACAGAAGCTTCCTGAGCCGGAACAGGTCCAGCAGACCCGCCTCCAGCCTCACCCGGCCCGTGCCCCAGGCGGTGGCGAAGTTCAGCGCGCCGCCGACCAGCGCGACCAGGTCGTCGCCGCTCATGGCGAGCCGTATCTGCGCCTTCTCGGGCGGCGGCCCCGGCACGGTGTCGCGCACGTCGATGCGGCCGCCGGTGAGGCGGCCGACGAAGGTGACGTCGAGGTCCGTGATGTGGCAGCTGACCGAGCGGTCCAGCGCCGCCGCGTCGCGCACGTCCCCGTCGGCGTTCGCCATGGTGTCCGAGAGCTTCTCGAGTGCCGCACGGCACTCCTCGATCGTGGCCATCGCGACCGACGGTACCCCAGGGCTTCGCGGTAGCGTCGGGGCATGAACGACTCTGTGACCGGGACGGAGGTCCCGCCGCACCCGGCGGACGGCCGCGCGCCGGCCGCCCCCGGCCGTCCGGACCCCGCCCCGGGCCCTCCCGGCTCCGGCCTTCCCGGGACTGCCCCCGGCCTTCCCGGGACCGGGACCGTCCCCGGCCTGCCGGACCCCGACGCCGGCCCCGCCGCGCCCGCCCCGCTGGACGTGCCCCGCACCCCCACCGGCGACCCCGGCGTCGACGCGGCCCTGGAGCGGCTCGGCGACGCCGACCACCTCGCCACCGAGGGGCATGTGGCGGTGTACGAGGATGTACACCGGGGGCTGCGCGACGCGCTCACCGCGCTCGACGCCCGCCCGGGCTCCCCGGCCCCCGCACCGCCGTACCGACACAGGAGCTGAACAGAACGTGGCAGGAGTCGCACGTCGCCGTCTCGACGCGGAGCTGGTCCGCCGCAAGCTGGCGCGCTCGCGCGAGCACGCCAGCCAGCTGATCGCCGCCGGCCGGGTCACCGTCGGCAAGACCGTCGCGACCAAGCCCGCCACCCAGGTGGAGACCGCCGCCGCCATCGTCGTCCGGACCGACGACAGCGACCCCGACTACGTCTCGCGCGGCGGCCACAAACTGGCCGGGGCGCTGGATGCCTTCGTGCCGCAGGGGCTCGTCGTCCGAGGGCGGCGGGCGCTGGACGCCGGCGCGTCCACCGGCGGCTTCACCGATGTGCTGCTGCGCGCGGGCGCCGCGCACGTCGTCGCCGTCGACGTCGGATACGGACAACTCGCCTGGTCTCTCCAGCAGGATGAACGCGTCACCGTCAAGGACCGTACGAACGTACGTGAGTTGACGCTCGAGGCGATCGACGGAGAACCTGTGGACCTTGTCGTGGGCGACCTGTCCTTCATCCCGCTCGGACTGGTGCTGCCCGCCCTGGTGCGGTGCGTGCGGCCGGACGCCGACCTGGTGATGATGGTCAAGCCGCAGTTCGAGGTGGGGAAGGAGCGGCTGGGCAGCGGGGGTGTCGTACGGAGTCCGCAGCTGCGGGCGGAGGCCGTGCGGGGCGTGGCGGGCAGGGCGTGGGAGCTGGGGCTCGGGGTGCGGGGTGTCACCGCGAGTCCGCTGCCCGGACCCTCCGGCAACGTCGAGTACTTTCTGTGGCTGCGTGCCGGGGCGCCCGCCCTGGACCCGGCCGATGTTGACCGTGCAGTGGCGGAGGGGCCGCGTTGACACAGACTCAGGCTCGGACACAGACCCGGGCGCGTACCGTTTTCCTGCTGGCGCACACCGGGCGGCCGGCCGCCGTCCGCAGTGCCGAACTGGTGGTCAAGGGGCTGCTGCGCTCCGGGATCGGCGTACGGGTGCTGGCGGCGGAGGCGCGGGACCTGCCGCTGCCGGGCGAGGTGGAGCTGGTCGCCGAGGCCACTCCGCAGTGCCTGGACGGGTGCGAGCTGCTGATCGTGCTGGGCGGTGACGGCACGCTGCTGCGCGGCGCCGAGTTCGCCCGCGCCTCCGGGGTGCCGATGCTCGGCGTGAACCTCGGGCGGGTCGGGTTCCTCGCCGAGGCCGAGCGCGACGACCTCGACAAGGTCGTGGACCGGGTGGTCAGCCGGGCCTACGAGGTCGAGGAGCGGATGACCGTCGACGTGGTCGTGCACCGCAACGGCGACATCGTGCACACCGACTGGGCGCTGAACGAGGCGGCCGTGCAGAAGGTGTCCGCCGAGCGGATGCTGGAGGTCGTGCTGGAGATCGACGGCCGGCCGGTCACCGGGTTCGGCTGCGACGGGATCGTGTGCGCCACCCCGACCGGCTCCACCGCCTACGCCTTCTCGGCCGGCGGCCCCGTGGTGTGGCCGGAGGTGGAGGCGCTGCTGATGGTGCCGATCAGCGCCCACGCCCTGTTCGCCAAGCCGCTGGTCACCTCGCCGGACTCGGTGCTGGCCGTGGAGGTGCTGCCGCACGTCCCGCCGGGCGTGCTGTGGTGCGACGGGCGGCGCACGGTGGAGCTGCCGCCGGGCGCGCGCGTGGAGGTGCGGCGCGGGGCCGTGCCGGTGCGGCTGGCCCGGCTGCACCACGCCTCGTTCACCGACCGCCTGGTCGCCAAGTTCGCCCTGCCGGTCTCCGGCTGGCGCGGGGCGCCGCACTAGGGTTCGCCCGGTCGCCGGTGCGGCTGGAACGGGGCTGCCGCCCCCCTCGGGCGGGGCGGCGTCGCACGAGGCGGCCAAAACCTCGTATGGTCGTCGTCGTGTTGGAGGAGATGCGGATACGGTCGCTCGGGGTGATCGACGACGCGGTCGTCGAGCTGTCACCCGGCTTCACCGCCGTCACGGGCGAGACCGGTGCGGGCAAGACCATGGTGGTCACCAGTCTGGGGCTGCTGCTGGGCGGGCGCGCCGATCCGGCGCTCGTGCGGATCGGGGCCGGCAAGGCCGTCGTGGAGGGCCGGGTGGCCGTGCCGCCGGGCGCCGCCGCGGTGGTCCGGGCCGAGGAGGCCGGCGCCGAGCTGGACGACGGGGCGCTGCTGATCAGCCGTACCGTCTCCGCCGAAGGGCGCTCCCGGGCGCACCTCGGCGGACGCAGCGTGCCCGTGGGGCTGCTCGCCGAACTCGCCGACGACCTGGTGGCCGTGCACGGCCAGACCGACCAGCAGGGCCTGCTCAAGCTCAGCCGGCAGCGCCAGGCCCTCGACCGGTACGCGGGCGACGCCGTCGCCGTGCCGCTGGCCAAGTACACCGGGGCCTACAAGCGGCTGCGGGCGGTGGTCGCCGAGCTGGAGGAGATCACCACGCGCGCGCGGGAGCGGGCCCAGGAGGCCGACCTGCTCCGCTACGGTCTGGAGGAGATCGCCGCCGTCGAGCCGCGCCCCGGGGAGGACGCGGAGCTGGCCGAGGAGGCCGAGCGGCTCGGGCACGCCGAGGCGCTGTCGTCCGCCGCGACGATCGCGCACGCCGCTCTCGCGGGCAACCCGGAGGACCCCGAGGGCATCGACGCGGCCACCCTCGTCGCGGGCGCCCAGCGGGCCCTGGAGGCGGTGCGCGCCCACGACCCGGCCCTGTCGGACCTCGCCGACCGGATCGGGGAGATCGGCATCCTGCTCGGCGACGTGGCGGGCGAGCTGGCCGGGTACGCCGACGACCTGGACGCCGACCCGCTGCGGCTGGCGGCCGTCGAGGAGCGGCGGGCCGCGCTGACCGGGCTGACCCGCAAGTACGGCGAGGACGTGAACGCCGTGCTCGCGTGGGCCGAGCACAGCGCCGCCCGGCTGACCGAACTCGACTCCGACGACGAGCGGATCGGGGAGCTGACGGCCGAGCGGGACGCGCTGCGGGCCGAGCTGGGAGGCCTGGCGCAGGCGCTGACGGACGCCCGCACGGAGGCCGCCGAACGGTTCGCGGCCGCCGTGACCGCCGAGCTGGCCTCGCTGGCCATGCCGCACGCGCGCGTGTCGTTCGACATCCGCCAGACCGAGGACCCCGAGGGCGTGGAGGTCGGCGGGCGGACCGTCGCCTACGGCCCGAACGGCGTCGACGAGGTGGAACTGCTGCTCGCCCCGCATCCGGGCGCGCCGCCCCGGCCGATCGCCAAGGGCGCCTCCGGCGGTGAGCTGTCGCGCGTGATGCTCGCCGTCGAGGTGGTCTTCGCGGGCACCGACCCGGTGCCGACGTACCTGTTCGACGAGGTCGACGCGGGCGTCGGCGGCAAGGCGGCCGTGGAGATCGGGCGGCGCCTGGCGAAGCTCGCCAGGACCGCGCAGGTCGTCGTGGTCACCCATCTGCCCCAGGTCGCCGCCTTCGCCGACCGGCAGCTGCTGGTGGAGAAGACGAACGACGGCTCGGTGACCCGGTCGGGCGTGAAGGTGCTGGAGGGCGAGGAGCGGGTCCGGGAACTGTCCCGGATGCTGGCCGGCCAGGAGGACTCCGAGACCGCCCGCGCCCACGCCGAGGAACTGCTGGCCACCGCCCGGGCCGATCTGTAGGGCTGCGTAGGGTGGCGGGATGATCTTCCGTCCCGCCGCCTCGCTCGCCCTGTCCGCCGGTCTCACCCGGGCCTTCGCCGCCGCGCTGCGCGCCGCGCCGCCCGGCGGCCGGGGACGCTGGGAGCGGACCAACCACGCGGGCCGTACCGTCGGGCTCTACGCCGGACCCGCGACCGCGCTCGGCGCGGCGCTCGCCGCCGGACGCGTCCGGCCGGCCGCCGGGCTCGCGGTGCTGGCCGCCGGCGCCTGCGGCGCCTACGACGACGTGGCCGGGGCCGGCGATCCGCGGCGCGGGTTCCGCGCCCATCTCACGGCCCTGCGCGACGGCGAGGTCACCAGCGGCGCGGTGAAACTGTTCGGGATCGGCGCCGCCGCCCTGGCCGCCGGGGCGGCGCTGAAGGAACGGCCCGCCGACAAGGTGCTCGCGGGCGTGGTGATCGCCGGGGCCGCGCACGCCGTGAACCTGGTGGATCTGCGCCCCGGCCGCGCCGCCGGGGCGGTCCTCGCGCTCGCCGCGCCCGGACTGCTGCGGCGCGGGCCCGGGGCCGGACTGTCCGCCGTCGCCGCCGGGGCCGCCGCCGCGGTCCTGCCCGACGACCTGGGGGAGCGCGAGATGCTCGGCGACGCCGGGGCGCACGCCCTGGGCGCGGCGCTCGGCGCGGCGGCCGTGGTGTGCAACGGACGCGCCGGGCTGGTCGCCCACGCCGCCGCGGTGGTCGCCGCCGCCGTGTGCGGCGACCGGGTGAGCCGGCTCGCCCGCGCCCTCTGAGCGCCCGGCGCACGCGCCCCCGGCACCTCACATTCACTCATGTGGGTGACCTGGTGCGCCGTGTCGGACCGTCACCGAGCGCTTTCCGCCACCCGTCGGCGCCGGAACACCCGTGCGTACTGGCATCCTTGAGGAGGAGGCGGCACGCCGAGCGGATGCGCGCGGTCCGGCCCTCGGCCCGCGACCTTCCGCACGATCTTCGGTACGTTTCCCCGTGACCGACCGACGCCGCACCCGCCGACGCCGGCCGGCCGAGCCGCCCCGACGCCGTACCGACCGGCGCCGACCGTCCCACGCCGAACCAGGAGCCCCGGCCGCGTGAGCCCCGTGACCAGCCACGTAACGCACGGTCAGTCGCCGCTGCGCACCGTGCAGGTGCTGGGCGGCGGCAACGCCGGAAGCAGCGCGCACGTGCGCTCGCTGACCGCCGGGCTGATCGCCAGGGGCGTACGGGTCACGGTGTGCGCCCCCGAACACGTCGACCGCGCCTACGGCTTCACCGCGGCCGGCGCCGAGCACGTCCACGTGCCGCGCAGCAGCGACCCGGTGTCCGTGGCCGCGCTGCGCACCGCCTGCGCGGGCGCCGACCTGGTGCACGCGCACGGACTGCACGCCTCCTTCCGGGCGGCGCTCGCCCTCAGCGGCCGCCCCACCCCGCTCGTCGTCACCTGGCACAACCACACCCACGCCGACGGCCCCCGCGCGCATCTGCTGCGCCTGCTGGAGCGGCGCGCGGTCAAGGCCGCCACCGTCGTGCTCGGCACCACCTCCGAACTGGTCGACCGGGCCCGCCGCAGAGGCGCGCGCGACGCCCGGCTCGCCGCCGTCGCCGTGCCCCGCCCGCACACCGCGCCCGGCCGCCCGGACCGCCCCGGCGCCAAGGTGCGCGCCGAACTCGGCGCGACCGGACGGCCGTTGCTCATCGCCGTCGCCTCCCTCGACCCGCACCGCGGACACGAACTGCTGCTGGACGCCGCCCGCGCCTGGCGCACCGCCGAACCCGTGCCGCTGGTCGTCGTCGCGGGCGAGGGACCGCTGCGCCCGGCGCTGCAACGGCGGATCGAGGACGAGGGGCTGCCGGTGCGGCTCATCGGCCGGCGCGACGACGTCGCCGAACTCCTCGCCGCCGCCGACCTCGCGCTGCTGCCCGGCAGCTGGGAGGCCCGCTCCGTGCTCGCGCAGGAGGCCCTGCACGCGCGCGTGCCGCTGGTCGCCGCGCGCACCGGCGGGATCGCCGAACTCGTCGGCGACGCCGCCGAACTCGTCCCGCACGGCGACGCGGAGGCGTTCGGCGCCGCCGTCCTGCGCCTGCTCGGCGATCCCGAACGCCGCCGGGAACTGCGGGAGTCGGGCGCCCTGCAGGCGGCCACCTGGCCCACCGAGGACGAGACCGTCGCCCAAGTGCTCAGCGTCTACGACGAGTTGACCCAGCCCCGGCCGCTCGGACAGCGGTTCGTCACCTGACCGCGACGCTGCTCACGGCACGTGCCGGCGGGCGCGCAGGGCGAGGCTGAGGGCCAGCACCGTCTGCGGGTCGTCCAGGTCGGTGCCCAGCAACTCCCCGATCCGGGCCAGGCGGTTGTAGAGCGTCTGCCGGTTCAGATGCAGCTCGCGCGCGGTCTCCGCCTTGCGGCCCGCGTGCGCCAGATACGTCTGGAGCGTGGGCAGCAGCGGCGGCTTGGACCGGTTGTCGTGGTCGCGCAGCGGGCCGATCGCCCGGTCCACGAAGGCCGCCAGGTCCGGATGGTCGCGCAGCCGCCACAGCAGCAGGTCGATGTCGAGGCGGCGGGCGTCGTACCAGGGCCGCTCCGGCAGCCCCTGCGCCGCCGTCGCCGTCTCCGCCGCGTGCCGCAGCCCCGCCGAGGCCGCCGCCCAGCCGCCCGCCACCCCGACCACCACCACCGGGGGCTGCGCGCCCGGCCGGTGCATCCCGGCCCGCTCCACCCCGGCCCGCAACGCCGCCGCGACCCGGTCGGCCACCGCCGCCCGCTCCGTCTCCGCGCGCAGCCCGACCAGCAGCGGCACCCGGCCCTCGACCGGCCGCACGCCCAGCAGCACCGGCACGCCCACCGCGGCCAGCTCCTCGGCGACCGCACGGGCCAGCACCGCCCAGCCGCCGCCGGGCGCCAGGGTGTCGCCGAGCCGCATCACCACGGGCAGCAGAGGGCTCGCGCCCGGCTTGAAACCGAGGACGCGGGCCTGCGCCGGGGCGTTCTCGGCGGTGATCCGGCCCTCGGCGAGGTCGGTGAGGAAGTCGCCGCGGCCCCGCGCGGCCAGTTCCTCCTCCTGCCGGGCCTGCATCAGCACCACGGCGAGGATGCCGGCCGCGCGCTCGGCGGCCATCCGGTGCACCGGGGCGAGCGGGGCGCGCACCGGCAGCAGGACGAGCCGGGCGCGGACCGAGCCGGTGCCAGGGCCGCCGCCCGGCACGTCCACCAGGACCGAGCCGGCCGGCGGCGGGGTGTCCTTGTGCTGGCCGCGCAGCCCCTCCCAGACCTGGAGCGGGTCGGCGCCCTCGGGGCCGGGGCCGGCCGCGTACAGCAGCCGGCCGTCCGGGGTCTCCAGGAAGACCGGGTTGCCGGCGGCGCCGGCCAGGACGGCCAGCACCTGGGGGACCCCGCCGCCGCCGAGCAGGGCCTCGGTGCAGCGGCGGTGCACCTCCTCGGCGCGTTGCAGAAGGGCGTAGTGGCCGTTGACGATCTCCGTGTGGATCTCCTCGGTGACCGCCACGAACGGCACCTCGCGGTGCAGCTGGACGAGGGGGAGACCGGCGGTGCGGGCCGTCTCCACGAGGGTGGCCGGGAGGCGGGTGAAGCGGGGGCCCAGCTCCACGACGAGGGCGGCGATGCCGCGTTCGGCGAGGGTGCGGACGAAGGCGCGCTGGTCGGCGGGGCGGGTGCCGAGGCCGTAGCCGGTGGTGAGGAGGAGTTCGCCGCCCTTGAGGAGGGAGGCGATGTTGGGGACCTCGCCGGCGTGCACCCAGCGGACGGTGCGGGTGAGGCGGTCCGCGCCCGCCAGGATCTCTGGGAGGCCGCTGCGGAGGCCGGGGAGTTCGAGAGCGCGCTGGACTGTGATGCCGGCGCCCTCGGTGTCTGGTCGAGGGTCCATGAAAGCGGACGCTACCTGCAAGTTTGTCGGCTTGGGAGTTCTTGGGCGGGTGGAGTCTTCTGGGTGCGGGGAGGTGGGCGGGGCGGGAGCTTGGGGTGACCGGAGTGGTCGGGCGCCCAAAAGCTTGGGGTGGCCGTGGGGTGGGGTGCGCTCGCCCCGCTTGAGGGGGTGCCGCTGCGCCCACCCGTGCCGCCCTGGGGGTACCTCCCAGGCCGTTGAGGCACTGGGGGAGGCACGATTGCCCGCAGCTACGGCGGGGGAGGGGAGCGGCCATGGTGGCGCGCCTGCGGCTACGCGGTCGTAGCCGCAGGCGGGCGGTTCAGCCTCCGTACGCCCCGCTCGCCGTCAGGCGGAGGGCTGTGTCGATCAGGGGGACGTGGCTGAATGCCTGGGGGAAGTTGCCCACCTGGCGCTGGAGGCGCGGGTCCCATTCCTCGGCCAGCAGGCCCAGGTCGTTGCGGAGCGAGAGCAGCTTCTCGAAGAGCTTGCGCGCCTCGTCCACGCGGCCGATCATCGCCAGGTCGTCGGCCATCCAGAACGAGCACGCGAGGAACGCGCCCTCGTCGCCGGGCAGACCGTCCACGCCCGCGTGGTCGCCGTCGGTGGGGTAGCGCAGGATGAAGCCGTCCGTGGTGGACAGCTCGCGCTGGATCGCCTCGATGGTGCCGATGACCCGCTTGTCGTCCGGCGGCAGGAAGCCCATCTGCGGGATCAGCAGCAAGGACGCGTCCAGCTCGCGGGAGCCGTAGGACTGCGTGAAGGTGTTGCGCTCCTTGTCGTACCCCTTCTCGCACACGTCGCGGTGGATCTCGTCGCGCAGTTCCTTCCAGCGCTCCAGCGGCCCGTCGACGTCGCCGGACTCCATCAGCTTGATCGTGCGGTCCACCGCGACCCACGCCATGACCTTGGAGTGCACGAAGTGGCGGCGCGGCCCGCGCACCTCCCAGATGCCCTCGTCCGGCTCCTGCCAGTGCTTCTCCAGGTAGCGGATCAGCTTGAGCTGGAGCAGGGAGGCGTAGTCGTTGCGCGCGAGGCCCGTCATGTGGGCCAGGTGCAGGGCCTCGGTGACCTCGCCGTAGACGTCCAGCTGGAGCTGGTGCGCCGCGCCGTTGCCCACCCGGACCGGGGCGGAGTTCTCGTAGCCGGGCAGCCAGTCCAGCTCCGCCTCGCCGAGTTCGCGCTCGCCGGCGATGCCGTACATGATCTGGAGGTTCTCCGGGTCGCCCGCGACCGCCCGCAGCAGCCACTCGCGCCAGGCGCGGGCCTCCTCGCGGTAGCCGGTGCGCAGCAGCGAGGAAAGGGTGATCGCCGCGTCGCGCAGCCAGGTGTAGCGGTAGTCCCAGTTGCGCACGCCGCCGATGTCCTCCGGCAGGGAGGTGGTGGGGGCGGCGACGATGCCGCCGGTGGGGGCGTAGGTCAGGGCCTTCAGCGTGATCAGGGAGCGGACCACGGCCTCGCGGTAGGGGCCGTGGTACGTACAGTGCCCGACCCACTCGCGCCAGAACTCCTCCGTCGCCTCCAGCGACTGCTCCGGCTCGGGCAGCGGCGGCGGCTCCTTGTGCGAGGGCTGCCAGGAGATGGTGAAGGCGATCCGCTCACCGGGAGCGACGGTGAAGTCCGCGTACGTGGTCAGCGACTTGCCGTAGGTCTCCTCCGGTGTGTCGAACCACACGGAGTCCGGGCCGGCCACCGCCACCGTCCGCGTCTCGTGCCGGTGCACCCAGGGCACGACCCGGCCGTAGGAGAAGCGCATGCGCAGGGTCGAGCGCATCGGGACCCGGCCGGTGACGCCCTCCACGATGCGGATCACCTGCGGGGCGCCGTCGCGCGGGGGCATGAAATCGGTCACCCGGACCGTGCCGCGCGGGGTGTCCCACTCCGATTCCAGGATCAGCGAGTCGCCGCGGTAGGTGCGCCGGGTGGCCGCGGGCGGCTCCGAGCCGGCCGGGTACGCGGGGCCGAGCCGCCAGAAGCCGTGTTCCTCGGTGCCCAGCAGACCGGCGAAGATGGCATGCGAGTCGAAGCGGGGCAGGCACAGCCAGTCGACCGTGCCGTCCCGGCAGACCAGGGCAGCGGTCTGCATGTCTCCGATGAGTGCGTAGTCTTCGATGCGCCCGGCCACGTGCAACTCCAGTCGAACGGCCACGTCACCCCGCAAATGGGGGCTGTCGCTTGGTGAGGTCAAGGGGTCGTTGTAATGCGGCGTCGAGCGGTGAGGCAAACCGCCGGCCGTGGGGACGGCGACGGACCTTGCTCAAACCATTGCTCAACGAACTGACGAGCTCTCGTTGTTCCGGTGTGTACGGGCGGGGGTGGTGCCGTCTTGCCGGCCCTGCTCGGCAGCGAGTGTCCGAGCAGGATACGACGCACGTACCTGATCCGCGTGCCGCTCCGGACAACCCGCCTGCGCCGAACGGGTGAGCGCCGGGTGAGGAGCCCGTGACCGCCACGCACCGCTGACGACGCGTGTGCGGAGGGTGCTCGGAAGCCCTACCCGTCCGGCGCTGATACCCTGGTAGCCCGTGGACCGGTGGGCTCGAAACCCCCGAACCGCAGCGACGGCGCCTCAGCCGGAAAACCCGGGTTCCCCGGGCCGGACCGCCGTACCGCACGACAATTCGCGACCACGGGAGCCCCCTCTTGGCCATGCCGCCCGCTGCTTTCCGAAACAGCACAGCCACGACGACCAAGCACATCTTCGTCACCGGGGGTGTCGCCTCCTCGCTCGGCAAGGGCCTCACCGCCTCCAGCCTGGGCATGCTGCTCAAGGCCCGTGGCCTGCGCGTCGTGATGCAGAAGCTCGACCCGTACCTGAACGTCGACCCGGGCACGATGAACCCCTTCCAGCACGGTGAGGTGTTCGTCACCAACGACGGCGCCGAGACCGACCTGGACATCGGCCACTACGAGCGCTTCCTCGACCGCGACCTGGACGGCTCGGCCAACGTCACCACCGGCCAGGTGTACTCGACCGTGATCGCCAAGGAGCGGCGCGGCGAGTACCTCGGCGACACCGTGCAGGTCATCCCGCACATCACCAACGAGATCAAGCACCGCATCCGGCGCATGGCCACCGACGAGGTGGACGTCGTCATCACGGAGGTCGGCGGCACGGTCGGCGACATCGAGTCGCTGCCGTTCCTGGAGACCGTCCGCCAGGTCCGCCACGAGGTCGGCCGGGACAACGTCTTCGTGGTGCACATCTCGCTGCTGCCCTACATCGGCCCGTCCGGCGAGCTGAAGACCAAGCCGACCCAGCACTCGGTGGCCGCGCTGCGCAACATCGGCATCCAGCCGGACGCCATCGTGCTGCGCTGCGACCGCGAGGTGCCCACCGCCATCAAGCGGAAGATCTCGCTGATGTGCGACGTGGACGAGGCCGCCGTCGTCGCCTGCCCCGACGCCCGCTCGATCTACGACATCCCGAAGGTCATCCACGGCGAGGGCCTGGACGCCTACGTGGTGCGCAAGCTCGACCTGCCGTTCCGGGACGTGGACTGGACGACCTGGGACGACCTGCTCGACCGCGTCCACAACCCCGAGCACGAGATCACCCTCGCCCTGGTCGGCAAGTACATCGACCTGCCCGACGCCTACCTGTCGGTGACCGAGGCGCTGCGCGCCGGCGGCTTCGCCAACAAGGCCCGCGTCAAGATCAAGTGGGTCACCTCCGACGACTGCAAGACCCCGGCCGGCGCCGCGCAGCAGCTCGGCGACGTCGACGGCATCTGCATCCCGGGCGGCTTCGGCGACCGCGGCGTCCTCGGCAAGGTCGGCGCGATCCGCTACGCCCGCGAGAACAAGATCCCGCTGCTGGGCCTCTGCCTGGGCCTGCAGTGCATCGTGATCGAGGCCGCGCGCAACCTGGCCGACATCTCCGACGCCAACTCCACCGAGTTCGACCCGGCCACCGGCCACCCGGTGATCTCCACCATGGCCGAGCAGCTGGACATCGTGGCCGGCGAGGGCGACATGGGCGGCACCATGCGGCTCGGCATGTACCCGGCCAAGCTGGCCGAGGGCTCCATCGTGCGCGAGGTGTACGACGGCAAGGAGTACGTCGAGGAGCGCCACCGCCACCGCTACGAGGTGAACAACGCCTACCGCGCCGAGCTGGAGAAGAAGGCGGGCATCGTCTTCTCCGGCACCTCCCCGGACGGCAAGCTCGTCGAGTACGTCGAGTACCCGCGCGACGTGCACCCCTACCTGGTCGCCACCCAGGCCCACCCCGAGCTGCGCTCGCGGCCGACCCGCCCGCACCCGCTCTTCGCCGGCCTGGTGAAGGCCGCGGTCGAGCGGAAGATCGCCGGCTGACACACCGGGCTGTACGGTTGCCGGGGTGCGCGCCTGCCGAGGGCGGGCACCCCGGTTTTCCGTAAGGCGGCGGCATCCGCGGGCCGTGGGCACGTGGGGGAAGGACAGGGCATGACGATCAAGGACACTCCGGAGGAGTGGGAGATCCGGGGGAGCGAGACCCCGTTCACCGGGGCCAAGACCTCGGTCCGCACCGACGAGGTGGTCATGCCCGACGGCTCGGTGGCCCGCCGCGACTACCAGGTCCACCCCGGCTCCGTGGCCGTCCTCGCCCTGGACGCCGACGACCGGGTGCTGGTCATCCGGCAGTACCGCCACCCCGTGCGCGAGCGGCTGTGGGAGATCCCGGCCGGCCTGCTCGACGTGCCCGGCGAGAACCCGCTGCACGCCGCCCGGCGCGAGCTGTACGAGGAGGCGCACGTCAAGGCGGAGGACTGGCGGGTGCTGACCGATGTGTACACCACCCCCGGCGGCTGCGACGAGGCCGTGCGGATCTTCCTCGCCCGGGACCTGTCGGAGGCGGAGGGGGAGCGCTTCGCGGCCGAGCACGAGGAGACCGACATGGAGCTGGCCCGGGTGCCGGTGGACGAGCTGGTGCGGGGCGTCCTCGCGGGCGACCTGCACAACAGCTGCCTGGTGGTCGGCGTGCTCTCCCTCGTCGCGGCCCGCGGCGGCGCCGGTCTGGACGCCCTGCGCCCGGCCGAGGCGCCCTGGCCGGCCCGGCCGTTCGCGTCCTGACGGCCGGCCCCTCGGGGCCTGAGCGGGAAGCGACCCTGGACCATCCTTCCGGTGTGACGATCGCTTGATCCGATTGGGCGATGTATCCGCGCCGCCCGTCACGGCACGTCGCAGAGCGTGAACTAGGCTCTGAGAACGCCCGCACCGGAAGATCCGGCGGGCTCGCGCGTGCGGTGGGACGGGAGTGTGGCCCGTGACGGATCAGGCGGTGGACGCAGGCGGCGTGAACCTGTCGGGAGTCGACCGGTCACCGGCGGCCACGACGAGCCTCTTCCTGGGCCGCACACGGGAGTTGAAGGAGCTGCGCGCCGACATCGAGCGCGCCGGCCTGGACACCATCTCCGGCCGCAAGGCCCCCCGCGCCCGCGTGCTGCTCATCGCCGGCCGCCCCGGCTCCGGCCGCAGCGCGCTCGCCGGGGAACTGGTCCGGCAGGTCGCCGAGCGTTACCCGGACGGGGTGCTGCGCACCCGGCTCACCGAACCCGACGGCGTCCCCGTCCCCGTCGAGCGCGCCGCCGGCGACCTGCTCGCCGCCCTCGGCCTGCCCGTCCCGCCCGGCGCCGCCGAGGACGAGCTGACCGAGACGCTGCGCACCGCCCTCGCCGAGCGCCGGGTGCTGCTCCTGCTGGACGACGCCGCCGGCGCCGAGCAGGTCGACCCGCTGCTGCCGGACAACGCCGACTGCCTGCTCGTCGCCGTCTCCCGCGGCCCGCTCACCGGCATCGCCGACGTCCGCCCCTGCACCCTCGGCGGCCTGGACGCCAAGTCCGGGGTGGAGCTGCTGGCGCAGCACATCGACCCGGTGCGCATCACGGTGGACCCGCGCGCCGCCGAGTCCCTCGTGGAGGTGTGCCAGGGCCAGCCCGCCGCGCTCACCCTGGCCGGCGGCTGGCTCGCCGCCCACCCCAAGGCGGCCGTCTCCGACCTCGCCAAGCAGCTGCACGCCGACCAGGAGGAGGGCGCCGCGCTCGACCGCGTCCTGCGGTTCGCGCACGACTCCCTGCCCGGCTCCGCGGCCCGGCTGCTGCGGCTGCTCGCCCTCGCCCCGGCCGGCGACGTGGACCCGCAGACCGCCTCCGCGCTGGCCGGCTGCTCGCTGGAGAGCGCCCGGGACCTGCTCGACGACTTCGCCGGCCTCGGCCTGCTGCGGGCCGTGCCCTCGCCGCTGCCGGCCTACGAGGTGCCCGGCTGTCTGCACCCGGGGCTGCTGGCCCTGGCCGAGCGCCGGGAGCGCCCCGCCGAGCTGCAGCTGGCCCGGGCCAGGATGCTGGAGCGGACC
This sequence comes from Streptomyces sennicomposti, assembly GCF_019890635.1. GTDB lineage: Bacteria > Actinomycetota > Actinomycetes > Streptomycetales > Streptomycetaceae > Streptomyces > Streptomyces sennicomposti. The sequence continues at coordinate 21,683 of NZ_JAIOAB010000003.1, forward strand.
GTACGGCTGCTCCAGTCCTGCCGGGCGATCACCGAGACCGACAGCGCCGAGACCCGCGAACGGCTGGGGAACCTGCCGCCCGGCCTGCGCTTCCCGCACCCGCGGGCCGCCGAGGAGTGGCTGCGCGCCCGCCGGCCCGCCCTGCTCGCCGCCGCCCGGCTCGCGGTCGCCGACGGGGAGCTGGACACCCTGGCCCGCCGGCTGATGTCCCAGCTGGTGCGGGCCATGGTCGCCCACCTCGGCACCCAGGCCGCCGCCGGCGACCTCTACGGCGTCCACCGCCTGGTCCTGGACGTGGCCCGGCGCCGCCATCTGCCCCGCGAGCAGGCCGCCGCCCTGCTGAACCTCGCCGATCTCGACGCCCGCACCGGCCGCACCGCCGACGCCCTGGCCCGCTACCGGGCCGCGCTGGACGCCGGACGCGCGGCGAACGACCCGTACGCGACCGGCCGCGCGATGGAATCCGTAGGCGGCGCCCACCAGGAGCTGGGCGACTTCGACCGGGCGGCCGACTGGTTCGGCCGGGCCCTCGCGCAGCGCCTGGCCCGCGACGAACGCGAGGACGCCGCCCGGCTGTACGGCCGGATCGCGACCGCCCACACCTACGCGGGCCGCTACGGCGAGGCGCTGCGCAACTGGCGGGCCGCCGTCGCCGCGCACCGCAAGGCCGGCGATGTCGCCGCCCACGCGCGGGCGTTGAGCGAACTGGCGCGGGTCCAGGAGTACGCGGGGCGGCCCGAGGACTGCCTGCGCACCTGCCAGGAGGCCGTCGAGCTGGCCCGCCGCGCCGAGGACGTACGGCTCCAGGCGGCGCTCCAACTGCGGCTCGCCGACACCCTGGAACGGCTCGGCGATCCGGCCGCCGCGGCGCTGCACCGGGGCGCCGCCGAACGTCTGCTCACCGGCGAGATCCGGCCGTCCGGCGCCGCCGAGGAATCCACGGCGGAGGACGGCCAGGACGGCACATCACAGGAACACGGCGCTAACGCCTGCGAAATCCGCAGCACATCTGCTGAAGATTGATGCAATGAAAGGCTAGACAGCGAGAACACCTTCATTAAACTGGCTCTGCCGCTCGTTCTCCTGCGGTGTCTCCTGGTATGCCCCCGCATGCCGGGGTACGTCTTGTATTGCCCCACATTCCCTGAGCCAAGGACCGTGATCGACGTGAAGGTCGGCATCCCCCGCGAGGTCAAGAACAACGAGTTCCGGGTGGCCATCACCCCCGCCGGCGTGCACGAGCTGGTGCGCAACGGCCACCAGGTCGTCGTCGAGCGGAACGCCGGCGTCGGCTCCTCGATCCCGGACGCGGAGTACGTGGCCGCGGGCGCCGAGATCCTGGAGACGGCCGACGAGGTCTGGGCCGCCGCCGACCTGCTGCTGAAGGTCAAGGAGCCGGTCGCCGAGGAGTACCACCGCCTCCGCAAGGACCAGATCCTCTTCACCTACCTGCACCTGGCCGCCTCCAAGGAGTGCACGGACGCCCTCCTGGAGTCCGGCACCACGGCGATCGCCTACGAGACCGTCGAGCTGCCGAACCGCGCGCTGCCGCTGCTCGCCCCGATGTCCGAGGTCGCGGGCCGCCTCGCCCCGCAGGTCGGCGCCTACCACCTGATGGCCGCCGCGGGCGGCCGCGGCGTGCTGCCGGGCGGCGTCCCGGGCGTGCCGGCCGGCAAGGCCGTCATCATCGGCGGCGGCGTCTCCGGCTGGAACGCCGCGCAGATCGCCATCGGCCTCGGCTTCCACGTGACCCTGCTCGACAAGGACATCAACAAGCTCAAGGAGGCCGACAAGATCTTCGGGACGAAGATCCAGACCGTCGTCTCCAACGCCTTCGAGCTGGAGAAGGCCTGCCTGGACGCCGACCTCGTCGTCGGCGCGGTGCTCATCCCGGGCGCCAAGGCCCCCAAGCTGGTCACCAACGAGCTGGTCTCCCGGATGAAGTCCGGAAGTGTCCTTGTCGACATCGCGATCGACCAGGGCGGCTGCTTCGAGGACTCGCACCCGACCACCCACGCCGAGCCGACCTTCAAGGTCCACGGATCGGTCTTCTACTGCGTCGCCAACATGCCCGGCGCGGTGCCCAACACCTCCACCTACGCGCTGACCAACGCCACGCTGCCGTACATCGTCTCGCTCGCCAACAACGGCTGGGTCGAGGCGCTGCGCCGCGACGCCGCGCTCGCCAAGGGTCTCAACACCCATGACGGCAAGGTCGTTTACAAGGAGGTCGCCGAGGCGCACAACCTGGAGCACGTCGCGCTGGAGACCCTGCTCGGCTGATCGCGCGGCCGCTCCGCCGGCCAAGTCCCCAGGGGCCACAAGGCGATACGTCAACGTGTGTCGTCAACCCCGCACACCCGGCCGGACCTTGCCCGACAAGGTCCGGCCGGGTGTGTGTATGGTCACTTCGCCGCACTCGGCCAACTCGCCTCGAACGCAACCATTCGACCGATTCACGCACCGGTGAAACCTGCTGTGCGACGGTTGTACGCCCTTGACAGGGGGATGTTTCATTGCCGACACATCGGGCCGGGTCCGGCGGATTGTGTTGCTGCGGACGCCCGACACGCCATAGAGTCGCCAAACGTCGGCATGGTGCCACGCTGACCTGTCTAGAAGTTTCCTGGTCACCAAGGAGGTAAGACGACTTGTGAATGAGTCGACATTTTCTCCCGGGGGTGGTCAACCAGGAATGCCTGCGCGGGGCCAGGGCTCCACGGGGCTCGAGGCTGTCGGCTCCGTAGCTGTGCGCACCTTCGCAGCCCACCAGGGTCACCGGTTCCCAGGGGTGACCCAGCCAGGACACCAGAGCATGGATGGCCATCACGTGAACGCCATGGCCGGCGACGGAAGTGGCGCGCCCCACAACCACTTCGCCGACTACGACGAACTGCCCGAGGGGCACTTCTACGACCCCGACGCCGAGTACGAGCCCGATCCGGAGTACGCGGCCACGCTCGCGCCCGACGCGGCCCGCCAGCGCCGTGAGCGCGTCGGCCCGACCGGACGCCCGCTGCCGTACTTCCCGATCCCGGGCCCGCTGACCGATCACGGCCCCGCGAAGATCATCGCGATGTGCAACCAGAAGGGCGGCGTCGGCAAGACGACGTCGACCATCAACCTGGGCGCCGCGCTCGCGGAGTACGGCCGCCGGGTGCTGCTCGTGGACTTCGACCCGCAGGGCGCGCTGTCGGTCGGTCTCGGCGTCAACCCGATGGAGCTGGACCTCACCGTCTACAACCTGCTCATGGAGCGGGGCATGTCCGCGGACGAGGTGCTGCTCAAGACGGCGGTCCCCAACATGGACCTGCTGCCGAGCAACATCGACCTGTCGGCCGCCGAGGTCCAGCTGGTCTCCGAGGTCGCCCGCGAGTCGACGCTCCAGCGCGCGCTGAAGCCGCTGATGGACGACTACGACTACATCGTCATCGACTGCCAGCCCTCGCTCGGCCTGCTCACCGTCAACGCGCTCACCGCGGCGCACAAGGTGATCGTGCCGCTGGAGTGCGAGTTCTTCGCGCTGCGCGGGGTCGCGCTGCTCACCGAGACCATCGAGAAGGTCCAGGAGCGCCTCAACCCCGAGCTGGAGCTGGACGGCATCCTCGCCACGATGTACGACTCGCGCACCGTGCACAGCCGTGAGGTGCTCGCGCGGGTCGTCGAGGCGTTCGACGACCACGTGTACCACACGGTCATCGGGCGCACGGTCCGCTTCCCGGAGACCACGGTCGCCGGTGAGCCGATCACCACGTACGCCTCCAACTCCGTCGGCGCCGCCGCCTACCGCCAGCTCGCCAGGGAGGTGCTCGCCCGGTGTCACGCCGAGTGAGTCTGCCCGGGGCCGACGAACTGTTCCGTACGACAGGGGGGACGGCGCTCCAGGCGTCCACTCCCCGGCGCCAGGCCGGCGGCGAGGGCCGGGTGCCCTCCCCCGCGGGGGAGGCCGATCCCTCCGCCGCCCCGGCGGAGGACGCCCCGCAGTCGGTGCCCGCGCAGGGCGGCGACGGGGACGGCGCGGAGCACGCGGCGGCCGACGCGGAGGCGGGCGGGACCGGTGAGTCCCGCAGCCGCGGCGCGACGGAGGCCGCGGAGCGGTCCGGGCGGCGGGCGGGCGCACCGGAGGGCGCCGCCCCCGCGGCGGCCGCGCCGCGCAAGCGTGGACGGGCGGCGGCCCGGCGGCCCAGCGGGCGCGAACGGCACGACGAGAAGATCACGGTCTACGTCTCCGCCGAGGAGCTGATGGACCTGGAGCACGCGCGCCTGGTGCTGCGCGGCGAGCACGGGCTGGCCGTGGACCGCGGGCGCATCGTCCGCGAGGCGGTAGCGGTCGTCCTCGCCGATCTGGAGACCCGCGGGGACGCCAGCATCCTCGTACGCCGCCTGCGCGGACGGTAGCGGTAGCCTGCGGAGGTCATGACCTCGAACGACGTTCCCCCGGCCGGTCCGGGCCGCAGACGCGCCCTGGGCAGGGGCCCGGGCACGAGCGCCCCACCCCCGCCCACCGCCCCGCCCGAGCCCCCGACGACGCCGGACGAACCGGTCCGACCGGAAGCGCCTACGGCGCCTGAGGGACCTGCGGTGCTCGACGGGCTTGCGGCAGCCGGCGGGCCCGCGGCGCCCGGTGGCCCGGTGCGGGCGGAGTCGCCCGCGGCCCCCGAGGGACCGGCGCGGGCGAAGACGCCCACGGCGCCGGACGGCCCGGAGCCGGTGGAAGCGCCCGCGGCGCCTGCCGAGGCGGCGCCCGACGGGTCGGTGCGGGTTGAGGCGCCTGGGGTGCGCCATGAGCCGGAGGCGGTGGAAGCGCCTACGGCTCCTGCTGAGACGGTGCTCGGCGAGGCGGCGTCTGCCGAGGGGGTACGGCCCGAGGCGCCGACGGCGCCGGCAGCGCCTGCCGATCCGGTGGAGCCGGTGGAGCCGGTGGAACGGCGGCGTTCCGCGACGTCCGCCGTCGGCGCGGGTCCGGAGGCCGGGCCGCGCGCGGCCCGGCCCGAGACCGACGCCCCGGCCACGGCCCGGCAGAAGACCGACCCGGACGCCCCCGGGGTGGGGCTCGCCCCGAACGCCCCCGGGCCGGAAGCCCGCCCGGGCACCTCCCGGCCGCAGGCCGAACCACCCACATCCCGGCCGGAGGCCGCCCCGCGCGCCTCCCGGCTGGAGGCCGAGCCACCCGCCTCCCGGCTGGAGGCCGACGCGCGTACCTCCCGGCTGGGGGCCGAGCCACCCGCGCCCCGGCTGGAGGCCCGCCCGGGCATCTCCCGGCCGCAGGCCGAACCACCCGCCTCCTGGCTGGAGGCCGACCCGGGCACCTCCCGCCTGGAGGCCGAGCCACCCGCGTCCCGGCCGGAGGCCGACCCGCGCACCCACCGGCCGCAGGCCGACGCCCGCAATCCCCAGATGGAGGCTGACCCGCGCACCCCCCGGCCGGAGGCCGACGCCCGCAATTCCTGGCCGGAGGCCGCCCCGCGCGCCTCCCGGCTGGGGGCCGACCCGCCCGCGCCCCGGCTGGAGGCCGAGCCGCCCGCGCCCCGGCTGGAGGCCCGCCCGGGCATCTCCCGGCCGCAGGCCGAACCACCCACATCCCGGCTGGAGGCCGACCCCCGCACCCCCCGGCCGGAGGCCGCTGCCGTCCCGGCGACCGCAGAGGCGGATGGCGGTGAGGCGGGGGACGGGGAGGGGGCCGGGGTTTTCAAGGTGCGGCTCTCCAACTTCGAGGGTCCCTTCGATCTGCTGCTCCAGCTGATCGCCAAGCACAAGCTGGACGTCACCGAGGTCGCGCTGTCGAAGGTGACCGACGAGTTCATGGCGTACATCCGGGCGATGGGGCCGGACTGGGACCTGGACGAGACGACCGAGTTCCTGGTCGTCGCCGCCACGCTGCTCGACCTCAAGGCCGCCCGGCTGCTGCCCGCCGCCGAGGTGGAGGACGAGGCCGACCTCGCCCTGCTGGAGGCCCGCGACCTGCTCTTCGCGCGCCTGCTCCAGTACCGGGCGTACAAGCAGATCGCCGACATCTTCAACCGCCGCCTGGACGAGGAGGCGCGCCGCTACCCCCGTACCGTCGGCCTCGAACCCCACCACGCCGAACTGCTGCCCGAGGTCGTCATCAGCATCGGCCCGGACGGTTTCGCCCGGCTCGCCGTCAAGGCGATGCAGCCGAAGCCCAAGCCGCAGGTGTACGTCGACCACATCCACGCCCCCCTGGTCAGCGTGCAGGAGCAGGCCGCGATCGTGGTGGCCAGGCTGCGCGAGCTGGGCGAGGCGGGCTTTCGCACCCTGGTCGAGGACACCGACGACACCCTGACCGTGGTCGCCCGCTTCCTCGCCCTGCTGGAGCTGTACCGGGAGAAGGCCGTCGCCCTGGAGCAGGAGAGTGCCCTCGGCGAGCTGACCGTGCGCTGGACCGGCGGCGACGGCGACGGTACGCCGCGGGTCACCGACGAGTTCGACCGACCGCCCGAGCGGCCCGAGAAGTCCAAGGAGGAGAACAAGCCGTGAGCGAGGAGACCACCGAGGTCCCGGCGGGGCCGCGCGGCGTCGCCGACCTCGACCTCAAGCCCGCCCTGGAGGCCGTCCTGATGGTCGTGGACGAGCCCGCGACCGAGGAACAGCTGGCGAAGACCCTCCAGCGCCCCCGGCGGCAGATCGCGGACGCCCTGCGCGAGCTGGCCGACGAGTACGCCGCGCAGGGCCGCGGCTTCGAGCTGCGGATGGTCGCCGGCGGCTGGCGCTACTACACCCGCCCCGAGTACGCGGCGGCCGTGGAGACATTCGTCCTGGACGGCCAGCAGGCCCGCCTCACCCAGGCCGCGCTGGAGACCCTGGCCGTGGTCGCCTACCGTCAGCCGGTGAGCCGCAGCAGGGTCTCCGCGGTGCGCGGAGTCAACTGCGACGGAGTGATGCGCACCCTGCTCCAGCGCGGGCTGGTCCAGGAGGCGGGCACGGAACCCGAAACAGGTGCGATCCTGTACACGACGACGAACTACTTCCTGGAGCGGATGGGCCTGCGCGGTCTGGACGAGCTCCCGGAGCTCGCGCCCTTCCTCCCGGAGGCGGAGGCGATCGAGGCCGAGACCCAGGAAGGGGTGCCGTCGTTCGACCCGGACGCCCCCGATGACGGCCCGGGTCCCCGGACGACCGTCCGGGGGTACGACGACGCAGACGACCAGACGGACATTTGATGCGAAGCAGCGGCAGTAACGGCGGACACGGCGGGCGCGGCAACCACCGCGGCGCCGGCAACGACAGGGACGACAAGCAGGGGCAGGGCCGCCCCCGCAGGCCCCGCCCCGAGGAGCGCCGCTACGACGTGGGCCCCGGCGCCACGAAGGACGGCCCGAAGGCGGGCCGCGGCGGAGCGGCCCGCGGCGGCGCCAAGGGCGGCCCCAAGCAGGGCCAGCAGCGCGGCGGCCGCACGGCCCCGGCGCGCTCGCGCGAGTACGAGGCGCGGGCCGAGGAGCGCAACCGCGAGCGCTACGCCGGCAAGAAGGACGTCAAGCTGCCCAAGACCTTCCCGGGCGCCGAGCAGGAGGGCGAGCGGCTCCAGAAGGTCCTCGCCCGCGCCGGCTACGGCTCGCGGCGCGCCTGCGAGGAGCTGATCGAGCAGGCCCGCGTCGAGGTCAACGGCGAGATCGTGCTGGAGCAGGGCAAGCGGGTCGACCCGGAGAAGGACGAGGTCAAGGTCGACGGCCTGACCGTGGCCACGCAGTCGTACCAGTTCTTCTCGCTGAACAAGCCCGCCGGCGTCGTCTCCACCATGGAGGACCCCGAGGGCCGCCAGTGCCTCGGCGACTACGTCACCAACCGCGAGACGCGGCTGTTCCACGTGGGCCGGCTCGACACCGAGACCGAGGGCGTCATCCTGCTCACCAACCACGGCGAGCTGGCGCACCGCCTCACCCACCCCAAGTACGGCGTGCGCAAGACCTACCTCGCGCACATCGTCGGCCCGATCCCGCGCGACCTCGGCAAGCGCCTGAAGGACGGCATCCAGCTGGAGGACGGCTACGCGCGCGCGGACCACTTCCGGGTGGTCGAGCAGACCGGCAAGAACTACCTCGTCGAGGTCACCCTGCACGAGGGCCGCAAGCACATCGTGCGCCGCATGCTCGCCGAGGCGGGCTTCCCCGTCGACAAGCTGGTGCGCACCGCCTTCGGCCCCATCACCCTGGGCGACCAGAAGTCCGGCTGGCTGCGCCGGCTGTCCAACACCGAGGTCGGCATGCTGATGAAGGAAGTCGACCTCTAGGCCTCTAGGCCGCCGGGCCCCTGGACCGGCTCCCGGAGGGCCGAGGCGTGGCGGACCCGGTGCAGGAAGTCCGCCACGCGGCGGTGATCGGGTTCCGCCGGCAGGGGCGTGCGCCCGGCGGCCGTCTCGGCCTCGGCCGCCAGGCGCGCCATCCGGGCCTCGACCCGCGGCCAGGGCACCTCGCCGCGCTTGACCGCCAGCAGGCCCTCGCGCTCCGCGCCCACGTCCACGGTGAGCCGGCCGGTGCGCAGCAGATCGCGGGCGCTGATCAGCAGCCGCAGTAGATGCATGGCGTGCTTCCAGCGCGGGGCGCCGCGCGTGCGCAGATCGGCGTCGAGCTTGCGGCGCTGGCCGAGCGCGTAGCCCGTGAAGCTCTCGTACGCCCTGCGGGACAGGAACGCCTCCCGCAGGGCGAGCAGTTCCCGGCCGGTGGCGTCGGCGTGCTCGACGAGCGTGGAGTGCAGGCACTCCAGGATGTTGGGGTTGGCGCGCAGGGCCAGTTCGCAGAAGCGTTCCAGCTCCCAGCTGAACTGCTCGGGCAGCGGGCCGTCCACGTGCGCGGGCGGCTTGTCGAAACGCCAGAACAGCGCGGTGGGGGCGACGTAGACGCCCCGGCGGTCGGTGTCGCTGTCGTCCGTGGCCAGCCCGAAGGCGCGCGAGCCCGTCACACAGGCGTAGATCGTGTGGTCGCGTACCAGGTCCTCGGGCTGCATGGCCCGGAGCGTACGCGCACCCTCACGTCAGGCGGATGGAATTTCCCGCCACCTCGATCTTCTTCGGGGCCAGCGGATGGGTCGCCGGGCCCTGCGCCACCGTGCCGTCGGCGATGTGGAACATGCTGCCGTGGCAGGGGCAGTCGATGGTGCCGTCCGCGACCTTGGCCACCGTGCAGCCCTGGTGGGTGCAGACCGCCGAGAAGGCCTTGAACTCGCCCTTCTTCGGCTGGGTGACGACGATCTTGTGCTCGGCGAAGACCTTGCCGCCGCCGACGGGGATGTCGCTCGTGCCGGCCAGCTCCTGCGCCATGGCGCTCTGCGCGGCGGAGGTGGCCGCGGCGGGGGAGGAGGCCGGCGCCGAGGCGGCGGGGGACCGCTCGGTCGAACCGGTGTCGGACGAGTTCGAGTCGCTGCAACCGGCGGCCACGAGCGCCGCCGCGCCCGTCGCGAGAACCGTGCGCCGGGACGATCCGGTCGATCCCTGAGTCATGCCGTCGCTCCGAGGGGTGCCGAGGAGGAAGATCGCTCCGAGTGGAGCGGCAGCATCCTCCCATCGATAAGTCCCAGGACGAAGCAAATCGGCAGCGAGTACCGCGAATGGTTCTTTTCCCTCCCTTTGCCCGCGGCATCCCGTCCCGGCCCGTAGCCTCCCGCCTGCGGCCGCGGCGTCTCAGCGGCCGGGCGGCGCACGCCCGCCGCACCGCGGCTGACTAGGCTGGGCGCCCGAGTCCGACACCCATGTCAGCAAGGAGCAGCGCCGTGGCGGTACGAGCGGTCCGGGGAGCCGTCCAGCTGGAGCGGGACGAGGCCGGTCATATGAGCGAGCAGGTGGAGGCCCTGCTCACCGCCGTCCTGGAACGGAACGGCCTGACCGCCGACGACCTGATCAGCATCTGGTTCACGGCCACCCCCGATCTGCACAGCGACTTCCCGGCCGCCGCGGCCCGCCGGCTCGGCATCCTCGACGTCCCGCTGATCTGCGCGCAGGAACTGGACATCGAGGGCGCCATGCCGCGCGTGGTGCGCGTCCTCGCGCACATCGAGTCCGACCGGCCGCGCTCCGAGATCGCCCACGTCTACCTCGGCGCCGCCGCCGCCCTGCGCAAGGACATCGCCCAGTGAGGACCGCACTCGTCATCGGCACCGGCCTCATCGGCACCTCCGCCGCCCTGGCCCTGACCGCGCGCGGCGTCACCGTGCACCTGGCCGACCACGACCCCGGACAGGCCCGTACGGCCGCCGCGCTCGGCGCCGGCACGGACGAGGCCCCGGACGGGCCGGTGGACCTCGCGATCGTGGCCGCCCCGCCGGCGTACGTGGCCGACGTCCTCGCCGACACCATGCGCCGGGGCGTGGCCCGCGGCTACCTGGACGTGGCCAGCGTCAAGGGCGGCCCGCGCCGCGAACTGCAGGCGCTGGGCCTGGACCTGACCGGCTACATCGGCACCCATCCCATGTCGGGCCGGGAGAAGTCCGGCCCGCTGGCCGCGTCCGCCGACCTCTTCGAGGGCCGCCCCTGGGTGCTCACCCCGACCCGCGACACCGACACCGAGGTCCTGAACCTCGCCCTGGAGCTGGTCTCGCACTGCCGTGCGGTGCCCGTCGTCATGGACGCCGACGCCCACGACCGCGCCGTCGCCCTGGTCTCGCACATGCCGCACCTGGTCTCCAGCATGGTCGCCGCGCGCCTGGAGCACGCCGAGGAGGCCGCCGTACGGCTGTGCGGGCAGGGCATCCGGGACGTGACCCGGATCGCCGCCTCCGACCCGCGGATGTGGATCGACATCCTCTCCGCCAACCCCGGGCCGGTCGCCGACCTGCTCTCCGACGTCGCCGCCGATCTGGAGGAGGCGGTGCGGTCGCTGCGCGCGCTGCAGTCCGCCGACCAGGACGAGCGGCGCGAGGGCGTCGCCGGCATCGAGGACGTGCTGCGCCGGGGCAACGCCGGCCAGGTCCGGGTGCCCGGCAAGCACGGGGCCGCGCCGCGGGCGTACGAGGCGGTCGTCGTCCTCATCGACGACCAGCCCGGCCAGCTGGCCCGCATCTTCGCCGACGCCGGGCTGGCCGGCGTCAACATCGAGGACGTGCGCATCGAGCACGCGACGGGACAGCAGGCGGGCCTGGTCCAGCTCCTGGTCGAGCCGAAAGCCGTCCCGGTCCTCACCGCGGCCCTCCGCGAACGGGGCTGGTCGGTCCGCCAGTAGCGGCTTCGCCGGCCGGGACGAAAGGTGGGATAGGGCCAGGGCGGGGGCGGCCGGCCGGACCGGCCTCCCGGCCGTGGCCCGGATCCACCGGTCATCCCGCCGCCAGAGCCGGGGCCTCGGCCGTCAGGAGGGGGTCGGGGAGCCAGTAACCTTGTGCGGGGCGCCCTCGCGTCCCGCCCACCCGTCCGCCACCCTTCACCAGGAAGGTGCCCCGCTGTGGAAAACGGCGCCGCCCGGACCGCCCCGCCCGTGATTGTCGCCATCGACGGCCCCTCCGGCACGGGCAAGTCGAGCACGTCCAAGGCCGTCGCCGCGCAGCTCGGCCTCAGCTACCTCGACACCGGCGCCCAGTACCGGGCGATCACCTGGTGGATGGTGACCAACGGCATCGACATCGACGACCCGACCGCGATCGCCGCCGTGGCCGGCAAGCCCGAGATCGTCTCCGGCACCGACCCGGCCCACCCGACGATCACCGTCGACGGCGTGGACGTGGCCGGTCCGATCCGCACCCAGGAGGTCACCTCCAAGGTCAGCGCGGTCAGCGCCGTACCGGAGGTGCGGGCGACCATCACCGAGCTGCAGCGCACGCTGGCCGCCGCCGCACCGGCCGGCATAGTCGTCGAGGGTCGCGACATCGGCACCACCGTGCTGCCCGACGCCGACCTGAAGATCTTCCTCACCGCCTCCCCGGAAGCGCGGGCCGCCCGCCGCAGCGGCGAGCTGAAGGGCGCCGACGTCCACGCCACCCGCGAGGCCCTGATCAAGCGGGACGCCGCCGACTCCAGCCGCAAGACCTCTCCGCTGGCCAAGGCCGACGACGCGGTCGAGGTGGACACCACCGACCTGACCCTGGCCCAGGTCATCGAGTGCGTCGTCACCCTCGTCGAGGAGAAGCGAGCCGCGAAGTGAGCGTTCCGCCCGAGCGCCCGGCGGGCCCGCCGTCGGAGCGTGGTGCCGACGTCGGCCGCCGGATCGGCGTCGGTCTGATGTACGGGCTGTGGCGCCCGCGGGTGCTGGGTGCCTGGAAGGTGCCCGCGAGCGGCCCGGCGATCCTCGCCGTCAACCACTCGCACAACATCGACGGCCCGATGGTCATGGGCGTGGCGCCCCGGCCGGTGCACTTCCTGATCAAGAAGGAGGCGTTCGTCGGCCCGCTCGGCTCCTTCCTGACCGGCATCGGCCAGCTCCAGGTGGACCGCCACACCACCGATCGCACGGCCATCACCCGGGCCCTAGGCGTCCTGGACGCCGGCGGGGTCCTCGGCATCTTCCCGGAGGGCACCCGGGGCGAGGGCGACTTCGCCTCCCTGCGCGCGGGCCTCGCCTACTTCGCGGTCCGCAGCGGGGCGCCCATCGTCCCGGTGGCGGTGCTCGGCAGCGCGGACCGCGGCGGCACACTGGTGAAGGCGCTGCCGCCGCTGCGCTCGCGCGTGGACGTCGTCTTCGGCGCCCCGTTCCAGGCGGGCGACGGCTCCGGACGGCGCACCCGCAAGGCGCTGGACGAGGCCACCGAGCGCATCCAGAAGCAGCTCTCCGCCCACCTGGAAAACGCCAGGCGGCTCACCAGCCGCTGAGTGACACTTGAGTAGTGGATCACCGCGAACCGGCGGCGCTCCACCGACCACCACGATGAACTACGAGGTACGGACTTCATGAACGACGACATCCAGCCCGACGGCTCGGCCGAGCACGAGCACGAGCACGGGGCGCTCGGCGACGCCGAGTACGCGGAGTTCATGCAGCTCGCCGCGGAAGAGGGCTTCGACGTCGCCGACGTCGAGGGCGCCATCGAGGAGGCCGGTCACGGACCGCTGCCCGTGCTCGCCGTCGTCGGCCGCCCCAATGTCGGCAAGTCGACCCTGGTGAACCGGATCATCGGCCGCCGCGAGGCGGTCGTCGAGGACAAGCCGGGCGTCACCCGCGACCGCGTCACCTACGAGGCCGAGTGGGCGGGCCGCCGCTTCAAGGTGGTCGACACCGGCGGCTGGGAGCAGGACGTCCTCGGCATCGACGCCTCCGTGGCGGCGCAGGCCGAGTACGCCATCGAGGCCGCCGACGCGGTCGTCTTCGTGGTGGACGCCAAGGTCGGCGCCACCGACACCGACGAGGCGGTCGTCCGGCTGCTGCGCAAGGCCGGCAAGCCCGTGGTGCTGTGCGCCAACAAGGTGGACGGCCAGAGCGGCGAGGCCGACGCGGCCTACCTGTGGTCGCTCGGTCTCGGCGAGCCGCACCCGGTCTCGGCCCTGCACGGCCGCGGCACCGGCGACATGCTGGACCGCGTCCTGGAGGTGCTGCCCGAGGCGCCGCGCGAGACGTTCGGCGGCACCGGCATCGGCGGCCCGCGCCGGGTGGCCCTGATCGGCCGCCCCAACGTCGGCAAGTCCTCGCTGCTGAACAAGGTGGCCGGCGAGGAGCGCGTCGTCGTCGACGAGCTGGCCGGCACCACCCGCGACCCGGTGGACGAGCTGATCGAGCTGGGCGGCAAGACCTGGAAGTTCGTGGACACCGCCGGCATCCGCAAGCGCGTCCACCTCCAGCAGGGCGCCGACTACTACGCCTCGCTGCGCACCGCCGCCGCCGTGGAGAAGGCCGAGGTGGCGGTCGTCCTGATCGACGCCTCCGAGTCCGTCTCCGTGCAGGACCAGCGGATCATCACCATGGCGGTGGAGGCGGGCCGCGCGCTCGTCGTCGCCTACAACAAGTGGGACACCCTGGACGAGGAGCGCCGCTTCTACCTGGAGCGGGAGATCGAGACCGACCTCGCGCAGATCGCCTGGGCGCCGCGGGTGAACGTCTCGGCGCGCACCGGACGGCACATGGAGAGGCTGGTCCCGGCGATCGAGACGGCGCTGGCCGGCTGGGAGACCCGGGTGCCGACCGGCCGGCTGAACGCCTTCCTCGGCGAGCTGGTCGCCGCCCACCCGCACCCGATCCGGGGCGGCAAGCAGCCGCGCATCCTGTTCGGCACCCAGGCCGGCACCAGGCCGCCGCGGTTCGTCCTGTTCGCCTCCGGCTTCATCGAGGCCGGCTACCGGCGCTTCATCGAGCGCCGGCTGCGCGAGGAGTTCGGCTTCGAGGGGACCCCGATCCACCTCTCGGTGCGGGTCCGCGAGAAGCGCGGCAACAAGAAGAAGTAGCGACGTGAACGGCGAGAGGGCGGCCCCCGCACCGGGGGCCGCCCTCTCGCCGTTCACCGCGGGGGCCGGTGAGCCGCCCTCGGGCGCTCAGTCGCCGCGGCGGGCGGGCGGCAGCGCCGCCGGGACGTGGTGCGTGCCGGAGTCCGGCCGCCCCAGCGTCCCCACGCGCTGCCACTGCGCCTGCTGCTGGCCGCCGTGCCGGGCGCCGTACGCGCCGCCGTAGGCGACGTACGCGTTCGAGCCCGCGCCGTGCGACAGGTTGCCGAACGCGACGAAACCCAGGTCCTCCTCGCCGCTGTGGTCGAACGGCACCGTGCGGTAGGACTTGACGTACTCGGCGTAGAGCGCGTCGTAGATCGGCGTGGCCGAGGGCCCGCCGTGGGGATCCTGGACGGGGCGCGCGGAGGACCGGGTCGGCGGGTACGGCTGGCGGCGGGGAACGTCGTATGCGTGCACGTATGTCCAAACGACCCCGGGCCGGAAGGGATGCGGGCTCAGGTGCCGGCCAGCGGCAGCGTGGCCGCGACCAGCCGTCCCTGGGCCGCCGCCTTGTCCAGCGCGTCGCGCAGCAGGTCCTCGCGCGGCTGGCGGCCGATGGAGCCGACCGGCGCGGCGTACAGCAGCACCTGCTGGTGCTTGTTGGCGGCGGCCCGCCAGCCGTCGGTGACCTGGAGCGGCTGGTGCGCCTGCCACCAGGCCACCGGCCGGCCGCCGTCCGTCCCGGGCTGCAGGACGGCGTGCAGCTGCCCCACGGCCAGCAGCACCGACCAGCCGTGCAGCACCGGCGGCACGGAGTCCAGGGCGGGCACCGGCTGGTAGCCCTGCTCCACCAGGAGCTGGAGGAACTCGTCGCCCGGACCGGTGCTGCCCGGGCGCACGATGGGGGCGGTCGGCTCGACGACGAGCGCGGGGTGCAACTCCCCGGCGATCAGCACCAGTCCGCTGGTCACCCCCAGAACCGCCTGCTCCGGGGCGGCGTTCGGGGGCGCGGTCTGCTGGGGCGCGCCCTGCTGCGGCACGGACTGCGCGGGCGCACCCCCGGGGACGCCCGCGTCCGCGTTGATGGAGCGCACCGCGCCGCGCAGCTGCTCCTCCGTGACCTGGACGACCTGCGAGGGCAGGCAGGTGGCGTGGGCGAAGGCGAGGACGGCGGTCTCGTCGCCCACGAACAGGACGGTGCTGGTGCGCTCCTGGGCGGAGTCGCCGGGGGTGCGGCAGGACGTGCAGTCGTAACTGCCCGGGGCGTTGTCTCCGGCGAGCAGCCGGTCGGCCTCTTCGTCGCCGATCTCGGCGCGTACGGCGTCGCTGACGTCGAGCATGCGCGGCACGGGTGGCTCCCTCGGGATGCGGTGCGTGGCGGGACCGGGTGGCTCCCGGCCCAGGAACCGGGAGGGCCCCCGGCTCATGAAGAAGACAACGGAGGACCTGTGGCGGGAGTCACGCACTACGGCGAACGGAATCGAACCATCCTGCGCCCACGGTCACTTCGGGTGCGGAACCCGCCACTCCCCGTCAACTCGGCGTCCTGTAAAGGGGCTTGACCGGGTGAAGTGGGTCACAAGAGAACGGCGGCGCTGGTCGACAAATCAGGAAATCAGGGAATGAAGTGGGTGGCCGAAAAAAGCCGTTTCCGCCGGTAACCCTCAACTGGCCTGCCGGAACGGGCGTTTGGTTGAACTGCACCGGTCGGGCTCCTTACATTCCTCCGCCGGGTGCACCGAGCACCGCCCGGGGACGTCCGCCGACCGCACCACCGGGAACCACCCAGCACCACCCAGCACCACCCAGCACCACCCAGCACGACCCCGCACGGCGGACGGGGCGAGCGCACCGGCCGCGTCCCACGCGGCACGAGCGCCTTCGCCTCGGGGTACCCCGGGTCGTCCGAGAGGGATCTACATGTCCGAATGTGCCTATACCCACGCCGACTCCCAGCCCGAGGGCGCCCGTAGGGCGCGGACGACGGCGGTCCTCGCCGGGGCGGCCCTGCTCGCCCCGCTCGGCCTGCTGACGGCGGCCGGCGGAGCCCACGCCGCGGACAGCGGCGTCTGGGACCGCATCGCCCGGTGCGAGAGCGGCGGCAACTGGCACATCAACACCGGCAACGGCTACTACGGCGGCCTCCAGTTCGCCGCCTCGACCTGGCGGGCCTACGGCGGCACCGCCTACGCGGCCCGCGCCGACCAGGCCTCCAGGGGGCAGCAGATCGCCGTCGCCACCCGGGTCCAGCAGGCCCAGGGCTGGGGCGCCTGGCCCGTGTGCTCGGCCCGCGCCGGAGCCTCCGGCGGCGCACCGGCCGGCTCCGCCGGCGGCTCGTCCTCGTCCTCCGGTTCGGGTTCGGCCGGCGCCGGGACGACGTACAAGCCGCACAAGACCCGCAGCTCCTACGAGTCCGCTCACGAGACGGCCCGGCGCGAGACGCGGAACACCGCCCCGGCCACCGGGACCGGCCGCTCGCAGCGCGGCGGGTCGCACGGCGACTACACCGTCCGCGCCGGCGACACCCTGAGCGGCATCGCCGCCCGGCACGGGATCGGCTGGCAGCGGCTCTACGCCGCCAACGCGTCCGTCATCGGCGGCGACCCCGACCTGATCGTGCCCGGCCAGCGCCTGGTGCTCTGATCCCCCTACCGCACCGCGCGCCACCGCGCCACCGCTCCGTCGTCCGGAGCACCAGGCCCCGCCCGGTCCCTCGACCGGGCGGGGCCCGCTCGCTCCCGTAATCCGGTACTCCGGTACTCCCGAACCGGGCCCCTGGGCGGCCGCTCGCGGACAGAAGCCGTCCGCGACGCCTGGCAGACTCGCCCCCATGCTGGAGACCTCGGCTCGACTGCTGCGTCTGCTCTCCCTGCTCCAGGCCCACCGCGAGTGGTCCGGGGCCGAACTGGCCGAACGGCTCGGCGTCACCGCGCGCACGGTGCGCCGGGACGTGGACCGGCTGCGCGACCTCGGCTACCCGGTCAACGCCAGTCCCGGCACCGGCGGCGGCTACCAGCTCGGCGCGGGCGCCGAACTGCCCCCGCTGCTCCTCGACGACGACGAGGCGGTCGCCGTCGCCGTCGGGCTGCGCACCGCCGCCGGGCAGGGCATCGAGGGCATCGGCGAGACCTCCGTACGGGCGCTGGCCAAGCTGGAGCAGGTGCTGCCGGCCCGGCTGCGCCGCCGGGTGAGCGCCCTCAACGACTACACCGTGCCGATGCTGCGCTCCTTCCGGCCGTCCCCGGTCGACCCGGCCGTCCTGACCGAGCTGGCCCATCTGTGCCGGGACGGGGAGCGGCTGCGCTTCGAGTACCGGGGCCACGACGGCGCCGTGAGCCGCCGTACCGTCGAACCGCACCGGCTGGTGTGCACCGAGTACCGCTGGTACCTGGTCGCCTGGGACCTCGACCGCGAGGACTGGCGGACCTTCCGCGTCGACCGCGTCACCCCCAGGCCGCCGCACGGTCCGCGGTGCGCGCCGCGCACCCCGCCCGCCGAGGACCTCGCCGCCTATGTCTCCGAGGGCGTCTCCCGGCGGGTGTACGCCCGGCAGGCCGCCGTCCGGCTGCTGGTGCCGCACGCGGAGGCGGCCGAGCGGGTCTCGCCCTCGGCCGGGACGCTGGAACCGGACGGGCCGGACACCTGCGTGCTGCGCGCCGGCGCCGCCAGCCTGGACGCGATGGTCGTCCACCTGATGATGACGGGGCTCCCGTTCGAGGTGCTGGAGCCCGCCGCCCTGACCGGTGCGATCAGGGCGGCCCGGGACCGGCTGGACGCCGCCCTGGCCCGCGGCGGACCGGACGACCGGGACGAGCGGAGCGGCCGGGACGGCACGGCGCGGGGCGGGGGCGCTGTGCCGGAACCGTGAAATTCCTGTGTGCCCCGGGGGGTTTCGCCGAGCCGCCGGAATGCCCGCGCGCCGAGGGCGCAAAGCCTCTCCGGACTCGTCCGCGAACGCGCAGCGAAGGGATCTGCGGGCCCTTTCCGCCGTTCTTTTCCGGCGGCCTCGACCGGGTGCGCGAACGGACGGTGACGGGCCTCGGCCGGGCGGGGGGAATTCCGTTCGAATGGCCGTACAAGGCGGACCCGGAGCCGGGTCCGGCCGGGGGAGTTCATCGGGCCCGCGGGTCGTCCTCCTGTGACAGAAATGTGACAGAGGGGGTGCGGGGGACGCCCGGGGCAGGTCACTGCGGGTGTCCGGCGGGGCTTCCCCCGTCGGCGGCGCAGGCCCTAGCGTGGCCGTATGGCACCGATTCCCACTCCGCCCGCGGAGCCGCAGGACAGTCCGGAAGGGTACGTCGGCCTGGAGGCCGCGGAGGCCGAGCGGCTCGCGCGGCGACGCGGCTGGACCACCGTGCGCTCACTGGAGCCGGGCACGGTCATCACCATGGAGTACCGGTACGGGCGGCTGAACTTCGAGGTGGCGGACGGCCGGGTGGCCCGGGCCTGGAAGGGCTGACCGGGCGGCGGCCCGCCCTGCCGGGCACGGGCCGTCAGGGGCGGCCCGCGGTGGTGGTGCTGTGCGGGACGCGGTCGGAGTGCGGCGGCCGGCGGCTGCCGGCCGGGGTGACCGGGGCGCGCTCCGCCCTCGTCGTGTGCGGGGCGGGCGCGTGGTGGAAGGCCGGCGGCCGGGCCGAGCGGCCCGCGCCGACCGTCTCGCGGCCCGCCGGGGCCTCCTCGGGGGCGGGGGAGCGCGGCTTGAGCATCCCGGGCGCACCGGCGGGAAGACCCGGCGCGGACACCGGCACCGCGCGGCCGTACCGGGCGCGCCAGCGGTCGCGCAGGTCGAAGAGCCAGTTCTCGGTCCGGGCGATCAGCGGCTCGAACCAGGGCAGCGCCAGCAGGTTCAGCAGCCCGGCGGCCCAGCCGAGGAGGACGTCGCTCAGCCAGTGCGTCCCGAGGTACACGGTGGTGAGGCCGACGCCGAGCGCGGTCACCGCCGACAGCGCCGACAGCCAGCGGCGCGCCCTCGGCGTGGAGGCCAGATAGGCCAGGACGCCGTAGGTCATCACCGCGTTGGCGGTGTGGCCGCTGGGAAATATATCGCCGCCGCGCCACATCTCGTTGGAGCCGATGACGGTCGCGTAGTGCGGTCCCAGGCGCCCCATGCCGTACTTGGCGGCGCCGACCGTGACGTTCAGCAGCAGCAGCGAGGTGGCGAGGACGAGCAGCGGGCGCAGGGTGTGCTGCCGCCAGCAGCGCCAGCCCAGCCAGGAGGCGATCATCACCGCGGTCGGACCGCGCTGCCCCAGCACCACGTAGTAGTCGAGGAACGCGTGGATCTGCGGCCACTGCTGGTACGGCCGGAAGAACATGACCTGCCAGTCCAGGCGGACCAGCCAGGACGTGGTCACCACCGCCCAGACGATCGCCAGGTAGAAGGCGAGGATCGCCGAGAACAGCACGAACCGGTGCCGGCTCATGCGCGGCACGTCGATGTGCGCCGGCCGGTGCGGCTCACGGTCCAGCCTGGCGAACACCCGGTCCAGGCGGGTGACGGTTCCTTCGGTACGCACCTAATCGACGTTACAGCGAGTGAGGGCAGTTCCCCGACGCATCACGTGGTTTGTGATGACGATGTGATGTGGGATTGCTCTCAACGGGTCTTTATTTCCCCGGATTCACTAATACGTGCGCCCGCCGGCCTGCATTTCCTTTGATCATTCCGGTGTACCTTTATCGGGCGCTTATGAATGCGTTGGCCGAACGCACGGATGGAATTCACCGTTCGTACACGGCGCGCGCCGGGCGGCCGCCCGAAGAAGTCGATCATGGCGGTCCGGAGCCGTTCAGCCAGAACGCCCCGTAGAGCGCCGAGACGAGTGCGAGAGCGCCCGTCACCAGCGCCGACCGGGAGACGCGGGCCCGGGCGAGGGCCGCCGCGAGCGGCAGCAGCAGCGGGAAGGCGGGCAGCAGCAGGCGCGGCTTGGAGCCGAAGTAGCTCGACGCGCACAGCGCCAGCGCGGTGACGACGCCCGAGTACACCAGCAGCGGCAGCGGCTGGCGCTGCCGCACCCCGACGACGTACAGCCACACGAGCAGGCCGACCCCGGCGATCAGGCCGAGCCCGGCCAGGGCGGCGGGGAAGGAGGTGAGCTGGGCGGCGACGAAGCGGGCGAAGGCGTAGCCGCCGTCGAACCCGTTGCGCCAGCCGGCCTGGACGTGGAAGTAGCCGAAGAGGCCGTCGCCGGTGCGCCGGCCGACCCACAGGACGTACCCGGCGGCGCCGAGCGGCGCGAGCAGCATGCCGAGGACGCGGCGGACGGGGGAGCGGGGGGCGGACGCCGGGGCGCGCGGGGTGCTGCGCGCGCCGTGCGGGCCGGGCGCGCTCCCGTTGCGCACGAAAGAGCCGCGTTCGCGGCCGGAGGAGACGCCGTCGTCCCCCGGCAGGTCGCCGTCGCGCCCGAGGAGGCCGTCGTCGCGCCCGAGGAGGTCGCGTTCGCGCACGAAGGAGACGACGGCCGCCGCCCACACCGCGGCCACCACCGCGAGTCCGACCGGCCGGGTCAGCCCCGCCGCCAGGGCCAGCGCGCCCGCGCCCACCCAGCGGCCGGTGAGCACGCAGTACAGCGACCAGGCGGCCAGCGCCGTGAACAGCGACTCGCTGTACGCCATCGACTGCACGATCCCGACCGGCAGCGCCGCCCACAGCAGCACGGCGAACAGCCCGGCCCGCCCGCCGTCGGCCCCCGCCCCGCCCTCGGACAGAGGACGTCGTCGGTCGTAGACGTGCTCGACCACCGCGAAGATCCCCCACGCCGCGGCGAGCGAGGCGAGCAGGCTCACGGCGAAGCCCGCGTCGGCGTACGACAGCGGGCCCACCGCGGCCGGCAGCCGCTCCAGCCAGGGCAGCAGCGGGAAGAAGGCCAGGTCGGAGTGGACGTCGCCGTTCGCGAGCCGCACCTCGTAGCCGTAGCCGCCGCCGGCCACCCTGGCGTACCAGAGGGAGTCCCAGCGGGCGGTGAGCAGGGTGTACGCGCTCTTGCCGCGCGCGGCGCTCCACACCGCCAGGGTCAGCAGGCCCAGGGCGCGCACGGCCGCGTACCCGAGGAGGGCCGGGGCGGCCCGGCGCAGGGCCGTGGGCCGGGCCGGCGCGGCACGCGTCGCTTGATCGATCACGGGCTCGATTATCGACCGGGGCCGGAACCGGCCCGCCGGCCGGGGCGTGCTCCCCGGTGGGGGCGTGGCGCACGCCACACGCGTTCCGCGCGACGTGTGAGAGGTGGGCCACGTGCGCCCCGGGCTCCCTCGCGTACGCTGACGTGTCACTCGCACCGTCGTGCGGGCCTGAGGCGCCGCTCCCCTCAGGCCGAGCCGTGGGGAGTCCCCGCCCCGCGGACCCGCCGGACGCGAGGGCTCATCTGGGAGGTACGCACATGTCCGGGACGACCACGGTCCCCGCCCGGCTGCGCAGTCGGGTGGCCGGAGCCGGTGCGAACCGCTGGGCCGTCCTGGTCGTGCTCTGCGTCAGCCTGCTGCTGGTCGCGGTGGACGCGACCGTGCTGCACGTGGCGGTGCCCGCCGTCACCGAGGACCTCAGGCCCGGCGCCATCGAACTGCTCTGGATCGTCGACACCTATCCGCTGGTCTGCGCCTCGCTGCTGATCCTGTTCGGCACGCTCGGCGACCGGGTGGGCCGCAGACGGGTCCTGCTGCTCGGCTACGGCGCCTTCGGCGTCGCCTCCGCCGTGGCGGCCTTCGCGCCGAACCCGCTGACGCTGATCCTGGCCCGGGCGCTGCTCGGCGTCGGCGGCGCCATGATCATGCCGGCCACGCTGTCGATCCTGCGGCAGGTCTTCCCCGACCGGCGCGAGCGGGCGGTCGCCATCGGCGTCTGGAGCGCGGTCGCCGCGGTGGGCGCGGCCGTCGGGCCGCTGCTCGGCGGCTTCCTCCTCGAACACTTCTGGTGGGGCTCGGTCTTCCTCGTCAACATCCCGCTGATGCTGGTCAGCCTGCCGGTGGGCCGGCTGCTGCTGCCCGAGTCGACCGGCGAGCGCGACGGCCCCTGGGACGTGACCGGCGCCCTGATGGCGGCGGTCGGCCTGTTCGGCGCGGTCCTCGGGGTGAAGCGGCTCGGCGGCGGTGAGGACGTACTCGGCGTGCTCACCCTGGGGCCGCTGCTGGCCGGGGCGGCGCTGCTGGTGGCGTTCGTGCGGCGGCAGCGGCGCCGGAGGCATCCGCTGGTGGACCTCGGGATGTTCGCGCGGCCCGCGTTCAGCACGGCGGTGGGCTGCATCGTGCTGGCGATGCTGGCGCTGGTCGGCCTGGAGCTGATCGCGGCGCAGTACCTCCAGCTGGTGCTGGGCCTGTCGCCGCTGGGCACCGGCCTCAGGCTGCTGCCGCTGACCTTCGCCGCGATGGCGGCCGGGCTGCTCGGCGCGCGGCTGCTCAGGCGGTTCGGGCCGCGCCGGACGGTGTGCGCGGGCTTCTGCCTGACCGCCGCCGCGGTGCTGACGCTGACCGCGATGGGCGGCCGGGACGACGCCGGGCTGCTGCTGACCGGGTTCGTGCTGCTCGGCTTCGGCCTGGAGACGACGCTGTTCGGGGCGTACGAGTCGATGCTGAGCGAGGCGCCGGCGGACCGGGCGGGCGGGGCCGCGGCGATCGGCGAGACCTCCTACCAGCTGGGTGCGGGCATGGGCATCGCGCTCCTCGGCACGGTGATGAACGCGGCCTACGCCCCCGGGCTCGCGCGGGTGCCGGGCGTGCCGGCGGCGGACTCGGCGGCGGCGTCGCACTCGCTGGGGGAGGCCTACGAGGTGGCCGGACGGCTCGGCGGGGCGCCGGGACAGGCGCTGCGGCGCGCGGCCCGCGACTCCTTCGTGCACGGACTGCATGTGACGCTGCTGGTCAGCGCCGTCCTGCTGCTGCTCGGCGCGGTCGCCGCGTGCCGGCTGCCGCGGGCGATGCAGTGCGAGGCCGAGGAGGAGCCGGTGGAGCTGCCCGTGCAGCGGGAGGCCGAGCGGCCGCGCGTATCGGCGTGAGCGCGGTGCGCGCCGCGGGGAGGGCGCCGGGCGCGGGGGCACCGCGCGCCACCGGGGTGCCGCGCGCCACCGGGGCGCTGTGCCGCCGGGGGCGCCGTGCCGCCGGTGCGCCGGGCGCGGACGCCGTCCGGCGCCGGGGACGCTGGACGCCGGGGGCCTGGCGTCGTAACGTCAGCGCCAGAGTCGCTTAACTAGCGGTGCTAGTTTCCTAGTCGGAGGTGCCCATGCCGGCGTCGTCGAAATCGTCGCTGCCCCCGTTCGACCCCACCGACCCGCTCGGGATGGACGACCTGCTGGAGCCGGAGGACCTCGCCGTCCGCGACACCGTGCGCGGCTGGGCCGCCGACCGCGTGCTGCCGCACATCGCCGAGTGGTACGAGCGGGGCGAGCTGCCCGGCATCCGGGAGCTGGCCCGCGAGCTGGGCTCGATCGGCGCCCTCGGGATGTCCCTGACCGGCTACGGCTGCGCGGGCGCGAGCGCCGTCCAGTACGGGCTGGCCTGTCTGGAGCTGGAGGCCGCCGACTCCGGCATCCGGTCGCTGGTCTCCGTACAGGGCTCCCTCGCCATGTACGCCGTCCACCGCTTCGGCTCCGAGGAGCAGAAGCAGCGCTGGCTGCCCGCGATGGCGGCCGGCGAGGTGATCGGCTGCTTCGGCCTGACCGAGCCCGACCACGGCTCCGACCCCGCCGCCATGCGCACCCACGCCAAGCGGGACGGGAGCGACTGGGTCCTGAACGGCCGCAAGATGTGGATCACCAACGGCTCCGTGGCCGGCGTCGCCGTCGTCTGGGCGCAGACCGAGGACGGCATCCGCGGCTTCGCCGTCCCCACCGACACCCCCGGCTTCTCGGCCCCCGAGATCAAGCACAAGTGGTCGCTGCGCGCCTCCGTCACCAGCGAACTCGTCCTCGACGACGTACGGCTGCCCGCCGACGCCGTCCTGCCCGAGGTCACCGGGCTGCGCGGCCCGCTCAGCTGCCTCTCCCACGCCCGCTACGGCATCGTCTGGGGCGCGATGGGCGCGGCCCGCTCCAGCTTCGAGGCCGCCGTGGAGTACGCGAAGTCGCGCGAGCAGTTCGGCAGGCCCATCGGCGGCTTCCAGCTCACCCAGGCCAAACTCGCCGACATGGCGGTCGAACTGCACAAGGGGATCCTGCTCGCCCACCATCTGGGGCGGCGCATGGACGCCGGCCGCCTGCGTCCCGAGCAGGTCAGCTTCGGCAAGCTCAACAACGTGCGGGAGGCGATCGAGATCTGCCGCACGGCGCGCACGATCCTCGGCGCCAACGGGATCTCCCTGGAGTACCCCGTGATGCGGCACGCGACCAACCTGGAGTCGGTGCTCACCTACGAGGGCACCGTCGAGATGCACCAGCTCGTGCTGGGCAAGGCGCTCACCGGTCTCGACGCCTTCCGGTGAGCCCCGGACGGGGCAGGGCCGGTGTGCGGCCCTGCCTCAGCTCTGGTTGAAGAAGCCGTCCGACCGGTACGCCGCGGGGTCCCCGCTGACGATCTCGGTGTCGGCGGGGGACAGCAGGAAGACCCGGGTGGAGACGCGGTCGATGGAGCCGCGCAGCCCGAAGACCAGACCGGCCGCGAAGTCGACCACGCGCTTGGCGTCGCCCGGCTCCATGGCCGTCAGGTTCACGATCACCGGCACCCCGTCGCGGAACAGCTCGCCGATGGCGCGGGCGTCGCGGAAGCTGTCCGGCGTCACCGTGCCGATCCGGCGGCCCTTCTCCTCGGCCGTGTCCGTGGCGACCTTCACCCGCGGGTCGGTGACCCAGGCGTCCCCGGACTCGGCTCCCTCGGAGTAGTCGTCGTCGTAGTAGCGCTCGTCTTCGTTGTCGTCGACGAGGCCGAGCCACGCACTCGCCTTGCGTACCGATCCCATGGACGCCTCCTCTCACAGCGGTCTTTCGTGCTTTCCGCATCCCTATGGTCATCCATGATGCGGACGGTGCGCCAAGTGGATAGACGCCGCGCGGGGGGTTTGTGACGGTACTGGTGCACAGCCCGATCCGTCGAGGGCCTTGTGCCCCAAGGGTCGTTTCCTACACGGCTGCTGACTGTGAGTGAAATATGATTGTCCCTGCGGCACGAATGGCACTCGGGTGACCAGGGGTGCGTACGGGTGAACGAGCCGGCCGATACGATGCGGCAGCTCAACGTCGTACGCACCACGGGGGAACGTCGTGTTCGGAATCGTCAGGCCGTGCAGCCACCGGCTCGGTGAGCATCTCAAGGCTCAGTGGATGGCGCATCTGTGCGGGCTCTGTCTGGCGCTGCGCGGTGATCACGGACAGTTCGCGAGAGTCGTGACGAACTATGACGGCCTGCTCATATCGGTCCTGACGGAAGCTCAGACGGCCGGTGACGGCGGAAAGAGCGGGAAGAGCGGTGGCCGGCGCACGGCCGGACCGTGCCCGCTGCGCGGGATGCGCACCGCCTCCGTCGCCCGCGGCGAGGGCGCCCGGCTCGCGGCGGCCGTCTCGCTGGTGCTCGCCTCCGCCAAGGTGCGCGACCATGTCGCCGACGGCGACGGGCTGCTGGCCCGGCGGCCGGTCGCGCTCGCCGCGCGCCGGGTCGCCGACAGCTGGGGACGCGCGGGCGCCCGCACCGGCGCCGACGTGGGCTTCGACACCGCCGTCCTGGTCGACGCCGTGGACCGGCAGGTGGGCATCGAGGCGCTGGCCGGGCCCGGCACCCCGGTCCTCGCCGTCACCGAGCCGACCGAGACCGCCACCGCCGCGGCCTTCGCGCACACCGCGCACCTGGCCGGCCGGCCCGCCAACGCCGCACCGCTCGCCGAGGCCGGCCGCCTCTTCGGCCGGCTCGCGCACCTGCTGGACGCGGTGGAGGACCAGGCCGCCGACGCCGCCTCGGGCGCCTGGAACCCGCTCACCGCGACCGGCACCCCGCTCACCGAGGCCCGCCGGCTCGCCGACGACGCCGTGCACGGCATCCGGCTCGCCCTGCGCGAGGCCGAGTTCACCGACGGGCGCCTGGCCCATCTGCTGCTCGTCCACGAACTGCCGCGCTCCGTGGACCGCGCCTTCGGCACCGCCTCCTGCGGTCACGCGCCCACGCGGACCCCCGAGCCCCGGGGCGCCTTCGGCCCGCCGCAGGGGCCGTACGCCCCGCAGCACCCGCAGCCTCCGCACGGCCCCTACGATCCGTCCCGGGGCGGCAACCCCTTCGGCGGCGAGCCGCCGAGGCCCGGCAAGCGCGGCTTCTGGGCCGGCTGCGCGGCGGCCGTCGGACTGTGCTGCACCTGCAAGGCGTGCTGCGCCGACGAGTTCGAGGGGCCGTGGTCGGGCAAGAAGCGCGAGGGGCTGTGCAGCGGGTGCGACTGCGGGGACTGCGACTGCTCGTGCTGCGAGGCGTGCCAGTGCTGCGAATGCTGTGAGTGCTGCTCCTGCTGCGACTGCTGACCGTTCCGGACGGGGCCGGCCGCGAGCGGTGACGGCGGGCGGTGACGGCGGGGCCGGTTGCGGGTCGGTCGCGGCGGGCCGTGACGGCGCAGTCCGGGCCGGGCGTCCTGCCCCGGCCCGGACTGACTTCGCCCGCTGACCGTCAGTTCTTCAGCTCCGGCGGGGAGATCCGCGACTCCTTGATCGCCGAGCCGGTGGTGCCCCACTTGTCAAGGATCTTGCGGTAAGTCCCGTCGGAGATCAGCTTGTTCACCGCGGCCTGGAAGGCCGGCGCCAGCTTCGTGCCCTTCTTGAAGGCGAAGCCGACGTCGAGGCGGTGGAACTCGTTGAGGAACTTCAGCCCCGGCTGCTGGGCCACCGAGTAGCGCAACCCGTTGATCGTGGACATCACCACATCGCTGCGGCCCTGCTGCAACGACGACCACAGCGCGCCCGTCTCGCTGTAGGTCTGCACCTTGTACGGCTTCTCGCCCGCGTCCGCGCAGACGTGCTTGTTCTGCTCCAGCGTCGCCTCGAACGTGGTGCCCGCGCCGGTCGCGATGTCCAGGCCGCACAGCTGCTTCAGCTCGGTGATCCGGCCGAGCTTGCTGTCCTTGCGGGCGGCGAAGCCCTGGCCGTCGTTGATGTAGGTGACGAAGTCGATCGTCTTGCGCCGTTCCTCGGTCACCCCGAAGTTGCCCGCGCCGAGGTCGTACTTGCCGCTGCCGAGGGCCGGCAGGATCGCCTCGAAGCTCGCCTCCTGCTTGTCCAGACGGATGCCGAGCACCTTGGCGACCGCGTTCGCGAAGTCGACGTCCTGGCCGACGAGGGTCTTGCCGTCGCCGAGGTAGGAGGTGCCCGGCGGGGTGCCGCCCACGCTGTAGGCGATGGTCAGCCGGTCCACCCCGGCCGGCAGCAGCTTGGCCGCCGCCGGGTCCTTCCGGACGCCGGAGACGACGTCCGTCGTCGGGATGCGCGCGGCCTTGGCCGCGGCGCCCGACCCGCCGCCGCCCGCCGAGGCGTCGCCGGACCCGGTACCGCACGAGGTGAGCAGCAGCGCCACGGAGCTGATCAGGGCGAACGAGAGGAAATGCCGGCGGCGGGCCGGCTGGGACGTACGCATGGGTGCGGTCTCCTGGGAGGGAAAAGGAACGTCGGCGAACGCGAGGGGAGGGGTGCGCGTGTGAAGGCGGGACGAACGCGGGAGAACAGTGCGGAACGCTGAGGACGAACCCTGAGGGCAGGGACGGAACGGGGAAAGCCCGCGGACGCCTCAAGCAGGCGGAACGCCGGGCCGAAACGGGAGAACGCTAAAAGCGCCCGTGCTCACCAGGGCGCGCAGTGGGTCGGCTCAACAGGAACAGGACCACACACGACCGAAGTCGATGTGGGAGCGCGTGACCAGCCACTGCTGCGGATGCATGGGCCAAGTGGAACAGGCATCCGGATGCACGTCAACCGACCTGAGACGTACGGCTCACATGATGGACAGCCTTGACAGCGAGGGGAAACGGGGCCGTACCCTCCTTGTCAACGGCCCTGCTGAGGGGCTCGGCCGTCACCGCGCGCCCTGCCGGGAGCGCGGCCCTGTGTGAAGGCACCACCGTGTTCCATTCGACGCATCACGGAGCCTTCGCATGTCCTCCTCCGACATCACCCTCGTCAAGGCCACCGCCCCGGACACACCCGAACCGTCCGATGTGCCGCGGATCGTGCCGCAACGCCGCTACGGCCAGTGGACCGCGGCCGCAGTCGTCCTCGTCCTGCTCGGCCTCGCGCTGACCTCCGTCGTCCGCAACCAGGCCTTCCAATGGGGCGTCGTCGCCGACTACTTCACCTCGGACTCCGTCCTGCGCGGACTGTGGCTCACCCTCTGGCTGACCGCCGTGGTGATGGCGCTCGGCTTCGCCCTGGGCACCCTGCTCGCCGTCTTCCGGCTCTCCGCCAACCCCGTGCTGCGCGCGGTCAGCTGGGGCTACGTCTGGCTGTTCCGGTCCATCCCGATCCTGGTCCAGCTGCTGTTGTGGTTCAACATCGGGGCGCTGTACCCGCGCGTCCTCGGCGTGCAGACCGTCGACCTGTTCGGGCCGGTCACCGTCGCGATCATCGGCCTCACCCTGCACGAGGCCGCCTACGCCGCCGAGGTGGTGCGCGGCGGCATCCTCTCCGTCGACCGCGGCCAGATCGAGGCGGCGCAGGCGCTCGGCCTGAGCCGGTGGCGGCGCTGGCGGCGGATCGTGCTGCCGCAGGCGATGCGCTCCATCGTGCCGCCCGCCGGAAACATGCTGATCGGCACCCTCAAGGGCACCTCCATCGTCAGCGTCATCGCCGTCCAGGACCTGCTCTACTCCACGCAGCTCATCTACCACCAGACCTACCAGGTCATCCCGCTGCTGATGGTCGCCACCCTCTGGTACACCGTCGTCACCTCGGTGCTCAGCGTCGGCCAGCACTACGTCGAGCGGCACTACGCGCGCGGGTCGGAGAGCCACCGGTGAAACCCGCACTCGTCATCGTGGGGGCCGGGCCGCGGGGGACCGGTCTCATCGAACGCATCGCCGCCAACGCCGCCGAGCTGTACGCCGGTTCGCAGCTCGACATCCATCTGGTCGACCCGCATCCGCCGGGCGGCGGCCGGATCTGGCGCGACGCCCAGTCGCCGCTGCTGTGGATGAACTCGCACGCCGAGGACGTCACCATGTTCACCGACGACACCGTCGACATGGCCGGACCGGTGCGCGAGGGCCCCACCCTGCACGAGTGGGCCGGCGTCACCGGGAGCACCTTCGCCGACCGCCGCCTCCAGGGCGCCTATCTGCGCTGGGTGTACGACGACGCCGTGGCCGCGCTGCCGCCCGGCATCACCGTGCACCACCACCCGGTGCGCGCCCTGCGCGTCGGCGGCCCGCGCGACGGACGCCAGCAGGTGTGGCTGGAGGGCCGCCCGCGCCCGCTCCTCGCCGACCTCGTCGTCCTCGCCCTCGGCCATCTCGACGCCGAACACGACCAGCAACAGCAGGAGTTGGCCGCCTACGCCCGCACGCACGGCCTCGTCCACCTGCCGCCCGACTTCACCGCCGACAGCGACCTGTCCGCCCTGAAGGCCGGCGAACCCGTCCTCGTACGCGGCTTCGGACTCGCCTTCGTCGACCTGATGGCGCTGCTCACCGAGGGCCGCGGCGGCCGCTACGAACAGGACGCCTACCACCCCTCCGGGCGGGAGCCGGTGCTGTACGTCGGCTCGCGGCGCGGAGTCCCGTACCACTCCAAGATCGGCTACGACCTCACCGGCGAACGCCCGCCGCTGCCCCGCTTCCTCGGCCCCGCCGAGACCGGGGCGCTGCTGGCCCGCCCCGACGGCTTCGACTTCCGCGAGGAAGTCTGGCCGCTGGTGGAGAAGGAACTCGGCTACGCCCACTACCACCGCCTGTTCACCGCCCACCCCGAGCGCACGGCCCTCAAGTGGGCCGACTTCGAGGAGAGATACGCCGACGCCGATCCCGGCGAGCGGGCCGCCCTCGTCGCCGAAGCCGTGCCCGATCCCGCCGACCGCCTCGACCTCGCCGCGCTGGACCGTCCGCTGGCCGGCGAACACCACGCCACGCCCGAGGAGTTCCAGCGGGCGCTGCGCGACCGGATCGAGGAGGACCTGCGCCGCCGGCACGACCCCCGGCACAGCCCCGACCTCGCCGTCTTCCTCGGACTGCTCTCCGTCTACGGCCAGTTGGTGCGGCTCGGCGACATCGGCCCCTGGTGGCACGGCTTCTTCAGCTTCCTCGCCTCCGGACCGCCCGGACCCCGGCTGCGCCAGATGCTCGCCCTGTCCCGGGCCGGCGTCCTGAGATTCGTCGGCGCGGACATGAACGTCACCGCCGAGGACGGGGTGTTCCGCGCGACCAGCCCCACCGTGCCCGGCCACACCGTCGAGGCGCGGGCCCTGGTCGAGGCCCGGCTGCCCGAACCCACCGTCCGGCGCACCCGCGACGCACTGCTGCGCGACCTGCACGCCGACGGGGCCGCCGAGACCCCCGACGGACTGCTGCGCGTGGACCGCGCCGACGGCCGCGTCCTGGACGGCGCCGGCCGGCCCCACCCCCGGCGCTTCGCCCTCGGCCCGTTCACCGACGGCCGCACCCCCGGCGCGTTCACCCGGCCGCGCACCGGCGGCCCCGCGTTCCGGCAGAACGACGCCACCGCCCGGGCCGCGCTCACCTTCCTGCGGGCGCTCGCCCCGCACGCGAGCGCCGCCTGAGCCCGCCCTCTCCCACCCCTACGTCAAGGACCCCCCATGAGCGTCATGGTCGACATCAAGTCGGTCCACAAGAGCTTCGGCTCCACGGAAGTCCTCAAAGGCATCGACCTCCAGGTCCGCACCGGCCAGGTCACCGTGCTCCTCGGCCCCTCCGGCTCGGGCAAGTCGACGCTGCTGCGCACCGTCAACCACCTGGAGAAGGTGGACCGGGGCGCGATCAGCGTGGACGGCACCCTGATCGGCTACCGGCGCTCCGGCGACCGGCTGCACGAACTGCCCGAACGCGAGGTGCTCAAGCAGCGCACGCAGATCGGCTTCGTCTTCCAGAACTTCAACCTCTTCCCGCATCTGACCGCGCTGGAGAACGTCGTCGAGGCGCCCGTCTCCGTACGCGGGCTGCCCCGCGCCGAGGCAGAGGCGGCCGGGCGGCGGCTGCTGCAGCGGGTGGGCCTCGCCGACAAGGCGGACGCCTACCCGGCCCAGCTCTCCGGCGGCCAGCAGCAGCGCGTCGCCATCGCCCGCGCGCTGGCCCTGGAACCGAAGCTGCTGCTGTTCGACGAGCCCACCTCCGCCCTCGATCCCGAACTGGTCGGCGAGGTCCTCGACGTCATCAAGGACCTCGCCCGGCAGGGCACCACGATGATCGTCGTCACCCACGAGATCGGCTTCGCACGCGAGGTCGCCGACACGGTGGTGTTCATGGACGCCGGCCGGATCGTCGAGCAGGGTCCGCCGGACGCCGTGCTCGACCGGCCGCGGCACGAGCGGACCCGGGCTTTCCTCTCCAAGGTCGTCTGACGCGTGGCCCGGAACCGGAAGGACTTACCGCGATGACCGCACCGCACGGCCGGCCGCTGCTGCACCTGGCCGCCGACATCGGCGGCCAGCAGGCCTACGACGCCGGCCCGCACGTCGAGGCGGCCCGGCTCGCCGAGAGCGGCCGGCTCGACTTCGTCACCCTCGACGACAGCTTCGCCCGCCCCGGCCCCGACGCGCTGACGGTCCTGTCCCGGGCGGCGCCCGCCACGCACCGTATCGGCCTGGTCCCCACCGTCACCACCACGCACACCGAGCCGTTCCAGGTCCAGGCGGCCGTGGCGACCCTCGACTGGCTCAGCCGGGGCCGCGCGGGCTGGCGGATCGAGGTCTCGCCCACCGAGGGCGAGGCCCGCCTCTTCGGCCGCCGCCACGCGGCGACCGCCGAGGAACTGTGGCAGGAGGCGGCGGAGGTCGCCGAAGCGGCGGAACGGCTGTGGGACAGCTGGGAGGAGGAGAGCGCGGGGGGCCGGGGCCCGGTGGAAGCCCGGCGCCCGGCGGAACGCCGCCCGGCCGACGGCCGCCGGCCGGGCGACCGTGCGTCCGGTGGTTCGTCCGGCGGTCCGTACAGCGGTTCGTACGGCGACGGTCTGTACGGCGGCGGCGGTCCGCATGATGACGGTGGCCCGTACGACGCCGGCTCGGCCGGTGACGGCCGGTCCGGTGACGGGCCGGGCGATGAGCGACCGGGCGGTGGGCGCTCGGCCGGTGGGGGGCGGTCCGGGGGCCGCCCGGCGGCCGGTGACCGCGCGACCCGTGACCGCCGGTCCGACGGCGGTCCGTCCGGTGACCGCCCGGGCGGCGACCGTCGGTCCGGTGACCGCCCGTCCGGTGACGGCCGGCCTGGTGACCGCCTGTCCGGTGGCCGTTCGGGCGACGACCGCTCGGCTGGTGACGGCCGGTCCGGGGACGGGCCGTACGACGGTCGGTCGGCCGGGGGCGGTCCGTCCGGTGACCGGCTGTCCGGCGGCCGTCCGTCCGGTGGCCGGACGGGCGGTGGTCATTCCGTCGGTGACCGGGCGGTCGGCGGGGAGCGGTTGCATCAGGTCGACTTCACCGGCGGGACGTTTTCCGTACGGGGGCCCTCGGCCGTGCCGCGGCCCCCGCAGGGGCACCCCGTACGGGTGGTGGACGCCACCGAGGGCCACGCCCGCGCCACCGCCGCGCGCTACGCCGACGTCGTCCTCGTGCGCGCCGCGAGCCCGGCACAGGCCGCCGCCCTGCGCGACCAACTGCGTACCGCGGCCGCCGGGTTCGGCCGGGACCCCGACACCCTGCGGGTGCTGGCCTCGCTCGTCGTCGACCTCGGCGACGGCGAGTACGCCGCCGAGCGCGGCCACGGCGGGGGCGGCCCCCGGCCGAGCGACCGCGGCCCGCTGTACCGCGGCGGCCCCGTCGACCTCGCCGAACTGATCGCCGCCTGGCACCGTGCCGGTGCCGTCGACGGCTTCCACCTGGTGCCCACCGCGCCGCACCGCGATCTGGAACGGCTGGTCAACGGCACGGTGGCACTGCTCCAGCACCGCGGTCTGTTCCGCACCTTCTACCCGGGCAGCACCCTGCGCGAGCACCTGGGCCTGCCCCGGCCCGCGAACCGCTACGCCCAGGCCGGGGGCGCGGCATGACCGTACGGCCGCCCCGGCGGATGCACCTGGCCGTGTACGCCCCCGGCGCCGCGGCCCCCGCGGCGGGCGCCCCGCGCCGTACCCCGCCCGGAGCCCGCACCGGGTTCGCCGCCTTGGAGGACCTCGCCCGCACCGCCGAGCGCGGACTGTTCGACTTCCTTCTCCTCGCCGAGGGGCGGCGTGGGGAGGGGAGGTGCCGGACGGACGGCATCCGCCGCCCGGAGCCGGTCAGCGTGCTCGGCGCGCTCGCCGGGGTCACCGAACGCCTCGGACTCGCCGCCACCGTGGACACCGCCTTCGACGAGCCCTACGAACTCGCCCGTCGGCTCGCCACCCTGGACCACCTCAGCGGCGGCCGGGCCGCCTGGAACGCCTCCGGCTCCGTCCTCACCGGCGCCTTCACCGACGAGGGCGCCGGACGCGGCGGCCACCCGGACCGCGCCGACCGGTGCGCCCGGGCCGCCGAGTTCGTCGCCACGGCGCGGGAACTGTGGGACTCCTGGACGCCGGAGGGCGGCCCGCGCCCGTTCGCGCACCGGGGCCGGCACTTCGACATCGCGGGCGAGTTCACCGTGCCGCGCCCGCCGCAGGGCCATCCGGTCGTCCTCCAGGCGGGGGATTCCGACGAGGAACGGGAGTCCGCCGCGGCGACGGCCGACATCGTCCTCACCCGGCCCCGGACCCTGCGGGACGCACAGGAGTTCTACGCCGACCTGAAGCAACGCCTGGCCCGGCACGGCCGCGACCCCGGCGAGCTGCGCATCCTCCAGGCCGCGCGCGTCGTCGTCGGCGACAGCGAGGCGGAGGCGCTGAAGAGGGCGGCGGCGCTGCGGGACGCGGTACGCGCCGCCGCCGTCCCGCAGCTCCGCGCCGCCGGCCGGTCATACGCCCCGGAGGCACCACCGCCCGCCGGCCCCGTACCGGCCCCGGAGCTCGCACGGAGGAGGGTCGAGACCGGCCCACCGGAGCCCCAGCCGCTCACCCAGGAGCCACCCGCCCCGACCGAACACCCCGCTCCGGTCCCGGCGGACCGTGCTCCGGTCCTGGTGGAGTCCTCTCCGGTCCTGGCGGACCGTGCTCCGGTCCTGGCGGAGTCCGCTCCGGTCCCGGTGGACCGTGCTCCGACCCTGGCGGAGCCCGCTCCGGTCCCGGTGGACCGTGCTCCGACCCTGGCGGAGCCCGCTCCGGTCCCGGTGGACCGTGCTCCGACCCTGGCGGAGCCCGCTCCGGTCCTGGCGGACCGCGCCCCGGCCTCGGCGGAACCCGCTCCGACCCTGGCGGAACCCTCTCCGGTCCCGGCGGACCCCACCCCGACCCCGGCAGGCCGCGCCACGACCCCGGCGGAACCCGTTCCGACCCCTGCCAGGGCCGCCGCCCCCGGTGCGGCCGGACCGGGCGGTGTCGCCACGGCCGGGTGGGCGGTCGCCCGGCCGGGTGGGGCCGTTCCCGGTATGGACGGAACGAGCGCCGCCGGGAAGGCCGGGGCGGGGGCGGTTGGCGGCGGTGCGATCGGACGCACCGTCACGGCCGGCGGCGGAACAGCCGCCTCCGGCGGCGGTCGGCGAACCGCCGAGGACACGGGCGGGGCGGTCCCCGCCCGTACGGGCGGGACGGCCGGGGGCGGCCGCTCGGGCGGGCGCACCCTCGCTGCCGGGGCCGGGCCGGTCTCCGCCGGCCGGATGGGGGCCACCGCCGTCACGGCCGGGCCGGCCCTCACCGGCCGAGGCGCAGGCGCTGCCGGCCCGGACGGGCCGGACGCCGTGGACGGCGGCGGCCCGCCGGGCCTCGCCGGCGGACGCGGCCCCTTGGCCGACGGTGAGGGGGCCGCCCCCGCGGCCCCTCTCGTCTTCGCCGGGACGCCGGAGGCCGTCGCCGGGGAGCTGGCCGCGTTCGTCCGGGCGGAGGGCGTCGACGGGTTCGTCCTCGTGCCCTGCCCCGTGCCGGGCGCGGGACTGGACGACTTCGTGGACCGCGTGGTGCCGCTGCTCCAGCGCGCAGGCGCGTTCCGCACCCGCTACGAGGGCGCCACCCTGCGCGCGCACCTCGGTTTGGCCACCAGGCCGTACATGGAAGGGTTGATCACATGACGGACGCATCCGACCGGTGGAAGCAGTGGCACGAGGACCGCACCGCATCGGTGTCGGCGCCCTACGGCCCGCTCGCGCTGACCGGCACGCACTGGCTCGCGGACTATCCGGACGGTCGAATTCCGGACATCCCCGGGATCTGGGCGGCCGACGGCGACGAGGTCGTGCTCATCGCCGCCGCCGCGGACGGGCTGACCGTGGACGGCCGCCCGCTCGACGGCGAGGTGCGGCTCGGCGCCGACACCGGTCCGGTGGCGGACGCCAGGGTCGCGCTGGGCGAGCGCCGTCTCGTCCTGCTGGAGCGCGAAGGCCTCTGGGGCGTACGGGTCTTCGACCCGGCCGCCCCGGCCCGCCGGGCGTTCCGCGGCATCGCGGTCGACGGCCACGATCCGCGCTGGTCGGCGCCGGGCCGCTTCACCCGGTACGCCGAGGACCGCACCGTGCGCGTGCCCAACGCGGACGGCCGGGAACGCGGCCTCGCCCTGGCCGGGGAGCTGGCGTTCACGCTGGCCGGACGGGAGCTGACGCTCCAGGCGGCCGAGCAGCCGGACGGTTCGCTGTGGGCGGTGTTCGCCGACGCGACCAGCGGCCACGACAGCTTCCGTTTCCGGTTCCTGCACCCCGAGGCGCCGGACGCCGAGGGACGCACCACGGTCGACTTCAACCGCGCGGTGCTGCCGCCGTGCGCGTTCGGCGACGGCTTCCTGTGCCCCTTCCCGCCGCCGGGCAACACCCTGGACCTCGCGATACCGGCGGGGGAGCGCACGCTGCTCTGAGCCGGGGTCCCGGCGTGCGGCGGCCCGTGGGTCCGAGGACCGGCGGGCCGCCGCACGCCGCCGGTTCGACGGCCCGCCGGTCCGTCGGCACGGCTGCTGACGCACCGTCAAATCCCCCTGATCGCACACAGTCCACTCGGAAACGAACACAGTCGCACGGCCGAAAGGCACCCTTGCGCCGACCGGTCGTTCGGCCGAATACTCCCCCACAGCGCTTGTCAGGGGCACACAACATCCGGAATCCGGATGCCCCCGGCTGCGCCTCACGGGCCCCGACCCCACGCGGGCCCCCGACTTCCTTTGTGGAGGACCGAAAAGTGAGGATCAAGCGCACTGCCCCCCGCGGTATCACGAGACAGACCCGGGCGGTCGCCATCGCCGCCGGCCTCGTGGCCGCCGCCGCGTTCGCGGTCCCCAGCGCGAACGCGTCCGACACCGACACCTTCAGCGCCGCGCAGCTCACCAAGGCGAGCGACTCGGTGCTCAAGGCCGACATCCCGGGCACCGCCTGGGTGGTCGACAGCAAGACCAACCGGGTCGTCGTCACCGCCGACAGCCGGGTCTCCGACGCACAGATCGCCCGCATCAAGCAGCAGGCGGGAACCGACTCCGGCGCGCTCACCATCAAGCGCACCTCCGGCAAGTTCAACAAGCTGATCTCCGGCGGCGACGCCATCTATGCGAGTAGCTGGCGCTGCTCGCTGGGCTTCAACGTCCAGGACTCCAGCGGCAACTACTACTTCCTCACCGCCGGTCACTGCACCGACGGCGCGGGCACCTGGTGGTCGAACTCGTCGCACTCCACCACCCTCGGCACCACCGCCGGGTCCTCCTTCCCCGGCAACGACTACGGCATCGTGCGCTACACCAACAGCTCGGTGACCAAGTCCGGTGCGGTGGGCAGCGTGGACATCACCAGCGCGGCCACGCCCTCGGTCGGCACCACCGTCTACCGCCGCGGCTCCACCACCGGCATCCACAGCGGCCGGGTCACCGCGCTCAACGCGACGGTCAACTACGGCGGCGGCGACGTCGTCTCCGGCCTGATCCAGACCACGGTCTGCGCCGAGCCCGGCGACTCCGGCGGTCCGCTGTACTCCAACGGCGGTGTCGCCTACGGCCTGACCTCGGGCGGCAGCGGCGACTGCTCCTCCGGCGGCACGACCTTCTTCCAGCCGGTCACGGAGGCGCTGAGCGCCTATGGGGTCCACGTCTACTGACGCCCCCCGCTCCCGGGGCCGTGCGCACGGCCCCGGTCCGCGCCGTACCTGCGCCGGCGGCAGGTGGAGCCCCCGTACGCCAACAGGCGTACGGGGGCTTCGCGTTGTGTGCGGGGCGAGGAGGCGTTGTGCACGGAACGAGGACGCGCCGTGCGCGTCCCGAAGGTGCGCGGTGCGCGGAACGAAGAGAGGTTCCCGGAGGGGCGAATTCCAGACAGGACTAGTCCTCACGGAGCGCCTATCGGTTACTTGCCCGTAGTGTTTGCGGTGCGAACGCGGACGGTGTGACCTCGGGCGGGCAAGGCCCAGGCGGCATACGCAGGTTGATGTAGGCCCGTCCAGATCTCGACCTTGTGTGTTCCCTGTGGGGCTCGGAATAGTGGGCGCCGTTCAACCGCCTTCCGGCCCGTGCGGTCCCCACCACCTCCCGGGTCGATCCCCCCACAGGAGGACGACAGTTGAAGCACCGACGCATACCCCGGCGCCGTACCGCCCTGGCCGGCGCGGGCATCGCCGCGCTGGTCGCCGCGGGAGTCACTTTCCAGAGTGCGAACGCCAGTGAGCCCGCGCGGACCCCCGAGGCCCGCGTGCTGTCCGCCCCGGCGGCCGGAAAGCTCGCCTCGAACCTGCTGAAGAACCTCGGCACGGACACCGCGGGCGCCTACTACGACGCCGGGGCGCGCAACCTCGTGGTCAACGTGCTCGACCGCGCCGCCGCCGACCGGGTCGAGCAGGCGGGCGCGCGGGCCAGAATCGTCGAGCACACCCTCGCCGAACTGGACGGCGCGCGGACGACGCTGGCCGAGCGGGCCACCATCCCCGGCACCTCCTGGGCCGTCGACCCGGTCGGCGACAAGGTCGTCGTCACCGCCGACCGGACCGTCTCCGAGGCCGCCTGGGCCAAGCTCGCGAAGGTCGTCGAAGGGCTCGGCACGAAGGCCGAACTCAAGCGGTCCAAGGGGCAGTTCAAGCCCTTCGTGGCCGGCGGCGACGCCATCACCGGCTCGGGCGGCCGCTGCTCGCTCGGCTTCAACGTGGTCAAGGACGGCCAGCCCTACTTCCTGACCGCCGGGCACTGCACCGCCGCCATCTCCACCTGGTCGGACTCCAGCGGGACGGTGATCGGCAGCAACGAGCGGTCCAGCTTCCCGGGCGACGACTTCGGGCTGGTCAAGTACACCGGGTCCGTCGACCACCCGAGCGCGGTCGACCTCTACGACGGCTCCACCCAGGCGATCACGCGGGCGGGCGAGGCGACGGTCGGCGAGCGGGTGACCCGCAGCGGCTCCACGACCCATGTGCACACCGGTACGGTCACCGGTCTGAACGCCACCGTGAACTACTCCGAGGGCACGGTGAGCGGCCTCATCCAGACCGACGTGTGCGCCGAGCCCGGCGACAGCGGCGGCTCGCTGTTCGACGGCGACACCGCGCTCGGGCTCACCTCCGGCGGCAGCGGCGACTGCACGTCCGGCGGCGAGACGTTCTTCCAGCCGGTCACCGAGGCGCTGTCGGCGACCGGCGCGCAGATCGGCTGACCGCCCGACCGAGCCCCCCACGGGAACCGTGAGAGCCCCGCTCCCTCGCTCCGCCTCCACCGGCGGCGGGGAGCGGGGCTCTCACGCGTCCGGCCCGGGCCGCGCGGCGGGTGCCTCCGGGCCGGAGTCCGCCCCGGAACCGGGATCGACGAAGGTGTCCCCCTCACCGGTCCCCGGCGGCGCGGATGCTCGGCCGGCGACCGACTCGGGCTCCCCGTCTTCGGGGACGCCTTCGCCTGCGGCGGGTTGTGCGGCCTGGCTTTCGGGGGTGCCTTCGCCTGCGGCGGGCTGTGTGGCCTCGCTCTCGGGGGTGGCTGGTTGTGTGGCCTCGTTCTCGGGGGCGGCCGCTTCGCCTGCGGCGACCGGCGCGGCTTCGCCTGCGCGGGGGACTTCTCCGCCTGCGGCGGCTTGTGCGGGTTCGCTCTCCCGCGCGGGCTCTTCGCCTACGGCGGCGGAAGCGGCCTCGCCTGCGGCGGCGGGAGCGGTCTCGCCTGCGGCGGGCTGGGGCGCTGACGCCGGTGAGACGTCGTCCGCGCCGGGCTGCGCGGTGACCGCCTGCGGCGGGGTGCCGCCCGCTTCCCCTGCTCCCTGTGGCGGAGCACCGGCCGCCCCCGCGTCCGCACCGCCCCCTTCCGGGACCGCCCCCGCGTCCGCACCGCCCCCCACCAACCCCGCCCCCGCACCCTCCCCGTCGTACCGATGCGCCCCCACGCCCGCGTCCCCCCGGCGTACCGCGCCCGAGGGTGCCCCCACGTCCGGGCGTACCGCGCCCGAGGGTGCCCCCACGGCCGCGCCCGCCGGGCGTACCGCACCCGCCGCCGCTCCCGCTCGCTTTCTCCGGAGTGCCGATGCCAGCAGGGTGATCAGGACCCCGGCGGCCGCCCATGCCGCCAGTACCAGCAGTGCGTCCGTGAGGGCGTTGCCGCGGAAGTACGCGATCGAGCGGGCCGCCCAGGTGCCCGCGCCCGGCGGCAGGGCGGGGCCGATCGCCTTCCAGAACGGCGGCAGCATCGGCAGCGGGAAGGCGCCGCCCGCGCTCGGGTTGCCCGCGATCACCACCAGCAGGATCGCCAGACCGATGCCGACGATGCCGAAGACCCCCTGGAGGGCGAGCGTCGCGGCGCCCACCGCGAAGGTGACCAGCGCGCCGAGCCCCCACAGTTGGAGGACCCCGCCCGGCAGGGCGTTCAGGGCGGGTCCCACGATCAGCGCGCCGCCCGCCCCGCCCGCGATCGCGACCAGCGCCATCGTGGCCAGCCGGATCGAGGCGCGCCGCGGGTTGGCGGGCCGCGCCCCGGTGCTGATGGCGAGGATCGAGGCGCACAGATAGCCGCCCACGCTCCAGCCCACGACCAGGTAGAACGACGACAGCCCGTCGAAGTCGCCGGCGGAGGCGGGGGCCACGTCCACCGTCCGCACCGTGCGGCCCTCGGCCTTCTCCGCCGCCCCGACGATCTTCTCCAGGGTGGTGGCGAGGGCGGTGCCGCCGCCGGAGGCGACCAGGAGCGTGTCGGTGGCGCCGGCCGGGGCGACGACCAGCGCGCCGTCGAGGTCCCGGTGCAGGATCTGCCGGCGGGCCGCCGCCTCGTCGGCCACCGTGCGCGGGTCCAGGGGCGCGCCGGGCAGCCGCCGCAGCCGGTCCGCCGTCTGCCCGGCCACCGCCCGGGGCGCCGCGACGCCGAACGGCACGTCCGCGGGCTTCGGCTTGTGCAGCGCGCCCACGTAGGAGGCGATGAACAGCAGCTGGAGCGCGAGCACACCGAGGACGAGCAGCGAGGCCCGGGGAGTGACGGCGTCCCTCAGCTCCTGGCGGAAGGAGGGGTGGTGCCGGTGGGCGTGGGGGTGGCTCATGCCCTCACGCTGCGTGGCGGCGGCCGTTCCCGCAGGCGGAAGACACCCGAACGGATGACCGTACGGGCGAGCGGCGCCGGGCCGCCCGGGGACGCCCGAGCGCCCGGCCCCGGGACACGAGCACCCGGGCCGGGCGGGCGTTTGCGCAGGTCGGACACGCCCGCACGGTTGTCGTACGCATGTTCGAGGATGGGGGTATGGTGGTGGTGAGGTAGTTGGAACTGATGTTCGAGAGCCGCTGTCGGCTCACAGGTGCGGGAGGTGCGTGTGCCGGGTTTCACGCATCTGCACACCGTCTCCGGGTTCTCCCTGCGCTACGGCGCCTCGCACCCGGAGCGGCTGGCCGAGCGCGCCGCCGAGCGGGGCATGGACGCCCTCGCCCTCACCGACCGCGACACCCTCGCCGGCACGGTCCGCTTCGCCAAGGCCTGCGCGACGGCGGGCGTCCGCCCCCTGTTCGGCGTCGACCTGGCGGTCGCCGAGCCCCGCCCCGCACCCCCGGCCGGCCGCGCCGCCGTACGGCCCGACGGCTCAGTGGCGCGGCGCCCGGCGCCCGCGTGGCCCGCGGGAGGCGACGGCGCCGTACGGCCCGAGCGGCGCCGGACACCGGTGCGCGGCGGCGCCTTCGTCGACGAGTCGGCGCCCCGCGTCACCTTCCTCGCCCGGGACGGCGCCCGCGGCTGGGCCGATCTGTGCCGTCTGGTCACCGCCGCCCACGCCGTCCCCGCGGACACCCCGCTGCTCGCCTGGCCCGACAACCACGCCGACGGCCTCACCGTCCTGCTCGGCCCCGACTCCGACGTCGGCCGGGCGCTGGCCGCGGGCCGCCCCGACCGGGCCGCGCGGCTCCTCGTCCCCTGGCGCGAGGTCTACGGCGACGCCCTGCGCCTGGAGGCCGTCTGGCACGGCCGCACGGGCACCGGCCCGGGCTCCCTGCGGCTGGCCGCCCGCACCGTCGGCTTCGCCGCCGAGCAGCGGGTGCGCCCCGTCCTCAGCAACGCCGTCCGCTACGCCGACCCCGGCCAGGGACCGGTCGCCGACGTGCTGGACGCCGCCCGCCGCCTGGTCCCGATCGAGGCGGCCGGCGAGCTGGACTCGGGGGAGGCCTGGCTGAAGGACCCGGGCGCCATGCTGCACGCGGCCGAGCGGATCGGCGAGGCCGCCGGCTTCCGCCGCGACACCGCCCACCGCCTGCTGGAGCAGACCCGGGCCACGGCCGCCGAGTGCCTGGTCGACCCGGAGGACGACCTCGGCATGGGCGCCGTCCACTTCCCCGAGCCGCACCTGGTCGGCGCCGGCCGCCGCACCGCCCAGCGCACGCTGGCCTCCCGGGCCGCGGCCGGCATGGTGCTGCGCGGCTACGCCGGCCGGCGCGCCTACTGGGAGCGGATGCACGAGGAGCTGGACGTCATCGCGTACCACGGCTTCGCCTCCTATTTCCTCACCGTCGCCCAAGTGGTGGACGACGTACGGGAGATGGGCATCCGGGTCGCCGCGCGCGGCTCCGGCGCCGGCTCCCTCGTCAACCATCTCCTCGGCATCGCCCACGCCGACCCGGTCGAGCACGGGCTGCTGATGGAGCGCTTCCTGTCCAAGCGACGGTTCGTGCTGCCCGACATCGACATCGACGTGGAGTCCGCGCGCCGCCTGGAGGTGTACCGGCGGATCATCGGCCGGTTCGGCGCCGAGCGGGTCGCGACGGTCGCCATGCCGGAGACGTACCGCGTCCGGCACGCCGTCCGGGACGTGGGCGCGGCCCTGTCCATGGACCCGGCCGAGATCGACCGGGTCGCCAAGTCCTTCCCGCACATCCGCGCCCGCGACGCACGCGCGGCCCTGGAGGAACTGCCCGAACTCAAGGCGCTGGCGGGGGAGAAGGAGCGGTACGGCAGGCTCTGGGAGCTGGTCGAGGCGCTGGACGCCCTGCCGCGCGGGATCGCCATGCACCCCTGCGGGGTCCTCCTGTCCGACGCCTCCCTGCTCGCCCGGACGCCGGTGGTGCCGACCAGCGGCGAGGGCCTGCCCATGTCCCAGTTCGACAAGGAGGACGTGGAGGACCTCGGGCTGCTCAAGCTGGACGTGCTCGGCGTGCGGATGCAGTCGGCGATGGCGCACGCGGTCGCCGAGGTGGAGCGGGCCACGGGGGAGCGGATCGACCTGGACTCCGTGCCGCCGGGCGACCCGGCGACGTACCGGCTGATCCGCTCCGCCGAGACGCTCGGCTGCTTCCAGATCGAGTCGCCGGGCCAGCGCGACCTGGTGGGGCGGCTCCAGCCGGACACCTTCCACGATCTCGTGGTGGACATCTCCCTCTTCCGGCCCGGGCCGGTCGCCGCCGACATGGTGCGGCCGTTCATCGAGGCGCGGCACGGGCGGGCGCCGGTGCGCTATCCGCACCCGGACCTGCGGGAGCCGCTGGAGGAGACGTACGGCGTCGTCGTCTTCCACGAGCAGATCATCCACATCGTGCACCTGATGACCGGCTGCGGCCGGGACGAGGCGGACCGGGTGCGGCGCGGGCTGTCCGACCCGGAGTCGCAGGGACGCATCAAGGTGTGGTTCGCCCAGCGGGCGGCCGAGCGGGGATACGGTGCAGAAACGATTCAGCGCACCTGGGAGATCGTCGAGGCGTTCGGGTCGTACGGCTTCTGCAAGGCGCACGCGGTGGCCTTCGCCGTGCCGACGTACCAGTCGGCGTGGCTGAAGGCCCATCACCCGGCCGCCTTCTACGCCGGACTGCTCACCCACGACCCCGGGATGTACCCCAAGCGGCTGCTGCTGGCGGACGCGCGGCGGCGCGGGGTGCCGATCCTGCCGCTGGACGTGAACCGCTCGGGAGTCGCCCACCGTATCGAACTGGTGTCTGAAAAGGGGGAACCTGAAGGGGGCTGGGCGCCGGGAAGGGCCGAGGGGGCCGCGCGGTGGGGACTGCGGCTCGCCCTCAGCGACGTGCACGGCATCAGCGAGGCCGAGGCGGCGCGGATCGCGGCCGGCCGGCCCTACGCCTCCCTGCTCGACTTCTGGGAGCGGGCCCGGCCGAGCCGCCCGATCGCCGGCCGGCTCGCCCAGGTGGGCGCGCTGGACGCGTTCGGCGCCAACCGCCGCGACCTGCAACTGCACCTGACCGAACTGCACCGCGGCGCCCGGGGCGCGGGCGGCGGCCAGCTCCCCCTGGCGGGAGGGAGGAAGACGGCCGCCGCCGGGCTGCCCGACCTGTCCGACGCGGAGCGGCTCAGCGCCGAACTCGGGGTGCTGTCCATGGACGCCTCACGCAACCTGATGGACGACCACCGGGCGTTCCTCGACGAGCTGGGCGTGGTCTCCGCGCGCCGCCTGCGCGCGGCGCGGCACGGCGAGACGGTGCTGG
Source organism: Streptomyces sennicomposti (assembly GCF_019890635.1). Taxonomy (GTDB): domain Bacteria; phylum Actinomycetota; class Actinomycetes; order Streptomycetales; family Streptomycetaceae; genus Streptomyces; species Streptomyces sennicomposti. Next base: position 65,900 of record NZ_JAIOAB010000003.1, read on the forward strand.
TCGCGGGCGCCAAGGCGGCCACCCAGACCCCGCCGATCCGGTCCGGCAAACGGGTCATCTTCTCCACCCTGGACGACGGCACCGGCCTGGTCGACCTGGCCTTCTTCGACGACTCCCACGACGCCTGCGCGCACACCGTCTTCCACTCCTGGCTGCTGCTGGTGCGCGGAGTGGTGCAGCGGCGCGGCCCGCGCAGCCTCAGCGTGGTGGGCGCCGCCGCCTGGAACCTCGCCGAACTGGCCGAACTGCGCGCCAAGGGCGGCCTGGAGGAGGTGGCGGCCCGGCTGGCCCGCCCCGGCGGACCGCCTCAGGGCGCCCCGGCCGACGGCGACGGCGAGAGCGACGACGGCGAGGGCGCGCGCCGGGCCCGGCTCGCCGGATCGGACGGACGCCCCGCGCCCGCCGGTTCCGCCGCGCCCGACCCGATGGACACCGCCCGCGGACGACGCATCCGCATGTCCACCGGCTACGAGATGCATCCGTGGGCGGACCTGCGACCGGCGGGCGAAGGGCCCGCCAGCGGAAGGAAGTTGTGGCACCAGAGTCCAGGGAGTGCGGGATGACTGTTCTCTGCGTACGTTTCCAGCTGTCCCCGATGTACGAGGCGGCCCTGCCGGGGCTGCTCGGACTGCTGGAGGAGTTCACCCCGGTCGTGGAGGCGCTGCCGCCGGACGGGGCGCTGGCCGATCTGCGCGGCGCCGAACGGTACTTCGGGCGCGGCGCGGTCGAACTGGCCTCCGTGATCCGGGTCCGCTCGCTCGCCCGCTACGGCGTGGACTGCCTGATCGGCGCCGGACCGGGGCCGATGCTGGCCCGGATGGCCCTGCGCGACGCCCGGTTCGGCCGCACCCGCGCGGTGCCCGGCGACCCGGCCGCCGTCGCGGAGTTCCTCGCCGAGCGGCCCGTCGTCGCGCTGCCCGGCGTCGGCACGGCGACCGCCCGCACCCTGGCCGAGTACGGCCTCGACACCCTGGGCCGGGTCGCCGCCGCGCCCCTGTCCACGCTCCAGCGCCTGGTCGGCGCGAAGACGGGCCGCGAACTGCACGAGAAGGCCAACGGCGTCGACCGCGGCCGGGTCGTCCCCAACGCCGTCTCCCGCTCGCTCGCCGCCGAACGCCCCTTCGACCGCGACGAACTGGACCCCGACCGGCACCGCAGGGCGCTGCTGTCGGCCGCCGGGGAACTCGGCGCCCGGCTGCGCGCCGTCGGCAAGGTCTGCCGCACCCTGACCCTCACCGTGCGCTACGCCGACCGGTCGGCCACCGTCCGCAGCCGTACCCTGGCCGAACCCACCGCCCACTCGGCCGCGCTGACCGGGGCCGCCTACGGCATGTACGAGGCGCTGGGCCTCCAGCGCGCCCGGGTCCGCGCGCTGGTCCTGCGCGCCGAGGGCCTGACCTCCGCCGAACAGGCGTCCCACCAGCTCACCTTCGACCCCGTCGACGAGAAGGTGCGCCGGATCGAGGAGGTCGCGGACCGCGCGCGGGCCAAGTTCGGCCCCCGCGCGGTGATGCCGGGCACGCTGGCCGCGTGACCGCCGCTCGTACACGGTCAGTTGGCCCACGGCGGGGTGAGCACGGTGCCGTCCGCCAGGTGGGCCCGCAGGCCCGTGGAGGTGGTGACCCAGGAGACGGCGGTGCGGTCCGTCGGGTTCTCCACGGTGAGCGTCGCACCGGCGTTGACGATCACGGTGTCGCCCGCGGTGACGCGCTCGGTGCGGTCGTCCAGCGTGATCAGGAGTTCGCCGTCGAGCAGATGGAAGATCTCCTCGCGGGTGACGGTGTGCGCGGGCGCCCTGGTGCCCGCGGGGATCTCGCCGCGCCAGGCGCACAGCTCCCTGGCGCCGGTGCGCGGGGCGGCGTACGAGACGAAGCGGGCGCCGTGGATCTCGTGGGTGACGGCGTCGGACGCGCGGACGACGGGCATGGGGGCTCCTCAAGGGTGGGTGGTGGCCGGGAAAGGGCCGGGAAAAGGTGAGCGGTGCCGGAGAATGGTCAAGCTGCTTGACCAAGCGCCTCGGTAATATGGTCAGGCTGCTTGACCATTTCGTCAAGGGTGTTTCAATGCCTCCGTGCAGAACTCCGAGGCCATGGCCCTGTCCGCCGCCCTGCTCGCCGTCGCCGGCGAGCTGACCCAGCGCATCCACGAGGGCGTCGTCGCCCGCGGCTTCGAGGGACTCCGGCCCGCGCACGGCTTCGCGTTCGCGCGGCTGTCCCCGGCCGGGGCGACCGTCACCGAGCTGGCCGCCCATCTCGGCGTCACCAAGCAGGCGGCCAGTCAGCTCGTGGACGAGATCGTGCGCAAGGGGTACGCGGAGCGCCGCCCGCACCCCGAGGACGCGCGGGCCCGGCTGATCGTGCTGACCGAGCGCGGCCGGGCGTGCACCCGTGCCGCCGAGGAGTCGGCCGCCGACGCCGTACGGGCCTGGGGCGAGGTCATCGGGGAGGAGCAAGTGCGCGCACTGGGGCGGGAGTTGACGCGCCTCGCGCCGTACGGTCCGATCCGGCCCACTTGGTGACGGTTCGTCAGGGGCACTACCTCACGTCGCTCACCCGTCACCGGTCGCCCCCCGGAGTTTTTACCGACGCGTAACTTCACAGTTGCACTACTCGTCCGTAACTTGACGAGTGAACAGCATCCTCGTGATCCGGATCACAGGGCTCAGTGCCGTCGCCATGCCGTCGCACCTCCCCTCGAGCCGCAAGGAGATCACCCGATGCTGCCCCTCAAGCGCGCCCTGAGACACCTGGCCGCCCTGCTCCTGGCCGCCGCCGTCGCCACCGTTCCCGCCACCGCGGCCCACGCCTCCACCGCCGCCTCCGCCCCGTCCCACGGCTGGAACGACTACAGCTGCAAGCCGTCCGCCGCCCACCCCCGGCCGGTCGTCCTCGTCCACGGCACCCTCGGCAACTCCGTCGACAACTGGCTCGGCCTCGCCCCGTACCTGGAGGCCCGCGGCTACTGCGTCTACTCCCTCGACTACGGCCAGTTGGACGGCGTCCCGCTCTTCCACGGCCTCGGCCCCATCGACCGGTCGGCCGAGCAGTTGTCCGCCTTCGTCGACAAGGTGCTCGCCGCCACCGGAGCCGCGAAGGCGGACCTCGTCGGCCACTCGCAGGGCGGCATGATGCCCCGCTACTACCTGAAGTTCCTCGGCGGCGCCGCCAAGGTGAACGCCCTCGTCGGCATCGCGCCCGACAACCACGGCGCCACCATCAGCGGCCTGACCAACCTGCTGCCGTACTTCCCGGGCGCGGAAGGCCTGATCTCCGCCGCCACCCCGGGCCTGGCCGACCAGATCCCCGGCTCGGCCTTCCTCACCAAGCTCAACGCCGGCGGCGACACCGTGCCCGGCGTGCACTACACGGTCATCGCCACCAAGTACGACGAGGTGGCCACGCCCTGGCGCAGCCAGTACCTGACCGGGTCCGACGTGCGCAACGTCCTGCTCCAGGACCTGTGCGCGGTGGACCTGTCCGAGCACCTGGCGATCGGTCTGACCGACCGCATCGCCTTCCACGAGGTGGCCAACGCCCTCGACCCGGCGCACGCCACCACGACCAACTGCGCGTCCGTCTTCAGCTGACGCCGGCACACCCACCGCACATCTGACCGGGGCCTGTCCGGCCTGAGCCGCCGGACAGGCCCCGCGTTCGTGCGGCCGCTCAGCGGCCGTGCCGGCCGCCGGCCGCGGCACGCCGCCGGACCGAGAGGAACAGGACCGCCGAGCCCGCCGCCAGGACGGCGGCGCCGCCGACCGCCAGATACGGCGTGCTGCCGTCACCGCCGGTCTCGGCCAGGCCCGTGCCGCGCGCCGGGGCGCCCGCCCCGGTCCGGCCGGAGCCGGTCGCGGTGGCCCCGGCGGCCGGTGCGGGGTCGTCCGCGGCCACCGGAGCGGGGTCCGCGGCGGCGGCCGGGGACGGGTCCGAGGCCGGGGCGCCGGTGGGGTCCGTGGTGGTGGCGGGGTCGTCGTCGCCGTGGCCGTGGTGCTCGACGGTCGACCTGCCGGTCCCGGCCTCGATCTGCCGGTCCGTCGGCGCGGAGGCCGCGGGCGCCGGTGCGCCGCCGCCGCTCCCGGTACCGCTCGCGCCGGTGCTTCCGGCGTTGCTCCCGCCGAAGGTCACGTCCGAGCAGGAGTAGAACGCCTCCGGACTGTCCGAGCGCTGCCAGACCGCGTACAGCAGTTGCCTGCCGCCGCGCTCGGGCAGGGCGCCCGAGAAGGTGTAGAAGCCGCCCGTGGCCACCGGGTCGGTGACCGTCGCGACCGGGTGCCGGAGATCCAGGTCGGACCAGGCCAGCGGCTTCGCCGGGTCGTAGCCGGGCTGGGTGATGTAGACGGTGAAGGTGCCCTTGTGCGGGGCGGTCACGCGGTACTTGAAGGTGTACGCGCCGCTTTTGACCGAGGTCGCCGGCCAGTCCGCGCGGGCCAGGTCGAGCCCCTTGAACTCCTCGTTGCCCGCGCTGCACAGCTTGCCGTCGGGGATCAGGGCCTGGTGCCGCCCGCCCGCGTCGCCGATCCGGATGCCGTTCCAGTCGTACAGGGCCTGAGTACCGCCGGCCGCGACCGCCGCCTCGCACGCCGCCGACCTGGGGCTCTCCGGGCCCTCCGCGTAGCACTGCGAGACCCGGCTGACCGGGTCGCCCATCGAACCGTGCGCGGCGGCGGGGGACGCGGCGAGCGCGGTCAGGGCGAGCGGGGCCAGCCCGAGGACGGCCGACGCGGCGGCCGTACGGCGGCGGGGCGTCCCCTGCCCGGACGCGGCGGAGGTTCTGGGGAAGGACGCCGAGGACACCAAGGACATGCCGGAACTCCTGGGGAGGGCTCTGATGCGGAACGGGGCGGACGGGATCCCGTGGGTGATCAGAAGCTAGCCCGGGAGAACCGGGAAATCGCCTGCTGAGGGCGGGGGAGGGCGATCCTTATGGTCGCGTTAAGGAAGCGCTCAGGCTGTCCTCAGGAAGGCCGGCCGCGACGGCCCGTGCGCATCCGTCGGCGCCGTGGCGCGCACGCGTCTGTGTCGCCGGCGTCTCCGACGCGCACCGGGCGTGCGGGCAGGAAAAATCGCCGTCCACCCCGGCGCGCACGGCAGGGGAGCGGGACGGCGACTGCTGGAACTCGTGGCGGTGACGTACGCGCGCGTGCGCCGCGTGGCCGTGCGTCACGACCGGGTCAGCTGCCGCGAACGGCCGCTCTGACGCGTCTCATCGGCCGGCCTCCGTCATCCGTCCGGCCACCATGTGCGCGCGATGTCCTTGCGGACCTCAGGCCGCCCGGCGGGACGTTCGTCGACCACTTCCTCACGGACCCGTCGGGTGTCCGTCTTCCTCAGGGGCTTCTGCACTGTCACACGGCGCATCGGTGCCTCCTTCGACGCCTACCGGGTTCCGTGTTCTCACGGAGGTAGACCTTTCGGGCGAGAGTTCCTCATCGGTGCGGGTCTGTCTGTGGCGGCTGTCACGAATCGGACGTCAGTGGCGGGCGTCACCCCGGGGCCGGTTGTCAGTGGCGGGTGTCACCCTGGGGCGCATGAGTGAACGGATCACGACCGACGGTCACGCGACGGCCTCGCCCCCCGTCGACTGGGACGCGCAGGCGGCCGTCTTCGACGACGAGCCGGATCACGGGCTGCGCGATCCGCTGGTGCGCGCCGCCTGGGCCGAGCGGCTGCGCGGCTGGCTGCCCGCACGGCCCGCCGACGTGCTCGACCTCGGCTGCGGCACGGGCAGCCTGTCGCAGCTCGCCGCCGAACAGGGACACCGGGTGACGGGCGTCGATCTGTCCGAGGCCATGATCGAACGGGCCCGCGCCAAGCTCGCCGGCCGTGACGCGGTGTTCCTGCCCGGTGACGCGGCCCGCCCGCCGGTGGGAGAGCGGCGCTTCGACGTCGTCCTCGTCCGCCATGTGCTGTGGGCGCTGTCCGACCCCGCCGGTGCGCTGGGGCACTGGCGGAGCCTGCTGCGGCCCTCGGGGCGGCTCGTCCTGGTCGAGGGCGTCTGGGGGACGGTCACGCCCGTCGGCATACCCACGGATCGGCTTCTCACTCTTCTCACCCCCCTCACGGAGCACATCCGTGTGGAACATCTGTCCGAGGACGTACGGCTGTGGGGGAAGGAGGTCGCCGACGAGCGGTACGCGGTGGTGGCCGGGGTGTGAGGCCGGGGAGCCCGGCGGATTCCGCGGTTCCGGTGCGCCGGGGCGGCGGCGCGGCGGGGTGACGCGGTGGTGTCGCGGGGCGTCCGGCGGCTCAGGCCGGGAGCGTGGCCGTGGCCGTGGCCGGCCCGAGGTCGCGGAGGTACCGCACCTCGCTCGCGCACCTCTCGTACCCGAACCACCTGTTGATCGCCAGCATCGGCCCGTTGTCGGTGTCGTTGCCGGTCAGCGCCTCCGTGTACCCGGCGGCGCGGGCGCGGTGCAGCGAGTCGTTCTTGGCGAGCTTGGCCAGGCCCCGGCCGCGGAAGGCCCGCGCGGTGCCCGTCATCGCCGTGACGTACCGGCCGGCGCCGTCCGTGCGGGCGGCGGTGAAGGCCGCGGGCCGCCCGTCGACCACCGCCACCGAGGTCAGCTCGGCGTCGAGCAGCGGATGCCGCCAGGTCTCGGCCAGCCATGCCTCGTAGTCGGTGATCTCGTAGTCCACGTCGCTCGGTTCGTCGGCGGTGGTCTCCGCGTCCAGTTCGAACAGCGGGCGCGGGTCGGCGGCGAAGTCCGAGCCGCGGCGCAGCTCCACGCCCGGCGGCAGGTCCCCCAGCGGCGGCAGCCCGCCGGCGGCCAGGTCGAGGCGGAAGAAGTGCGCGGAGCGGCCGGCGCGGTAGCCGTGGCGTTCGGCGAAGGCGCGGTTGCCCGGCTCGTCCAGCACCCAGGAGTGCAGCCGGCGCCCGCCGTGCGCGGCCAGGTGCTCCTCGGCGGCCCGCACCAGGGCGCTTCCCGCGCCGCGGCGGGTGTGCTCGGGGTGGACGTACACGTTGATGTTGCCCTGGCCCGGCTCGGGGCTCTGGTACGACAGGTGCACCTGCGCCGTGCCGATCACCTCGCCGTCGGCGACGGCGATCAGCGGCCGGTAGCGGGCGTCGGGGTGCAGACGGGTGAGGTCGTGGACGAGTGATGCGGGGGTGGTCAGGCCGTACGGCATCGCGACGTGCCGGACCCGGGCGAAGCCCTCCAGGTCGGCGTGCGCGTCGGGGCGGAGTTCACGGACGATCACGGTCATGGGGGCGCACGCTACGGGGGCGGCGCGGTCGGGCGCCTCCCATTTTCCGGCGGGTGCGCGACAATCGGCCCGTGACCTTGAAGATCCACATCGACGACGGCGCGGCCCCCTACGAGCAGGTGCGGGCGCAGATCTCCGAGCAGGCCCGGTCGGGCGCGCTGCCGGTCGGCTACCGGCTGCCGACCGTGCGCGGTCTGGCCGAGTCGCTCGGGCTCGCGGCGAACACGGTCGCCAAGGCGTACCGGGCGCTGGAGGCGGACGGCGTGATCGAGACGCGGGGCCGCAACGGCACGTTCGTGGCCGCCGCGGGGCCCGCCTCCGCCCGCGAGGCGGCGAGCGCGGCGCAGGCCTACGCGGAGCGGGTACGGCGACTCGGCCTCACCGAGGACGCGGCCCTCGCCGCCGCCCGCGACGCCCTCCGCGCGGCCTACGACCAGTAACCCGCACGCGCCACCGCGCCCCGCGCCCCCGCCCCGCCCCTCACGCTCCCGCCGGCAGGCGGGCCGGGGAGCGGGTCACCGTGCGGCCGGCTCGGCGCGCCGCGGCGGCGAAGACCACCGCGTCCCGGACCGCCGCGCCCGTCGGGTCGTTGTTGAAGTACGCGTACACGTCCCGCTCGTCCGGCCAGGTCGTCGCGATCCGGTCCACCCAGGTCTCCAGCGAGCGGCGGCCGTAGTGCGGCCAGGCACGCGCCCGGCCCACGTGGAAGCGGACGTAGCCCCAGCCGGCGGTCCGCCACAGCGGCGTCACCGGGCGGCCCTGGACGTCGGCCCAGCACAGGGCCGCGCCCCGCGCCTCCAGCACCCCGCGCACCCGCGGCGTCCACCACGAGTCGTGGCGCGGCTCGACCGCGACCCGGGCGCCGGGCGGGAAGCAGGCGAGACAGGCGTCCAGCAGGTCCGGATCGGCGCGCAGCGTGGGCGGCAGCTGGAGCAGCACCGGCCCCAGCCGGTCGCCCAGCCCCGCCGCGCGCGTCATCAGGCGGTGCACCGGCTCCGCCGGCTCCCGCAGCCGTTTGACATGGGTGAGGAAGCGGCTCGCCTTGACCGCGATCACGAAGTCGGCCGGGACCCGCTCGCGCCAGGCCTCGAACGTCTCCCGCTCCGGCAGCCGGTAGAAGGCGTTGTTCAGCTCCACCGTGGCGAACGCGGCGGCGTACTCCTCCAGCCACAGCCGCGTCGGGCGCCCGGGCGGGTACAGCACGCCCCGCCAGTCCTTGTACTGCCAGCCCGACGTCCCGACGAACAGGGTCATACGACCATCACAGCACCGGAGCACCGCGTAGGCACGGGACGCGCGCCCCGCCCGCACACCCCCGTGCGAGCGGCCGCTACAGGTACAGCCCCGCGTCCGCCCCCTCGCGCGGCTCCGGGAGCGCCGTCGGCGACGTGCCCCGGCGCAGCGCGTACAGCTCGGCCAGGGTGGCGCCGTCGCGGCCCACGCCCTCCTCGGCGCCCAGCCAGTCCACCGCCTCCCGGCGGGTCAGCTTCCCCACCTCGATCCGGGCCAGACAGCGGCCCGGCCGGACCACGGCCGGGTGCAGCCGCTCCAGGTCCTCGTTGGTGGTGACGCCGACCAGCACGTTGCGGCCCTGGCCGAGCAGGCCGTCGGTGAGGTTGAGCAGCCGGGACAGCGCCTGCCCGGCCGTGTGCTTGGCCTCGCCGCGGATCAGCTCGTCGCAGTCCTCCAGAAGCAGCAGCCGCCAGCGGCCCTTGCCCGCCGCGTCCTCCTCGCCGATCGCGATGTCCATCAGATAGCCGACGTCGCTGAACAGCCGCTCCGGGTCCAGGACGCAGTCCACCTGGCACCAGTCCCGCCAGGAACGGGCCAGCGTGCGCAGCGCGGAGGTCTTGCCGGTGCCCGGCGGGCCGTGCAGCAGCAGGAGCCGCCCCGCGATGTCCTCGGGCGTCGTCTTCATCAGGCGCTCCATCGCGTCCGCGACCGGCGCCGTGTAGTTGGCCCGCACCTCCTCCCAGGTGCCGGCCGAGATCTGCCGGGTGGTGCGGTAGGGGCCGCGCCGGGGGGAGACGTACCAGAAGCCCATCGTCACGTTCTCCGGCTGCGGCTCGGGCTCGTCGGCCGCGCCGTCCGTGGCCCGGCCGAGGATCTTCTGCGCCAGCTCGGCGCTGGTCGCCGTGACCGTCACATCGGCGCCCCGGTTCCAGCGGGACACCAGCAGCGTCCAGCCGTCGCCCTCGGCGAGGGTCGCGCTGCGGTCGTCGTCCCGGGCCACCCGCAGCACCCGGGCGCCGTCCGGCAGCAGCGTGGCGCCCGGGCGGACCCGCTCGATGTTCGCCGCGTGGGAGTACGGCTGCTCGCCCGTCGCGAAGCGGCCGAGGAACAGCGCGTCGACGACGTCGGACGGCGAGTCGGAGTCGTCGACGTTGAGCCGGACCGGCAGAGCGTCGTAAGGGTTCGCAGACATGCCGCCATGATCCGCCACCGGACCGCCCCACGCACCCCGTTTGCCTGCCGCGCGCCCCGTGTCGGCCCCGTCGGGGCGCCGAACCCGCCAAACCCTGTCCGCGACCCGATTCCCGCCCTTACTGTTGTCCTTGATGGGACGTCATGGGTGGAATTCGGGGGCGGGGCGGTGGCGGCTCACCGCGCTGCTGGGGGTGGGCGCGGCCGCGCTGGCCCTGGTGGTGGCCCTGCTCAACGCGCTGCCCGGCGGCGCGAGCACCGAGGGCACCACACGCGACGGGGCACGGGTGCACGGCACCCCGGGCGCGCCCCGGCACGCGGACGAGCCGTCCGTGGGCTGGGGGTTCACGCACACCCAGTTCAGCGCCGACCAGGGCAGCCCCGCCGCCGTGGACCGCGTCAAGGGACTGCTGGGCAAGGACGGCTCCCTCCCGCAGAACCAGGCGATCATGGGCTGGGGCGCCGACAACCCCGAACCGGTCGAGGGACGCTACGACTTCGCCGCGCTGGACCGCCGGATCGACTTCATGCGCTCCTCCGGCGCCACCCCGGTGATCACCCTGTGCTGCGCCCCGGACTGGATGAAGGGCGGCCGGGCCGGCGTCGACAGCACCGACTGGAGCCAGTCCGCCCTGGAGACCGCCCCCACCCCCGACCACTACGCCGACTACGCCGCCCTCGCCGCGACCGTCGCCGAGCGCTACCCGGACGTACGCCACTTCATCGTCTGGAACGAGTTCAAGGGCTTCTGGAACGACGGCGCCTCCCGCTGGGACTACGAGGGCTACACCAAGCTCTACAACCTGGTCTACCGGGCGCTGAAACGGGTCGATCCCCAGATCATGGTCGGCGGACCGTACCTGGTGATGGACAGCCTCGACCCACGGCAGAAGGACAACGCCTCCACCGCGCTGCGCGGCGACTGGGGCGCGCTGGACCAGCGGGTCCTGGACGCCTTCGCCTACTGGAACGCGCACAAGGCCGGCGCGGACTTCGTGGTCGTGGACGGCTCCAGCTACACCAAGGACGACGATCTGCTGCCGGACGAGTTCGCCGCCACCGAGAAGTTCACGGCCGTCGGACGGTGGGTGCGGCAGCAGACGCACGGCCTGCCCCTGTGGTGGGCCGAGTACTACGTCGAACCCGCCGACGGCAACGACGACCGCAAGGGCTGGACCGAGCAGCGGCGCGTCGCCGTCCAGGCCGCCGGGATGATCGCCATGGCCGAGGGCGGCGCCACCACCGGCTTCTACTGGAACCCGGAGGAGGAGAAGGGCGCCGACTGCCCCGGCTGCCTGTGGACGCCCACCGACGGCGCGGACGGCGGCCGCGCCCTGCCCATGTACGGCCTGGTCTCCCGCTTCGGCCGCTCCTTCCCGCCGGGCACCCGCTACGAGACGGTCGCCGTCGCCCCGGACGACGTGCCCGACGTCCGCGTCCTGGCGAGCGGGAAGACGGTCCTCGTGGTCAACACGCGAAACCGCCCGGTCAGCGCCCAGGTCGACGGCCGCCACTTCGAGCTGAAGGCGTACGAGGTGAAGTGGCTCGACCGGTGACCCCCGCCCGAGCCACCGGACCGGCCCCGCCCGAGCCACCTGACCGGACCCCGCCCGAGCCGCCTGCCCCGAACCCGCCCGAGCCGCTCCCGCCCCGCGCTAACCGCGCCCCATCGTCATGAACCGCTGCACCAGCGAGGCGAACAGCACCGCCAGCAGCGGCAGCGAGAACCAGAAGCTGCCCTGCAGCCAGTGCAGTTTCCGCACGCCCGGCCGCACCGCCACCCGGACCACCTCGCGCGCCCCGAGCAGCACGACCAGGGCGAGCGCCGCGAGCGCGCCGACCACCGACCACGGCGTCCACGTCACCTTCGGGCCGATCGGTCCGGGCCGCGGCGCGGGCGCCGCACCCGGGGGCGGCTCGCGCAGCGCGTACATGCTCACGTCGCCGTTGACGAAGACCCGGGTCAGCTCGGAGCGCCCGTCGAGGTTCCGCAGCAGCCGCGCCTCCCAGGCGGCCGAGTAGCCCTTGTCCAGCCGCAGATAGGAGACCTGGCTCTCGTTGACCATGAGGTACGAGTTCGGGCCCGCGTCCTTGAGCGCCTTGACCAGGCTCGACACCAGCACCGGGTCGGCCGGCGCCAGGGTCGGCACATAGTCGACGCGCTCCATGTCCCGCGCCCCCCACGGCATGGCCGGAGTGACGTCATCGACGGGGTCGTCGCTCAGCCACAGCAGCCGCACGGTCGGCCGGTCATGGGCGTAGACGTACTCCATCGCGGCGACCTCGCCGGGTCTGATCCGCTCGAACGGCTCGTTGCCCCACCGGGCCACCAGGAAGCCGCCCATCAGCAGCAGCCCCGCCAGCAGCGCGGCCAGCGGCGCCAGGCTCGCCCGGTCCTTCTCGCGTTCCCGGGCGGTGACCCCGGCGCGCGGGAACAGGGCCAGCGCGGCGAGCAGCCCGGCCCCGGGCAGCGCGAACATGAAGACCCTGAGCGCCATCTCGCCGCCGTAGGACTGCATGCCGAAGCCCAGGAACGGCACGAACGTCAGCACCAGCAGCGACCGTTCCCGGTACCGGTGCTCGCGCCGCCGCCACCAGCCCCAGCAGGCCAGCGCCAGCACCGTCCCGGCCAGCAGCACCCGCGCGTACAGCACCAGCTTGTGCGTGGGGTCGCCGCCCTCGATACGGCCCGAGACGGAGGTCGAGACATTGCCGCCGACCCCGCCGACCCCGCCGAACAACTCGTCGAAGTGGCCGGACCAGTACGGCTCGGCCATGAAGCCCAGCCAGAACACCACCAGCACCGTGAACAGCACGGGCAGGCCGCGCAGTTCGCAGCGGCCGACCAGGACGAGCGCGGCCAGCACGCCCAGCATCACGAACGGCGTCAGCTGGTGGGCCGGGACGGTGGCGGCGAACAGGCCGATCACCACCGCGAGCAGCACGGTCCGCTGGCGCCGGTCGGCCGGCTCGACCTCCGCCTCGCCGGGCCGCCGCGTCGTCCACAGCATGCGCGGCGCCCGGAACCAGACCAGCAGGACCGCCACGAAGACCAGGTAGAGCAGATAGGTGAAACCCTGCGGGGAGAAGTAGTCCTGGCCGACCCAGCCGCCCAGCACGAAGATCCACACCCCGGTCCACTTGGCGCGCCAGCCCGCCCGCATCGAGCGGGTCAGCAGGAACATCGGCGGCAGGTAGAGGAGTTGGACGGTCAGCGGCCACCAGCGGATGACCTCGGTGAAGTCGCCGACCCCGCACGCCTTCGCGGCGAACGCGGCCACCGCGAAGAACCCCGGCCAGCTCCAGCGCGCGTCCAGGTCGGGCACGGCCGCGCCGGTGCGGTCGATGTAGTCGAGGAAACCGAGGTGCTGCCAGGCCGTCGCGAACCGCGGCTCGGTCTCGATCACCGCGGGCAGCGCGTGCAGCGACACCACGGTCGCCAGCAGCGTGACCAGCAGCAGCGCCCGGTGTTCGCGGCGCGGCCGGAGCAGCGCGGCGAACACCGCGACCAGCAGCGCCGCACCGGCCAGCGTGGGCAGCGGCAGCACCGAGACGAGTCCGAGCCCGCCCATCCGGTCCAGGTCGGCGTCGGTCAGCCGCAGCGCGGGCACCCAGTACAGCAGCAGCGCGGCGACCAGCAGACAGCCGAGGACGACCCCGGACCGGGTGGGCGCGAGGCGGCTTCGCCGGGCGGCCGGGGGAACGCCGTCCTGCGGCGCCGTCTCCGCTGCCGCACCCGGCGCCTCCACCGCCGCTTCCGCGGTCTCCGGTACGACCGCCTCCTCGGCGAAGAAGGCCGGCCCGTCCGGCGCTTCGGGGAGGTGCGCCCCGTGCACGACCGCCCGCTCCCCGGTGGTGAACGGCGCGTCCACCTCCCGCTCGGCCGCCGGCCCCGGCAGGGCGGTCCCGGCCGGCGGGGTGCCCGGTCCGGGACGTACGTCGGGCCGGCGCTCCACATGGTCGAAGTCGACGTGGATGCCGAGGGCCAGGGTGTCGGACTCCAGCGCCCACGCGGGCCGCCGCCGTCCCTTCCCGGCGCCGTCCTCGCCCGCGCCCAGGTCGGCGAGGTCGCCGTCGGGCGCCGCGTCCTCGGGGACGCCCCGGGCGGGTGCCGCCCGGACCGTCCGGTACAGCTTCGGCGCGGCGATCGCCACGATCACGGCGAGGCTGGAGATCTCCGCGACGCCCGCCCCGGTCAGCCCCATCCGCGGCAGCAGCAAAAGCGTCAGCCCGAGCACCAGCACGCACAACAGGCCCTGCAACCAGGCCAGTCCGGCGGTACGGCTCTGCGCGCGCAGCACCGCGAAGTACGTCTCCATCACCACCCGCAGCAGCGCGCCGACCGCGAACCAGCGCAGCAGCCCGGTCGCCGCGTGCGCGTACTCCGCGCCGAAGACGTGCAGGATCTGCGGGGCGAGCAGGAACAGCAGCCCGCAGATCGGCAGCATGATCCGGGCCATGCGCCTGAGGGCCGCCCGGGTGTTGGCGGCCAGCCGCGCCGGGTCGTGCGAGCCCTCCACGGTCAGCGAGGCGCCCATGTTGATGGCGAGCAGGTTGACGGTGCCGCCGATGGTCGTGGTGATGTAGAAGTACGCGTTGTCCGCCGAGCTGACCTGCGAGGCGATGATCACCGGCACCAGGTAGACCACGGCGAGCGAGAACAGCGAGCCGGTGTAGTCGCCGGCCAGGAAGCGCCCCAGCTCCCGGCCGGACGGCGGCCTGGCGTGCCGTTCGGTCGCCGCCACGTGCCGGGGCACCAGCCGCCGGAACACCAGCCAGCCCAGCGGCACCACGGAGGTGGCGATGGCGACGACCCAGGAGACGAACACCCCGGTCGTGGCGAGCACGGTGGCGAGGCCCACCAGCAGCGCCAGCTTCACCGCCGAGAAGACGGTGTTGCCCACCGGCACCCACGGCGCGCTGCGCAGCCCGGTCAGCACCCCGTCCTGAAGGGTGAGCAGGTTCCACGCCATCACGGCCGCGATGAAGCCGAGCCCGTGCGTGAGCCCGTGCAGGAAGCGGTACGACGGCCCCCAGGCGTCCAGGGTCAGCAGGAACACCGCCGCCGCGCACGCCACGACCAGCGAACTGCCCGCGTAGGTACGGGCGATGAGGCGTCCGGTGGCGCGCCCGGAGACCGGGATGAACCGGGCCAGCGCGCCGGTGAGCGTGACCGCGGTCAGTCCGGCCAGGAACTTCATGGCGGCGATCGCGGCGGAGCCCTGGCCGACGGCGGAGTCGGAGTAGTAGCGGGCGGCGACCAGCCAGAAGCCGAGGCCCAGCACCGCGGAGATCCCGGTGTTGAGCATCAGCGCGTAGGCGTTGCGGAACAGCTGGCCGCCGCCGGGGGACTCGCCCCGGCCGGGCAGGCGCAGCCGGCGTGCCGGCCGCTCGGGCGCCTCGGGTCCGGGCGCCGGTTCCTCGGTGGTGGTGGTCGTGTCAGACACGGGTGAGGGAAGCCTTCCGGCCGAGCTGGCGGGCTCTGCGGACCAGGGCGTACCCCTTGGTGAGGGCCCGGTCCCGGGCGAAGCCGCGGGCGATCGAGCGGCCCTGGACGAGCCGTGTGAACTCCTCGACGGTGGTGGAGCGGCGCACGGTCAGCCGTCGCATGGCGTACGGGCCCTGGCTGCGGCGGGCCGGCGCGTTGCCCACGGCGAGCGCCTGCCGGTACCCGGCGGCCCTGACCCGGGCGCGCACCCGGCGGCTGGAGTAGCCGTAGGGGTAGGCGAACGAGACCGGCACGGCGCCCAGTTCGCCGGCGACGATCTCCTTGCAGCGGATCAGCTCCGTCCACAGGGCGTCGTCGTCGAGCTGGTCGAGCTGCGGGTGGGTGTGGCTGTGCCCGCCGATCTCGACGCCGGCGGCGGCCAGTTCGCGCACCTGGTCCCAGTCGAGCATGGCGTCCAGGCCGCCGCCCGTGTCGTGGGCGCCGCGCAGCCAGCCGGTGGAGACGAACAGCGTGGCCGGGAAGCCGTGTTCGGCGAGGGCGGGCAGGGCGTGCCGGTGGACGCCCTCGTAGCCGTCGTCGAAGGTGATCAGGACGGGGTCGCGGGGCAGCGGCCGGGAGCCGGGGCCGCGCCAGTGGGCGGCGAGTTCGGCCGTGGTGAGCGGATGGCGGCCCAGCTCGCGCAGCACCGCCATCTGCTCGGCGAAGGCGGCCGGGGACACGGACAGGTCGCGGGTGGCCGCGTTCGGCTCGTCGGCGACCGCGTGGTACATCAGCACCGGCACGGCTGCGTTCATACGGATCCGCCCCCCACCGCTCTTCCTCCCGCTGCTTCCTGGCCCGCGCCTGCCGTCACGGGGTCCGGCGCTTCCTCGCCCGCGCCTGCCGTCACGGGGTCCGGCGCTTCCTCGCCTGCCTCGGCTGTCACGGGGTCCGGCGCTTCCTCGCCCGCCCCGGCCGTCACGGGGTCCGGCGCTTCCTCGCCCGCCCCGGCCGTCACGCGGTCCGGCGCTTCCTCGCCTGGCTCGGCTGTCGCGCCGCTCGCTGCTTCCTCGCCTGGCTCGGCTGTCGGGCGGCTCGGCGCGTTCTTGGCCGCCCTGGCCGGCACGCCGCCCGATGCGTTCTCGCCTGGCTCGGCTGTCGCGCCGCCCGGTGCTTCCTCGCCTGGCTCGGCTGTCGGGCGGCTCGGCGCGTTCTTGGCCGCCCCGGCCGGCACGCCGCCCGGCGCGTTCTCGGCCGCCTCGGCCCGCAAGCGGTCCGTGGCTTCCCCGACTGCCTCGCCTGCCCCGGCTGTCGTGCTGCCCGTGGCTTCCTCGGCCGCGCCGGCTTCGGCGTCCGCGGCCGGGAGCGCCCGGGCGGTCCCGGCGTGGGGCTGTGTACCGCCCGGTGCCCGGAAGGCCGTGTCGCCTCGGCGGGCGCGGACGGCGCCGACGGCGTAGCCGCCGGCCGCCGTCAGCGCCCCGGCGACGATCGCCCCGGCCCGGCCCGCGCCGCCCCTGCGGGCCAGCAGCGCGTCCCGCAGCCCGCGCGCCACCCCGGCGGGCAGCACCCGGGTCGTGTAACGGCGCTCGGACTCCAGGCCCTTGGCCGCGCCGACGCTGCGCGCCACCAGCGCCTTGGACAGGCCCTCGGCCCAGGTGCGGGTGCGGAAGTAGCCGAAGCGCTCGCGGGCGTGCGGCACCCGGTGGTGGATGACCGCCCGGTCGTCGATCAGGAGCACCGCGTCCGGGCGGGCCCGGCTGAGCCGGATGCACAGCTCGGTCTCCTCGCAGCCCAGCGGACGCCGGTCGCCGTCCCGGCCGATGCCGGTGGCGAAGCCGCCCGCCGCGTCGAACGCGGTGCGCCGGAAGGAGGCGTTGCCGCCGAGCACGTTGCGCACCCGGACCCGGCCCGGCGGCAGGCCCTTGTAGGTGCAGCCCACCACCCAGTCGAACTCCTCCGGGAACCAGGCCGGCCGGCGGCCCGACGCCCACACGGGCACCGTCCGGCCGCCTACCGCCAGCACCTTCGGGTCGGCGTAGGCCTCGGCGAAGCGGCGCAGCCAGTCCCGCTCGGCCACCGCGTCGTCGTCCAGGAAGGCGATCACCTCGCCCCGGGAGGCGGCGATGCCGGTGTTGCGGCCGGCGGACAGGCCGCGCGGGCCCGCGTTGGCGAGCACCCGCACCTCACCGCTCGCCCCCCACTCCTTGCAGTGGTCGGCCAGTCGTTCCAGGAGCGCCCGGTTGTGGTCCACGACCAGCAGCGTCTCCAGGGCCGGCCGGGACTGCGCCCGCACCGAGTCGACCGCGGCGAGGATGTCCTCCCAGCGGTCCTCGGTGTAGACGCAGATCACGACGGAGATCTCCGGACCGGTCAAGACGTCTCTCCCGGGAACGCGCCGAGCATCGGGGAGCGGCGCTCCTGGCGGCGCAGTTCGCGCCGGTTGGAACGCTCGGCGAGGATCACCTTCAGCACCCGGAGGCCGTCGCGCACGGCGCGCAGATTGCTGGCGCCGTGGATGCGCAGATACTCGTAGCTGGGGATCTCCTGCACCTTCAGTCCGGCCTTGACCACTCTGATGTTCATCAGGGTCTCGACCTCGAAGCCGGTGCAGTCCAGCTCGATCTTGTCCAGGCAGTGCCGCCAGAAGGCGTTGTAGCCGTAGCACAGGTCGGTGTAGCGGGCGCCGAACTTGCGGTTGACCACGGCGCACAGGACGCGGTTGCCGAGCTTGCGCACGAAGGTCATGTCGTCGGTGCCGCCGCCGTTGGCGAAGCGGGAGCCCTTGGCGAAGTCGGCGCCCGAGACCAGGGCGGAGACATAGCTGACGATCTCGCCGCCGTCGGCCGAGCCGTCCGCGTCGACCATCACGATGATGTCGCCGGTGCACGCCTCGAAGCCGGTGGTCAGCGCGTCGCCCTTGCCCTTGCCCCGCTGCGGGACGACCCGCACGCCGGGCCACAGTTCGCGGGCGACCTCGACGGTGCCGTCGGTGGAGTCGCCGTCGACGAGCACCACTTCATGTATCCAGTCCGGCAGGGTCTTGAAGACGTAGGGCAGGTTCTCCGCCTCGTTCATGGCGGGGATCACCACGCTCACCGGCGGCGTGATGGCCAGGTGCGAGGAGATCGGCCGGTACTCGGCGGTCGTGGACGGGGCGGCCGGGGACGGAGCGTCCACGGTCGGCCGGCGCAGAACGTAGCTCATGGGTTGTGTCCCTCTCGTCCGGCGGACCGCCCGCCCCCGGGCGGCCCGGCTGTGTGTCCGGTTCGAAAGGGGGGCTCTCACCCTGGTGGGCACGGCGGAGCGGTCCCCGGGCCCACCGGGTGAGCTGGCAGAACTGACCGGCCGCCGGAACTGCGGCGGCCGACCGCGCGGCACGGCCCGATCACCCTTCGGCGACCAGGCACGGCACCCCCCTACCGCGCCTCACCCCGGCCTGTCCCGGTTTCTGAGCCCTCCCCTGGAACCGCGTGCGGACGGGCCGGTGCGAGTGAGATGTACGACGGTATTGACGATAGAGCCAGTATGGCAAGACCTGATATCAGATCTCACGTTTTTATGGATTTCGCTGGTTTTTCCGTGGTAGGTGTCGTGCTCAGTGTTTTGAGCGAATTCGCCCCATTCGTTTCAGCAGTCGATCGGCCGGCTGGAACAGTTCCGGCCGCGACTGCACCGCGTTGCGCAGCGCCCGGACCGGGGCGCGGCGCGCCCGGTGCCCGACCGCCACCGGGTGGCGGCGCGTCACCCAGCCCTCGTACACGCTCAGTTCACGCGTCTTGAGGGAGTCCTTGTACTCCTTCTGGCCCCGCCCGAGATCGAGGTACGCGATGCCCTCGGCGGCGGCCGCCTCGGCCATCCGCAGATGCAGGACCAGGCCCGGCGAGTACTTCGCGTACGCCGGGTCGTACGCCGGGAACCAGCAGGCGAGCACCCGCTCGGTGCGCAGCCCGAAGTGGGCGGCGACCGGCTCGCCGCCGGCGTACAGCACCGACAGGACGCCCGCGAACGGCTCGGAGCGGGTGTGGAAGAGCCGGGTCACCAGATCGGTGATCCAGGCGTGCGCGAAGCGGTCGCTGCGCCCGGTGCGGCGGTACTGCGCCGACTTCCAGGCCATCAGGGCGGCCAGCACGGCCGGGTCGCGTTCGTCGTGGACGTAGGTCACCGGGCCGGCGTCCCGGCCGAGCCGGCGGTCCTTGGCGAGGGTGGTGCGGGTGAACTTGGGTGAGCGGGCGCGCAGTTCGCCCAGATAGGCGTCGTAGCCCCGGTCTACGTCCATCACCGGGGACGGGAAGGCGCCGGAGGCTCCCGCCTCGAACGGCTCCTGGCCCGCGACCAGATGGTCGAACTCCCAGACCGCGAGCCCGCAGGCCCGCAGCAGTTCGCGGGCGTCCCAGGTGAAGCCGGGCCGGTGCACCATGCCCTGGCAGTCGGAGACGCCGAGTCCGACGGCCCGGCCGACCCCGGCGGCCGATCTCTGGAACGGGAAGAACGCCACCGGTTCGCCGCCCTCGCGGACCACCGCGATCCGCACCCCGCGTCTGTACCGCCCCACCGCGAGGGCGAACTCCGGTGCCAGGAACGGGTTGGCCAGTTCCTCCGCGCCGTGCAGATGGGCCTTGGACTGCAACGCCGTCCACACGGTCCGGTCGGCGGCGCTCAGTTCGCCGGGACGGTACACGCTGATGTCCACGTCACCGGCTCCGTCTTCTCGCCGTGCGGTCACGCCGGCGCCGTACCGCGACCAGCAGCAGGGCCGCGGCGCTGAAGACGGTCACGGCTGCGATCCCGCCGGGGACGGACCACCGGTGCAGGGCCAGCATCCCCTGGGCGACCAGCATGTCGAGGGCGACCGCGCCCGCCAGCGAGACGAGCGCCCGGGCCGCCGGGTCCAGTCCGCCGAGCGGCGCGGCGATCGCGGCGGCCGGCGCGGCGAGCAGGAAGAACAGGGCGGTCGGCCCGCGCAGCGGCGAGGCCGAGTCGGTCAGCGCGAGCAGCGCCCCGAGACCGGCGACGGCCGTGGCGGCGCCCGCGAGCCACGGCGACAGGTCCCTCCCCGGACCCGGCCGTGCACGCTCCGCGCCGTCCGTTGAAGCCTTCTTGACGTGGATGGTCTGCATTGGCGACTTTGCCCCCCGAAGCGCCGGATGCCGGGCTTCAATGTCGCGCAGTCGTGCGGGGCCGTCAAGACGCACCCACCACCCGTAAGAGTGCCTCCCGGCTGTCGAAACCTCCTTTCCGCAGGTCGCTGACGGGGTGTCGGACACCCGTACGGAGCCCCACTTTCTGGTTGAACGCCAAAGAATTTTTGGCATGGACACTTCCTGTCAACGCGCGTAGCTGCTACCACAGTTGACGCAGAGATCCTGCTAAAGGGAGGTTCCATGAGACGTTCCCGCATCGCCGCCCGAGTCAGCTCGATCCTTATCGCCGTCGGCCTCGCGCTGACCGGGGCGGCCTCCGCGCAGGCGTCCCAACAGACCGCCGCCGCAGGGGGGTACGTCGCCCTCGGCGACTCCTACTCCTCCGGCGTCGGCGCCGGAAGCTACATCAGCTCCAGCGGCAGCTGTGACCGCAGCACCAAGGCGTACCCCTACCTCTGGAACGCCGCGCACGCCCCGTCGTCGTTCTCCTTCACCGCCTGCTCCGGCGCGAAGACCGACGACGTGCTCGCCAACCAGCTCAGTCCGCTCAACTCCGCCACCTCGCTGGTCTCCCTCACCATCGGCGGCAACGACGCCGGCTTCGCCGACGTCATGACCACCTGCGTCACCTCGTCCGACAGCACCTGCATCTCCCGCATCAACACCGCCCGGGCGTACGTCACCTCGACGCTGCCCGGCAAGCTCGACAACCTCTACTCGGTGATCCGCGGCAAGGCGCCCTCCGCCCGCGTGGTCGTCATCGGCTACCCCCGCTTCTACAAGCTCGGCCAGACCTGCCTCGGCCTGTCCGACACCAAGCGCTCCGCCATCAACGACGCCTCCGACCTCCTGGACGCCACCATCGCCAAGGCCGCCGCCAACCACGGCTTCGTCTTCGGTGACGTCCGCACCACCTTCAGCGGCCACGAGATCTGCTCCGGCGACTCCTGGCTGCACAGCGTCAACTGGCTCGACATCGGCGAGTCCTACCACCCGACGGCCAGTGGCCAGTCGGGCGGCTACCTCCCGGTCCTCACCAACGCCGCCTGATCCCACGGCGATCGCGCCACCCCGCACCACCACGCGGAGGCCCCCGCACCCTGGGGCCTCCGCCTCCTCCTTCTCCTCCGCGAGAGACGGGCTCCTCCTGCGCGGGAGACGGGCACCTCCTGCGCGGGAGACGGGCACCTCCTGCGCGGGAGACGGGCTCCTCCGCGTGAGATGGGCCACGTTCCCGCCGCTCCCCGGCGCCCGCGCCGCCCCCGCCCGCGCCGCCCGGAGCCCGCCGTATCGGAGTGATCGCTTCCGCCGGTGCGGGCGCGCCGCGCTCACCCTGAGCGGGGGGCCGGCTCCACCGCGTGGCGGGGCGCACCGGCATCGCGGCACGCGCCCCGGCGCACCACCGCGATCCTGCGGGCTCCGCGCGGGCGACACGCCTCCGGCGGCCCGCGGAACCGCCAAGTCGCGGGCATCACTGGCCGTGATCGTGGAATCCGATGGGGGACCGGTCCGGCCCGGCAGCCAGCCGATTGTCCAACTCGCCGTGAAATCGGTCGGATTCGGAGAGTAGTCGTCAACACCCTTACGGGGAAGGTGAATCCTGTGACCGCGATACCCGCATGCCCCCATGGGGAGATAGGGTTACTCTGCCCGGGCCGGGTGGACTCGTACGGGTGGGGAGTGACATGGAGCAGATAACAGTGCGCAGCAGGGCGAGGGTCCCTGCGATCACCTGCGGCAGCAGCGCGACCAGCTCGCGTCTCGACCGCCATCTCGCGGTACTGGGCGGCCCCGCCGTCCCGCAGCGCGAAGCGGCCGAGGCGACCCTGCTGATGCGCGAGCTGACCGCGCGTGACACCGCGCACGACCGCACGGGCAGGGGCGCACGGGTGAGCCGGGTGTCGCTGTTCGCGCCCCTGCGCCGGCTGCGCCGCTCGCTGTTCGGCGGTCGCTGACCGCCGCCGGCGCCCTCCGGAGACGCCACCGGCGTCCCCGGAGCCGCTCAGCAGGTCCCGCGCTCAGGCCACCACCCCGTCCCGGCGCAACGCTGCGATCTCGTCGTCCGGCATCCCCACGGCCCGCAGCAGTGTCTCGGTGTGCTGTCCGAGCGCGGGTACGTCCCCCATCCGCGCCTCGCCCCCGCCCGGCAGAGTGATCGGCGGCAGCAGCGCCCGCAGCGGCCCGACCGGCGTCCCCACCTCCCGCCACCGCTCCCGCGCCGCCAACTGCGGATGCCCGGCCACCTCGTGCACGTCCCGCAGGCGTGCGCACGCGATCCCCGCGCCCTCCAGCCGCGCCAGCGCCTCGTCCGCGTCCAGCGCGCCCAGCGCCTTCGCGACCAGCTCGTCCGTGCGCTCCCGGTGCGCCACCCGCGCCGCGTTCGTCGCGAACGCCGGGTCCGCCCCCAACTCCGGTCGCTCCAGCACCTGTTCGGCGAGCCTGCGCCACTCACGGTCGTTCTGCACCGACAGCAGCACCCGCCCGCCGTCCGCCGTGCCGTACGCGTCGTAGGGCGCGATCACGGCGTGCGCCAGGCCGGTGCGCGCCGGGGCGGCGCCCCCGTGCATCGCGTGGTGCAGGGGATGGCCCATCCACTCGGCCAGCGCCTCCAGCATCGACACCTCCACCGGCCCGCCCCGCCCGGTCGTCCCGCGCCGCACCAGGGCGGCCAGCACCCCCGAGAAGGCGTACATGGCCGCCGCGATGTCCGCCGCCGGGACGCCCGCCTTCACCGGCTGCCCCGGCGTCCCGGTCACCGACACCAGGCCCGCCTCGCACTGCACGAGCATGTCGTAGGCCCGCTTGTCCGCGTACGGGCCGCCCGAGCCGTACCCCGAGATGTCCACGGCGATCAGCCGCGGGTGCGCGGCGCACAGCGTGGCCGCGTCCAGACCCAGCCGGGCGGCGGCGCCCTGGGCGAGGTTCTGCACGAACACGTCCGCGTCCGCGACCAGCCGCCGCACCACGGCCAGGCCCCGCGGGTCCTTCAGGTCCAGCGCTATCGACTCCTTGCCGCGGTTGCACCACACGAAGTGGGAGGCGAGGCCGCCGGCGGCGGTGTCGTAGCCGCGCGCGAAGTCGCCGCCGTCGATCCGCTCGACCTTGACCACCCGGGCGCCGAGATCGGCGAGCTGCCGGGTCGCGAAGGGGGCCGAGACGGCCTGTTCGACGGCGACGACGGTGATGCCCTCCAGGGGCAGGGGAAGCTGGTCCATGCGCTGGATCATGACCCGCCGACGGGCGCCTTGTCAGCAGCGTCCGCCCCGGCGGGCCGCGGCCCGGCGGCTCAGCCCGCGCCGCGCGCGTACCGGCGTACCGCGAGGGGCGCGCACAGGGCGATCAGCGCCACGCTCCAGGCGAGCGTCCCGGCGACCGGATGGGCCGCCGGCCAGGCGGCGTCGTCCGCGACGGGCGCGTTGCCGAACAGGTCGCGCAGGGCCGCCGTGACCGCGCTGATCGGGTTCCACTCGGCGACCGCGCGCAGCCAGCCGGCCAGATTGCCGGTCGGGATGTAGGCGTTGGACAGCAGCGGCAGGATGAACGTCGACGCGCCGAGCTGACCGGCCGCCTCCTCGCTGCGCGAGAGCAGCCCGAGCAGGATGCCCACCCAGGTGCAGGCGAAGCGGAACAGCAGCAGCAGGCCCACTGCGCCGGCCGCCCGCGCCGGGCCGCCCTCGATCCGCCAGCCCACGGCCAGCCCGACCAGCAGCAGCGGCACCGTGCCGAGCGCGGTGACGACCAGGTCGGCCACCGCCTGCCCGAGCGGCGCCGCCGCCCGGCTCACCGGCAGGGCGCGGAAGCGGTCCGTCACGCCCCGGTGCGTGTCCTGCGCGGCCTGGAACATGCCCGTCATGACCCCGCCCGCCGCCGTCGCCGCCAGCAGGCCCGGCACCAGGAAGGCGCGGTACTCCCGGCCGGGCATCGCCAGCGCGCTGCCGAAGACGTAGCCGAAGAACAGCAGCATGTTGACGGGCATGAGCTGGGTCAGGATCGCCAGGCCCGGGTTGTTGCGGACCCGGCGCAGCTGCCGGCCCACCATCGCCGTGCCGTCGTACGCGAGGGCGTTCATGCCGCGATCTCCTTCACCGGGGTGTCCGCGGTCAGCCGGAGGAAGACGTCGTCGAGGGTGGGCGGTCTGAGGCCGACGTCGAGCACGAGGACGCCGGCCGCGTCGAGTTCGCGCACCAGCCGGGGCAGGGTGAGCGTCGGGTCGGTGCAGACCGCGCCCACGGTGATCCGCTCGTGGTCGAGCACCGGCTCGGCGCCCGTGAGCCGGTCCAGCACGGCCGCCGCCCGGGTCAGATCGGCGGCGTCGGCGAGGACGGCCTCGGCGTGGGCGCCGATCAGCGCCTTGAGCCGGGCCGGGGAGCCGGTGTGCGCGATCCGGCCGCGGTCCACCAGGGCGATGTCGTCGGCCAGCCGGTCGGCCTCCTCCAGGTACTGGGTGGTCAGCACCACCGTCGTGCCCTGCTCCTTCAGCTCTTCCACCGCCGCCCAGATCCGGTTGCGGCTGGCCGGGTCGAGGCCGGTGGTCGGCTCGTCCAGGAACAGCACGGCCGGGCGGCGCAGCAGACTGGCCGCCAGGTCCAGGCGGCGGCGCATCCCGCCCGAGTAGGTCGAGGCGCGGCGCCCGGCGGCTTCGGTGAGGCCGAACCGCTCCAGCAGTTCGTCGGCGCGCTTCGCCGCGTCCGGGACGCGGTGCAGCCGGGCGAACAGGCGCAGGTTCTGCCGTCCGGTGAGGTCCGCGTCCACGGAGGTGTCCTGGCCGGTCACCCCGATCGCGCGGCGCACGGCGGCCGGCTCGCGCACCAGGTCGTGCCCGGCCACCCGGGCCGAGCCCGCGTCCGGCCGCAGCAGCGTGGTCAGCAGCCGTACGGCCGTGGTCTTGCCGGCGCCGTTGGGCCCGAGCACCCCGCAGACCGTGCCCTCGGCGACCGCCAGGTCCAGCCCGCGCACGGCGCGGACCTCGCCGAACCTCTTCTCCAGACCCTCACTGAGTACAGCGTACGTAGAAGTCATGGCCCGACCATAGCGCACTACGTACGGTGTACGTAACTACGATGGTGGGGCGAGGTGGTGAACCATGGCTGGCCGTGCGGCCCGACCCGAAGTGATCTGGGCCCGTCCCGAGCGGACCGGCCGGGGGCCGAAGCCCGCGTACACGCGCGCCGACATCGCGGCGGCCGCCGTGCGGATCGCCGACGCCGGCGGCCTCGACGCGGTCTCGATGCGGCACGTCGCCGCCGAACTGGGCTGCGGCACGATGTCGCTGTACAACTACGTCCCCCGCAAGGAGGACCTGTACGAGCTGATGGTGGACGCCGTCAGCGGCGAGCACGAGCTGTGGGAGCCGAGCGGCGACTGGCGCGCCGACATGCGCCGGGTCGCGCACCAGTCCCGCGACCTGATGCGCCGCCACACCTGGCTGCCCCGCCTGATGTCCGGGATCTACGGCTTCAGCCCCCACGCCCTGCGCTATCTGGAGCACTGCCTGGCCTGCCTGGACCCCCTGGAGGCGTCCTACGGCACCAAGATGGAACTCGTCGCCATGCTCAACGCCGTGGTGACCATGTACGTCTCCAACGAGCTGGCCACCGCCGAGCGCACCCGCTCCCTGCCCTGGTCCGAGGAAGAGGAGACCGCCGTGCGGATCGCCTACCTGGGCGGCCAGGTCGCCACCGGCGCCTACCCGCGCATGGCGGCGGCCTTCGCCGAGGGCGCGGGCCCCATCGACCTGGAGGCGGTGTTCGAACGGGCCGTGACGCGGGTGCTGGACGGTTTCGCGCCGCGCGGCTGAGCCGCCCGCCGCCCGGCCGGGGACGCCCTCAGAGCAGGGCGAACTGGCCCTCCGGACCCTCCTCCTGGTAGTCCAGGACGGTGGCCGGGCGGCGTGCGGACTCCGGTACCGGCAGGACGCCCGCCGCCCGCAGCCCGGCGACGCCGACCGGATCGCTCACCGGCTCCTCGGGCCCCGGGGCGCGGGCCTCGGCGAGCAGGGCCAGGACCGTGATCAGCTCCAGCAGCTCGGACGTCCACGTCTGCGGCCAGGCCGCCGGGCGGATCGCGGCGAGAGTGCCCCCCTCGGCCGGGCCGGTGCGGGCCGCGAACCACTGCTCCAGCACCCGGCCCGATGCGGTCTCGAAGTCCCAGGCCGCCGGCGGCACCGGCGCGATACGGCCCTCGTCCAGGTACAGCGCCTCCTCGTCGCGGTCGTAGCGCACGGTCAGCGGGCGGGGCGGCAGCGGGGCGCGGACGTAGGGGCGGCGGCCGCCGGGCAGCTTGGGGCGCTCGCCGTCGCGGCGCATCAGCCACAGCGTGCGGCGGCCCGCCGCCACCCCGGCCGCCCACCGCCCGGCGTCCCCGGTGAGCGGGACGACCGGCCCGTGAGGCCCCGGCCGGACGGCCGTCAGCGTCCAGGCCAGCACGTCCTCCGGGTCCGGGATGTGCCCGAGGCGGTCGGCCAGATGCTCCAGCAGACCGGGCGCGAGGTTCGGCTCCCGGCCGCCCGGGCGGCGGTAGAGCGGCCGGATGCGGCCCGGGCGCAGCAGCGGCAGTAGGGAGGTGGCCAGCAGCAGCGGTCGCCCGGTGCCCGGGGCGGCCGGCGTCTCCACGACGAACACCTGCCGGTCGTCCGCCACCCGCCACAGCTCCGGCCGGGCCGCGTCGATCAGCCGGTGGTCCGGGATCAGCCACTGCTCGTCGAAGGGCGCCGCCAGCACCCGGACCGGCTCCGGGCACGGACCCGACGCCCGGGCCAGCTTCTCCGTGCCGCCCGAACGGCCGGGCAGCTGCCCCACGGCCGTGTACGGCGTCCGCGCCCGCGTCGGCTCGAACAGGGCCTCCCGCTCCGCGCCCCCGGCCCGCAGCAGGGCCTCCCAACGGGAGCGCAGACAGGCGGCGTCGGGGGCCGTCGGCCACCCCCGCCCGAGTCGCGGCGGTGCGACGGACCACGGCATGAGGTCCGCCAGCGGCGGAGCGTCGTCGTCGTACGGCACGCCCGGAATCGTACGGCCTGCGCGGCGGGCGCGGGCCGGGGGCCGGGCGGCGCTCAGGTGGCGTCGAGGGTGACCGTGAACGAGAAGCGGTCGCCCCGGTAGTTGATGACCACCACGTCCAGCGGGCGGCCCGCCGTGTCGTAGGTGACGCCCGTGTAGTGCAGGATCGGGCTCAGCAGCGGCACGTCCAGCAGCCGGGCCGTCTCCGGATCGGCCAGCCGGGCCTCCACGGTGTCCGTGATCCGGCTGATGTCCGCGCCCACCACGTCCCGCAGCACCTTGGTCATCGGCCAGCGCACCAGATCGTCCGGCGCTATCCGCCCGGCCAGCTCCGGACGGACGTAGTTGCGGGCGTGGTTGGTCGGCTCGCCGGTCTTCTCGTCGCCGCGCAGCCGGTGGTACGTCGCCACCTCGCCGAGATCCGGGAAGAACTCGGCGAGTTCGGCGGGCACCGGCGCCGTGCCGTGCTCCAGCAGCTCGGTCGTCATGCCCGACTGCTGGGCCACGATCGCGTCCACCGAGCCGAGGAGCCGCACCGGGGCGCCGCGCCGCGCCTCCGGCTCGATGAACGTGCCGCGCCGCCGGTGCCGGGTGATCAGCCCCTCGTCCTCCAGCTCCTTCAGCGCCTGCCGCATGGTCAGCACGCTCACCCCGTAGTGCCCGGCCAACTGCTCCTCGGTGGGCAGGCGCAGCGGGTCGCGGGGGGAGCGGCCGAGGATCGAGGCGCGCAGCGACTGCGACACCTGGTACCACAGCGGCAGCTTGCGGTTCAGGACGATCGAATCCGGGGCGAAGGAGGTCACGGGCCATCCGTACCGGTAGGGGCCGGTCAGTGCAAGGTCGGTCGCGGGGTCAGCGCTCGGGGCGGAAGTGGCGTTCCAGGCCCTGCCACACGTCGTCGTAGCCCTGCTGCAGATGCTCGGCGCGGGCCGCGTGCGGGGTGAGCGTGACCGGCCAGCGGGTCTCGAACATGAACGCCAGCCCGTCATCGATCTTCTGCGGCCTCAGCTCGGCCGCGCTCGCCCGGTCGAACGTCTCCCGGTCCGGTCCGTGCGCCGACATCATGTTGTGCAGCGAGCCGCCGCCGGGCACGAAGCCCTCCGCCTTAGCGTCGTAGGCGCCCTCGATCAGGCCCATGTACTCGCTCATCACGTTCCGGTGGAAGTACGGCGGCCGGAAGGTGTCCTCGCCCACCAGCCAGCGCGGCGCGAACACCACGAAGTCCACGCCGGCCAGGCCCGGGGTGTCGCTCGGCGAGGTCAGCACCGTGAAGATCGACGGGTCCGGGTGGTCGTAGGAGATGGTCCCGATGACGTTGAACCGGCGCAGGTCGTAGACGTACGGCACGTAGTTGCCGTGCCAGGCGACGACGTCGAGCGGGGAGTGGTCGTAGGTCGCGGTCCACAGGTTGCCGCAGAACTTGTTCACCACCTCCACGGGACCCTCCACGTCCTCGTACGCGGCGACCGGGGCGCGGAAGTCCCGGGCGTTGGCGAGGCCGTTGGCGCCGATGGGGCCGAGGTCGGGGAGGCGGAAGGCGGCGCCGTAGTTCTCGCAGACGTAGCCGCGCGCGGTGGCGTCGAGGAGTTCGACCCGCAAGCGCACCCCGCGAGGGATCAGCGCCGTCTCGCCCGGCTCGGCGTGCAGCAGCCCGAACTCCGTGTGCAGCAGCAGCCCGCCGTGCTCGGGGACGATCAGCAGTTCGCCGTCCGCGTTGCTGAAGACGCGCTCCATCGAGGAGTTGGCGTGGTACAGGTGCACGGCCATGCCGGTGCGCTGGGTGGCGTCTCCGTTGCCGCCGAGGGTCCACAGTCCGGCGAGGAAGTCCGTGCCGGGCTCCGGCTCCGGCAGCGGGTTCCAGCGCAGCCGGTTGGGGTCGGGCACCGCCTGGTTGAACGGCGCGGTGCGCAGCGAGCCGTTGCCGGTGCGGACGAACTCCGGGTGCGCGGCGGAGGGCCGGACGCGGTAGAGCCACGAGCGGCGGTTGTGCGCCCTCGGCTCGGTGAAGGCCGTGCCGCTGAGCTGCTCCGCGTACAGGCCGAGGGGGGCGCGCTGGGGGGAGTTGCGGCCCACCGGCAGTGCGCCCGGAACCGCCTCCGAGCTGTGCTCGTTGCCGAAACCGGAGAGGTAGGCCAGCGCCTCGGCCCTCTTGCGTGCGTCCCCGCTCATCATCGCTCCCTTGCCGACTGATTCCTATGGAACACCGTAGGATTGCGTTTTCCCGGGCGCAAGAGGGCCGGGGCGGCCGTGGTCGTTCTCCGGCCGGTGCGGGAACCCGACTTGAGGGGGATCCAGGCCGTCGGACGGTTGTTCTACCCTCCGGACATGACGTCATGGACCCGTGGACCCCTCGCCGCGCTCGCGGCCTCGGTCCTGCTGTGCGCCGGCGCGGCCGGCTGCGGTTCGGGCGGTGCGCGGGGCGGCGGCGCGGAGGAGTCGCCGTCGCCGGTGGGCAAGGTCGTCGACCGCGCCGACGAGGAGGGGCGGCCCTACCGCGAGGTGGCCCAGCAGGAGGCGCCCGAGGTCGGCGTCGAGGTACGGCCCGACGCCGACGGCAGCTGGGACGTGCGGCTGACCGTCCGCCGCTTCCGCTTCTCCCCGGCCGGCACGGTCGCACGGCCCGCGGCCGGACGCGGCCTCGCCCACCTGCTGGTGGACGGCCGCCTGGTCGGCCGCCTGCGCACCCCCGACTACCGCCTCCCCGCCCGCCTCGTCCCCCGCGGCACCCACCACGTCACCGCCCGCCTCTACGCCGACGACGACACGGTGTGGGCGGTGGCGGGCCGCCCGGTCCAGAGCACGGCGGACATCACGGCGTCGGGGCTTGCGCCGGGGGCCGCGCCGTCGGGGGAGGAGTCGTCTCCGGGGGCCGTGGGGACCACGGGGGAGGGGGCGGTGCCGTCTTCCGGCGCCGTGGGGACCACGGGGGCCGGGGCGGGGCCGGGTGCGCCGAGCGCGTCGGCTGCGGGGGTGGGGGCCGGTGTGCCTTCGGGGCTGGGGCGGACCGGTCCGGCCGGTGCGGGCCCTGGTCCAGTCCCGGGGGGACGGGGTTCGGCTTCTGCCTCGGTTTCGGGGTGGCGCGGTTCGGTCGGTTCCGCCTCGGTTTCGGGGTGGCGCGGTTCGGTCGGTTCCGCCTCGGTTTCGGGGTGGCGCGGTTCGGTCGGTTCCGCCTCGGTTTCGGGGTGGCCCGACCCGGTCGGTTCCGCTTCGTCCTCGGGACGGCTGGGGGCTGCGGCGTCCTCGGGTGCGGGTGGCGGTGCGGGCACGGGTTCGAGCGGAGGGCCGGAGGACACGGTGAGCCTGGGACCGGCCCGGGGTGCGCCGGGCGGCGACGAGGGCGCGGTCGCGGTCCCGCGTACACCGGCGGCGACCCTGGTTCCGGTGGCCACCACGGTCCCGGCGGCGGCGACCAGGGTCCCGGCGGTGGCCTCGCGAGCGGCGGCGGTCACGGTTCCGGCGACGGCGATCGCGGTCCCGGCGGTGGCCTCGCGCGCGGTGGCGACCACGGTTCCGGCGGTGGCCCGGGAGGCGGTCGCGAGCGTGGCGGACGCCGCCGAACGGGCGGCCGGTGCGGCGCGGGGCGCGGGCATCGCGGTGGCGGGCGGTGCGGGGCGCGGTTCACCCCCGTGGCCGGGGGATGCATCATGATGCCCGTGCACCAAGCGACCTCGCTCCGCCGCGCCCCCGTGCAGCGGCGCAGCGCCGAACGGCTGACCAGGATCCTCGACGCCTGCGCCGACCTCCTCGACGAGGTCGGCTACGACGCGCTGAGCACCCGCGCCGTGGCCCAACGCGCCGGCGTGCCGATCGGCTCCGTCTACCGTTTCTTCGGCAACAAGCGGGCGATGGCCGACGCGCTCGCCCAGCGCAACCTGGAGCGGTACACCGAGCGGGTGCTGGAGCGCCTGAAGAGGACCGCCGGCGAGGACGCGGACCCGTCGGCGGAGACGGACGGGGGCGTCCAGGGCGTCCAGGGCACCCAGGGCGTCCAGGGCACCCAGGGCGTCCAGGGCACCCAGGGCGTCCAGGGCGTCCAGGGCGCCCAGGGTGCCCAGGGTGCCCAGGGCGTCCACTGGCACGTCGCCGTGGACGCCGTCCTGGACGAGTACCTGGCCATGAAGCGGACCGCGCCCGGCTTCTCCCTGGTCGACTTCGGCAACCAGATCCCCCTCGGCACCCGCCACGCCGAGCCCAACCACCGCGTGGCCCGCCGCCTCATCCAGTTGCTCTCCGGCCACCTCCACCGGGAGCCGGACGAGGATCTGCGCCGCGTCTTCCTGATCGCAGTCGAGACCGCCGACACCCTGGTCCAACTCGCCTTCCGCGTCGACCCCGAGGGCGACGAGAAGATCATCGCGGAGACCCGGGAACTGCTGCGGGCCTACCTGGGCCGCGTACTGGACTGAGCGCGGGACGCGTCCGCGTCGGCCGGACAGGCGCCGGCCGGCGGCACGCCGCGCACGCCCGGCCGCTCCGGGGGAGCGGGCCCGCGTCGGCCCCGGGAGACCCGCGCCGCGCAGGGCTTGATCCCGACAACCGACCCTGGCCCGGCCGGGCCAGGCCCCTGGCGGGGCCGTGCCCGGGGTCGCTGGGGGGGGCGCCCCGAGGCCGCCCCCGGACATCTCCGCCCCCGGCGGGGAGCCGCCTGCTCCGCACGGGTGGTCTTTCGCGGCGCGTCGCGCCGGGGTGCCGTGGCGGGGAGGGGCGGTGTGAAAGAGAGTCAGGTGAAAGAGCGATTTGTATGAAAATCGTCTGACTCGGAGGAGCGCGCATGCCCACCCTGACGATCCCACGGACCCTCGGCTCCCGTGCCGGCGCCGTCGCGGCCCTGACGGCCCTCACCGCGGTGGGCGCCACGTGGCTGTCCGCGCCGGACGCCATGGCGCAGGGGGAAGCCGGCGACATCAAGATCCACCGCGCGGGCGTGCCGTTCGGCGTCTCGAAGGACGACCCCGTCGTCTGCCGGTTCTACCTCGACGCCGTCAACTTCGACGTCCTCCCCACCATCGGCTACACCATCCAGGCCCAGCCCCCGCTGCCCACCCGGGCCACCGTCACCGGCACCATCCCGCTCGCCAACGGCGCCGGCCACACCGACCCGCTGATGCTCTCCGACGGCCAGTACAAGCTGATCTGGACCGTGGCGGGCATCTCCAAGGAGAAGCTGTTCCGCGTCGACTGCCACGACGAGGAGCACCAGCAGGGCGCCCAGGGCCCCGGCCGCCAGATCGACGACCAGAGCCGCGGCGACGGCGACCAGGACCACGACGACAATGGCCAGCGCGGCGGCGCCGCCCCGGGCCACGACGGGCAGGGCGGCGGCCCCAAGGGCGGTGTGCACGCGGGCGGCGGCGGTCTGGCCAGCGCGGCCGACGCCTTCTCCCCGGTCGCCGGGGCCGCGGCCGTCGGCCTGGTGGTGGTCAGCGGGGTCGCGTACTTCCGGCTGATCCGCCGGCGCCCCCATGGCGCCGCGTAGGCGCCGACGCAGGCCCTGGCACCGGACCCGCGCCTACCGCCTGGTCAGGACGGCCGCCCTGACGGCCGTCCTGGTGACGGCGGGGGTCCGGTGTGGGGGGCACCACGAGCACGACGCACCCGACCGCGCGGCCGGCCCCGCCGCGGCGGCCCGCGCCGGCACGGACGACGAGGGCGCGGACGCCACCGCCTCGCCGCACGACACGGCCCCGCCGCCCGCACCGCTGCCGCCCTCCAAGGCGACCTCGCTGCGCATCCCCTCCCTCGGCATCGACGCCCCGACCATCGGCGTCGGCCTCGACGCGCACCGGCAGCTCGGGACCCCGCCGGTCGACAAGCCCAAGCTGGTCGGCTGGTACGAGGGCGGCCCCACCCCGGGCGAGTCCGGCACCGCCCTCGCGGTCGGGCACCGCGACACCACGACCGGCGCCGCCGTCTTCGCCGCGCTCGGCCAGGTGGAGCCGGGCCGCACCATCGAGGTGCGGCGCGCGGACGGCCGTACCGCCGTCTACACCGTGGACAAGGTGCGCGTCTTCGACAAGGACCGCTTCCCGGACAAGGAGGTGTACGGCCCCTCCCGCCGCCCCGAGCTGCACGTCATCACCTGCGGCGGCCTCTACACCCGCCGCACCGGGTACTCCAGCAACGTCGTGGTCTTCGCCCATCTGACGGCCACGAAGTGAGCCCGGGCGGCAGGAGCCCAGGCGGCCGAGGCCGGGTCGCCCGAAGCCCGGGCGGTAGGGCGGCGGGCCGGGGCGGCCCCCGAGCCGCCGCCCCGGCCGGCCGCCGCCCCCGCACCCCCGAGCCACCCCATCTCAACAGGTGGACGCCCACGCCCGATCATGTCCGGTGTCTTCCCCCGAGTGCGTACATTCCGTTAACTTCCGTGACTCACACGCCCCGTACGACCCGCACGGGGCGTCCGACGCGCGGAGCCGCAGCGCTCTGGTGAGTCCCCGAAGGCATGCTTCATGACACGCGCCATCTCTCTGCACGACGTGAGCAAGACCTACGGCACCAAGGGCGGCCGGGTGGTGGACCGGCTGTCGCTCGACATCGCACCGGGGGAGTTCCTCGTCCTGCTCGGCCCCTCCGGCTGCGGCAAGTCCACCGTCCTGCGGATGATCGCGGGACTGGAGGAGATCACCGAGGGGCAGTTGCTGCTCGACGGCGAGTACGCCAACGACCTGCCGCCCGCCGGGCGGGACATGGCGATGGTCTTCCAGAACTTCGCGCTCTACCCGAACATGACCAGCCGCGACAACATCGGCTTCCCGCTGCGCATCGAGTCGCCCGGCGCGGACCACGGCGCACGCGTCGGCGCCACCGCCCGGATGCTCGGCATCGAGGACCTGCTCGACCGCTTCCCCGGCCAGCTCTCCGGCGGCGAGCGCCAGCGGGTGGCCATGGGCCGGGCCATCGCCCGCCACCCCTCCGCCTTCCTGATGGACGAGCCGCTGTCCAACCTCGACGCCAAGCTCCGCAACCATCTGCGCGCCGAGATAGCCAAGCTGACCCGGCAGTTGAAGGTCACCACCGTCTACGTCACCCACGACCAGTCCGAGGCCATGTCGCTCGGCGACCGGGTCGCCGTGCTGCGCGGCGGCGTCCTCCAGCAGGTGGACACCCCGCGCGCGGTGTACGGGCTGCCCCGCAACGTCTTCGTCGCCGCCTTCGTCGGCACCCCGCGCATCAACCTGCTGCGCGGTCTGGTCCGCGCCCCGCTGGACGGCGCCATGACCGTCAGCCTCGGCAAGCAGTTCCTGCGGCTGCCCGAACCGCTCACCATGGACCACCAGTTGCTGCGCGTGCAGCAGGGCCGGGAGGTCATCGTGGGCCTGCGCTCGGAGGCGGTGCGGATCGCGAAGCCGAGCGCCGCCCGGCCCGGCGAGGTGCCGCTCACCGGACTGGTGGAGCACCTGGAGTTCCAGGGCCACGAGGTCCTCGTCCACTTCGACACCGGCTCCCGCCCCGCCGTCGTACCGGACCTGGAGGCCCCGCGCCCGGCCCGCCGCCCGGCGCGCAGGCGGCGGCGCGACGGCGGCACGGCCCTGGAGTGGCTGCGGGAGCGGGCGGGCGCCCTGCGCGCCGGGTCGTCCGTGGCCCTGCTCGACCGCGCCGCCGAGGCCGAGGCGCCCGGCGGGCCGGACGCCCCCGCCGCGCCGGAGCCGCGGCTGCCCGGCGACCTCGTCGTGCGCACCACGCCGGACCTCCGGCTGCGGCACGGCATGCAGGTGCCGCTCCTGGTCGACCTCGCCCACCTGTTCGTCTTCGACCAGCACGGCGAGCGGATCTGCCCGGCCCCGGACCATCTGCCCGACCTGGAGGAGTGAACCGGCGGGGGAGGTGCGGGGTGATCCGGCGGACACTTCCCGGCGGTCTCTGGCGCCCAAAAACTATCGGCGCTAGTTTATGGGCCTGTCGGTAGGTTGTGACGCGGACGAAGCGACCGCGGTCCACGGACCCGGACGATGCCGCCCCCGCCCCCAAGGAGCGCAGCACCATGAAGGCACACGACGGCATGTACATCGACGGCGCCTGGCGGCCCGCCGCGGGCCGGGACGTCATCGAGGTGGTGAACCCGGCCGACGAACAGGTCATCGCCACCGTCCCCGCGGGCACCGCCGAGGACGTGGCCGCGGCGGTGCGCGCCGCCCGCGCCGCCCTGCCCGGCTGGGCCGCCGCCCCGCCCGCCGAACGGGCCGCGCGCCTGGCCGCCCTGCGGGACGTGCTCGCCGCCCGCAAGGACGAGATCGCCGAGACCGTCACCGCCGAACTGGGCTCGCCCCCGGCGTTCTCGCAGGCGGTGCACGCGAGCGTGCCGATCGCGGTGGCCGGCTCCTACGCCGACCTCGCGGCGACGTACGCCTTCGAGGAGAAGGTCGGCAACTCCACCGTGTTCCACGAGCCGGTCGGCGTGGTCGGCGCGATCACCCCCTGGAACTACCCCCTGCACCAGATCGTCGCCAAGGTCGCCCCCGCGCTGGCCGCCGGCTGCACGGTCGTCCTCAAGCCCGCCGAGGACACCCCGCTGACCGCCCAGCTGTTCGCCGAGGCGGTCGACGAGGCCGGGATCCCGGCCGGCGTCGTCAACCTGGTCACCGGCCTCGGCCCGGTCGCCGGCCAGGCCCTCGCCGAGCACCCGGACGTCGACCTGGTCTCCTTCACCGGCTCCACGGCCGTCGGCAAGCGGATCGGCGCGGCGGCCGGCGCCGCCGTCAAGCGGGTCGCCCTGGAACTCGGCGGCAAGTCCGCCAACGTCATCCTGCCCAGCGCCGACCTCGCCAAGGCGGTCAACGTCGGCGTCGCCAACGTCATGTCCAACTCCGGCCAGACGTGCAGCGCCTGGACCCGCATGCTGGTCCACCGCGACCGGTACGACGAGGCGGTGCGCCTCGCCGCCGCCGCTGCCGCCAAGTACGGCGACCGGATCGGCCCGCTGGTCAACGCCAAGCAGCTCCAGCGGGTGCGCGGCTACATCGACCAGGGCGTCGCCGAGGGCGCGCGCCTAGTCGCCGGCGGCCCCGAAGCCCCGCGCGAGCGCGGCTACTTCGTCAGCCCGACCGTCCTCGCCGACGTCACGCCCGACATGACCGTCGCCCAGGAGGAGATCTTCGGCCCGGTCCTGTCGGTCCTGCGCTACGACGACGAGGACGACGCCCTGCGCATCGCCAACGGCACGGTCTACGGCCTGGCTGGCGCGGTGTGGGCGGGCGACGAGGCGGAGGCGGTCGCCTTCGCCCGCCGGATGGACACCGGCCAGGTCGACATCAACGGCGGCCGGTTCAACCCGCTGGCCCCCTTCGGCGGTTACAAGCAGTCCGGCGTCGGCCGGGAACTCGGCCGGCACGGACTGGCCGAGTACCTCCAGACCAAGTCCCTCCAGTTCTAAGGGAGTCACGAGTCATGGCCGTACGCGCCGCCGTCCTGCCCGCCATCGGGGCCCCGCTGGAGATCACCTCCGTGGAGCTGCCCGAACCCGGACCCGGCCAGGTCCGTCTGCGCCTGGCCGCCGCCGGGGTCTGCCACTCCGACCTGTCGCTGACCAACGGCACCATGCGGGTCCCGGTGCCCGCCGTCCTCGGCCACGAGGGCGCCGGCACCGTGCTCGCCGTCGGCGAGGGCGTCGGCCACGTCGCGCCCGGCGACTGTGTGGTCCTCAACTGGGCGCCGTCCTGCGGAACATGCCACGCCTGCTCGCTCGGCGAGGTGTGGCTGTGCGCCAATGCGCTCAACGGCGCCGCCGACGTCTACGCCCGCACCGCCGACGGTATCGAGCTGCACCCCGGGCTGAACGTCGCCGCCTTCGCCGAGGAGACCGTCGTCGCCGCCTCCTGCGTCCTGCCGCTGCCCGAGGGCGTCCCGCTCACCGACGCCGCCCTCCTCGGCTGCGCCGTCCTCACCGGCTACGGCGCGATCCACCACGCGGCGAAGGTCCGGCCCGGGGAGACCGTGGCCGTCTTCGGCGTCGGCGGAGTCGGCCTCGCCACCCTCCAGGCGGCCCGGATCGCGGGCGCCGAACGGATCGTCGCCGTCGACGTGTCCCCGGAGAAGGAGGAACTGGCGCGCACCGCGGGCGCCACGGACTACGTCGTCGCCTCCGAGAACACGCCCCGCGAGATCCGCGCCCTCACCGGGAAGCAAGGCGTCGACGTCGCGGTGGAGTGCGTGGGCCGCGCCGTCACCATCCGCGCCGCCTGGGAGTCCACCCGCCGGGGCGGCCGTACGACGGTCGTCGGCATCGGCGGCAAGGACGAACAGGTCACCTTCAACGCCCTGGAGATCTTCCACTGGGGCCGCACCCTCACCGGCTGCGTCTACGGCAACTCCGACCCGGCCCGGGACCTCCCCGTCCTCGCCGACCACGTCCGCACCGGCCGCCTGGACCTGAGCGCCCTGGTGACCGAACGCATCGCCCTGGACGGCATCCCGGCCGCCTTCGAGAACATGACGGCCGGCAAGGGCGGCCGCTCCCTGGTGGTGTTCTGACCGCGCCCGCCCCGCACGCCGTACGGGACGGGCGCCCGCGAGCCGGTCAGGACACGTGCTCGCGCCGCCGTCCCGTCGGCACGGCCGGATCCGGCCGCCGCCGCGGGCGGGACCGCGCCACCGCCACGCCCGCCAGGCACAGCACCCCGCCCGCCAGCGTCAGCACGCCCGGTACCTCGCCCAGCAGCAGCCACGACATCAGCACCACCAGCGCCGGCACCGCGTACGTCGTCGCGCCCATCCGGCTCGCCGTCGTCCGGGACAGGGCGTACGCCCAAGTGGTGAAGGCCAGCGCGGTCGGGAACACGCCGAGGTAGACCATGTTCAGCGTGGCGGACAGGGGCGCGCGGGCCGCCTCGTGGACCAGCTGCCCGGCGAACGGCAGACAGGCCGCCGCGCCGATCAGACAGCCGAACGTCGTCACCTGCAACGCGCTCCCGTGCCCCAGCGCGGGCTTCTGCGCGACCACCCCGAAGGCGTACCCGACGGCCGCCAGCAGGCACAGCACCACCCCGAGCACCGAGGAACCGCCGCCGCCCGACATCGACAGCCCCACGGTCACCGCCCCGGCGAACGACACCGCAAGGCCCGCCAGCAGCCGCGGCGGCATCGCGTCGCCCAGCAGCCGCGCGCCGAGCAACGCGATGAGCAGCGGGCCGGTGTTCACCACCAGGGCCGCGGTCCCGGCGTCCACCTGCTGCTCGCCCCAGTTCAGCACCACCATGTAGAAGCCGAACCAGAGCAGGCCGGACACGGCGATCCCGCGCCACGCCGCGCGCGGAGGCCACCCCTCACGCCGCAGCAGACACAGCGCGCCCAGGGCCACGGCTCCGGCCAGCAGCCGCCCCAGCGCGAGCGCGCCGGGCGAGTACGCGGCGCCCGCGCTGCGGATGGAGACGAAGGCGGAGGCCCACAGCACCACGGTGACCGAGGCGGCAGCGGCGGCCCGCCGTGAGGGCGAGAGATGCATCATGCTCCCTGAGGCTAGGAGGAGAGGGGGAGGGGAGGCTCGCGGATTCCGGACGTCGAACAGCCCCCGTACGGGCCGTGACGCGCCCGCGGCGGCAGGTCACTCCAGTGCCGCCGCGCCGACGCCCAGCAGGTCGGACACCGCCCGCTCGCCGGCCGGCGTGAGCCGCACCGCGCGCTCCGTGCCGATGCGGACGCACCAGCCCGCGTCGAACGCGTGCCGGCACAGGGCCGCGCCGGAGACCCCGGCGAGATGGGGGCGCCGTTCGGTCCAGTCGAGGCAGGCGCGGGCCAGCGGGCGGCGGCCGGTGCGCTCCAGCCCGATGCCCGTCGCGGCGAACCAGGCCACTCCCGCGTCCGTGAGCGCGAACCCGGTGTCCTGCCGCAGCAGCCCGCGCGCGGTCAGCGCGTCGGTCAGCGCGATGCCGAGCCGCCCGGCGAGATGGTCGTAGCAGGTGCGGGCGCGGGCCATCGCGGAGGCGGCGCCCGCCTCCCGCAGGGTGCGCGGCCGGGGCCGCGCCGGGGCGACCTGCGCGGCCAGGTCCTCCACCAGCTGCGCCGCCCGCGCGTCGGCCAGGCGGACGTAGCGGTGGCGGCCCTGGCGTTCCTCGGCGAGCAGCCCGCCGGCGACCAGCCTGCCGAGATGCTCGCTGAGCGTGGACGCGGCGACGCCCGCGTGCCGGGCCAGCTCGCCGGCCGTCCACGCCCGCCCGTCGAGCAGCGCCAGCAGGCAGGCCGCCCGGGTCTCGTCGGCGACGAGCGAGGCGAACGCCGCCAGCCCCGGCGCCCGTGGGTCCCTGCCGTTCGGTCGGTGCGTCATGCCCCCAGCATGAGCCCCTCATCCTTCGGCCGGCGCCGAAGTGTCCCGGCGGGCGCGGGCCTACGCCCCGCGCCCCACCTGCCTACGCCCCGCGCCCCACCTGTTCGTACTGCTGCGCCAGACCGTCCAGCAGCGCGGACAGCCCCGCCTCGAAGGCCCGTTCGTCGATCTTCTCCTGCTGCTCGGCCAGCAGGTGCGCCTGGCCGAGGTGCGGGTAGTCGGCG
Source organism: Streptomyces sennicomposti (assembly GCF_019890635.1). Classification (GTDB taxonomy): domain Bacteria; phylum Actinomycetota; class Actinomycetes; order Streptomycetales; family Streptomycetaceae; genus Streptomyces; species Streptomyces sennicomposti. Next base: position 105,570 of record NZ_JAIOAB010000003.1, read on the forward strand.
GGGTCGTAGGCGCTGGCGTCGTCCACGAAGCCGCCGGCGAAGGAGCCGAGCGCGGAGCCCATGATGAAGTACCGCATCAGCGCGCCGATGGAGGTGGCCTGCGCGGGCGGCCACCCGGCGTCGACCATCGCGCCGTAGACGGCGTCGGCCAGCCGCAGCGCGGCCGGGCGGCGGCCGGGGCCGCGGGCGAGCACGGGGACGATGTTCGGGTGGTCGCGCAGGGCGGCCCGGTAGGAGACGGCCCAGTCGTGCAGGGCGGTCCGCCAGTCCCGGCCGTCCTCGAACATCGACAGATCGACCTGTGCGCTCACCGAGTCCGCGACCGCCTCCAGGATCTCGTCCTTGGTGCGGAAGTGGTTGTAGAGCGAGGGTCCGCTCACCCCGAGTTCGGCCGCGAGCCGCCGGGTGGAGACGGCCGCCAGGCCCTCCGCGTCCACGAGGTCCCGCGCCGTCGTGACGATGCGGTCGGTGCTGAGGAGGGGCTTGCGCGGTCGGGCCATGGCGCACATAGTAGGGCTGCGCTGTAAAACTAGCAGTGATAATTTAAATGTACGGCTTTCAAGATCTGTCATCTTTGGGGTGATCCGTCATGAACCTCGGCCTCAGCGAGGAGCAGACCGCGGTGCGGCAGCTCGCCCGGGACTTCGTCGAGCGGGAGATCACCCCCCACGTCGTCGCCTGGGACCGCGCCGAGGAGGTCGACCGGGCCGTCGTGAAGAAGCTCGGCGAGGTCGGCTTCCTCGGGCTCACCGTCGACGAGGAGTACGGCGGCTCCGGCGGCGACCACCTCGCCTACTGCCTGGTCACCGAGGAACTCGGCCGCGGCGACTCCTCCGTGCGCGGCATCGTCTCCGTCTCCCTGGGCCTGGTCGCCAAGACCATCGCCGCCTGGGGCGACGAGGAGCAGAAGCGCCGCTGGCTGCCGGGCCTGACCTCCGGCGAGTACGTCGGCTGCTTCGGCCTGACCGAGCCCGGCACCGGCTCCGACGCGGGCAACCTCGCCACCCGGGCGGTGCGCGACGGCGACGACTACGTCATCAACGGCGCCAAGATGTTCATCACCAACGGCACCTGGGCCGACGTCGTCCTGCTCTTCGCCCGCTCCACCGACGCCCCCGGCCACAAGGGCGTCTCCGCCTTCCTCGTCCCCGCCGACACCCCCGGCCTGACCCGCCGCACCATCCACGGCAAGCTCGGCCTGCGCGGCCAGGCCACCGCCGAACTCGTCCTGGAGGACGTGCGCGTGCCGGCCTCCGCGATGCTGGCCCCGGAGGGCAAGGGCTTCGCGGTCGCCATGTCCGCACTGGCCAAGGGCCGGATGTCGGTGGCGGCCGGCTGCGTGGGGATAGCCCAGGCCGCCCTGGACGCCGCGGTCCGCTACGCCGGCGAGCGCGAGCAGTTCGGCAAGACCATCGCCCACCATCAGCTCGTCCAGGAACTGATCAGCGACATCGCCGTCGACGTGGACGCCGCGCGGCTGCTGACCTGGCGGGTCGCCGACCTGATCGACCGCGGCCTGCCCTTCGCCGTGGAGTCCTCCAAGGCCAAGCTGTTCGCCTCCGAGGCCGCCGTGCGCGCCGCCAACAACGCCCTCCAGGTCTTCGGCGGCTACGGCTACATCGACGAGTACCCGGCGGGCAAGCTGCTGCGCGACGCCCGGGTGATGACCCTCTACGAAGGCACCAGCCAGATCCAGAAGCTGGTCATCGGGCGGGCGCTGACGGGGGTCTCCGCGTTCTGAACCCGCCCTGTGCGCCGGTGAGTCCGGCGCCGCGGTCTGAGTACCCGGACTGAGTATTACGGCGGATGTGGCCGCGGCCACATCCGCCGATGCTGTCGGCATGAGTGACACACCGGTCAAGCAGCAGAGCACGGCCGCCTTCTACGGCCAGGCCGTCGCCTCCTTCTCCATCGCCCTCGCGGCCACCGCCGTCGGCATCTTCCGGCTCGACACCGACGCCTGGGTCCGCGGCTTCCTCGCCATCGCCGTGCTGTACCTGGTCACCTCCGCCTTCACGCTCGCCAAGGTGATCCGGGACCGCCAGGAGGCCGGGCAGATCGTCAGCCGGGTCGACCAGGCCCGGCTGGAGAAGCTGCTCGCCGAGCACGACCCCTTCGAGAAGCTGTGAGGCCCGGGTCCGGACCCCGCCCGCTCCGCTAAGCGCCCGCTCAGCTTCGGCGGTATGGTGGTGCCCCGGACGCAGAGAGGGGCCAGTGAGCGATGAGTACGGCGGAGGAGACGGGCGGCGACGCGCAGCCGTGGGGCGAGGTCACCCCGGACGCGGCCCGGAGGCTGCTGGTGGCAGCCGTGGAGGCCTTCGCCGAGCGGGGCTACCACGCGACGACCACCCGTGACATCGCGGGCCGCGCCGGGATGAGCCCGGCCGCGCTCTACATCCACTACAAGACCAAGGAAGAGCTGCTCCACCGCATCAGCCGGATCGGCCACGAGAAGGCCCTGGACATCCTGCGCACCGCGGCCCGGGGCGAGGGCGGCGCGGCCGACCGGCTCGCCGACGCGGTCAGCTCCTTCGTCCGCTGGCACGCCGGCGGGCGCACCACCGCGCGCGTCGTCCAGTACGAACTGGACTCGCTCGGCCCCGACGCCCGCGCCGAGATCCTCGCGCTGCGCCGCCAGGTGGACGCCGTGGTGCGCGCGATCATCGAGGAGGGCGTGGCCGCGGGCGAGTTCGACGTGCTGGACGTGCACGGCACCACGCTGGCCGTGCTCTCCCTGTGCATCGACGTGGCCCGCTGGTTCAACGTCGACGGCCCCTACACCCCGGAGGAGGTCGGCGCCCTCTACGCCGACCTGGTCCTCCGCATGGTCGGCGCGAAGCCGGAGGGCGCGGGACGGCGGTAGGGCGCGAGTCGCCCCGGGGGGCGGTCCGGGGGCGGCGCCCTCCGGAGGCGGCCCGGCTCCCGGCGGGCGCCGCCCGGAGGCGGTGCTCAGAGGTAGTAGCGGGACACCGACTCCGCCACGCACACCGGCTTGTCGCCGCCCTCGCGTTCCACGGTGAAGGCGACGGTCACCTGGACGCCGCCCTGCACGTCGTCCACGCCGGTGATCACGGCGGTGGCGCGCAGCCGCGAGCCGACCGGGACGGGGGCGGGGAAGCGGACCTTGTTGGTGCCGTAGTTGACGCCCATCTTCACGCCCTCGACCGCGATCAGCTGCGGCCCGAACAGGGGCAGCAGGGACAGGGTCAGATAGCCGTGGGCGATGGTGGTGCCGAACGGGCCCGCCGCGGCCTTCTCCGGGTCCACGTGGATCCACTGGTGGTCGCCGGTCGCCTCCGCGAACAGGTCGATCCGCTTCTGGTCGATCTCCAGCCACTCGGTGTGCCCCAGCTGCTCGCCCACCGCCGCCTTCAGCTCGTCGACGGAGGTGAAGATCCTCGGCTCTGCCATGTGCCCGGCCTCTCGCATCGCGCGTCATTGTCTAAGCAACTGCTTAGCATGCTAGCGGCGGCGGCCCCTGTCAACGGCGGCCGGGTGCGACACGGTGGGTAGGCTGTGACGGGTGCCCCAGATTCCCGGCAAGATCCACGAGCTGACCGTCGGCCAGGTCGCCGCGCGCAGCGGCGCCGCCGTCTCCGCCCTGCACTTCTACGAGTCCAAGGGCCTGATCAGCAGCCGCCGCACCAGCGGCAACCAGCGCCGCTACTCCCGCGACACCCTGCGCCGGGTGGCCTTCGTCCGGGCCGCGCAGCGCGTCGGCATCCCGCTGGCCACGATCCGCGAGGCGCTCGCCGAACTCCCCGAGGAGCGCACGCCCACCAAGGAGGACTGGGCCCGCCTCTCCGAGCGGTGGCGCTCCGAACTCGACGAGCGCATCCGGCAGTTGAACCGGCTGCGCGACCACCTCACCGACTGCATCGGCTGCGGCTGCCTCTCCCTTGACACCTGTGTGCTGTCCAACCCGGACGACGCCTTCGGCGAGCACCGCACCGGCTCCCGCCTGATGGTGGAACGCCGCGGCACGAAGGGCGGCGGCGCGGCGTAGCGCCCCGGGGCGGCACGGGCTCCGGACCGGCACGGGCCTCGGACCGGCACGGCCCCCGGACCGGCGTGGGCCTCGGGACCCGCCCGCGACGGCGCGCCGTTCACCGACCGACGAGCCCGCCGCTCACACCGCGAAACTCGTGCGGACCGAACTCCCGCGCCCAAAAGCAGCCCACGAGCCGCCCCCGGGCCGCCCCCGCGCCCGCGACCGCCGTGCGCCGCCCTCGCCCGCGCTCCCCGGGGTGCGCCGGCTCCAGCCCGGCACGGCCCCCGTCCCGCCGACGCACCGAGCCTCCGGCGCCCCGAGCCCGTACGGCGCCGGCGTCCCCGTGCGGGCGGCGCGGGCCGGCGCACCCCGCGCGCCCGCCCGGCAGGTGGATCGGCGCGCGGCGAGGGGCCGCCCCGCCCCGCACCCCGCCCGGCGGACAGCGCCGCCGCGCGCCCCGGGCCCCGCCCGGCGGGCGGGCCGGCCGCGCGGTGAGGCGCCCGCCCGGGGCGACCCCGCTCAGGCCGACACCAGCAGTCGTCCCCGCTCAGGCCGACACCAGCAGTCGTCCCCGCCTGGCGTGGGCCAGGGCCTCGTCGGTGAGGACCGGGCGCGGGACCAGGATCCCGCAGTCCGCGCAGACCGGGCCCGAGGACGGCTCGTGGTCCAGGCCGTAGCGCCAGACCAGGCGCTCGCCGTCGCACACCGGGCAGGCCGCGCCCGGCTCGCGTTCCAGCGCGGCGATCAGCTGGCGCAGCACCTCCGCCAGCGGCTCACCGGGATGCACCCGCGGGTCGTCGCACCAGGCCACCCCGAAGCCGCCCCAGGTCAGGCGGTGCCAGTCGTCCACGCTGCCCGGCCGGCGCAGCCCGTCGTGCTTCTCCCTCCTGCGCCGCCGCGCGAAGGACGCCTCGTAGTCGAGCCACACCGAGCGCGCCTCCTCCAGTTCCTCCAGTGCGGCCACGAGCCGCACCGGGTCGGGGGACCTGTCCTCGGGACCGAACCCGGCCCGGGAGCACAGATGGTCCCAGGTCGCCCGGTGCCCGTAAGGAGCGAACCGCTCCAGGCACTTGCGCAGCGAATAACGCCGCAGCGCCAGATCGCACCGCGGGTCCCTCACCTGTCTCGCCAGACTCCGGAAACCGGCCATCGCCCTGCACCTCCGTCACACCTGCACCTGTACATCGGTCACTTCGGCGGCGTCGCACGGCCCTTCACGCGCGGCCGTCGTACGAGCGTCGCCGAGTAGACGTGCCGGCCGGCGATCCGGCTCCATCCGATTTCCGATGTCTGCCATAACTCCGCCCCTGTTGACCGTCATGTCCGCCGCGAGAACGTCCTCCCCTCAAAAAGTGACGCATGCTCATCTTCCAAGTCGGGTGTACCGGCGGTAACCTCCGGGCCGACCCCATCGGGAGGAGCTGCCCATGCCACGGCGCACCCCACATGACGCGCTCAACGAAGTGAGAACTCCCCGCAGATTCCCCGGGTTCCTGAAGACCGCATCCGTATGCGTCCTCATTGCCGGTCTTTTGTCGCCCTTTTCCCAAGCGATGGCCGCCGACACCGCCCCGAAGGCCGCCGCGGACGACTACTGCGGCGGCCAGTGCTCGGACATCCTGCCGCCCGGCGAGAACGGCAACGCCACCCTCGCCCAGATCCTCCTCAACCAGGGCTTCGGCACCCAGCCGAGCCACGCCGAGGACCAGCTCGGCCCGTACGCGAACCTGGCCAAGGGCTACCCGGCGCTCACCGACGACAAGATCAACAGCTTCTTCAACGACGCCTCGTTCGGGGTCCCCGCCGGACAGGTCGCCTCCACCGAGAAGCCCGCCGGCCGCGGCGACGTCACCATCGTCCGCGACAAGAAGACCGGCGTCCCGCACATCACCGGCACCACCCGCTACGGCACCGAGTTCGGCGCCGGGTACGCCGCCGCCGAGGACCGGCTGTGGCTCATGGACGTCTTCCGGCACGTCGGCCGCGGCCAGTTGACCTCCTTCGCCGGCGGCGCCCCCGCCAACCAGGGCCTCGAGCAGCAGTTCTACCGCAACGCCCCCTACACCGAGGCCGACCTCCAGGCCCAGATCGACAGCGCCGTCGCCAAGGCCGGCGACCGCGGGCAGCAGACCCTCGCCGACGTCAACGCCTACCTCGCCGGCATCAACGCGTACATCGACGCCGCCGACCCCGGCCGCTACTTCCCCGGCGAGTACGTCCTGACCGGCCACAAGGACGCCATCACCAACTCCGGCACCATCGACCACTTCAAGGTCACCGACCTGGTCGCGCTGGCCTCCGTGGTCGGCTCCCTCTTCGGCTCGGGCGGCGGGGGCGAGGTGAACAACGCCCTCTCCCTGCTGGCCGCGCAGGCCAAGTACGGGGTCGAGGAGGGCACCAAGGTCTGGGAGTCCTTCCGCGAGCGCAACGACCCCGAGGCCGTCCTCACCCTCCACGACGGCCAGAGCTTCCCCTACGCCGCCAAGCCCGCGAACCCCAAGGGCCAGGCGCTGCCCGACGCCGGCTCGGTGACCGACGAGCCCCTGGTCTACGACCGCACCGGCAGCGCGGCCACCGGCGCCGCGAAGAGCGCCACCACCACGGCCGCCAAGTCCACCCTGTCCTCGGCCAAGCGCGGCATGTCCAACGCCCTCGTCGTCAGCGGCGCGCACACCGCCAGCGGCCACCCCGTCGCCGTGTTCGGCCCGCAGACCGGCTACTTCGCCCCCCAGCTGCTCCTGCTCCAGGAGATCCAGGGCCCCGGCATCAGCGCCCGCGGCGCCTCCTTCGCGGGTCTGAGCATGTACGTCGAACTCGGCCGCGGCCAGGACTACTCGTGGTCCGCCACCACCTCCGGCCAGGACATCATCGACACCTACGCCGTCGAACTGTGCCAGGACGACCACCACTACCTGTACCACGGCGCCTGCACGGCCATGGAGCAGGTGCAGCAGGCCAACTCCTGGAAGCCCACCGTCGCCGACGGCACCGCGGCCGGCTCCTACACGATGCGCGTGTGGCGCACCAAGTACGGCCCCGTCCAGTACCGGGCCACCGTCGGCGGCAAGAAGGTCGCCTACACCACCCTGCGCTCCTCCTACCTGCACGAGGCCGACTCCATCATCGGCTTCCAGATGCTCAACGACCCCGACTACGTGAAGGGTCCCGCCGACTTCCAGAAGGCCGCGCAGCACATCAACTTCACCTTCAACTGGTTCTACGCCGACTCCCGGCACACCGCCTACTACAACAGCGGCGACAACCCGGTGCGGGCGAGCGGCGTGGACGCCGAGTTCCCGGTGTGGGCGCAGCCGGCGTACGAGTGGCAGGGCTGGGACCCGGCCGCCAACACCGCCGACTACACCCCCGCCTCCGCCCACCCCAACTCGGTCGACCAGGACTACTACATCTCCTGGAACAACAAACAGGCCGAGGACTACGCCGCCGCGCCCTGGGGCGAGGGCTCGGTGCACCGCGGGAACCTCCTGGATGACCGGGTCAAGAAGCTCGTCGCGGCCGGCGGCGTGACCCGCTCCGCGCTGACGAAGGCGATGGCGGACGCCGCCCTCGCCGACCTGCGCGCCGAGGACGTCCTGCCCGATCTGCTGAAGGTGATCGACACCTCGGCGGTCACCGACCCGACGGCCGCCGCGGCGGTCGCCAAGCTCAAGACGTGGGTCGCGGCCGGCGCGCAGCGCACCGAGACCTCGGCCGGCTCCAAGACGTACGCGAACGCCGACGCCATCCGCATCCTGGACGCCTGGTGGCCGCTGCTGGTGAAGGCCGAGTTCGAACCGGGCCTCGGCAGCGACCTCTACACCGCCATCGGCGCCAACCTGCCGATCGACGAGGCCCCCTCCGCCGGACACGGTCCGACCGGCTCGCACGCCGGCAGCGCCTTCCAGTACGGCTGGTGGAGCTATGTCGACAAGGATATCCGGGCGGTGCTCGGTGAGTCCGTGCAGGGGCCGCTGGCCCGCAAGTTCTGCGGGAACGGCGACCTGAACGCCTGCCGGGACAGCCTGCTCGGCACCCTCGAGCAGGCGGCCGGGCTGACCGCCGCGCAGGTCTACCCCGGCGACGACCAGTGCTCGGCGGGCGACCAGTGGTGCGCCGACTCGATCGTCCAGCGCGCCCTGGGCGGCATCAAGCACGGCAAGATCAGCTGGCAGAACCGGCCCACCTTCCAGCAGGTGGTGGAGTACACCTCGCACCGGTGACCGCCGGATGCCGGGCGGCGCGCGGCGGGCACCGTCCTCGCCGCGTGCCGCCCGGCCCCGCCCGTACGTAGTGATGGCGGATCCCGAGGAACACGAATTCTGCCTGGCCCAGTACTACTGACCCGCGCCACGCCCCGTCACGACGCACGATGCGTCAAGCGGGGGTCGGCAAGGGTCGTTCGACGACAGGCGGTGAGCCTGACGACAGATGGATCCGGTCCTCCGTACGGAAGGCCCCGATGGCGAACCTGGTCCGCAAGCGGGTCTCGACCGACCTGCAGCCGACCGCCCGGCAGAGCTTCGTTCTGCCCGAGGCCAGGATCGGGGACCGGTCACCTCCGAGGAGGAAGCCAGAACCTCCAGCCGCCTCCACCTTCCCCTTTGGCGCTCGAAACCCGGCGAACCGCTCACCTGAGCGCGCCCGGGCGCCGCACGCCTCACCGGTAGACGAGGTACTCCTCGCGCACCCTCCGGAACGCGGCCAGCTCCTCGCTCCACCCGGCCACCACCTCGTCGGTGTCCGCCCCCGCGTCGATCATCGTGCGCACCCGTGTCGAACCGGTGAGCTTGTCGATCCAGTCGTCCGGCCGCCAGGCGAAGCCGTCCCAGACCCGCTTGGCGGTGACGAGCAGCGCGACGCCGGTGCGTACGGGGTCGAAGGCGGCCCGGTCGTGGACGTGCAGCTGCACCCCGCCGACCGTCGTGCCCTGGAACTTGGAGAAGGTGGGCGCGAAGTACGCCTCGCGGAACCGCACCCCGGGCAGGCCGAGCGCGTTCACCGCGGCGGCCCAGCGTCCGTCGAGGCCCTGCGCGCCGAGGAGTTCGAAGGGGCGGGTGGTGCCGCGGCCCTCCGACAGGTTGGTGCCCTCGAACAGGCAGGTGCCGGAGTAGACGAGGGCGGTGTCGGGGGTGGGCATGTTCGGGCTCGGCGGCACCCAGGGCAGGCCCGAGGCGTCGTAGAAGTCGGAGCGCTGCCAGCCGGTCATCAGGACCGTCTCCAGCGGCGCCGGCGTGGTCAGGAACTCGCCGTTGAACAGCCGGGCCAGCTCCGCGACCGTCATGCCGTGCGCCTGCGCGATCGGCTGCCGCCCGACGAAGGTGGCGAACTCCTTGTGCAGCACCGGCCCGAGGGCCTGACGCCCGGTCACCGGGTTGGGCCGGTCCAGCACCACGAACCGCTTGCCGGCCAGCGCGGCGGCCTCCATGCAGTCGTACAGGGTCCAGATGTAGGTGTAGAAGCGGGCGCCCGCGTCCTGGATGTCGAAGACGACCGTGTCCACGCCGGAGGCGGTGAACACGTCGGCGAGCGGCTGCCCGCTCTTGAGATACGTGTCGTACACGGGCAGCCCGGTGGCCGGGTCGTCGTAGCGGCCCTCGGAGCCGCCGGCCTGCGCGGTGCCGCGGAAGCCGTGCTCGGGGCCGAACACGGCGGTCAGCTCCACCCGGCGGTCGGCGTGCATCACGTCCACGATGTGCCGCACGTCCCGGGTGACGCCGGTCGGGTTGGTGACGATGCCGACGCGCTGACCGGACAGGAGGCGGTAGCCGCTGTCGGCCAGCCGCTCGAAACCGGTCCGCAGGGACCGGTCGCGGCCCCGCCCGGCCGCCCGGGCCTGCCCGGCCGGAACGGTGGCGGCCGCGACCGCGGCCGTCGTGGCGAGCAGGCTCCGTCGGGACAGCTTCATACGGTGACCTCCGTGATCGCGGCACGTGTCATGCTCACGCACGCTAGCGCGCGGCGGCACGGCAGGGAACGCGCCGGACCGCCCCGATGATCGAGCAGCGGGCGGAAACCCCCCTTCCGGACTCCATACCGACCGGTTAGTGTGGCGCGGCAGAGCCGTAGCGTGCCGTGTCGAAGGAGACCGATGGTGCAAGCCGTTCAGGGTGCGGGAGTGGTCGTCACCGGAGCCGGGGGCGGCATCGGGGCCGCGCTGGCCCGCCGGTTCGCCGCCGGCGGCGCGAAGGTCGTCGTCAACGACCTCGACGCCGCACGGGCCGCCGCCGTCGCCGAGGAGATCGGCGGCATCGCGCTGCCGGGCGACGCCTCCGCGATCGCCGACGAGGCGCGGAACGCCCTCGGCGGCGCCGTCGACGTGTACTGCGCCAACGCCGGCCTCGCCTCCGGCGGGTCCGAGGCCGCCGGCGAGGAGGTCTGGGCGCAGGCCTGGGACGTCAACGTCATGGCCCACGTCCGCGCCGCCGAGGCGCTGCTCCCGCACTGGCTGGAGCGCGGCGCCGGCCGGTTCGTCTCCACCGTCTCCGCCGCCGGGCTGCTCACCATGATCGGCGCCGCCCCCTACAGCGTCACCAAGCACGGCGCGTACGCCTTCGCCGAGTGGCTGTCGCTGACGTACCGGCACCGCGGGATCAAGGTGCACGCGATCTGCCCGCAGGGCGTGCGCACCGACATGCTGGCCGCCACCGGCAGCGCGGGCGACCTGGTGCTCCAGCCCACCGCGATCGAACCGGAGGACGTGGCCGACGCCCTGTTCAAGGGCATCGAGGAGGACCGCTTCCTGATCCTGCCGCACCCGGAGGTCGCCGGCTTCTACCAGGCCCGGGCCGCCGACCCCGACCGCTGGCTGACCGGCATGAACCACCTCCAGCGCAAGTGGGAGGAGACCCGGTGACCGCCGCCCCCGCCTCCCGCTACGCCGCCAAGCCCTGGCTGGACCTGCTCGACGAGGCCCAGCGCGCCCCGGTCCACCCGGCCGACTCCCTCGTGCACGCCCTGCGCCGCTCGGCCGCCGAGGCCCCCGACCGCGCCTTCCTCGCCTACTTCGACGCCCGCCTCACCTACCGCGAGGTGGACGAGCTGAGCGACTCGGTCGCCGGCCACCTCGCCGCGCGCGGCCTGGAGCGCGGCGAGCGGGTCGCGGTCCTGCTCCAGAACTCCCCGCACTTCGTGCTCGCCGTCCTCGGCGCCTGGAAGGCCGGCGCGGTCGTCGTGCCGGTCAACCCCATGTACAAGTCGGCCGAGGTCGCCCACGTCCTGGCCGACGCCGAGGTCGCCGCGCTGATCTGCTCGGACCGCGCCTGGGAGTCGTATCTGCGCGAGACGGCCGCCGGCTCGCCGGTGCGGATCGTGCTCACCGGCTGCGAACGCGACCTGCAGACCCGCGACGACGCGCGCGTGCTCGCCTTCGAACGGCTGCCGCAGGCCGCCGACGCCGACGACCTGGTCGCCGTCGCCCGCGCCGGCCACCCCGCGCCCGCCGACCGCGATCCCGCGCCCGACGGCATCGCCCTGATCAGCTACACCTCGGGCACCAGCGGCACCCCCAAGGGCGCCACCAACACGCACGGCAACATCATGTACAACGCCGAGCGGCAGCGCACCGGACTCGGACTGCCCGAGGCGCCCGTGTACTTCGCGCTGGCCCCGCTGTTCCACATCACCGGCATGGTCTGCCAGTTCGGCGCCTGCCTGAACAGCGCGGGCACGCTGGTGCTGGCGTACCGCTTCGAACCGGGCGTGGTGCTGGAGGCGTTCGCCGAGCACCGGCCGCACTACACGGTCGGCCCCTCCACCGCCTTCATGGCGCTGGCCGCCCACCCCGCCGTCACCCCGGACCACTTCTCGTCCTTCGCGGTCATCTCCTCCGGCGGCGCGCCGCTGCCGCCCGCGCTGGTGGAGAAGTTCCGGGCCGGCTTCGGGCCGTACATCCGCAACGGCTACGGCCTCACCGAGTGCACCGCGCCCTGCGCCTCCGTGCCGCCCGGCCGGGAGGCGCCCGTCGACCCGGTCTCCGGGACTCTCGCGGTGGGCGTGCCGGGCCCGGACACCGTGGTGCGGATCGTGGACGACGAGGGCCGGGAGCTGCCGTTCGGCGAGTCCGGCGAGATCGTCGTCAGCGGCCCGCAGGTCGTGCCCGGCTACTGGCGCAGGCCCGACGCCACCGCCGAGACCTTCCCCGGCGGCGAGCTGCGCACCGGCGACATCGGCTTCATGGACGAGCGGGGCTGGCTCTACGTCGTCGACCGCAAGAAGGACATGATCAACGCCTCCGGCTTCAAGGTGTGGCCGCGCGAGGTCGAGGACGTCCTCTACACCCACCCCGCGGTCCGCGAGGCGGCCGTGGTCGGGGTGCCCGACGGGTACCGCGGGGAGACCGTCAGGGCGTACATCAGCCTGCGCCCGGACGCCCACGCGGACCCGGACGAGCTGGCCGCGTACTGCAAGGAGAGACTGGCCGCCTACAAGTACCCGCGCCAGGTGGAGATCCTGCCCGAGCTGCCGAAGACGGCCAGTGGGAAGATCCTCCGTCGGGAACTGCGTTCCCGTACGCGTGGAAGTCAGCACGAACAGCAGGACCGGTAGGTCCACGGAAAGGCAGGTGGCGGCAGTGCCCAGGACGACGGACCCGGCCGGGACCCCGGTTCCCCAGCGGCTCCTGGCCGCCGCCACCCGGCTCTTCGCCGAGCGGGGCTACGACCGCACCTCCGTGCAGGAGATCGTCGAGGCGGCCGGCGTCACCAAGGGCGCGCTCTACCACTACTTCGGTTCCAAGGACGACCTCCTGCACGAGGTGTACGCGCGCGTGCTGCGCGTCCAGCAGGAGCGGCTGGACGCCTTCGCCAACGCCGACGAGCCGGTGGAGAAGCGGCTGCGGGACGCGGCCGCCGACGTCGTGGTCACCACGATCGACAACCTCGACGACGCGATGATCTTCTTCCGCTCCATGCACCACCTCAGCCCGGAGAAGAACAAGCAGGTGCGCGCCGAGCGCCGGCGCTACCACGAGCGCTTCCGCGCCCTCATCGAGGAGGGCCAGGAGCAGGGCGTCTTCTCCACGGCCACCCCGGCCGACCTGGTGGTGGACTACCACTTCGGCTCGGTCCACCACCTGTCCACCTGGTACCGCCCGGGCGGCCCGCTCACCCCGCAGGAGGTCGCCGACCACCTGGCCGACCTGCTGCTGCGGGCGCTGCGGCCGTAGACGTTCCCGGCGCGGGCCATGGGCCTGGCGGATACGGGCACGCGGGGCCATGGGCCTGACGGACACGGGTAAGGGGCGGCCGCCATGGCGACCGCCCCTTACATACCTGCCGTCACAGGCGCTGTACCTGCTGTTACAGGTACTTCTTCAGCTCCCGGCGGGCCAGCGACCGCTGGTGCACCTCGTCCGGGCCGTCGGCCAGCATCAGGGTGCGCGCCCCCGCGTACAGCTCGGCCAGCGGGAAGTCCTGGCTCACGCCGCCCGCGCCGTACAGCTGGATCGCCCGGTCCAGGATGGCGACCACCGCGCGCGGCGTGGCGATCTTGATGGCCTGGATCTCGGTGTGCGCGCCCCGGTTGCCGACCGTGTCCATCAGCCAGGCCGTCTTCAGCACCAGCAGCCGCAGCTGCTCGATCTGGACCCGGGCGTCGGCGATCCAGTTCTGCACCACGCCCTGCTGCGCCAGCGCCTTGCCGAACGCCGTACGGGACACCGCCCGGCGGCACATCAGCTCGATCGCCCGCTCGGCCATCCCGATCAGCCGCATGCAGTGGTGGATGCGGCCCGGACCGAGGCGGGCCTGCGCGATGGCGAAGCCGCCGCCCTCCTCGCCGATCAGGTTGGCAACCGGCACGCGCGCGTGGTCGAAGACCACCTCGGCGTGCCCGCCGTGGTAGTGGTCCTCGTACCCGAACACCTGCATGGCCCGCTTGACGGTGACGCCCGGCGTGTCGCGCGGCACCAGCACCATGGACTGCTGACGGCGGATGTCGGCGCCGTCCGGGTCGGTCTTGCCCATCACGATGAAGACGGCGCAGTCCGGGTGCATCGCCCCGGAGATGTACCACTTGCGGCCGGTGATGACGTACTCGTCGCCGTCCCGCTCGATGTGCGTGGTGATGTTGGTGGCGTCCGAGGAGGCCACCTCCGGCTCGGTCATCGCGAACGCCGAGCGGATCTCACCGGCCAGCAGCGGCTGCAGCCACTGCTTCTTCTGCCGCTCGTCGCCGAACTGGGCCAGCACCTCCATGTTCCCGGTGTCCGGGGCCGCGCAGTTGGTGGCGGTGGGCGCCAACTGCGGGGAACGGCCGGTGATCTCGGCCAGCGGGGCGTACTGGAGGTTGGTCAGCCCGGCGCCGTGCTCGGCGTCCGGCAGGAACAGGTTCCACAGCCCCTGCCGGCGCGCCTCGGCCTTCAGCTCCTCCACCACCGGCGGGTTCTCCCACGGGGAGGCGAGCCGGGCGCGCTGCTCGTGCGCCACCTGCTCGGCCGGATAGACGAACTCGTCCATGAAGGCGAGGAGTCGGGCGCGCAGTTCCTCGGTGCGTGCGTCGAACGCGAAGTCCATGGTGGATCAGCCCTCCTGGAGGCCCTCGTGAAGCGTGGTCAGGCCGTGCTGGATGAAGACGGGGACGAGATCGCCGATGCGGTCGAAGCCGCCGCCGACCGTCTGGCCGAGCGTGTAGCGGTAGTGGATGCCCTCCAGGATCACGGCGAGCTTGAACCAGGCGAACGCCGTGTACCAGGCCACCGACGAGACGTCGCGCCCCGAGCGCGCGGCGTACCGCTCGATCAGCTCGGCGGGGGAGGGGTGCCCGGGCGCCTCGGCGGTGGTGGACACCGGCGACTTCGGCAGGCCGAGCGGGGTGCAGTACATCACCAGCAGACCCAGGTCGGTGAGCGGGTCGCCGAGCGTGGACATCTCCCAGTCGAGGATCGCCTTGATCCGGTCGTCCGCGCCGATCAGCACGTTGTCCAGGCGGTAGTCGCCGTGCACGACGGTGGGCGCGGGGGATTCGGGCAGGGCGCGGCCGAGGGCGGAGTGCAGCTCGTCGATGCCGGGCAGGTCGCGGTTGCGGGAGGCGTCCAGCTGCTTGCCCCAGCGGCGCAGCTGCCGGTCCAGGAACCCCTCGGGCCGCCCGAAGTCGGCGAGGCCCACCTCGGCGGGGTCCACCGCGTGCAGCTGGACGAGCGTGTCCACCAGCGACAGCACCGCGTCGCGGGTGCGCTGTGCACCCAGCGGTACGAGCTGGTCGGCGGTGCGGTACGGGGTGCCCTCCACGAACTCCATGACGTAGAAGGGCGCGCCGAGCACCTCCTCGTCCTCGCACAGCAGCACCGGGCGCGGCACCGGCACGTCCGTCGGGTGCAGCGCGCTGATCACCCGGTGCTCGCGCTTCATGTCGTGCGCGGTGGCCAGCACATGGCCGAGCGGAGGCCGCCGCACCACCCACCGGGCGGTGCCGTCGGAGACGGCGTACGTCAGGTTCGAGCGTCCGCCCTCGATCAGCCGGCCGGTCAGGGGGCCCTGCACCAGGCCGGGCCGCTCCCGGTCGAGCAGGCCGCGCAGCCGGTCGAGATCGAGTCCGGGCGGGTGGTCGGGGCTCATCATTGCTCCTGGGGCTGATCCGAAGCGAACGGGACCCGTCCATGATGCCGACCGGTCGGTATGCCGTCCAGTGCCCGCCCCGAACGTGACCGGCGCCACCTTCCCGGGGCGTGGCTTTCAGGCCGAGGCGCGGCTTTCAGACCACCAGCGCCGCCGCGCACACCGCCAGCGCGGCCGTGGCCAGCACCGCCGCCGCGGCGAGCCGTGGGGTGAGCGCGGGCGGGGTCGGCTGGTCGAGGCGGCGGATGCGGAACTGGGCGAGCAGCAGGAAGCCGAGCCAGAGCAGACAGCACACGGCGCACACGACGAGGCTCCCGGCCGTGGCCCCGCCGTGCAGGGTCGCCCGCACGGCCAGCACGGCGGCCACCGTCCCGGACAGCGTCGTACGCCGCCAGGCCAGCCGCGTCCGCTCGGGCTGCAACCCGGGATCCCGCCCCCCGGCCGCCCCTCCCGAGCCGCCCCGCCCGCCGCCTCCCGAGCCGCCCCGCCCGCTGCCTTCCGCTGAGCCGCCCGGCCCGGTGCCCGTCCCCGAGCCTCCACGCCCACCGCCCGGACCGGCGCCCGCTCCCGAGCCTCTGCGCCCGCCGTCCGGCCCGGCGCTCGCTCCTGCGCCGCCTCGCCCGGCACCTGCCCCCGTGTCGTCGTGCTCGGCGCCCCTCCCCGCGCCGTCCGGACCGTCGCCGTTCATCCTGCCCGGCCGGTGAGGACGACCGCGACCATCACCACGGCGACCACCGCGACGACGACGCTCAGCAGCGCCGGGAACCGCGACGCCGGCAGGTCCTCCCCGCGCCGCATCGCCCGTTCGCACCGCACCCAGTGGTTGATCGCCCGCAGGGAGCACAGCACCCCCGCGGCGAGCAGCGCCAGGGCGAGACCGACCCGCCACTCCCAGCGCAGGTGCGGCAGGAACTGGTCCACCGCGAACCCGCCGCCGATCAGGGCGAGCGCGGTCCGCAGCCAGGCGAGGAAGGTCCGCTCGTTCGCCAGCGAGAAGCGGTAGTCCGGCGTACGGCCCTCCTCCCGCACCTCCTCGGGGGCGAACCACAGGCGGACGTTCCGTACGAAGTCGATCACGCCAGGACCTTACCCATGCGGGCGCGGCACCGGCCCGTGCGCCGCCTCACCGCGTACATGCGCCGCTCCACCGCGTACGTGCGCCGCCTCACCGCATCGACCGGTACGCCTTCAGCCGCTCGTACGCGGCCAGGCTGTCCGGCGTCCACTCCCACGCGTGCAGCCGGCGCTCCACCTCGTCGGCCGGCAGGAAGTCGTGCCAGGCGACCTCCTCCACCTGCGGCCGGACCGGCAGCTCGCAGCGGACCTGGTACACCGACGACCACCAGCCGGAGCCGTCCACGTGCTCGTAGAGGAACTTGAACAGGAACTCGGGGCGGGCCAGCCCGCTCACCCCCAGCTCCTCCTCGGCCTCGCGCAGCGCCGCGTCGTCGTAGCTCTCGCCGGCCCCGACGACCCCGCCCACGAACATGTCGTGCAGGGAGGGGAAGGCAAGCTTGGTCGCGGTACGGCGGTGCACGAAGAGCCGGTCCTCGGCGTCCCTGACCTCGATGAAGACGCAGCGGTGCCGCAGCCCGCGGGCGTAGACCTCGCCGCGCGGGGCCTGTCCGATGATGTGGTCGTTCTCGTCGACCAGGTCGAGGATCTCGTCCGCAGCGCTCATGCCCCCATCCAACCAGCCGCCCCCCGCCGCGGGCGGCCGGAGGTCTCAGCGGGGCTGGAGCTTGTGCTCGTCGCGTTCCGTGGGCGAGGCGCCGCAGGGCATCGCCGGGTGCAGCCCCAGCAGCACGATGCCGGCGACGATCGCCGCGAGACCCGCCGCCTCCCACGTCAGCGCGGCCACGTCGGTGCGCAGCCGGTCGCCGAGGAAGCCCACCCCGCAGGCGATCCCGGCCAGCGGCTCGGCCGCCGTCAGCGCGGGCAGCGACATCCGCAGCGGGGCCGTCTCGAAGGCGCTCTGCACCAGGATCAGCCCGGTGACGCCGATGGCGAACAGCCCGTACGGCTGCCAGCTGGTGAACAGCTCCGCCCAGCCGCCCGCCGAGAACCGCTGCCCGCTCACCCGGGTCAGCGCGTCCTGCACGCCGTACAGCAGCCCGGCCGCCACCGCCAGCAGCACCGGGCCCCAGCTCAGCCGGGACCGCTTGGCGTAGGTGGTCAGCACCAGCGCCACCCCCACCATCGTCCCGATGATCAGCCAGTGCCGCAGCGGGTCGGTGACCGCGGTACCGGCCCGGGGCTGGCCGCCGAGGATGAACGCCGTCACCCCGCCCGCCAGCAGCGCCAGCCCCAGCCAGCCCTGGCGGCCCAGCGGCTGCCGGGTCTGTCTCTGCGACAGGGCCAGGGCGAACAGCAGGTTCGTCGCCAGCAGCGGTTCCACCAGGGAGATCTCGCCCCGGCCGAGCGCCACGGCGCCCAGCACCATGCCGACGACCATCAGTCCGAGACCGCCGAGCCAGCGGGGCACCTTCACCAGGTCGAGCAGCAGCCGGGGCGAGAGGAAGTCGCTCAGTGGCGCCCGCTGTGCGGCGTTCTGCTGGAGCACGAATCCGAAGCCCAGGCAACAGGCGGCGCTCACGGCGAGAGTCAGAACCAGAACCGACACGCTGCGTACCTCGATCATCCGGCCGGGCCACGGGGTGCGTAATGGCCGACTTTAGCGTCCCAAAGCACTGTTTGCCGCTGTGAGTACCCGGATCCGGGCAGCCGACTCCGTCACGACGCCCTCTGCGTCAGGGCGATGTCCCGGCCGTACGGTCATGGTGGGACTCCCGGCGGCGCCACGCCATGGCGTACGCCACACGAGTGAAGTGTGCGCGGGGACTTGACGGGAGGGGCCGGACGGGCCGTAGTGGGAGACCGTCGCACCCGGCGGTGATGCGCCATCGCTCCGGGGCGGGACGCCGCCGACTCCGGGGTGCGGTGCCTCCGGCGCCGACAGGGCCGGGCGCCCGACGCGAGGCGTCGCCCGCGTCCCGTCCGCGCCTCCGGCCCCGGACCGGCGGCCGTTCCTGCGGCGCGTCGTTCCCCGCGCCGACGCGGCGCGAGGGCCCCACAAGTACCCGCCATGTCACGCCAGTTGACGCGTGTAACGCACCGGCGGCCCTTGACGCCGAGTGTTGGCTGAGGGTTTGCTGTCCGTGATCAGCCGACGGTCGGCCGGTGACCGAAGGGCGGGCCGCGGCGAGCGGACCGGACGGGGCGGCGCCGACCCGACCCGCCCGCGGAACCCGTACGAGGACCGGCGTGCGCAGCACGGACACCACACGAACACAGCACCAACGAAGAGCGCGTAGAGGAAGTCCCGCGGTGCCCCCACCCCCGCCTCCCCTCGGCCGCGGCCGCAAGCGTGCGGCCCAGGCCTTCGACGCCGCTCTCGACGACGCCGAACTCGTCACCGCCCGGGCCGCGTTGGCCCAGGGGCGATGGCAGGCCGTACGCACCCTGCTGGCCGCCACCGGCGACGACTGGGACCGGCGCGGCCACCGCGTCGCCGTCCTGGCCGAACCGCCGCACACCGCGGCCTGGGCCCGCGACTGGCTGCTGGCCGAACCCGAGTCCGCCGACGCCTCCGTCCTGCTCGGCATGGCGCTGGTCCGGCGCGCCCTGCGCGGCGAGGAGAAGCCCGAGAACGCCCGCGAGACCTGCCGGGCGGCGGCCGCCCTCGCGCCCGCCGACCCCACCCCGTGGCTCGGGCTGCTCCTGCTGGAGCGCGCCCTGGGCGAAGAGGCCGACGTGGTCCGCCTCTTCGACGAGGTACGGCTGCGCCACGCCGACCACCACCACGCCCACCATGTGATGGTGGCCGCGCTCGCCGAGCGCCACGCCGAGGCCGGCCCGGACCCGCTGCACGAGGTCTACGACTTCGCCAACTGGGCCGCCGAGCAGGCCCCCGCCGACTCCCCGCTCGCCATCCTGCCCGTGGTCGCGCACGCCGAGCGCTACCGCGTCCTGGCCACCGCCGGCCTCGCGAGTGCCGACCCGGCGGCCTCCGGCCACTGGGCGGGCCGCCGGGCCCGGCAGGTGATGAAGTCCGCCTTCGACTGGTGGCTGGAGTGGGGCCAGGAGGGCCACCCGCGGCACATGATCGACCTGAACTACCTCGCGCACGCCAAGCACTGCGAGGGCCGCGCGGCCGAGGCCGCCGCGCTCTTCCTCCGCATCGGCGAGCACGCCACCCCGGCGCCGTGGTCGTACCCCGACCGCGACCCGTACACCGCCTTCCGCACCGCCCGCGCGAGCGCCCTGGGCACCGCCTAGCCCACCGGCCCGGCGCCGGCCCCCACGCACGACCGCAAGCCCGCACACAGCACGACCGCACCGAAGATCAAGCCCGCACCACCGCACACAGCACCACCGCACACAGCACGGCAGCACCACCGCACCGAAGAGCAGGCCCGCACACAGAGCAAGCCGCAAGTCCGCAAGTCCGCAACCGAACACGAGCCACCCCCGCAAGCCTCCCGAGGCCCGAAAGGACGGTCCCCCGATGACGACGGGCAGTTCGAGCACGAGCAGACCCACCGCCGGCGGCGACGGCATCAGCACCTTCAAGGGACAGGAGCGGGCGCTGCGCGCCGACCGCCTCGGCACGGGCGGCCTGCTCCTGTCCGTGCTGGCCGCGACCGCCCCGCTGATGGTGGTCGCCGGCGTGATGCCCACCACGTTCGCGGTGATGGGCATCGTCGGACAGCCCCTGCTCTTCGTGGTCCTCGGCGTGGTCCTGATCCTCTTCAGCGTCGGCTACGCCGAGATGAGCCGCCACGTCCACAACGCGGGCGCCTTCTACGCGTACATCTCCCGCGGCCTCGGCGGCACCGCCGGGGCGAGCGCCGCACTCGTCGCGCTGGTGGCGTACAACGCGCTCCAGGTCGGCATCTACGGCATCTTCGGCTTCGAGGTCTCCAACCTCTTCGACACCTACGCCGACGTCACCGTGGCCTGGTGGATCCCCGCGCTGGTGGCGGTCGCCGCCGTCGGCGCGCTCGGCTGGCTGAAGATCGACGTCAACGCGCGCGTGCTCGGCGTCCTGCTGGTGATCGAGGTGATCCTGGTGGTCGTCTTCGACGTGGCCGCGATCGGCGACCCCGCCAAGGAGGGCCTGTCCCTGCACGCCTTCAACCCCGACACCCTCTCCGGCGCCGGGATCGGCACCGCGCTGTGCTTCTGCATCGCGGCCTTCCTCGGCTTCGAGCAGGCCCCGGTGTACGCGGAGGAGACCAGCCGCCCGCACCTCCTCGTCCCGCGCGTGATGTTCCTGGCGGTGGCCGGCGTCGCCGTCTTCTTCGCCGTCAGCAGCTGGGCGCTGACCGTGGCCACCGGCCCGTCCGCGATCGTGGGCACCGCGCGCAAGGAGAGCGCCGGGCTGCTGTTCACGCTCACCGAGTCCCGGCTCGGCGGCACCTTCACGGACGTCCTGCACGTCCTGTTCGTCACCGGCATGTTCGCGGCCATGCTCAGCTTCCACAACGTGGTGGCGCGCTACGCCTTCGCCATGGGCCGCGAGGGCCTGCTGCCCGCGGCGTTCGGCCGTACCTCCAGCGCCAGCGGCGCGCCCGCCACGGGATCGCTCTCGCAGACCGTCTTCTCGCTGGTCGTCGTGATCACCTTCGCCGTGGCCGACGACAAGCCGACCGGGGACCCCACCGCGCCCGTGCTGCACCTGTTCACCTGGGGCGGCAACATCGGCGCGCTCGGCGTGATCCTGCTGATGGCGGCGGCCTCCCTGTCGGTGATCGTCTTCTTCGTACGGCGCGGGGCCGCGGCGGCGCAGTCCTGGCGGCTGGTCACCTCCGCCCTGGCCGGCCTCGCCCTGCTGGTGATCGCCGTCTACACGGTCAAGGACTTCGACGTCCTGGTCGGCACCGGCCCCGGCTCGGCGCTCAGCCGCGTCCTGCCCGGCGTCATCGGCCTCGCCGTCGTCGTCGGCCTGGTCCAGGGCGCCGTACTGCGCAGGCGCAGGCCCGAGGCGCACGCCCGCATCGGGCTCGGCAACGAGGCGTTCCAGCTGGACAAGGCGGCCGAACCGCAGCCGTAGCAGTGCGTCCCCCGGCGGTCCCCCGGGCGGCTTCTCAGCGGCTCCCCGACGGCTCCCCGGCGGCTCCCGAGAGGGCGACGGAAGCCGGAAAAGATGACGGAAGTCTGACGAGGACCCGCGTTCCCTGGCCCCGCCCGGGGCGCGGGTGCTCGAATGGAGACGTGCATTCCGAACCGCCCGGACACCCGGGACCACCCGGACCCCCGGGACCGCCCGAGGGCCCCGAACCGTCCGAGGGCTCCGGACCGCCCCAGGGCTCCGGACCCGCCGAGGAGCAAGGCCCCCCGGAGGAGTCCGGCCGCCCCGTCGGCCGCCGTGTCTTCCTCGCCACCCTCGGACTCGGCGCCCTCGGCGTGGCCGCCGCGCCCACCCTGCAACGCGGCCTTGAGGACTTCCTCGGCGCCGCCTCCGGCCGCGACCCCACGGGCCTGACCGGACTGCTCCCCAACGGCGGCGGCTTCCGCTACTACTCCGTCACCGCCTCCGTGCCGCACCGCGACGCCGCCGACTACCGCCTCACCGTCGACGGCCTGGTGGACCGCCCGACGACGTACACGCTGGCCGGCCTCAGAGCCCTGCCGCAGACCCGCACCGTGCGCGACGTGCAGTGCGTCACCGGCTGGCGGGTGCCCCGCACGCCCTTCGAAGGCGTCCGCCTGTCCCGGCTGCTGGACGCGGCCGGAGTGCGCCCCTCGGCGAAGGCGGTCCGCTTCACCTGCTTCGACGGCGCCTACACCGAGAGCCTCACCCTCGCCCAGGCCCGCCGCCCCGACGTGCTGGTCGCACTGCGCATGCGGGACCAGGACATCGGCCACGACCACGGCGGCCCGGTCCGCCTCTACGTCGCCCCCATGTACTTCTACAAGTCCGCCAAGTGGCTCTCCGGCATCACCGTCACCGACGAGGTGAGGCCCGGCTACTGGGAGGAGCGCGGCTACGACGTCGACGCCTGGGTCGGCCGTTCGAACGGACGCGGCGATGACCCCACGAGCTGACACCTTTGCGCCGCCCGACGCCGCCGTCCGCCGCTTCGGCCCCGCCCAGCGGTGGGTGCACCGCGCCACGGCCGCGCTGATGGGGGTGTGCGTGGTGACGGCGGCCTGCCTCTACGTCCCCCAGCTCGCCGTCCTCGTCGGCCGCCGCGACCTGGTCGTCCGCCTCCACGAGTGGGCCGGGCTAGCCCTGCCGGCGCCCGTCCTGCTGGGGCTGGCCTCCCGCGCCTTCCGCGCCGACCTGCGGCTGCTGGACCGGTTCGGCCCGCACGACAAGGTGTGGCTGCGGGCCGCGCTGCGCCGCGACAAGCGCCGCTCGGCGCGCCCGGCCGGAAAGTTCAACGCGGGCCAGAAGGTCTACGCCGCCTGGATCGCCGGGGCCGCGCTCGTGATGCTCGGCACCGGGCTGCTGATGTGGTTCACCCGGCTCGCCCCGCTGACCTGGCGCACCGGCGCGACCTTCGTGCACGACTGGCTGGCCCTGACCGTCGGCGTCGTGCTGGCCGGCCACATCGGCATGGCCCTCGGCGACCCGGAGGCCCGGCGCGGCCTGCGCACCGGGCTGGTCAGCCGTCGGTGGGCGGAGCGCGAACACCCGCTGTGGCGGCCGTAAACCCTGGGGACGCGGGGGCGACTACAGCACGCTCGTCATGCCGCCGTCGACGTACAGCACCTGCCCGGAGACGAAGTCCGCGGCCGGCGAGACGAGGAACAGCAGCCCGCCCACCAGGTCCTCGGTACGCCCCCACCGCCCGGCCGGGGTACGCCCGCGCACCCAGGAGCCGAACTCCTCGTCCTCGACCAGCGGCCGGGTCAGCTCGGTCTCGATGTAGCCGGGGCCGAGCCCGTTGACCTGCACCCCGTGGGGCCCCAGTCGGCGCACATGCCCTTGGTGAGCATCTTCAGCGCGCCCTTGGCCGCCGCGTAGGGCGCGATGCCGGGGCGGACCACCTCGCTCTGCAGCGAGCAGATGTTGACGATCTTGCCGTGGCCGCGTGCGGTCATCCGCCGGGCCGCCTCCCGCCCGACCAGGAAGGCGCTGGTGAGATTGGTGTCCAGGACGCGGTGCCAGTCGGCCTCGGTGAACTCCAGCAGGGGCGCGCGCAGTTGCATGCCCGCGTTGTTCACCAGGATGTCGAGCGGGCCCACCCGCTCCTCGACGTCCGCGACGCCCGCGGCCACCGAGGCGCCGTCGGTCACGTCGAACGCGGCCGTGTGCACCCGGTCGCCGGGCAGCGCGGCGGCGGCCCCGGCCAGCGTGTCCGCGTCGCGGCCGTTGAGGACGACCGTGCAGCCGGCCTGGGCCAGACCGCGGGCCAGGGCCAGTCCGATGCCCCGCGAGGAGCCGGTGACCAGGGCCGTGCGGCCGGCGATGTCGAAGAGGGGGTGAGCCGTCATCGCCGTGCCCCTACAGGATCAGGGAGAGGGCGAGGACCAGGGCCCCGGCCACCACGGACAGGATCGTCTCCATGAGCGACCAGGTCTTGATCGTCTGCCCGACGTCCAGCCCGAAGTACTCCTTCACCAGCCAGAAACCGGCGTCGTTGACGTGGCTGAAGAACAGCGAGCCGGCGCCGATCGCGAGGACCAGCAGGGCGGTGTGGGTGGTCGACATGTCGGCCGCCAGCGGGGCGATCAGACCGGCCGCCGAGACGGTCGCCACGGTCGCCGAACCGGTCGCGAGCCGGATCACCACCGCGATCAGCCAGGCCAGCAGCACCGCCGGGATCGACCAGTCCTTGGAGATGTCCAGGATCATCTGGCCCACGCCGCAGTCGATCAGCGTCTGCTTGAAGCCGCCGCCCGCGCCCACGATGAGCATGATGCCCGCGATGGGCATCAGGCCCTTCTCGACGGTGGAGTTGATCCGCTCCTTGCTGAACCCGGCCGGCCGGCCCAGCGTGAAGATGCCCACGATCACCGCGGCCAGCAGCGCGATCAGCGGGGAGCCGATCACGTCGAACACGCGCTGCGTGGTGTCCGCCGGGTCGTCCACGACGATGTCGACGAGCGCCTTCGCCAGCATCAGCACCACCGGCAGCAGCACCGTGGACAGCGCGGCGGCGAAGCTCGGGCGGCGCTCCAGCTGCTCGGAGGCGCGCTGCGGGAGCATCCGGTCCGGGGCGGGCACGTCCACCCAGCGGGCCGCGACCTTGGAGAACAGCGGACCGGCGATGATCACCGAGGGGATCGCCACGACGATGCCCAGCGCCAGCGTCACGCCCAGGTTGGCCTTGAGCGCGTCGATCGCGACCAGCGGGCCGGGGTGCGGCGGGATCAGACCGTGCATCACGGACAGACCCGCCAGCGCGGGTATGCCGATGCGCATCAGGGAGTAGTTGCCGCGCTTGGCCACCATCAGCACCACCGGGATCAGCAGCACGATGCCGACCTCGAAGAACAGCGGCAGACCGATCACCGAGGCGATCAGCACCATCGCCCACGGCATGGCCCGGCCTCCGGCCTTCGCCAGGATCGTGTCCACGACCTGGTCCGCGCCGCCCGAGTCGGCGAGCAGCTTGCCGAGGACGGCGCCCAGCGCGATCAAGACGCCGACGCCGGCGACCGTCGATCCCAGGCCGGTGGTGAAGCTGGTGATCGCCTTGTCCAGGGGCGCCCCGGCGACCGCGCCGAGCACCAGCGACCCGATGGTCAGCGACAGGAAGGCGTGCAGCTTGAACTTGGTGATGAGCAGGACGATGACGGCGATGCCCGCCAGGACGGCGATGCCCAGCTGAGCGTGTCCGGCCGAGGTGATCGGCGAGGGCGCGTCCGCTGCCAGCATCTCGACGCTGAGTCTGGTCACGGGGGTGATCCCTTGGGGGTGAAGAGGGGTGGGGTTCAGGTGTGCCGCGGCCGCCGGCCGTGGGGGAGGGGCGTCACCGGGGGGACGGTTCGGCCCCGGCCGGCGGCGTGGCGGCGTCGAGGTCGTCCAGGGCGGCGACGGCGCGCGCGGTGATCTCCTCGGGAGAGCCGGCCACGTCCACCGCCACACCGCGCTCGTCCGCTTGGAGCGGCTGAAGCGTGGCGAACTGGGAGTCCAGCAGGGCGGTCGGCATGAAGTGGCCCTGACGGTGCCCCATGCGGTCCTCGATGAGCTTCCGGTCGCCCGTCAGATGGACGAACACGACGTCCGGAGCCGCGGCCCGGAGCCGGTCGCGGTACGACCGCTTCAGCGCCGAGCTGCTCACCACCCCGCCGAGTCCGGCCCGCCCGTGGGCCCAGGCGCCGATGGCGTCCAGCCACGGCCACCGGTCCTCGTCGTCGAGCGGCGTCCCGGCCGACATCTTGTCGATGTTGGCCTGCGGATGGAAGTCGTCGCCCTCGGCGTACGGGACGCCGAGCCGGTCGGCGAGCAGGGGACCGATCGTGGTCTTGCCCGTGCCGGCGACGCCCATCACCACGACGACGTGGGGGGTGCGCATCACTGCCTCGCTGTCTTCCTCGACATGCGACGCCGACATCCGGCGTCGCCACACTGAAACCTATTAGGTACGACGAATTCAAGAGTCTGTGACATATAAGTCTGACTTTTTCATCGCGTGATCCACCCCGTACGCTGAGTCCATGACCACACCGGGCCGGGGGCTGCACGGCCGCGTCCTGGACGCCCTCGGCCCCGCCATCACCGCCGGCGAGTACCCTCCGGGCAGCGTGCTGCGCACCGACGAACTCGCGCAGAGTTTCGACGTGTCGCGCTCCGTGATGCGCGAGGCGGTCCGCGTGCTGGAGTCCATGCACCTGGTCGCGTCCCGCCGCCGCGTCGGCGTCACGGTGCTCCCCGCGGACGAGTGGAACGTCTACGATCCGCAGGTCATCCGCTGGCGCCTCGCCGGCGCCGACCGCGCCCGGCAACTGCGCTCCCTGACCGTGCTGCGCTCGGCGGTCGAACCCGTCGCGGCCGGCCTCGCCGCCCGGCACGCCACGCCCGAGCAGTGCTCGGAACTCACCGAGTGCGCCCTCGGCATGGTGGCCAACTCACGCGGCCACCGCCTGGACCGGTACCTCCTGCACGACGTCGCCTTCCACCGGGTGATCCTGTGCGCCTCGGGCAACGAGATGTTCGCCCGCCTCGGCGACGTCGTCGCGGAGGTGCTGACCGGACGCACTCAGCACGAGGTCATGTTCGAGGACCCCGACCCGGCCGCCGTCACCCTGCACGTCCGGGTCGCCGAGGCGGTCCGCGCCGGCGACGCCGAACGCGCCGAACAGCTCACCCGCGAGATCACGGTCGGCGCACTCCAGGAACTGGACATCCTGGCGCCGTAGCGCACGGGGGGAGCCCTTCAGCCGGCGGCAGCCCTTCACCCGGGGGGTAGCCCTTCACCCCGGGGGGAGGCCCCTCAGCCGGGGCTGCCCGGCGCTACTCGGGAAAGTCCCCGTCGACGTACACCCACGCCCCGTCCACCCGCTCGAACCGGCTGTGCTCCTGCAGCGCGCCGCCCCGGTAGGAGGCGCGGAACGTCACGGTCCCGGTGGTGTGGAAGGCGGTGCCGCCCGTCGTCCCGAGGATCTCCAGCCCCGTCCAGCGCATCCCCGGGTCCAGGTCCAGCCGCGCCGGCCGGGTCCGCGGATGCCAGGTGCGCAGCAGATACGCCGCGTCCCCGCGCACGAAGGCGCAGTACCGCGACCGCATCAGCGCCTCGGCGGTCGGCGCCTCGGCGGCCCCCGAGTGGAAACGGCCGCAGCACTTCTCGTACGGCTCGGGCAGCCCGCACGGGCAGGAACGCGTGGTCATGGCCCTCATTCTGCCCGCGCCCCCGCAGCCGCCCGCCACCGGCCGCCGTGGTGCCGCCCTCGCCCGGCGGGGGCACAGTGGAAGGGGACGACGAGCGAACCGGCGACCACAGCTGAGGAGGGACGGACGATGACGCGACCCGCCGACAGCCGGCCCCCGTCCGTCAGGGAGTGGCGGCTGAACCTCTACCTGTCCGAACACGACCCGGACACCACGGCCCGGATCGTCCTGGACACCGGCGACAACGTCCTGGAGAGCTGCGCCGAGGCCCGCCGCAACCCCTACGACCCCGCGGTCCCCGAGATCGGCGACGAACTCGCCGCCGGACGCGCCCTCATCGCCCTCGGCCGCGACCTGCTGCGCGCCGCCGCAGGCGACATCGAGGCGGTCGGAGCGCCCGAGGCGACACCGCCCGTCCCGCTCTGGTCGCCCCGCGAGTGAGGCGGCGGCCGTGCTCTTCAGGGACCGCCCGGAGGCGGGCAGGCGACTCGGCGACCGGCTGGCGCACCTGAGCGGACAGGACGCGGTGGTGCTCGGACTGCCCCGCGGCGGCGTGCCGGTCGCAGCCGAGGTCGCGGCGGTCCTCGGCGCACCCCTCGACCTGTGCCTGGTGCGCAAGCTCGGCGTCCCCTCCCAGCCCGAGCTGGCCATGGGGGCCATCGGCGAGGACGGGGTGCGCGTGATCGACGGGGCCGTGGCCGGCCGGGCCGGGGTGCCGGACCACGTCCTGGCCCGGGTCGAGGAACGCGAGCGCCGCGAACTGGACCGGCGCGCCGTCCGCTACCGCGGCGAGCGCCCGCCGGTCGCCGTCGCCGGGCGGACCGTGGTGCTGGTGGACGACGGGGTGGCCACCGGCTCGACGGCCCGGGCCGCCTGCCGCACGGTACGCGCCCGGGGCGCCGCCCGGACCGTGCTGGCGGTGCCGGTGGCGCCCCCGGACTGGACGGCGCGGCTGGCCGGTGAGGCCGACGAACTGATCAGCCTGGAGACCCCGGCCGGCTTCTTCGCGGTCGGCCAGTTCTACGACGACTTCACCCAGCTCGACGACGACGACGTGGTGGCCTGTCTGCGCCGGGCGCGGGCGGGCGGGGCCCGCCCGGAGGTCGACCGGGAGATCGCACTGGACATCGACGCGGCCCGTCTGACCGGACGACTGACGGTGCCCGCCGACGCGCCGGGCGTCGTCGTCTTCGCCCACGGCAGCGGCAGCGGACGGCACAGCCCGCGCAACCGCTTCGTCGCCGCCGGCCTGGGCCGCGCCGGCCTCGGCACGCTCCTGTTCGACCTGCTCACCGAGGAGGAGGCGGGCGACCGGACCAAGGTGTTCGACATCGGCCTGCTGGCGGCCCGCCTGGCCGCCGTCACCGACCGCCTGCGCACCCTGCCCGAAGCCGGGAACCTGCCCGTCGGCTACTTCGGCGCCAGCACCGGTGCGGCGGCGGCCCTGCGCGCCGCCGCCGCACCCGGCGCGCGGATCGCCGCCGTGGTCTCCCGCGGCGGCCGCCCCGACCTGACCGGCCCCGCACTGTCCTCGGTGACCGCGCCCACCCTGCTGATCGTCGGCGGCGCCGACCACACGGTCCTCGACCTCAACCGCGAGGCCCAGACCCACCTGACCTGCGAAAACCACCTCACGACCATCCCCGGCGCCACCCACCTCTTCGAAGAGCCCGGCACCCTGGAAGCGGTCACGGACCTGGCCCGCGACTGGTTCACGGACCACATGAGCCCGGCACACGTATGAGGACACAAGGGATGACACACGAAAGCGGCGCCGACTGAGTCGGCGCCGCTTTCGCAATGGTGTCCGAGGGGGGACTTGAACCCCCACGCCCGATAAAGGGCACTAGCACCTCAAGCTAGCGCGTCTGCCATTCCGCCACCCGGACAAGGTGTCTGTCGCGCGTGGGCTTTCCCCTCGCGGCGACGAAGGAAACATTACCAGGCTTTCGAGCCGGCCCGATCACCCCGGTGCGCCGTGCCCGCGCCGTCGCCCGATGTGAACGCGGTGTATCGGGCCGGGCCCTGTCTTGGGGCCACGGGCGGATGGGGGAGAGGATGAGTGGACCACCGGTACTCGAGCGGTACTCGAGGTGGACCACCAGCACACAGCGGGAGGAAGCAGCGTGAGCGAGACGGACACCGCCAGGGGCGTCACCGGCGAGGACGAGGTCGTGGACCTCTGCAGCGAGCTGATCCAGATCGACACCAGCAACTACGGCGACCACTCCGGTCCCGGCGAGCGCAAGGCCGCCGAGTACGTCGCCGAGAAGCTCGCCGAGGTGGGGCTGGAGCCGAGGATCTTCGAGTCGCACCCCGGCCGCGCCTCCACCGTGGCCCGCATCGAGGGCGAGGACCCGTCCCGGCCCGCGCTGCTCATCCACGGCCACACCGACGTCGTGCCGGCCAACGCCGACGACTGGACCCATCACCCCTTCTCCGGCGAGATCGCCGACGGGTGCGTGTGGGGCCGCGGCGCGGTCGACATGAAGGACATGGACGCGATGACGCTGGCCGTCGTGCGCGACCGGCTGCGCAGCGGCCGCAAGCCCCCGCGGGACATCGTGCTCGCCTTCCTCGCCGACGAGGAGGCCGGCGGCACCTACGGCGCCCGCCACCTGGTCGACCACCACCCCGACCTCTTCGACGGGGTCACCGAGGCGATCAGCGAGGTCGGCGGCTTCTCCTTCACGGTCAGCGAGCAGCGGCGGCTCTATCTGATCCAGACCGCCGAGAAGGGCATGCACTGGATGAAGCTGACCGTGGCCGGCACCGCCGGGCACGGCTCCATGATCCACCGCGACAACGCCATCACCGAGCTGTCGGAGGCCGTCGCCCGCCTCGGCCGGCACCAGTTCCCGGTGCGGGTGACCAAGACCACCCGGGCCTTCCTCGACGAGCTGGGCGACGCGCTCGGCACCGAGCTGGACCCGGAGAACATGGAGGGCACCCTCGCCAAGCTCGGCGGCATCGCCAAGCTCATCGGCGCGACCCTCAGCAACACCGCCAACCCGACCCAGCTCGGCGCGGGCTACAAGGTCAACGTCATCCCGGGCGAGGCCACGGCGCACGTGGACGGGCGGTTCCTGCCGGGCTTCGAGGAGGAGTTCCTGGCCGACCTGGACCGGATCCTCGGCCCCCGGGTCAAGCGCGAGGACGTGCACTCGGACAAGGCCGTCGAGACCACCTTCGACGGCGCCCTGGTGGACGCGATGCAGTCCGCGCTGCTGGCCGAGGACCCGGCCGCCAAGGCGGTGCCGTACATGCTCTCCGGCGGCACCGACGCCAAGTCCTTCGACGACCTCGGCATCCGCGGCTTCGGTTTCGCCCCGCTGAAGCTGCCGCCGGAGCTGGACTTCGCAGGCATGTTCCACGGCGTGGACGAGCGGGTGCCGGTGGACGGCCTGAAGTTCGGCGTACGGGTGCTCGACCGGTTCATCGACGCGTCCTGAGGGGACGTTCCGGCGCGCCTTTTCCGGCCCGGATATTCGGGCGCGCGTACGAGAGTGACTGAGAAGGGTGAATGCGACGATAAGCTCGTAGCTCCAATGGTTCAGCCTCGTTACAGGTATTGCGATCGGCAAGGTGAGATCGCTTTTGCCAACGAGGAGGAATAATGATCAAGAAGGTCGTCGCTGCTGCGGTTGCCACCGGTGGACTGGTTCTCGCGGGTGCCGGCATGGCCGCCGCCGACTCCGGCGCCCAGGGTGCCGCCCTGCACTCCCCGGGTGTCGCCTCCGGCAACGTCGTGCAGGTGCCCGTGCACGTGCCGGTGAACGTCTGCGGCAACACGATCTCGGTGATCGGGCTGCTGAACCCCGCCTTCGGCAACACCTGCATCAACCACTGACGTTGTGCACCGCCCCGTGAGGGTCTGACTTCATCGACTCCGTGGGGGGTCTGAACCCGTCGGCCCCGAGAGCGCGCGCCATGCGCTCCGGGGCCGACCGGTTTTTCCGCGCGGTCACGACGGCGAATTCCCGATTCCGTCGCGAACGCGCGTTCCGGAAGATTCGAAAAGTCGAAAGCAGGGATTCAGTACATGCGACAGGTCACCCGCAAGGGCCTGATGACCGTGGCCGCGGCCACCGGCGTGATCGCCGCCGCGAGCGGCGCGGCGCACGCCGACGCGGGCGCGTCCGGGTTCTCGTCCGGCTCGCCGGGCGTGCTGTCCGGCAACACGGTCCAGGTGCCGGTGCACATCCCGGTGAACGTCTGCGGCAACACCGTCAACGTCGTGGGGCTGCTCAACCCGGCGGCGGGCAACAAGTGCGCCAATCCGGGCGGCGGTGACTCGTCCGGGGGGAACGGCGGCAGCGGCCACGGCGGCTCGCACGCCGGCGGGCACGCGAGCGACTCGCCCGGCGTCGGCTCCGGCAACCACGTCCAGGTGCCGGTCGACGTCCCGGTGAACGTCTGCGGCAACAGCGTCAACGTGGTCGGCGTCGGCAACGCCGCGCTCGGCAACGGCTGCGCCAACGGCGGCGGTTCCGGCGGCCACCACAACCCGCCGGGCAACCCGGGCAACCCCGGTAATCCGGGGAACCCCGGCAACCCTGGTAACCCGGGGAACCCCGGAAACCCGGGCAACCCGGGGACGCCTGGGAACCCCGGTACGCCGGGCAACCCGGGTACGCCCGGCAACCCGGGTACGCCCGGCAACCCCGGAACCCCCGGCAACCCGGGCACTCCCGGTCACCCCGGCACGCCGGCCACTCCGCCCGGCACGGGCGGCAAGACGCCCGGCGGTGCGGTGCACGTCAACCACCCGGGCACCCAGACCGTGACCACGCCGGGCAGCGGGGGGCAGCTCGCCCACACCGGCAGCGAGGTGCCGATGGGTCTCGCCCTGCCGGTCGGCGCGGGCGCGCTGCTGGCCGGCGTCGTCCTGTACCGCAAGGCCCGGGCCACCCAGGTCTGACGGGCCCCTCGGGCCGAGTCTCGCGGGCCGGACGCCCGGACACCGGCCGTCGCCCGGACACCGGCCGTAAAGGGCCGTGGACATGACAGAGCGGGCTCCGCGTGTGTACGCGGAGCCCGCTGCGGCGTCGGCTGCGGCCCCTCAGCTCACCACGTGGCGCGCACCTGGCGGATGATCCGCCGGCGCAGCCGCACCCTGCGGCTGCCGTCGCGCAGCAAGCTCAAGCGGTACAGCTCCCAGTGTCCGTACTCGGCGTGGTCGGTCAGCAGACGGGTCGTCTCCTTGCGGGAGACCCCGCGCGGCACGTACACGTCGACAAATTCGTATTCCGGCATCGCATCTATTGTGCGGGCTGGGGCCCGGTACGGATAGCGTCTGCACTATGTCTGATGCTGCGCAGCCCACCGCTGCCGAGGTACGTGCCGCCGCCGAGGCGGTCAAGACCGCGCTCGACCGCCACCTGGCCGCGGTCGAACGCAGGTCGGGGGAGGACGACCCGGCCGTCTACGAGGCGTTCAACGAGCTTGCCGCGGCCGCGGAGGTGTACGACGAACTGCTCTACGACCGCTACGACGAGGTCACCCCCTTCGAGATCCCCGGTGAGGACTCGCTGCCGCCGTACACGGGGCCGGAGGAACCGAACGCGATCAGCGTGCTGATCCGCCGCGACTACGCCGTGGCCGAGCCCCAGCGGCTGCTGGCCCAGGCCCAGCGGATCGAGGCCGCGGACGTCGAGGCCGGCACCGGCATCGGCGCGGGCGCCACCGGGACGGTGCACGGGGCGCTCGGCACGCTCTTCGGCGAGTTCGAGGCCGACGAGATCGCCTCCCGGCACAAGGAGTTCGGCCTGGAGGAGGGCGACTCCACGCTCTGGGTCACGGCCTCGGACGAACCGGCCGACCCCGGCGAGTGGCTGGAGGCGCCCTTCGAGCACGTCGATCCGCAGCAGGTGGTCTGCCGCTTCGACGTCAGCACGGTCTTCGACGACGACCTCGACGACGAGGACGACGAGGACGACGAGGACGAGGACGACATCGAGGACCTGGTCACCACCGGTCTCGCCGAGGACGACGACGACATCGAACCGCTGGACACGACGGACCGTTAGGACCGTTCCGGGCGCGGCTCCTCGGCCGCGCCCGGCCTCCGGGTCACGCCTCGGCCCGCTCCTCCGACTGAGCGGCCTGAGCCGCCTGCGCGGCCTGCGCGGCGAGCAGCAGGGGCAGCCGGGTGGTGCGCTCTCTGGCCGGCACCTCGGCCACGGCCCGCGGCAGCGCCTGCTCCACCCCGTGCACCACGGACAGATGGCGGCCGGCCCGGCTGAACGCCGTGTAGACCCACGGCCGGCTGAGCGCCTGCGCCGCGTCCCCCGGCAGTACCACGACCGCCGCCGGCCATCGGCCGCCCACGGCCTGATGCGCCGTCAGCGCCCATCCGTGCCGCACGGAGGCCTCCACCCGCTCCCTCGGTACGACCACGCGGACGCCCGAGCACGACAGGTGCAGTCCCTCGGCGTCGGCCGTCACCACCCGCCCCGGCAGCGTACGGCCGGGGACGGGGGAGTAGGCGATCCGGTCGCCCGGGTCGAAGCCGCCGAACCGGCCGGGGCCCGGATTGAGCCGTTCCTTCAGCGCCGCGTTGAGCACGCGCGTGCCCGCCGCTCCGCCATGACCCGGGGTGATTACCACCGTCTGCTCGGCCGGCACGCCGATCGCCCGGGGCACCGAGTCCGCGACGAGCTGCACCGTCCGGTGCACGGCCTCGCCCGCGTCCCGCACCGGGACGATCACGACCTCCTTGCCGGGCGCCGCGACCTGGGTCAGCTCGCCGACGCCGATGCCGGAGACCAGCTCGCCCAGCGGTCCCGGGTCCGGCAGCCGCGAGGCGATGTGCGGGCACACCCGGGCGGCCAGCAGATCGGCGAAGACGCGGCCGGGGCCTGCCGACCACAGCACCGCCGGGTCCCCGGACAGCACCAGCCGGGCCCCGTCCGGCAGCGACTCCACGAGCAGGGCCGCCGTCTCCACGTCCAGCTGCGGGGCGTCGAGCACGACGAGGAGGTCCAGGTCGAGCGCGCCGTCGGCGTCCCGCCCCGGCCCCTCCGCGCCCGACAGGAGTCCCGCCACGGTGGCGACGGCATGACTCTCCGCGCCCCCGGGCACGCCGCCCCCGGCCTGCCCGGCCTGCCCGGCCTGCCCGGCCTGCCCGGCCTGCCCGGCCTGCCCGGCCTGCCCGGCCTGCCCGGCCTGCCCGGCCTGCCCGGCCTGCCCGGCCTGCCCGGCCTGCCCGGCCTGCGCGTGCCCTGCGGGGCCGCCTCCCGCCTGTGGTGCGCGTCCCGCGTCGGGCGCGCCCTGGCCGGCGGCGGTCGCGCGGAGCAGTTCCGTGAAGCCGTCCCGGCCCAGGGGACTGTGGGCGGCGGCCCAGGCGCGCAGCCCGAGCGCACGCGCCCCGGCCAGCAGCCGGGCCGGTTCGGCGCGGGCCGCCTCACCGCCCGTGTGCAGCACCAGACCGTGCCCCGAGACCGCGCGGATCAGCTCGCCGGCCGACCCCCGGGCGGCGTCCGCCGCCTCCTCCCAGCCCTCGGCCGGGCCGTGCTCGCCCGGCGCGGAGTTGATCAGCCGGGCCAGTCCGTCGGCCAGGCTCTCCTCGGCGAGCGCGTACCGCTCCAGGCCGACGAGCACCCGCACCGGCCGTTCCTCGCCGGTCTCCTCCTCGTCCCCGTCCGCCTCCGGGGCGGGGGCCGGTGCGCCCGACTCCTCCAGGGCGTCCTGGAACACCAGGGCCTCGCCCTCCGCGAGCGCGCTCTGCAGGGCCGCGTCCGCGTCGGGCACCCCGCGCTGAGCCAGCGCGGCGGTCAGCGCCGGCGCCTCCAGGGACGTGTGCCCGGCGAGGGCCGCCTGCTCCAGCAGCCAGACCGTGAAGGCACGGCCGCGCCGCTCGTCGTCCGGGCGGCTCTCCGCGCCGAGCAGCGCCCGCGCGAAACCGTCGGCCTGCTCCGGCCGTACGCCCGCGATGTGCAGCAACTGCCACGGGTCGGCGCGCAGCCGGTCCGCCGCGCCCTCGCCGAGCGCCGTCGCCACCGGCAGGGCCAGCGACTCCGGGGCGCCGCCCGCGGCCAGCACCTGACGCACGGCCTGCACCGTCTCGGGCGCGGGCGCCGCGGGCACGGCGGCGGCCTCGGCCGTCACGGGGCCCGGCCGCCGGACCGGCTCGGGCGCCGCCCTGCGCTGCGCGGGCTCCGGCTCGGGCGGGGTGAACACCGCCGCCGCGGGCTTCTCGCCGCTCTCGACGGCCCGCACCGCCGCGAGCAGGTCGGCCGCCCGGCCGCTGAGCTTGGCCCCGCTCTCGATCGGCCCCTTCTTCTCGGCCTTCCGCCGCTCGATCCGCTCCCGCTCGGCCCGCTGCGCCGCCAGCTCGGCCTCCGCCTCGGACATCTTCCCGGCCGCACCCTCAGCGCCCGCGTCCGCACCGGAACCTGAGCCCGTGTCCGAGCCCTCGCCCGCGTCCGCACCGGAACCCCCGGCGGAGTCCTCCGCGCCCGCCTCGGGAGCGCCCCGGCCCGCGCTTTCCACGTCCGCCTCGGAACCCTCGCCCG
Source organism: Streptomyces sennicomposti (assembly GCF_019890635.1). Taxonomy (GTDB): domain Bacteria; phylum Actinomycetota; class Actinomycetes; order Streptomycetales; family Streptomycetaceae; genus Streptomyces; species Streptomyces sennicomposti. Next base: position 141,414 of record NZ_JAIOAB010000003.1, read on the forward strand.
AGTCGTGCGCGCCCGCCCCGGAGACCCGACCCGAGCCCGCCTCCGCCGAGCCGTCCGTCTCCGCCGAACCGTCCGCCTCCGCGCCGGAGTCCGCAGCCCCGGCCCCCGAACCGGTCCCCGAACCGGTCCCCGAACCGGTCCCCGCGCCCTCGGCCGCCTCGCCCTGGGGCACCGCGTCGTCCCCCGTCCCAGCGTCCTCGGCCGCCTCGCCGCCGGTCACGGCCTCGTCCCCCGGCACCCGGCCCCCGCCCGGCGTGCCCTCCTGCGGGTCCCGGGCCGTCGCGGGGTCCACCTCCGGGTCCGGGCTCCCCGGCCCGGCCTTCTGCGTGGTCTCCGGCTCCGTGCTCACAGCGTGCTCCAGTCGTGATCGGGATAGCGGTGCACGGGCGCCGACACATCGTCGAGAGCCCGGCAGATCTCGTCAGGAAGACTAAGCGCCTCCACTGACAACGCCGCCGTGAGCTGCGGAAGCGTGCGCGGTCCGATGATCGGCGCGCTCACGCCGGGCCGGTCCCGGACCCAGGCGAGGGCGACCTGGAGCGGGGTCACCGCCAGCCCGTCCGCCGCCGTCGTCACCGCGTCCACGATGCGGCTCGCCGCGTCGTCGAGGTAGGGCTCGACGAACGGCGCCAGATGCTCCGAGGCGCCCCGCGAGTCCGGCGGCGTCGCGTTGCGGTACTTGCCGGTCAGCACGCCCCGGCCCAGCGGCGAGGAGGGCAGCAGTCCGACGCCGAGGTCGAGCGCGGCCGGCAGCACCTCCCGCTCGACGCCCCGCTGGAGCAGCGAGTACTCCATCTGCGTGCTCGCCAGCCGGGTCCGGGCGCCCGGCGCCGCGAGCTGCCAGGTCGCCGCCTTGGCCAGCTGCCAGCCGCAGAAGTTGGAGACCCCGGCGTAGCGCACCCGGCCGCTGCCGACGGCCAGGTCGAGGGCCTGCAGGGTCTCCTCCAGCGGCGTTCCGGGGTCGTACGCGTGCACGTGCCACACGTCGACGTAGTCCGTGCCGAGGCGGGCGAGCGAGGCGTCCAGGGCCGCCAGCAGATGGCCGCGGGAGCCGTCGAAGCGGCGGTCCGGGTCGGGGACGCTGCCCGCCTTGGTGGAGACGATCAGGTCACGACGGGGCACCAGGCCGTCCATGAGCCGTCCGAGCAGGTACTCGGCCTCCCCGTCGCCATACACGTCCGCCGTGTCGACCAGGGTGCCGCCCGCCTCCCAGAACGCCTTCAGCATGTCCGCGGCGTCGTGCTCGTCGGTGTCCCGGCCCCAGGTCAGGGTGCCGAGCCCGATGCGGGACACGCGCAGGCCGGTACGGCCGAGATGCCTCTGCTCCATGGACGCCGAGATTACTGGCCAGGGGACAGGCGCGGGCCACCCTGTGGACAACCCGCCCGCACCCCTGTGGACAACCCCGTCCCGCCCCCGCGGACCGGCCCCGCGAGGCCCCTCGGCCGCCCCGCGAGGCGGCTGTCACACCCACGCGGTCTGCCGCACCCGAGCCGCCCCGCGCTACTGTCTCCCGCGACAGGAACGTTACTCAGCGGTAAGGGGATGCGGCATGCGGCTCGGGATCAATCTCGGCTACTGGGGCTCCGGGATGGACGCGGACAACCTGGCCGTCGCCAAGGAGGCGGACCGGCTCGGATACTCCGTGTGCTGGGCGGCCGAGGCGTACGGCTCGGACGCGGCCACCGTGCTCTCCTGGGTCGCCGCGCAGACCGAACGCATCGACGTCGGCTCGGCCATCTTCCAGATCCCGGCCCGCCAGCCCGCGATGACGGCGATGACCGCCGCCACGCTCGACTCGCTGTCCGGCGGCCGGTTCCGCCTCGGCCTCGGCGTCTCCGGACCGCAGGTCTCCGAGGGCTGGTACGGCGTCAGGTTCGACAAGCCGCTGGCCCGCACCCGCGAGTACGTCGAGATCGTCCGCAAGGCCATGTCCCGCGAGCGGCTGACGTACGAGGGCGAGCACTGGACGCTGCCGCTGCCCGGCGGGCCCGGCAAGCCGATCAAGCTGACCGTGCACCCGCAGCGCGAGCACATCCCGCTCTACATCGCCGCCATCGGCCCGAAGAACCTGGAGCAGACCGGCGAGATCGCCGACGGCGCGCTGCTGATCTTCCCCTCCGCCGAGCACCTGGAGGAGACCGCGATCAAGCCGCTGCGGGCCGGCCGGGAGAAGGCGGGCCTGACGATGGACGGCTTCGACGTCTGCCCGACCGTGCCGCTCGCCCTCGGCGAGGACGAGGACGTGGCCGCGCTCGCCGACACCTTCCGCCCCTACACGGCGCTCTACGTCGGCGGCATGGGCAGCCGGCAGCAGAACTTCTACAACCGGCTGGCCCAGCGCATGGGATACGAGCAGGAGGCCGCGGAGATCCAGGAGAAGTACCTGTCCGGCGACAAGCAGGGCGCCGCGGCCGCCGTTCCGCACGACCTGATCGACCGGACGACCCTGCTCGGCTCCGTCGACCGGATCGCCGACCGGATGAAGGCCTACGCCGCGGCCGGCGTCACCACGCTGACCCTCGCGCCCGCCGGTTTCACGCTGGACGAGCGGGTCGCCGCCCTCCGCGCCGGCACCGAGGCCCTGGAGCGCGCCGGCCTGGCCTGAGACGGACGCCCCCCGAAGCCGGACATGCCCTGAAGGCAGGCGTCGGGAGGCGGGTTTCTCGCGGCCGTGGTGGGGGCTCGGGGGACTTCCCCGCCACGGCCGCCGTCACCGGGAACAACGCCCCGCGCCCCGCCCGGTTACGGCCGCGCGGCGGGCAACCGCTGCGCCGTTCGGCCGAGCGGGCCCCCGCAGCCGTTGCGGCGCCCCCGCGCCCGCATTTGACTCGTCCTCTGCGACGGTCCGGCGGTGCGGCAGGGAGGCGGCGCGATGCTCTCATCCGGGAGCCTGTTCCAGGAGATCCTCGACCACGACGAGTCCTTCCGGCTGTTCTGCTCGATCGCGGCCGGCGGAGAGGCCCAGGGCGGCTGGGAGAACGGGCGGATCGCCGCGCTCGTGCCCCCGGAGTGCCGCGACCTCGCGCCGAAGATCGCCCGCCACGGCGCGGACGAGGGCAAGCACGGCCGGATCTTCCGCGCCCTGCTGCGCAGACGTGGCCTGGACCCGGTCCCGGTGCCGCCCGAGACCGACTACACCATGCTCCTGGAACGGCGCGGCATCGGCCTCGCCCACCAGCGGCTGGAGTCCGACCGGCCCCTCACCGTGCACGACATCATCGTCTACCTCGCCCACAGCAGGGTCACCGAGCAGCGCGCCGCCGAACAGATGGCCCTGCTGTGCCGGCACTTCGGCGACCATCCCGAGCTGGGCCGGGCGGTGCGGATGATCGCCGCCGACGAGGACGCTCACCTCGCCTACTGCCACGAGGAACTGCTGCGCCTGGCCGCCGCCGGGCACGGCCGCGCCATCCGGCGGACGCTGCGCGCCTGCGCGCTCGCCGAGATCCGCGTCCACCGCGACGTCAGCCTCGCGGTCATGGCCCGGATGGGCCGCATCCTCGGCTGGTCGCCGGCCCGCTCGTCGCTGCTCGCGGCCGGCATCCACGCCGTCCACCGCTACGAACGGCTGATCGGCCGGCGCCGGATGACGACCCTGACGATGCCCGAGCGCCGCGACCCCCTCGGCAGCCCGCCCGTACAGTCCCCGGAACCCGCCGCCTGAGCCCGCCCGTCCAGTCCCCGGAACCCGCCGCCTGAGCCCGTCCCGCACGGTCGCCACGGCCCGCCGACCCCTCCCACGGCCGCCCGGAGCCCGCCCCGCCCCTACAGCCACCCCCGCTGCTTGAACGTCCGGTACAGCACCACTTCCAGCACCGCCATCAGACCGATCACCGCCGGGTACGCCCACACCCAGTGCAGCTCGGGCATGTGCTCGAAGTTCATCCCGTAGACGCCGGCCAGCATCGTCGGTATCGCGGCCATCGCCGCCCACGCGGAGATCTTGCGCATGTCGTCGTTCTGCTGGACCCCGGTCTGCGCCAGATGCGCGGACAGGATGTCCGACACCAGCCGGTCCAGGCTCTCCACGGACTCGTTGACCCGGGTCAGATGGTCGCTGACGTCCCGGAAGAAGGGCCGGGCCTTGTCGTCCACGAACGGCACCGCCGTGGAGAAGGCGCTCTGGCCGGTGCCGCCGAGGCGGGACATCGGCAGCGCCAGCGGACCCGTAGCGCGCCGGAACTCGGTGATCTGGCGCTTGAAGTTGTAGATCCGCGAGGCCGTGTTGCGCGAGCCGCCCCGCTCCGGCGAGAAGACCTCCGCCTCCAGCTCCTCCAGGTCGGTCTGGAGTTCGGTCGCCACGTCCAGATAGTGGTCGACGACCGTGTCGGCGATGGCGTAGAGCACCGCGGTCGGGCCCTTGCCCAGCATCTCCGGCTCCTGCTCCAGACGGTGCCGTACGGCGGCCAGCCCGTCGCCCTCGCCGTGCCGGACCGTCACCACGAACGAGTCGCCCAGGAAGATCATGATCTCGCCGGTCGAGACGGTGTCGCTGTGCGGCTCGTACACCACCGGCTTGAGGACCACGAACAGCGAGTCGTCGTAGACCTCCAGCTTGGGCCGCTGGTGGGCCTTCAGGGCATCCTCGACCGCCAGCGCGTGCAGCGCGAACTCCTCGCTGACCAGCGCGAACTCCTCCTCGCTCGGCTCGTGCAGGCCCACCCACACGAACCCGCCCGCCGCCCGCGCCTGGTCCAGGGCGTCGGAGAAGTCCTCGGGGCCCTCCCGGCGGTGCCCGTCGCGGTAGATGCCACAGTCCACGATCACGGAGCGTGTTCTCCTCTCACCCGGCCCACGCCGGAGTCGCCTGTACGCCTACCCTGGCCGCATGCCCACGTTGATCCTCGTCAGGCACGGACGCTCCACCGCCAACACCGAGGGACTGCTCGCCGGCTGGACCCCCGGCGTCGCCCTCGACGAGCGCGGCGCCGCGCAGGCCGCCGCACTGCCCGGCCGGCTCGCCGGACTGCCGATCGCCGAGGTCGTCACCAGCCCGCTGCAGCGCTGCCAGGAGACCGTACAGCCACTCCTGGACGCACGGCCCGAGCTGAGCGCGCACACCGACGAACGCATCGGGGAGTGCCACTACGGCGACTGGTCCGGCCGCAAGCTCGCCGAACTCAAGGACGAGCCGCTGATGGAGGTGGTGCAGGCGCACCCCACGGCGGCGGCCTTCCCCGGCGGCGAGTCCATGCGCGCGATGCAGCACCGCGCCGCCGAGGCGGTGCGCGAGTGGAACGCGCGCGTGGAGCGCGACCACGGCCCCGACGCGGTCTACGTGATGTGCTCGCACGGCGACATCATCAAGTCCCTCGTCGCCGACGCGCTCGGCCTGCACCTCGACCTCTTCCAGCGGATCTCCGTCGAGCCCTGCTCCGTCACCGCGATCCGCTACACCCGGCTGCGCCCCTTCCTGGTGCGGCTCGGCGACACCGGCGACTTCGCCTCCCTGGCGCCCCGCGAGGAGTCCGCGGACGGCGACGCACCGGTCGGGGGCGGCGCGGGCGCGCCGTGATCGTCGGCCGCAGTAGGGTGAAGCGGTCGCCGCCGACCTTCCTCGGCGGCGCCCCGGCCCCCCGCCCATCCAGTCGTTCCCCCCGATCCCATGGAGACAGGACGTGTCCCGTCAGGTGTTCCTCTACGACCCCCCGGACCGCTTCGTGGCCGGTACGGTCGGACTGCCCGGACGCCGTACGTTCTTCCTCCAGGCCACCGCCGGCTCCCGGGTGACCAGCGTGGCCCTGGAGAAGACGCAGGTCGCCGCGCTCGCCGAGCGCATGGACGAACTGCTCGACGAAGTGGTGCGGCGCAGCGGCGGCAACGCCCCCGTGCCCGCCATGGCCCCCGCCGAGATCGCCGACACCGCCCCGCTGGAGACCCCCGTCGAGGAGGAGTTCCGGGTCGGCACCATGGCGCTCGCCTGGGACGGCGAGGAGCAGCGCATGATCGTCGAGGCGCAGGCCCTCGTCGAGCTGGACGCCGACACCGAGGAGGACCTGGCCGAGGCCGAGGAGCGGCTGCTCCAGGACGAGGAGAACGGGCCCCCGATGCTGCGGGTCCGGCTCACCGGCACGCAGGCGCGGGCCTTCGCCAAACGCGCCCTCGACGTCGTCAACGCCGGGCGGCCGCCGTGCCCGCTGTGCAGCCTGCCCCTGGACCCGGAAGGACACGTATGTCCGCGACAGAACGGATACCGCCGCGGAGCGTGACGCCGGGCACCGCGTCCGACGCGGCCCGCGTCGAACTGCTCGCCCGCGGTGAGCTGACCGTGCGCGGCCGCATCCGCGAGGCCTCCAACGCGGCGCTGTTCTGCACGGTCGCCCTCGACGGCCGGGAGGCGTCCTGCGTCTACAAGCCGGTCGCCGGGGAGCGCCCGCTGTGGGACTTCCCCGACGGCACCCTCGCCGGGCGCGAGGTGGCCGCCTACGAGGTCTCCGAGGCGACCGGCTGGGGCCTGGTGCCGCCCACCGTGCTGCGCGACGGCCCCTACGGCGAGGGCATGGTCCAGCTGTGGATCGACGCCAGCCCGGAGGCCGAACTGCTCGCGCTGATCGACGCCGAGGAGCCCGGGCCCGGCTGGAAGGCCATCGGCTTCGCCGAGGTCGACGAGGACCGCACCGCGCTGCTGGTGCACGCCGACGACGAACGGCTGCGCCGGCTCGCCGTGCTGGACGCGGTGCTCAACAACGCCGACCGCAAGGGCGGTCATCTGCTGCCCACGGCGGACGGCCGGCTCTACGGCATCGACCACGGCGTCACCTTCAACGTCGAGAACAAACTGCGCACCCTGCTGTGGGGCTGGGCCGGCGAGCCGCTGCCCGCGGAGGCGGTCGGCGTCCTGAAGGGACTGCGGGACGCCCTCGGCGAGGGCGGCGCCCTCGCCGCCCGCCTGACCGGGCTGATCACCCCGGCCGAGACGGACGCCACGCGCGCGCGGGTGGACGCCCTGCTCGCCTCCGGCGTCCACCCCGAGCCGAGCGGCGAGTGGCCGGCGATCCCCTGGCCACCGGTATAGCAGCCGGGCCCGGCCCCGCCGGGAGCGGCGCATCCGTCAGTCGGCCTGCCGGGGCCAGCGCATCTGTCGGTCGGCCTGCCGGGAGCGGCGCACCCGTCAGTGGGCCCGCCGGGGCCAGCGCCTCCGTCAGCCGCCCTGCCGGGCGCGACGCACCCCACAGCTGGCCCGCCGGGCTCGACGCCCTCCGGCCCGGCCGGCCCCGGGGAACCCCGCACGCGGGCCCCGGGAAACCCCGCACGCGGGCCCCGGGAAACCCCGCACGCGGGCCCCGGGGAGCCCCGCACGCGGGCCCCGGGGGGCCGCGCACCCGGCGGAGAGCCGGTCCCGACGGGGGCTGCACACCCGCGGGAAATCGGCAAGAGCGCCTATCCGGCCATATGGCCCGGTCCGGTTCGTGGACGGGACCGCGGTCCGGTTACGCTCATGACATGCATGCCTGGCCCGCTTCCGAGGTCCCCGCCCTGCCTGGTCAGGGTCGCGACCTGAGGATCCACGACACCGCGACCGGGGGTCTGGTCACCCTCACCCCCGGTCCCGTCGCCCGTCTCTACGTCTGCGGCATCACGCCGTACGACGCGACCCACATGGGTCACGCGGCGACCTACAACGCGTTCGACCTCGTACAGCGCGTGTGGCTCGACACCAAGCGGCAGGTCCACTACGTCCAGAACGTGACCGACGTCGACGATCCGCTGCTGGAGCGGGCGCAGCGCGACGACCTCGACTGGGTCGCGCTGGCCGAGCGGGAGACGGCCCTGTTCCGCGAGGACATGACCGCCCTGCGGATGCTGCCGCCCCGGCACTACATAGGCGCCGTGGAGGCGATACCCGGCATCGTTCCGCTGGTGGAGCGGCTGCGCGACCTGGGAGCGGCGTACGAGCTGGACGGGGACGTGTACTTCTCCGTCGAGTCCGACCCGCACTTCGGCTCGGTCTCCCGCCTCGACGCCGCCGCGATGCGGCTGCTGTCGGCCGAGCGCGGCGGCGACCCCGACCGGCCCGGCAAGAAGAACCCGCTCGACCCGATGCTGTGGATGGCCGCCCGCGAGGGCGAGCCCAGCTGGGACGGCGGCTCGCTCGGAGCGGGCCGGCCCGGCTGGCACATCGAGTGCGTGGCCATCGCCCTCGACCACCTCGGGATGGGCTTCGACGTCCAGGGCGGCGGCTCCGACCTCGCCTTCCCGCACCACGAGATGGGCGCCTCGCACGCCCAGGTGCTCACCGGCGAGTTCCCCATGGCGAAGGCCTACGTCCACGCCGGCATGGTCGCCCTCGACGGCGAGAAGATGTCCAAGTCCAAGGGCAACCTCGTCTTCGTCTCCCGGCTGCGCCGCGACGGCGTCGACCCGGCGGCGATCCGGCTGGCGCTGCTCGCCCACCACTACCGCTCCGACTGGGAGTGGACCGACCAGGTGCTCCAGGACGCCGTCGCCCGGCTCGGCCGCTGGCGCGCGGCCGTCTCGCGGCCCGACGGACCGGCCGCCGACAAGCTGGTCGAGGAAATCCGCGACGCCCTCGCCGAGGACCTCGACGCCCCGGCCGCGCTCGCCGCGGTCGACCGGTGGGCGGTACTCCAGGAGGAGCGGGGCGGCACGGACACGGGCGCGCCCGGTCTGGTGTCGCGCGCCGTGGACGCCCTGCTCGGCGTGGCGCTCTGACGATCCGGCGGCCCGCCGACGCGGCGGGCCGCCACAGCGGGGAGGGGCGGTGCGCTCACGAGCGCACCGCCCCTCCCCGCTGTCGGCTCAGTCCTCGGACGAGTCCTCGTCGCCCGGCGCCGCGTCGCTCTCCGGGCGCGGACCGGCGCCCGGCCGAGGGTCGGTCTCGGGCCGCGGGTCCGCTCCGGGCCGCGGGTCCGCTCCGGGCCGCTGGTCCGTCTCCGTCTCCGGCTGCGTCCCCGGCTCCGGCTTCGGCGGCATCGGCGGCCGGGTGCGGCCGCCGCCGGGGCTGTCGCGCAGGTACGAGCCGTCGCCGCCGTCCGCCGTGGCGTGGCCGCCCGACGCGGGTCCGCCACCGTCCCGGCGCCGCAGATACCGCTCGAACTCGCGGGCGATCGCCTCGCCCGACGCCTCCGGCAGCTCGGCGGTGTCCCGGGCCTCCTCCAGCGTCTGCACGTACTCGGCGACCTCGCTGTCCTCGGCGGCCAGCTGGTCCACGCCCACCTGCCAGGCGCGCGCGTCCTCCGGCAGCTCGCCCAGCGGGACGCGCAGGTCGAGCAGGTCCTCCAGCCGGTTGAGCAGGGCCAGCGTGGCCTTCGGGTTGGGCGGCTGCGAGACGTAGTGCGGGACCGCCGCCCACAGCGAGACCGCCGGGACGCCGGCGTGCGTGCACGCCTCCTGGAGGACGCCCACGATGCCGGTGGGACCCTCGTACTTGGTCTCCTCCAGGTCCATCCGGCGGGCCAGGTCCGCGTCCGAGGTGGTCCCGCTGATCGGGACCGGACGCGTGTGCGGGGTGTCGCCGAGCAGGGCGCCCAGGACCACCACCAGCTCCACGCCGAGTTCGTGCGCGAAGCCCAGCAGCTCGTTGCAGAACGAGCGCCAGCGCATGGACGGTTCGATCCCGCGCACCAGCACCAGGTCACGGGGTTTGTCGCCGCCGACCCGGACCACGGAGAGCCGCGTCGTCGGCCAGGTGATCTTGCGCACGCCGCCGTCCATGAACACCGTGGGGCGGTTGACCTGGAAGTCGTAGTAGTCCTCGGCGTCCAGCGCCGCGAACACCTCGCCCTTCCACTCCCGCTCCAGATGCGCGACCGCGGTCGAAGCGGCGTCGCCGGCATCGTTCCAGCCCTCGAACGCGGCCACCATGACCGGGTCGATCAGCTCGGGAACCCCCTCGAGCTCGATCACCCAGCGCCTCCTTCCGACGTGCCCTCGCCTGACCCACCAACCTTACGGCGTTCGGCGGGGGCGTCCGCAGCCCCCGTGCACGGGGGAGTGAACGCATCACTACCCGTACGGGCCACCCGAACACCCATGATCGCCGATCCCAGACCTTCCGGTCGCCACGGGCCCCGGACCCGGGCCGGCTGACCCCCCGTCACCCCGCGGCCCCCGGTCCGCCGCCGCGCGCCGGACCGGCCCAAGCGGCCCCGTGACCAGGGCGGCTGACGCCCCGTGAGGCGGCCCGCGCAAGCGGGACCCGGCTCACGCGGGCGCGCCGGAGGGCCGGCTCCCCGTGCGGAGGGAGCCGGCCCCGTACCGGTGACCGGGGTCACCCGGCGGTCACCTGCCGTCGAGCAGCCCCTGCACCTTCGCCCGGACCTCGTCCGTGGCCAGACCGCGGATCGTCAGCGTCGTACGGCGGCGCAGCACGTCGTCCGCCGTCTCGGCCCACTCGTGGTCGCGGGCCCAGACGACCTGCGCCCAGATCTCCGGGGCATCCGGGTGGACCCGCTCGCCCAGCTCCGGGTTCTCGTTCGCCAGCCGGGCGATGTCGAAGGCCAGCGAGCCGTAGTGCGTGGCCAGGTGCCGGGCGGTGTCCGGCGCCATCCGCGGGCCGGGCGCCGGGCGGTCCACCAGCAGCCGGTGGGCGACCGCGCGCGGGTTGGCGATGCCCGGCAGCGGCAGCTTCTTCGGCAGCGTCGAGATCGGCTCGAAGTCGTCGCCGAGCGGGTGGCCGGGCAGCTCCTCCAGCTTCTTCATCACCGTGCGGCCGATGTGCCGGAAGGTGGTCCACTTGCCGCCCGCCACGGACAGCATCCCGCCCTTGCCCTCGGTCACCACCGTCTCGCGCTTGGCCTTGGCGGTGTCGCCGGGACCGCCCGGCAGCACCCGCAGACCGGCGAAGGCGTAGGTGATCAGGTCCCGCTGGAGCTGCTGGTCCCGGACGGAGAACGCGGCCTCGTCCAGGATCTGGGCTATGTCCTTGTCATTGACGGACACGTCCGCCGGGTCGCCCTCGTACTCCTCGTCGGTGGTGCCGAGCAGCAGCATGTCCTCCCAGGGGAGGGCGAAGGTGATGCGGTACTTGTCGATCGGGGTGGCCAGCGCGGCCTTCCACGGCGCGGTCCGCTTCAGGACCAGGTGCGCGCCCTTGGACAGGCGGATGGACGGCGCGGCCTTCGGGTCCTCCATGCGGCGCAGGTGGTCCACCCACGGGCCGGTGGCGTTCAGCACCAGACGGGCGTTCACGCCGAACTCGTCGCCGGAGAGCCGGTCGCGCAGCTCCGCGCCCGTCACCCGGCCCTTGGTGAACCGCAGCCCGGTCACCTCGGCGTGGTTGAGGACGACCGCGCCCGCCTCGACGGCCGCGCGGACCGTCATCAGCGCCATGCGCGCGTCGTTCATCTGGTCGTCGCCGTAGACGGCCACGGCCCTGAGGTTCTCGGTGCGCAGCTCGGGCACGTCCTGCGCCGCCTTGGCGGGGGAGAGCAGGTGGCCCACGCCGTCGCCGAACGCGGAGAGCGCGGAGTAGGCGAACACGCCCGCACCGAGCTTCGCCGCGCCGTGCGGCCCGCCCTTGTACACGGGGAGGTAGAAGGTGAGCGGGTTCGCCAGGTGGGGGGCCACCTGGCGGGAGACCGCACGGCGCTCGAAGTGGTTCTCCGCCACCAGCTTCACCGCGCCGGTCTGCAGGTAGCGCAGACCGCCGTGCAGGAGCTTGGAGGAGGCGGAGGAGGTGGCGCCGGCGAAGTCGCCGGCGTCGACCAGGGCCACCCTGAGGCCGGACTGCGCGGCGTGCCAGGCGGTGGAGATGCCCAGGATGCCGCCGCCGATCACGAGGAGGTCGTACGTCGCCTTGGAGAGCTGCTCCCGGGTCTCGGCACGGCTCGGGTTGGAGCCGGAGGCCGGGTGCGTCCCCAGGGCAGGCACGGACTGCAGGGTGGACTGACTGGTCATTGCGGTTTCTTACTCCTCGTCCTCGATCCAGCCCATGGTCCGCTCGACGGCCTTGAGCCAGTTCTTGTACTCACGGTCGCGGGTGTCCGCGTCCATGCGGGGGGTCCATTCGGCGGCCCGGCGCCAGTTCTGGCGCAGATCGTCGGTGGAGGCCCAGAAGCCGACGGCGAGACCGGCGGCGTAGGCGGCGCCGAGACAGGTGGTCTCGGCGACCATCGGGCGCACCACGGGGGCGTCCAGGAAGTCCGAGAGCGTCTGCATCAGCAGGTTGTTGGAGGTCATGCCGCCGTCGACCTTGAGGGCGGTCAGCTCCACCCCAGAGTCCTTGGTCATGGCGTCGGCGATCTCCCGCGTCTGCCAGGCGGTGGCCTCCAGGACGGCGCGCGCGAGGTGCGCCTTGGTGACGTACCGGGTCAGGCCGGCGATCACACCGCGGGCGTCGGAGCGCCAGTACGGGGCGAACAGGCCGGAGAAGGCCGGCACGAAGTAGGCGCCGCCGTTGTCCTCGACCGAGAGCGCGAGCGTCTCGATCTCGGCGGCGGTGGAGATCAGGCCCATCTGGTCGCGCATCCACTGCACCAGCGAGCCGGTGACGGCGATCGAGCCCTCCAGGGCGTAGACCGGCTTCTGGTCGCCGATCTGGTAGCCGACGGTGGTCAGCAGCCCGCTGTAGGAGTTGATGATCTTGTCGCCGGTGTTCATCACCATGAAGGTGCCGGTGCCGTACGTCGACTTGGTCTCGCCCTCGGAGAAGCAGGTCTGGCCGAACAGGGCCGCCTGCTGGTCGCCGAGCGCGGAGGCGACCGGGATGCCGCCGAGCAGGTCGCCCAGGCGCCCGCCCTTGATCTCGCCGTAGACCTCGGCGGAGGAGCGGATCTCGGGCAGGATCGGCGTGGGCACGCCGATCGACTCGGCGATGCGCTCGTCCCACTGCATGGTGTGCAGGTTCATCAGGAGGGTGCGGGAGGCGTTGGTGACGTCGGTGACGTGCTTGCCGCCGTCGACGCCGCCGGTCAGGTTCCAGATGACCCAGGTGTCCATGGTGCCGAAGAGGATGTCGCCGGCCTCGGCGCGCTCGCGCAGGCCCTCGACGTTGTCGAGCAGCCAGCGGGCCTTGGGGCCGGCGAAGTAGGAGGCCAGCGGCAGGCCGGTCTCGCGGCGGAAGCGGTCCTGGCCGACGTTGCGGCCCAGCTCCCGGCACAGGGAGTCGGTGCGGGTGTCCTGCCAGACGATGGCGTTGTGGACGGGCTCACCGGTGTTCTTGTCCCACAGCACGGTCGTCTCGCGCTGGTTGGTGATGCCGATGGCCTTGATGTCGTCGCGGGTGATGCCGGCCTTCTCGACGGCGCCGGCGACGACCTCCTGGACGTTGGTCCAGATCTCGGTGGCGTCGTGCTCGACCCAGCCCGGCTTGGGGAAGATCTGCTCGTGCTCCTTCTGGTCGACGGAGACGATCCGCCCGTCCCGGTCGAAGACGATGCAGCGGCTGGAGGTGGTGCCCTGGTCGATCGCGGCGATGAACGGTCCGGCGGTGTGCGCGTCGGTCACTGTCTGCTCCTGGGGTCCGTGTGGCTGTGGTGCGGTGGATACGGCGGTGCGGTCGGGGCCGGCGTCCGGGGCCTTCGCCGCGGACGCCGTGCTCGTCAGGCGAAGGCGATGTTGTAGATGCCTGCGCCGATGGCGCCGCCGATCAGCGGGCCGACCACCGGGATCCAGGCGTAGCCCCAGTCGGAGCCGCCCTTGTTGGGCAGCGGCAGCAGGGCGTGCACGATGCGGGGGCCCAGGTCACGGGCGGGGTTGATGGCGTAGCCGGTGGGGCCGCCCAGGGACAGGCCGATGGCGACGACCACGAGCGCGGTGATCAGACCGCCGAGGGGGCCGAGGCCGTTGCCGCTGTCGTTCAGGCCCTGGGTGAGGACCGCCAGGATCAGCACGACGGTGCCGATGATCTCCGTGGCGAGGTTCTGCACCGCGTTGCGGATCTCCGGGCCGGTGGAGAAGATCCCGAGGACCGGGCCGGCGCCCTTCTCCTGCGCCTCGACGGCCTTGGCGGAGGTGGACTGCGCGCCCGGGCCGCCGACGATCTCCTTGTCGGTCAGGTGCGCCTGGAACTGGCCGTAGTAGGCGAGCCACACCAGCGTCGCGCCGATCAGCGCGCCCAGCAGCTGGCCGCCGATGTAGGTCGGCACATTGGTCCAGTCGCTGTCCTTGATGGCGAGGGCCACCGTCACGGCGGGGTTGAGATGGGCGCCCGAGAGCGGGCCGGAGACGTAGACGGCCGTCATCACGGCGAAACCCCACCCGAAGGCGATGGCGAGCCAGCCGGCGTTACGGGCCTTGGAGGCCTTCAAGGTGACGGCGGCGCAGACGCCGCCGCCGAGCAGGATGAGTATGGCGGTACCGATGGTCTCGCCGATGAAGATGTCGGAGCTGGACACCCGCGACTCCTTTGTCCTTCGTCCAGGGGTAGCCGAACCCCGGGTCCCGCCGGGGGTCTGGCGCCCTCAGGGGTGAGAGCGATTCCGGCCTCTGGCGTTGTCACACTCTAACGCGTATTGCCGCAAGGTGTTCGACAATGCCGACCGATGGACGCGAGTCTCACCCGCCACCTCATGGGCGTCAAGAGTTCTGTTGTCGAAAGCACGATCGTTACTGATCGGCCACCGCGCGGCGGCGCCGTCCGGGCCCACCGGGCATGCGAGAAGACCGGTACGGCGACTGCCGTACCGGCCCGGAGGGACGGGGTACCGACGGGGTACCGCCCGGTAAGGCGAGAGCGGGGGGCTCCCGCGCGCGGGGGGACGCCGGAGCGTTCGTAGGGCCGCGGCGAGGCCGCCGTACGGCCGCGCCGATGCCGCCGTACGGGACTCAGAAGCGCCCGGCGCCCAGGTCCCGGGAGACCGCGCGGGCGCAGTCGCGCACCGCGGCGATCAGCTCGGGGCGCAGCTCGCCGTCCGGCCGCACCCGCTCCACGGCGCCCGTGATGCCGACCGCGCCCACCGGCATCCGCCGCCGGTCGTGGATGGGCGCCGCGATGGACGCGACGCCCTCCCAGGTCTCCTCCACGTCGGCCGCGTAACCCCGCGCGCGCGTGAGGTCGAGGATGTGCTCGAAGTCCTCGACGCCGCACACGGTGCGGTCCGTGAACACCTTGCGCTCGGCCTCCAGCGCCTCGCTGTGCGCCACCGGGTCGTACGCCGACAGCACCTTGCCGAGCGCGGTGGAGTGCAGCGGCTGCATCGCCCCGATCTCCAGCACCTGCCGGCTGTCGTCCGGGCGGAAGACGTGGTGCACGATCAGCACCCCCTGCTGGTGCAGAACGCCCAGGTAGACGCTCTCGCCGCTCGAGCGCGCGAGGTCGTCGGCCCATACGAGGGCGCGCGCCCGCAGTTCGTGCACGTCGAGGTAGGTGGTGCCCAGGCGCAGCAGCTCCGCGCCCAGCTGGTAGCGCCCGGAGGCGTCGTCCTGTTCGACGAAACCCTCCTGCTGGAGGGTGCGCAGTATGCCGTGCGCGGTGCCTTTGGCGAGGCCCAGCGACGAGGCGATGTCCGACAGGCCGAGCCGTCGCTCGCCGCCCGCGAGCAGCCGCAGCATCGCGGCCGCCCGTTCGAGCGACTGGATGTTCCGTGCCATCGCCGTCCTGCCCTCCGTCCCCTTCGGCCGCCGACGGTGATCTCGTCTACCGCCGTTCGGCAATGTCGAACACTACCGGTCGATGCCGACTCACCGCTAATGGTCGGTCGACACCTGTTACGTCGTCCGTCGCCTCGACGTGACGCGGGTGCCATCCTCGTCCGCCCCGTGGACGCCCTGAACATCAGGGCCCGGCCCCCGCTACGCTTGCGGCGTGCACCGTCCCCGGACAGCTCCGCGCCGAGCGCGCGCAGCCGCCCGGGGAAGACGCAAAGCCGACAGCCGTCGCACCTAAGGGAGCCCCTTCATGGCCTCGTTGCCGCCGTCCCCTTCCGCCGACAGCCGGACCCGTGTGTCCGCCCTCCGCGAGGCGCTCGCCACCCGAGTGGTGGTCGCCGACGGAGCGATGGGCACCATGCTCCAGGCCCAGGACCCCACCCTCGAGGACTTCCAGAACCTAGAGGGCTGCAACGAGATCCTGAACGTCACCCGGCCCGACATCGTGCGCTCGGTGCACGCCGCCTACTTCGACGCGGGCGTCGACTGCGTGGAGACCAACACCTTCGGCGCCAACCACACCGCGGCCTCCGAGTACGAGATCGCCGACCGGGTGCACGAACTGTCCGAGGCCGGCGCCCGCCTCGCCCGGGAACTGGCCGACGAGTACACGGGCCGCGACGGCCGCACCCGCTGGGTGCTCGGCTCCATCGGCCCCGGCACCAAGCTGCCCACCCTCGGCCACGTCGGCTACCCCACCATCCGGGACGGCTACCAGGCCAACGCCGAGGGCCTGCTGGCCGGCGGCGCCGACGCGCTGATCGTGGAGACCACGCAGGACCTGCTCCAGACCAAGGCCTCGGTCCTCGGCGCCCGGCGCGCCATGGAGGCCACCGGGGCGGACGTGCCGCTGCTGGTGTCGATGGCGTTCGAGACCACCGGCACCATGCTCCTCGGCTCGGAGATCGGCGCGGCGCTCACCGCCCTGGAGCCGCTCGGCATCGACATGATCGGCCTGAACTGCTCGACCGGCCCCGCCGAGATGAGCGAGCACCTGCGCTACCTCACCCGGCACTCCCGCATCCCGCTGCTGTGCATGCCCAACGCCGGCCTGCCCATCCTCACCAAGGACGGCGCGCACTTCCCGCTCGACCCCGAGGGCCTGGCGGACGCGCAGGAGAACTTCGTCCGCGACTACGGCCTGTCCCTGGTCGGCGGCTGCTGCGGCACCACGCCCGAACACCTGCGCCAGCTCGTGGAGCGGGTGCGCGACGTGGCCCCGGTGGAGCGCGACCCGCGCCCCGAGCCGGGCGCCGCCTCCCTCTACCAGACGGTCCCCTTCCGCCAGGACACCTCCTACCTGGCGATCGGCGAACGCACCAACGCCAACGGCTCCAAGAAGTTCCGCGAGGCCATGCTGGAGGGCCGCTGGGACGACTGCGTGGAGATGGCCCGCGACCAGATCCGCGAGGGCGCGCACATGCTCGACCTGTGCGTGGACTACGTCGGCCGGGACGGCGTCGCCGACATGGCGGAACTGGCCGGCCGCTTCGCCACCGCCTCCACGCTGCCGATCGTGCTGGACTCCACCGAGGTCGAGGTGATCCGGGCCGGCCTGGAGAAGCTCGGCGGCCGGGCCGTGATCAACTCCGTGAACTACGAGGACGGCGACGGCCCCGAGTCCCGGTTCGCGAAGGTCACCGCGCTGGCCCGCGAGCACGGCGCGGCGCTGATCGCGCTCACCATCGACGAGGAGGGCCAGGCCCGCACCGCCGAGAAGAAGGTGGAGATCGCCGAACGGCTGATCGACGACCTCACCGGCAACTGGGGCATCCACGAGGAGGACATCCTCGTGGACTGCCTGACCTTCACCATCTGCACCGGCCAGGAGGAGTCCCGCAAGGACGGCATCGCCACCATCGAGGGCATCCGCGAGCTGAAGCGGCGCCACCCGAAGGTGCAGACCACGCTGGGCCTGTCGAACATCTCCTTCGGCCTCAACCCGGCCGCCCGGATCCTATTGAACTCCGTCTTCCTGGACGAGTGCGTCAAGGCCGGCCTGGACTCGGCGATCGTGCACGCCTCCAAGATCCTGCCCATCGCCCGCTTCGACGAGGAGCAGGTCACCACCGCCCTCGACCTGATCTACGACCGCCGCCGCGAGGGCTACGACCCGCTGCAGAAGCTCATGCAGCTGTTCGAGGGCGCCACGGCGAAGTCCCTGAAGGCCGGCAAGGCCGAGGAACTGGCCGCCCTCCCGCTGGACGAGCGCCTCAAGCGGCGCATCATCGACGGCGAGAAGAACGGCCTGGAGGCCGACCTGGACGAGGCGCTGACCCAGCGCCCGGCGCTCGACATCGTCAACGACACCCTGCTGGACGGCATGAAGGTCGTCGGCGAACTGTTCGGCTCCGGCCAGATGCAGCTGCCGTTCGTCCTGCAGTCCGCCGAGGTGATGAAGACCGCCGTCGCCCACCTCGAACCGCACATGGAGAAGTCCGACGAGGCCGGCAAGGGCACCATCGTGCTCGCCACCGTGCGCGGCGACGTGCACGACATCGGCAAGAACCTCGTCGACATCATCCTGTCCAACAACGGCTACAACGTCGTCAACCTCGGCATCAAGCAGCCCGTCTCCGCGATCCTGGAGGCCGCCGACGAGCACAAGGCCGACGTGATCGGCATGTCCGGACTGCTGGTGAAGTCCACGGTGATCATGAAGGAGAACCTGGAGGAGCTGAACCAGCGCGGACTGGCCGCCACCTACCCGGTGATCCTCGGCGGCGCCGCCCTCACCCGCGCCTACGTCGAGCAGGACCTGCACGAGATCTACGAGGGCGAGGTCCGCTACGCCCGCGACGCCTTCGAGGGACTGCGCCTGATGGACGCCCTCATCGGCGTCAAACGGGGCGTGCCCGGCGCCAAGCTGCCCGAGCTGAAGCAGCGCCGCGTGCGCTCCACGGCCGCCGTCCAGGTCGAGGAGCAGCGCCCCGAGGAGGGCCACGTCCGCTCCGACGTGGCCACCGACAACCCGGTCCCCGAGCCGCCGTTCTGGGGCACCCGGGTGATCAAGGGCATCCAGCTCAAGGAGTACGCGAGCTGGCTGGACGAAGGCGCGCTGTTCAAGGGCCAGTGGGGGCTCAAGCAGGCCCGCACCGGCGACGGGCCGACCTACGAGGAGCTGGTGGAGACCGAGGGCCGGCCCCGGCTGCGCGGCCTGCTGGACCGCCTGCACACCGAGAACCTGCTGGAAGCCGCCGTCGTCTACGGCTACTTCCCGTGCGTGTCCAAGGACGACGACCTGATCGTCCTGGACGAGCGGGGCAACGAGCGCACCCGGTTCACCTTCCCGCGCCAGCGCCGCGGCCGGCGGCTGTGCCTGGCCGACTTCTTCCGCCCGGAGGAGTCCGGCGAGAGGGACGTCGTCGGCTTCCAGGTCGTCACCGTCGGCTCCCGCATCGGCGAGGAGACCGCCCGCCTGTTCGCCTCCGACGCCTACCGGGAGTACCTGGAGCTGCACGGCCTGTCCGTGCAGCTGGCCGAGGCCCTCGCCGAGTACTGGCACGCCCGCGTCCGCGCCGAACTGGGCTTCGGCGGCGAGGACCCGGCCGACGTGGAGGACATGTTCGCCCTGAAGTACCGGGGTGCGCGCTTCTCCCTCGGCTACGGCGCCTGCCCCGACCTGGAGGACCGCGCGAAGATCGCCGACCTGCTCCAGCCGGAGCGCATCGGCGTCCACCTCTCCGAGGAGTTCCAGCTCCACCCGGAGCAGTCCACGGACGCGATCGTCATCCACCACCCCGAGGCCAAGTACTTCAACGCCCGCTGAAGCACTCCGGGAGGCGGCGCGCCGGATCACGAGGTCCGTCGCCCGCCGCCCGGCCTCGGGCACCAGACGACGTGCGCTCTTCCCGTCCGGCGTCCGGCCATGACGCCCACCGTCCGGCGCGCGAGCCGGGCCACGGCGCTCATGGTGCCCTGGCCGCCCGGTGTCCGCCCACCCCCGTTCCGCGTCCGGCGAACGGGGGTACGCGGAGGCGCCTCGCGTCGTCCCTGAGCCGTTCGTACCGATCACGTCGTACACTGGTCGGTCCACTGCAGGCCGGTTCCCCGCGCGGGAACCGGCCTGCTCGTCCCTCAAGGAGGTGCGCCCGGATGACCAGTACGGTCCCCGCGCTCGGAACCCGGTACCCGGAAGGCTCAGCTCTCCAGGCCGTGCTCCTCGACATGGACGGCACCCTGGTGGACACGGAGGGCTTCTGGTGGGAGGTCGAGGTCGCGGTGTTCGCCGCTCTCGGACACACCCTGGACGAGGCCTGGAGACACGTCGTCGTCGGCGGTCCCATGACCCGCAGCGCCGGCTTCCTGATCGAGGCCACCGGCGCCGCCGTCACCCTCGCCGAGCTGACCGTGCTGCTCAACCAGGGCTTCGAGGAGCGCATCGGGGGCGCCGTGCCGCTGATGCCGGGCGCCGCGCGCCTGCTGTCCGAGCTGTCGGCGCACCAGATCCCCACCGCCCTGGTCTCCGCCTCCCACCGGCGCATCATCGACCGCGTCCTGGCCGCGCTCGGCCCCCAGCACTTCGCCCTGTCCGTCGCCGGCGACGAGGTGGCCCGCACCAAGCCGCACCCCGACCCGTATCTGCTGGCCGCCACCCGCCTGGGCGTGGACCCGGCCCGGTGCGCGGTCGTCGAGGACACCGCGACCGGCGTCGCCGCGGCCGAGGCGGCCGGCTGCCATGTGGTCGCCGTGCCATCCATCGCCCCCATCGCCCCCGCCCACCGGCGCACGGTCGTCACCTCGCTGGAAGAGGTGGACCTGCCCTTCCTGCACGGCCTGATGACGCACACGTGTTAGCCGGCCGCAGGGCGTACGGGGTGTGCCGGACCGCCCCTCCGGCGCGCCCCGGAAAACACGCGAAACGCGCCGGACGGCTGAATTCCGCTACGGCTGCGCAGAGTTGTCGAGGTGACGTTCATCACTTGAATTAGGGTCGACAGGAAGGGGTGGATGTGCTTCCGGCCCCCTTTCCGGCGGGGGGCGCGTGCCCTTGTGTCCCGTTTGGTGAGACGCTGCACGAATCCTTCCACTGGCGCGTTTTCGGTGTGTCCACACCCGGTTCCGCTGTGTGATGGCACCCCGCCTCCGGCGGCCGGGAGCCGCCGCGCGGGCGCGGACTAATCTCGTCGCGAGTACATCGAACCAACCCCGTGATCCGCCGCGACACACCCTCAGCACGCCGGGTACACGGACCTGACAGCCCTGGAGAAACCCGAGCATGAACCGCAAGACTTTGGTGCTGCCGGCCGTCGTCGGCCTGCTCGCGCCGGTACTCGCCGCGTGCGGCGGGTCCGACAGCGGAAGCGACAGCGGTGACGCCATCGTCGTCGGCACCACGGACCGGTTCACCGCCTCCGAGGACGCACCGGCCCCCCTCGACCCGGCCTTCGCCTACGACGTCGGCACCTGGAACATCCTGCGCCAGACCGTGCAGACCCTGATGATCCAGCCCAAGGGCGACGGCGACCCCGTCCCCGAGGCGGCCGAGAAGTGCGGCTTCACCGACACCGGCAACGAGCGCTACGCCTGCACCCTGCGTGACGGCCTGGAGTTCGCCAACGGCGACAAGGTCACCGCCGCGGACGTGAAGTACTCCATCGACCGCGCCCGCGCCATCAACGCCGACACCCAGGTCGCCGGCCTGCTCTCCACCGTCGACACGGTCGAGACGCAGGGCGACCGCGAGGTCATCTTCCACCTCAACACCGCCGACGCCACCTTCCCGTACAAGCTGACGACGCCCGTCGCGGGCATCGTCAACCCCAAGAACTACGAGAAGAACAAGCTGCGCGACGGCTTCGAGGTGGACGGCTCCGGCCCGTACACGATGAAGGCGGACGTCAAGAACGACGAGATGGTCGACGCCGTCTTCACCAAGAACCCCAAGTACAAGGGGACGCTGCAGCTCAACAACGACAAGGTGCAGATCCGCTCCTTCGCGGACGCCGACGCCATGGGAGCCGCCCTGGACAAGGGCGACATCGACGTCATGACCCGCACCATGTCACCCGAGCAGATCAAGAAGCTCTCCAACGACTCCGGCGGCAACATCGACCTCGTCGAGATGCCCGGCCTGGAGATCCGCTACCTCGGCTTCAACACCGACGCGGCCAGCGTCGAGGACAAGGCCGTCCGCCAGGCCATGGCGCAGATCATCAACCGCAGCGCGCTGGTCGCCAAGGTCTACGGCACCCAGGCCGAGCCGCTGTACTCGCTGGTCCCGGCCACCGTCACCGGCCACTCCAACTCCTTCTTCAACCAGTACGGCGACCCCAGCGACAGCAAGGCGCGCACGCTGCTGAAGAAGGCCGGCATCACCACCCCGGTGAAGCTCACGCTGCACTACACGACCGACCACTACGGCTCGGCGTCCAAGCAGGAGTTCCAGATCCTGCAGCAGCAGCTCAACGCCAGCGGCCTGTTCGACGTCAGCATCGAGGGCACCGAGTGGAAGACCTTCCACCCGGCCGAGCTGAAGGGCTCCTACGACGTCTACGGGATGGGCTGGTTCCCCGACTTCCCGGACGCCGACAACTTCCTCGCGCCGTTCCTCGACAAGGGCAACTTCCTCAACTCGCCCTACAACAACGCCAAGATCCGCAACCAGCTGATCCCGCAGTCCCGCCGCCAGGCCGACCGGCTCTCCGCCTCCAGCAGCCTGACGGAGATCCAGGAGGCCGTCGCCGACGACGTCCCGGTGCTGCCGCTGTGGCAGGGCAAGCAGTACATCGCGGCCCGCGACGACATCACGGGCGCGGCCTACGCCCTCAACTCCTCCTCGACGCTGCAGCTGTGGCAGCTCGGCCGGGGCGTGAGCAGCTGACGCCGCATCACCCGTACGAGCGAGGGCGCCCCTCCC
This sequence comes from Streptomyces sennicomposti, assembly GCF_019890635.1. Lineage (GTDB taxonomy): Bacteria > Actinomycetota > Actinomycetes > Streptomycetales > Streptomycetaceae > Streptomyces > Streptomyces sennicomposti. Next base: position 163,825 of record NZ_JAIOAB010000003.1, read on the forward strand.
GGAACTCCGGGAGGGGCGCCCTCGCTCGTGTCGGCAGTCGCACCGGCCGGTCGCCGAGGAGCCGTACCGGTGCGGGCCGCTACTGCGCGCCCGGCCGCACCAGACCGCTCTCGTACGCGTACACCGCCGCCTGCACCCGGTCCCGCAGCCCCAGCTTCGTCAGCACATGCCCGACATGCGTCTTGACGGTCGTCTCGCTGACGAACAGATCCGCCGCGATCTCCGCGTTCGACAGGCCGCGCGCCACCAGCTTCAGCACCTCCACCTCACGCTCCGTGAGGGTGTGCAGAGTGTCCGGCACCGGCTCCTCGCCCGAGGGCAGATGCGTGGCGTACTTGTCCAGCAGCCGGCGGGTGATGCTCGGCGCGAGCATCGCCTCGCCCGCCGCCACCACGCGGATCGCCTGCACCAGCTCGTTGGCGGGAGCGTCCTTCAGCAGGAAGCCGCTCGCCCCCGCGCGCAGCGCCTCCACCACGTACTCGTCGAGATCGAACGTGGTCAGCACCAGCACCTTCGCCGGGCCGTCGCGCTCGGGACCGGTGATCTGCCGGGTCGCCTCCACGCCGTCCATCCGCGGCATGCGGATGTCCATCAGCACCACGTCGGGCTGCAGCGCCCGCACCTGGTCCAGGGCCTGCAGACCGTCGCCGGCCTCGCCCACGACCGCGAGATCCCGCTCCGCCTCCAGGATCATCCGGAATCCGGTGCGCAGCAGTGGCTGGTCGTCGACCAGTAGGACGCGGATGGCCACGTGAGTCTCCTTCGCCGGTTCCCTAGTCCGCGCCCATTCTGCCCTGCACCGGCGGCGCGGCCGGTGCCAGGGGCAGCGGGTAGGGCGGGGGAGTGCCGCCGAACTCCGGGCAGTGCGCCCGGTGGTCGCACCAGCCGCACAGCTTGGTGGGCCGCGGCCGCCAGTCACCCGTCTCGGTGGCCAGCCGGATCGCCTCCCACAGCGCGTGCAGCTTGCGCTCGATCCGCTCCAGATCGGCCGGGACCGGGTCGTACGTCAGCACGTCGCCGCTGCCCAGGTACACCAGCTGGAGCCGGCGCGGCACGACCTTCTTCAGCCGCCACACCACCAGGGCGTAGAACTTCATCTGGAACAGGGCGCCCTCGGCGTACTCGGGGCGGGGCGCCTTGCCCGTCTTGTAGTCGACGATCCGCACCTCGCCCGTCGGGGCGACGTCCACCCGGTCGATGATGCCGCGCAGCCTCAGCCCGGAGGCCAGCTCCGCCTCCACGAACAGCTCCCGCTCGGCCGGCTCCAGACGGGACGGGTCCTCCAGCGTGAACCAGCGCTCCACCAGCCGCTCCGCCTCCGACAGCCAGCGCGCCAGCCGCTCGCCGTCCGCGTCGTCGGCGAACAACTCCACCAGCTCCGGCCGGGACTCGCGCAGCCGGTCCCACTGACCCGGGATCAGCGCCTTGGCCCGGGGCGGGGTGCGCTCCGCGGCCGGCGCGTCGAACAGGCGCTCAAGCACCGCGTGCACCAGGGTGCCGCGCGTCGCCGCCTCGCTCGGCTTCTCCGGCAGCCGGTCGATCACCCGGAAGCGGTACAGCAACGGGCACTGCATGAAGTCCCCGGCACGCGAGGGCGACAACGAGACCGGCGGCACGGCCGCCCGGACCGCGCCGGAGGCCACGCCGTCCGGCGCCGCCACGCCCGCGTCCGCGCCGCCGGCCCCGGCCGCCGGCTCCTGGCCCGCCGCCGTCACGTCCGCGCCGCCCGCCTCGCCCGCCGCCGACCCGTCCGCCGCCTGCGCGGTGGCGGCCTGCCCGGCGGTCGCCGAGGCGGCGGACGGCTCGGCAGCGGACGCCTGGGCGGCGGTCGCCTGGGCCGGCACCGCCGGGGCCGTCGCCGGGGTGGGGCCGGACTCCGGTGTCCGGTCCGGTGCGGGCTCCGGTGTCGGGGCCTCCGTGCTCGTCTCCATGCCCCAGACCCTACGGCCAGCCACCGACAGTGACCCATTCGTGCCGACTGACCTGCGCGCCGACGGGGCAGATGTCAGGGGTGCCAGGCTGGACCGCGCGCCGCCGCCGCATACCATCGACCCGAGACCTCCCGTCCGGCAGGCACGGGAAACGCGCTTCGAACGAGGGGACACCGTGGACGTGAGCGGCGGAAGCGGGCAGCCGCGGTCCGGCAACGACGAGCCGGCGCAGTCCCCGGCGGACCCCACGACGCCGGACGGGCCCCGTACGGCCCCGGCCCCCGGACAGAAGACCGAGAAGACCGAAAACACCGCGAAGACCGAGGACACCGCGAAGACCGGGGACACCGCGAAGGCCTCCCGCGACGACCGTCCCGGCAGCGCCCCCGAACCCAGCGGCGACCCCACCGGCCGCGACCACGCCGACGACAGCCCCGGCACGCGCGGCGCACCCCCGCCGCCCCCACCCCCTCAGCACCCCCCGGCCGGAACCGGCGCCCACGGCGCCGACCCGGGCACCGGCGCCGCTCCGGGCTCCGACGCCCACCCCGACCGCGCCCACGCACACTCCGCCCCCGGCGGCCCCCGCCCGCCCCGCCGCCCCAGGGAACCCGGCGGCGGCATCCTCATGGGCCGCCCCTTCGGCGTCCCCGTCTACGTCGCACCCAGCTGGTTCCTCGTCGCCGCCCTCATCACCTGGGTGTTCGGCGGCCAGCTCGACCGCGTCCTGCCCGAGCTGGGCGCCGCCCGCTACCTGGTGTCCCTGTTCTTCGCCGTCGCCTTCTACGGCTCCGTCCTCGTCCACGAACTCGCCCACACCCTCGCCGCCCTCCGCTTCAAACTCCCCGTCCGCCGCATCCAGCTCCAGTTCTTCGGCGGCGTCTCGGAGATCGAGAAAGAGGCCGAGACCCCCGGCCGCGAATTCGTCCTCGCCTTCGTCGGACCCCTGCTCTCCCTGGTCCTCGGCGGCGTCTTCTACCTCGCCCTGCAACCCGTCGAACGCGGCACGGTCCCCGGCGTCCTGCTCGCCGCCCTGATGATCTCCAACCTCATCGTCGCCGTCTTCAACCTGCTGCCCGGCCTCCCCCTGGACGGCGGCCGGATGCTGCGCGCCGTCGTCTGGAAGATCACCGGCAAACCCATGAGCGGCACCGTCGCCGCCGCCTGGGTCGGCCGCGCCCTCGCCGTCACCGTCCTCATCGGCCTGCCCTGGGTCAGCCAGTCCGGCGCCCTCGGCGACGCCGCCGAGGGCAACGTCGGCGTCGACACCGTCACCGACGCCCTGCTCGCCGCCATCATCGCCGCGATCATCTGGACCGGCGCCGGCAACAGCCTGCGCATGGCCCGCCTGCGCGAACACCTCCCCGAACTGCGCGCCCGCACCCTCACCCGCCGCGCGGTACCCGTCGAGACCAACACCTCCCTGGCCGAGGCGCTGCGCCGCGCCAACGCCGCCGGCGCCCGCGCCCTCGTCGTCGTGGACGGCCACGGCGAGCCCCTGGCCATCGTCCGCGAGTCCGCGATCGTCGGCGTGCCCGAGCACCGCCGCCCCTGGGTGTCGGCCGGCGAACTCGCCCAGGACCTCACCGAGGGCATGCGGGTCTCCGCCGAGCTGGCCGGCGAGGAACTCCTGGACGTCCTGCGCGCCACCCCGGCCACCGAGTACCTGGTCGTCGAGGAGACCGGCGAAATCTACGGCGTACTGTCCGCCGCCGACGTGGAACGCGCCTTCGTCAAAGCCATGGCCCGCCCCTCCTGAACCCGGCCGCGCCCCCGCCCCGCCCGGACGCCGTGCCCGCGAAACCGGAGCACCGCTCTCCCGAAGCGGCGGCCGTGCAGCGGTGGTCGGCGGCCCTCCCCGGGGCCGGTAGGCTGGTCACATGTCCGAACCGACCGGTGCCGCCCGCCGTCGCGGGCCCTTCAAGGTCGGGGACCAGGTACAGCTGACCGACCCCAAGGGCCGCCACTACACGTTCACGCTCGAGGCCGGGAAGAACTTCCACACCCACAAGGGTTCCTTCCCGCACGACGAACTGATCGGCGCACCCGAGGGAAGCGTTGTCCGCACCACCGGCAACGTCGCCTACCTCGCGCTGCGTCCCCTGCTCCCCGACTACGTCCTGTCCATGCCCCGCGGGGCAGCCGTCGTCTACCCCAAGGACGCGGGGCAGATCCTCGCCTTCGCCGACATCTTCCCCGGCGCCCGCGTCGTGGAGGCCGGCGTCGGCTCCGGCTCGCTCAGCAGCTTCCTGCTGCGCGCCATCGGCGACCAGGGCATGCTGCACAGCTACGAGCGCCGTGCCGACTTCGCCGAGATCGCCCAGGCCAACGTCGAGCGCTACTTCGGCGGCCCGCACCCCGCCTGGCAGCTCACCGTCGGCGACCTCCAGGACAACCTGTCCGACACCGAGGTCGACCGGGTCATCCTCGACATGCTCGCCCCGTGGGAATGCCTGGAGGCCGTCTCCAAGGCCCTCGTCCCCGGCGGCATCCTGTGCTGCTACGTCGCCACCACCACCCAGCTCGCCCGGACCGTGGAGTCCATCCGCGAGATCGGCTGCTTCAACGAGCCGACCGCCTGGGAGACGATGATCCGCAACTGGCACATCGAGGGCCTGGCCGTCCGCCCCGACCACCGCATGATCGGGCACACCGGCTTCCTGCTCACCGCCCGGCGCCTCGCCGACGGCGTCGAGCCGCCCATGCGCCGCCGCCGCCCCGCCAAGGGCGCCTACGGCGAGGACTACGAGGGCCCCAACGCCGACGGCGGCGCCGGCCGCTGAGGCTGCCCCCGCCGCACACAACGAACGGGCGCCGTGGCGCAGTTCCCGACTCCGGCCGGGAACTGCGCCACGGCGCCCTCACGTTGACCGGGACGACACCGCCCCGCGCGGCGGAAAGCGGAACCGGGTACCCACCCCACCGTTCCCCCGCACTGTGACGTGTGGCACGATGCTGGCCACCCCACCGGCACAGCCCTCATGAGAGGCCCTAGTGCAGCACTCCGCCGTCCCGGACCTGGCACACACGCACACCCGCCCCATCCACTGGGTCGCCACCGCGACCGCCGTAGCCGGTGTGATCGCCCTCTCCTCGGCCCTCCAGCCCGGCTCCGCCACCGCCGCCCAGTCCGGACCCGGCGAAACCCGGAGCGCCCCCGCCGCCGTCGCCCCGCCCAGCACCACCGGAGTGACCTTCCCCCTCGAGTGCGGCCCCGTCAAAGCGGTCGTCGCGAAGAAGGCCACCGGGGACCTCGACGGCGACGGCCGGCCCGAGACCGTGGCCGTCGTCCACTGCGACGCCTCCATGGGCACCCCGCCCGACGGCGTCTACGTCCTCACCCAGGCCCACGGCGCGACCGCCCCGCGCGTGGTGGCCACCCTGGTCGACCCCAAGGACCGGTACACCGTCACCGACTTCGCGGTACACGCCAGCCGGATCACCGCCACCCTGCTCGGCTACTCCTCGCCCGACGTGCCCAATTGCTGCCCCGACCTCAAGGAGGGCGCGAAATGGCAGTGGAAGAACGGCGCGTTCGTCCGTTCCGCTCCCGCCCAGGCCCGCAGTATCTGAGGCATCCGAGTCCCTTGCCCGCCACGCGTGTGAGAAATCAGACAGCAGTGACGACAGGCGCCCGTGCGATCACTCCGCGTCAGGCCCGTACACTTCCACCCTGTCCGAAACACGCCGCACATGGATGCACTCGCCGGGACACTCCCGCGCCGAGTCCACCACGTCCGTGAGAAGCGGCAGCGGCACGGGCGTTGTCGCCCCCCTGGCCTGCAGCAGCTCGTCGTCCGCGCCCTTCACATAGGCCAGACCGTCGATGTCCAGCTCGAACACCTCCGGCGCGTACTGCGCGCAGATCCCGTCACCGGTGCACAGGTCCTGGTCGATCCAGACCTCCAGCTCCTCGCCGCCGTCCACGGTCTGCTGCTGCACGCTCACATCTCCTGCCCTGTCACGTCGAACCACGCGGGAATCCGGCCAGCTCCGACGGGTGTTGAACGACTCGACCCTACCTCTGACGGCTTTCCAATCGCGTTCGGTGGGTATTCCCCTGGCGTGAGGGAGAGCGCAAGGGTGAAGATCGGACACACCCCGACAGTCTTTGTGATCTAGGGGTTTCAATCGACACCCACCCAGGTAGGGTCTGGAAGCGTCCAGCTCCCCTTGGAGGAGGTGAGGACCGTGGCAGCCCACGACGACGACATGAACCGCGGCATCCGCCCGGGACGAGGGTCCGACGACCCGGCCGGGCAGATCGCCTACCTTGAGCAGGAGATCGCCGTCCTGCGACGCAAGCTCGCCGACTCTCCGCGACACACGAGGATTCTCGAAGAGCGGATCGTCGAGCTGCAGACCAATCTGGCCGGCGTGTCCGCGCAGAACGAACGACTGGCGAACACGCTCCGCGAGGCCCGCGACCAGATCGTGGCCCTCAAGGAAGAGGTCGACCGGCTGGCCCAGCCGCCCGCCGGCTTCGGCGTCTTCCTGCAGGCCAACGAGGACGGCACGGCCGACATCTTCACCGGCGGCCGCAAGCTGAGGGTGAACGTCAGCCCCAGCGTCGAACTCGACGAGCTCCGGCGCGGCCAGGAAGTGATGCTCAACGAAGCGCTCAACGTGGTCGACGCCATGCAGTTCGAGCGCGTCGGCGACATCGTCACCCTCAAGGAGATCCTCGAGGACGGCGAGCGCGCCCTGGTGATCGGGCACACCGACGAGGAACGGGTGGTACGGCTCGCCGAGCCGCTGCTGGACGTCACCATCCGCGCCGGCGACGCCCTGCTGCTCGAACCCAGGTCCGGCTACGTCTACGAGGTCGTGCCCAAGAGCGAGGTCGAGGAACTCGTCCTCGAAGAGGTGCCCGACATCGGCTACGAGCAGATCGGCGGCCTCGGCAACCAGATCGAGATGATCCGGGACGCCGTCGAGCTGCCCTACCTCTACCCGGACCTCTTCAAGGAGCACGAACTGCGCCCGCCCAAGGGCGTCCTGCTCTACGGACCCCCCGGATGCGGCAAGACGCTCATCGCCAAGGCCGTCGCGAACTCGCTGGCCAAGAAGGTCGCCGAGGTCACCGGCCAGGCCGCCGGCAAGAGCTTCTTCCTCAACATCAAGGGCCCCGAGCTGCTGAACAAGTACGTCGGCGAGACCGAGCGGCAGATCCGCCTCGTCTTCCAGCGCGCCCGGGAGAAGGCCAGCGAGGGCACCCCCGTCATCGTCTTCTTCGACGAGATGGAATCCCTCTTCCGCACCCGCGGCTCCGGCGTCAGCTCGGACGTGGAGAACACCATCGTCCCGCAGCTCCTCGCCGAGATCGACGGCGTGGAGGGCCTGCAGAACGTGGTCGTGATCGGCGCCTCCAACCGCGAGGACATGATCGACCCCGCCATCCTGCGCCCCGGCCGGCTCGACGTGAAGATCAAGATCGAACGTCCCGACGCCGAGGCGGCCAAGGACATCTTCGCGAAGTACCTCACCGAGCGCCTCCCGCTGCACGCGGACGACCTCTCGGAGCACGGCGGCGAGAAGGACGCCACGGTCCAGGCCATGATCCAGACCGCGGTCGAGCAGATGTACGCCGAATCCGAGGAGAACCGCTTCCTGGAGGTCACCTACGCCAACGGCGACAAGGAAGTCCTCTACTTCAAGGACTTCAATTCCGGCGCCATGATCGAGAACATCGTGGGCCGGGCCAAGAAAATGGCGATCAAGGACTTCCTGGAGAAGAACCAGAAGGGCCTGCGCGTCTCCCACCTCCTCCAGGCCTGCGTGGACGAGTTCAAGGAGAACGAGGACCTGCCCAACACCACCAACCCGGACGACTGGGCCCGGATCTCCGGAAAGAAGGGCGAGCGGATCGTCTACATCCGCACCCTGATCACCGGAAAGCAGGGCGCGGACACCGGACGCTCCATCGACACGGTGGCGAACACCGGTCAGTACCTGTAAAACCGGGGCGGCTGCGGGTTCCCACGGCGGGTACCCGCAGCCGACCTGTTTTCCAGGGCCACGCATGGAGCAGGCAATGACGCAAATGATCTCCCCACCAGCGCAGAGGCGTTCTAGGCTCTTTCGTACCGCCGGGTCGCGCAGTGCGGGGACGGGCACCGCACAGGCACCCGAGCATCAGCGGTACTTGAGCGCCGCCCTCGACCGAGGGCGCCGCCGGGCAAGGAGGGCCGCATGACCGTACGGCGAGTGATGGGCATCGAGACGGAGTACGGGATCTCCGTCCCCGGTCACCCGAACGCCAATGCCATGCTCACCTCGTCCCAGATCGTCAACGCCTACGCCGCGGCGATGCACCGGGCCCGCCGGGCCCGCTGGGACTTCGAGGAGGAGAACCCGCTGCGGGACGCCCGCGGCTTCGACCTCGCCCGCGAGGCCGCCGACTCCAGCCAGCTCACCGACGAGGACATCGGCCTGGCCAACGTCATCCTGACCAACGGCGCCCGGCTCTACGTCGACCACGCCCACCCCGAGTACAGCGCCCCCGAGGTCACCAACCCGCGCGACGCCGTCCTGTGGGACAAGGCCGGCGAGCGGATCATGGCCGAGGCCGCCGAGCGGGCCGCCCAGCTGCCCGGCGCGCAGCCCATCCACCTCTACAAGAACAACACCGACAACAAGGGCGCCTCCTACGGCACGCACGAGAACTACCTGATGAAGCGGGAGACCGCCTTCTCGGACATCGTGCGCCACCTGACGCCCTTCTTCGTCTCCCGCCAGGTCGTCACGGGCGCCGGCCGGGTCGGCATCGGCCAGGACGGCCACGAACACGGCTTCCAGCTCAGCCAGCGCGCGGACTACTTCGAGGTCGAGGTGGGCCTGGAGACCACCCTCAAGCGGCCCATCATCAACACCCGCGACGAGCCGCACGCCGACGCCGAGAAGTACCGCCGACTGCACGTGATCATCGGCGACGCCAACCTCTCGGAGATCTCCACCTACCTCAAGCTCGGCACGACCGCCCTGGTCCTGTCCATGATCGAGGACGGCTTCATCGCCGTCGACCTGGCCGTCGACCAGCCCGTGCGCACCCTGCACCAGGTCTCGCACGACCCCACGCTCAAGCGACTGATCACGCTGCGCAGCGGCCGGACACTGACCGCGGTACAGCTCCAGATGGAGTACTTCGAGCTGGCCCGCAAGTACGTCGAGGAGCGCTTCGGCGCCGACGCCGACGACCAGACCAAGGACGTCCTGACCCGCTGGGAGGACACCCTCAACCGGCTGGAGAACGACCCGATGAGCCTGGCCGGCGAGCTGGACTGGGTCGCCAAGCGGGAGCTGATGGAGGGCTACCGCCGCCGCGACGGCCTCGACTGGGACGCCGCCAAGCTCCACCTGCTCGACCTCCAGTACGCCGACGTGCGCGCCGAGAAGGGCCTGTACAACCGCCTGGCGGCCCGCGGCCGCATGAAGCGCCTGCTGGACGAGAGCGAGGTCGACCGGGCCCGCAGGAAGCCCCCGGAGGACACCCGGGCCTACTTCCGCGGGCGGTGCCTGGAGCAGTACGCCGACGACGTGGCGGCGGCCTCCTGGGACTCGGTCATCTTCGACCTGCCGGGCCGCGACTCCCTCCAGCGGGTTCCAACCCTGGAACCGCTTCGCGGAACGCGTAATCACGTCAAGGAGCTGCTGGACCGCTGCCGCACGGCGGAGGACCTGGTCAGGGTCCTGTCCGGCAACTGAATGGGTACTCGAACCGGGCCGGCCGACCGGGGTGGAAACCCCCGGCGCCCGGGAATCATCGAGACGGGCCCCGTACGTTGCGGAAACTGCGGGGCCGATGTCGGACCCGGCTTGTAGGGTCTGATCATCACCGATCGGCCGTAATGCCGACCATGTCGGGCGAACCGAACTGAGCGGGGTGAGGGTTATGGCGACCAAGGACACCGGCGGCGGGCAGCAGAAGGCCACGCGCTCGACCGAGGAGGTCGAGGAGCAGGCACAGGACGCCCAGGCGAGCGACGACCTCAAGGAACGCCACGAGAAGCTGAGCGACGACGTCGACGACGTCCTGGACGAAATCGATGATGTGCTCGAGTCCAATGCAGAGGACTTCGTGCGGTCCTTCGTTCAGAAGGGTGGAGAGTAATTCCTCCTTTGAATCGAAGGTAGCGGGGGTCGTCGGAGTGGTGTACGAAGGGGGTGTGAAGCGCTGCTCGCGGTGCAAACAGCACAAGCCGCGGGCAGCCTTCGCACGGAACAGGGCCATGCGTGATGGCCTGCAGGTCTACTGCCGCGAGTGTGTGGCCGCCTACCACCAGTCGCGGCAGGTCGCCAAGGGGCGAAACGTCCGGCCTCGAGTCGCTGTGCCCGAGGGGCACAAGTTCTGCCGTCGGTGCGGAGAGATCAAGCCGCACAGTGAATGGCACCGCAACGCGACGGCCTCCGACGGCCTGTCCACAAGCTGTAAAGCGTGCCGTGCTGCAAAGGGGCGCGCAGATCACCTGAAGCGGCAGTACGGCATCACAGAGGCAGAACGCGACGCGATGGTCGTCTCGCAGAGAGGCTTGTGCGTGATCTGCCTGAAAGCTCCGGCCGTACATGTGGATCACTGCCACAGGACGGGTAGGGTCCGTGGCGTACTGTGCTTCAACTGCAATTCTGGCCTCGGCCTGTTGAGGGATGACCCCGACGTGATGTACCGAGCTGCCGACTACCTGGAAGGAAACGCGTGGAAGCCAACACTCGTAGCACCGGGCGTCTACCGGCTGCCTTCCTGACGCCTGGGTCCTCGTCCTTCATGGACTTCCTCGCCGAGCATCAGCCGGAGCTGTTGCCCGGCAAGCGGCAGCTGCCGCCCACCCAGGGCGTCATCGAGGCGCCGCACGGCACCACGATCGTGGCCGTGACCTTCCCGGGGGGCGTCGTGCTGGCCGGTGACCGGCGGGCGACCATGGGGAACGTCATCGCGCAGCGGGACATCGAGAAGGTGTTCCCGGCGGACGAGTACTCGGCCGTCGGCATCGCCGGCACGGCCGGTCTGGCCGTGGAGATGGTCAAGCTGTTCCAGCTGGAGCTGGAGCACTTCGAGAAGGTCGAGGGGGCGCAGCTCTCGCTGGAGGGCAAGGCGAACCGGCTGTCGACCATGATCCGTTCCAACCTGGGCATGGCCATGCAGGGTCTGGCCGTGGTCCCGCTGTTCGCGGGTTACGACGTGGACCGCGACAAGGGCCGCATCTTCTCCTACGACGTCACCGGCGGCCGCAGCGAGGAGCACGGGTACGCGGCGACGGGCTCGGGTTCGATCTTCGCGCGCGGCGCCATGAAGAAGCTGTACCGCGAGGATCTGTCCGAGGCCGAGGCGACCACGCTGGTGGTGCAGGCTCTGTACGACGCGGCTGACGACGACTCGGCGACCGGTGGTCCCGATGTCGCCCGCCGGATCTATCCGATCGTCACCGTGATCACCGATGACGGCTTCCGCCGGCTGACCGAGGACGAGTCCTCCGAGATCGCCCGCTCGGTGCTGCAGCGGCGTCTGGAGCAGCCGGACGGCCCGCGGGCCGCGCTGCTGTAGGCGGCGGCGGATTCTTGTCAGGGTGATCCAGTGACCACTACAGAAAGGGACGGATAACCGGTGTCGACGCCGTTCTATGTCTCACCCCAGCAGGCCATGGCCGACCGGGCCGAGTACGCCCGCAAGGGCATCGCCCGCGGCCGCAGCCTGGTCGTGCTGCAGTACGCCGACGGCATCGTGTTCGTCGGTGAGAATCCGTCCCGCGCGCTGCACAAGTTCAGCGAGATCTACGACCGGATCGGCTTCGCCGCGGCCGGCAAGTACAACGAGTACGAGAATCTGCGCATCGGCGGTGTGCGCTACGCCGACCTGCGTGGTTACACCTACGACCGGGACGACGTGACGGCGCGTGGTCTGGCGAACGTCTACGCGCAGACGCTGGGCACGATCTTCTCCAGTGCGGCGGAGAAGCCGTACGAGGTGGAGCTGGTGGTCGCCGAGGTGGGGGAGACCCCGGAGGGTGACCAGATCTACCGGCTGCCGCACGACGGTTCGATCGTGGACGAGCACGGCTCGGTCGCGGTCGGCGGCAACGCCGAGCAGATCAGCGGCTATCTCGATCAGCGTCATCGGGACGGGATGACGTTGGCGGAGGCGCTGAAGCTGGCGGTGCAGGCCCTGTCCCGCGACACCAACGGCAGTGAGCGGGAGATTCCCGCCGAGCGCCTGGAGGTGGCGGTGCTGGACCGTACGCGGCCGCAGCAGCGCAAGTTCAAGCGCATCGTCGGGCGCCAGTTGGCGCGGTTGCTGGAGGGCGGTACGGCGGACACCGCGCAGGACTCCGACGACAACGGCGACGCCGAGGAGAAGTAGCTCCCGTCTCGCTTCGCCCCGCACTCCCAGGGAGCCCCGGCCGACGACTCGGCCGGGGCTCCCGGCGTCCCAGGGCCCCAGGTGCGTCAAGGGGCCGCTCGGCGTCTCAGGGGGCGCTCGGCGGGGCCGTGGAGCCCCGGACGACCAGTTCCACGGGGATGTCCCCGGCGTCGGGCGAGCGGCCTTCCAGGACGGCCAGCAGGGCGCGCATGCCGCGCTCGCCGAACAGTTCGGCGTCCAGGCGGACGGTGGTCAGTTCGGGGTCGACGGCGGTGGCGAGGCCGAGGTCGTCGACGCCGGTGACGGAGATGTCGTCCGGGACCCGCAGGCCGAGGCGGCGCAGTGCCTTGTAGGCGCCGACGGCGAGCTTGTCGTCGTCGCAGACGACGGCGGTGGGCCGGGGTCCCGGTGTGTCGAGGGCGGCCTCGGTGGCAGCCTGGGCGTCCTCGACGGCGATGGCGGCGCGGGCGGTGCGCAGGGACGTGCCGGGGACCGCGCCGAGGCGGGCCGCCAGTTCCCGGGCCCGTACCTCGAAGGTCCAGGACGGCACGTCGGCGGCCAGGTGCAGGAAGCGGCGGTGGCCGAGGTCCAGCAGATGGGCGGCGACCTGTCGTACCGCGTCGGGGATGTCCAGGTTGACCGTGGCCGCGCCGAGGCTGCCCTCGGGGTCGCTGTCGAGCATGACCAGCGGGAGGCGGTCGCCGCGGATGGCGGTGAGGGCGTCCGCGGCCATGGAGGAGGCGATGACGCCGTCGAGGGCGGCCTGGGCCGAGGCGAAGGGGTTGCGGGCGGGGCCGACGCCCTCGGGGGAGGGGTAGAGGACCACGCCGAAGCCGTGTTCGGCGGCGACGCGGGCGGCGCCGGTGTAGACGCCGGCGAAGAACTCAGTGGTGAGCGCGGGGACGACGAGGAGCACGGTCCGGGTGTGGCCGAGGCGGAGGTTGCGGGCGGCGAGGTTGGGCCGGTAGCCGAGGTCGTCGGCGGCCCGGCGCACCCGTTCGGCGGTGGCCTCGGAGACCCGGCCGCGCCATTTGTCGCCGAGCACCAGGGAGACGGCGGCCTGGGAGACCCCGGCGGCCTGGGCCACGTCACGGCTGGTGGGGCGCGTGCTTCCTCGTGCCACCGCGGGGCCGCTCCTTGTCGTTCGGTCGTCGTCCGGTCGTGGTCCGGTCGTCGTCGGGTCGTCGTCGGGTCGCGCTGTCGTCGTCGGCCGCCGGGCGGTCCGGCCGCCTGCCGGTCCCGGTCCGCTCGTCTGGACTGCGACCAGCGCACATGGTACGTATGGCAACGGACGTTATACGTAAAACTTGACCATGGAGGCGCGCGATGGCCGCGGGACTCGCGGGATACCTGGAGATCCTCAGGACGCGGCACGCCGCCCGCCTGCTGACCGGCACGCTGGTGGGCCGGCTGCCCAACGCCACCGCGGCCATCGCGATCGTGCTGTTCGTCCGCGCGGAGGGCGGGAGCTACAGCCTGGCCGGGGCGCTGGCCGCCGTCTACGGCGTCGCCAACGCGATCGGGCAGCCCGTGCTCGGCCGGCTGGTGGACCTGTACGGCCAGCCCCGGGTGCAGCTGCCCGCGGCGCTCGCGGCGGCCCTGGCGATGACCGCCTTCGCCCTGACCGGCGCCGAGCCGCGCGCGCTCGCCTGTCCGGCCGTCGCGGCCGCCGGGCTGTTCACGCCGCCCCTGGAGGGCGGTCTGCGGGCCCTGTGGCCGTCCGTGCTGCGCCGGGAGGGCCAGGTGCACACGGCGTACGCCATGGACGCGGTGGCGCAGGAGGTCATGTTCACCGTGGGCCCCCTGCTGGTCACGCTGTGCGTGTCGCTGTGGTCGGCGCGGGCGGCGCTGATCGCGCTGAACGTGCTCGGGGTGCTGGGGGCGCTCTGCGTGGTCCTCTCGCCGCCCTCGCGTGCGTGGCGCTCGGCACCGCGGGAGGCGCACTGGCTCGGCGCGCTGCGTTCGCCCGGGCTGCTTGCGCTGCTGGCGGCGTTCCTCTTCGTCGGCGTGGCGCTGGGCTCCATCACGGTGGCCTCGGTGCCGTACGCCGACGACCACGGCGGCGACGCGGTGTACGGCTGGCTGATGGCGGCGCTGGGGCTGGGCGCGCTGGCCGGCGGCACCGTCTACGGGGCGCGGCAGTGGGCGGGCGTGCCCGAGCGGCGACTCAGGGTGCTGGTGGCCCTTCTGGCGATGTGTTATCTGCCGCTCCTGCTGCTGCCGGGCGCGGTGGCGATGGTGGCGCTGACGGCGCTCGCGGGGGTGTTCCTGGCGCCGTGCATCGCCTGCGCGTTCGTCATCGTGGACCGGCACGCGCCGGCCGGGACGGTGACCGAGGCGTTCTCCTGGCTGGTGACCACGTTCACGGTGGGCGCGTCGGTGGGGACGGGGGTGGCGGGGCCGGTGGTGCAGGCCGGCGGGGCGCTGTGGGGGTTCGCGGTGCCGGGAACCGCCGGGGGCCTGTCGTTGCTGGTGCTGCTGGCCACCGGGCGGGTGCTCGCAGCTCCCGCCGGAGGGGCGGTCGTTGCGGCTTCATCGGAAAATGATCCAAATCGTGCTGCCGAACCCCGTTTCAGCTCGGGGGATCGGGCGTAATGTTCAGTCATGGACCGCCGCATTTTCGGGCTGGAGAACGAGTACGGCGTCACGTGCACGTTCAGGGGACAGCGCCGCCTGTCGCCTGACGAGGTGGCGCGGTACCTCTTCCGCCGTGTCGTGTCATGGGGCCGCAGCAGCAATGTGTTTCTGCGAAACGGCGCCCGGCTCTATCTCGACGTGGGGTCACATCCGGAATACGCCACACCCGAATGTGACAATCTGATCGAACTGGTCACCCACGACAAGGCCGGCGAGCGCATTCTCGAGGGACTCCTGGTAGACGCGGAACGACGCCTGCACGAGGAGGGAATCGCGGGCGACGTCTACCTCTTCAAGAACAACACCGACTCGGCGGGCAACTCCTACGGCTGCCACGAGAACTATCTGGTGGCCCGGCACGGGGAGTTCTCCCGGCTCGCGGACATCCTGATCCCGTTCCTGGTCACCCGGCAGCTGCTGTGCGGTGCGGGCAAGGTCCTGCAGACGCCGCGCGGCGCCGTGTACTGCGTGAGCCAGCGGGCGGAGCACATCTGGGAGGGCGTCTCCTCGGCGACGACGCGTTCGCGGCCGATCATCAACACCCGCGACGAGCCGCACGCGGACGCCGAGCGCTACCGCCGGCTGCACGTCATCGTCGGCGACTCGAACATGTCCGAGACGACGATGCTGCTGAAGGTCGGCGCCACGGACCTGGTGCTGCGCATGATCGAGGCGGGCACGGTGATGCGCGACCTCACCCTGGAGAACCCGATCCGGGCGATCCGCGAGGTCAGCCACGACATCACGGGCCGCCGCAAGGTGCGCCTGGCCAGCGGCCGGGAGGCCTCCGCGCTGGAGGTGCAGCGCGAGTACTACGAGAAGGCCGTGGACTTCTGCGAGCGCCGCGGCATCCGCACCGGCACGGTGGAGCGGGTGCTGGAGCTGTGGGGCCGCACGCTGGACGCGATCGAGGCGGAGGACCTCGACCGGATCGGCACCGAGATCGACTGGGTGATGAAGTACAAGCTCATCGAGCGGTACCGGGCCAAGCACAACATGACCATGTCGCATCCGCGGGTCGCCCAGATAGACCTCGCGTACCACGACATCCACCGTCGCCGCGGCCTGTACTACCTGCTGGAGAAGAAGGGTCAGGCCACCCGGATCTGCAACGACTTGAGGATCTTCGAGGGCAAGTCGGTGCCCCCGCAGACCACTCGGGCCCGGCTGCGCGGCGACTTCATCCGGCGGGCGCAGGAACAGCGCCGTGACTTCACGGTCGACTGGGTGCACCTGAAGCTGAACGACCAGGCGCAGCGGACGGTGTTGTGCAAGGACCCGTTCCGTTCGGTGGACGAGCGGGTGGAGAAGCTCATCGCCGGAATGTGACCGGAAGGTGAGCGATATGCGGTGAGAGCGGGATTCCGCGGAAATGCGGGAACACCGCACGGGCGCCGTACGTTTCGCGTACGGCGCCTTCGCACGCCCTGCTCCGGAGGTTCGCGTTTCGGGCGTTCGGGCCGCGGGGGCCGCTGTGTCTGTGCGCTTGCGGCGCCCGCGCGTGGCGGCGCAGGGGGCGATTCCCGCTGCCTCCGGCCGAAACCGGTGCGGGCCGCAGCCGCTGTCGGCGGCTGATCGTCAGTAAGGTAGCGCGCACGCCATCCACCGGACCGACCGATTACGAGGCCCCCACCGTGCGCCGACGCTCTCTACTGATTTCCGTACCCGCGGGACTGGTCACGCTGGCCGCCTGCGGCAGCGACAAGTCCGACTCGGGCAAGACCAGCGACAGCGCCTCCCCGGCCCCCTCGTCGTCGCCGTCGGCCTCGGCCACTTCCGCCCCGCCGCCGCCGAAGATCGTCTCCGGGCCGCTGCCGGCCATCACGGCGGGCACGAAGTTCGGCGAGAAGCCGACCGTCGCCAAGGGGACCGGTCAGCCCTCCAAGGACCTCGCCGTCAAGACGGTGATCGCCGGCGGCGGGCGCACCCTGGCGGAGAACGACTACGTCCAGGCGCACTACCTCGGCCAGATCTGGGACACCGCCAAGGTGTTCGACAACTCCTACGACCGCAAGACGCCGCTGCTCATCCAGCTCTCCCAGGGCACGATCATCGACGGCTGGCGCTACGCGCTCACGGGGAAGAAGGTCGGCAGCCGCGTCCAGTTCGCGGTGCCGCCCACCTGGGGCTACGGCACGCAGGGCAACGCGCAGGCGGGCATCAAGGGCACCGACACTCTGGTCTTCGTCGTGGACGTGCAGGACGCCTTCAACGCGAAGAGCTCGGCCAAGGGCAAGGTCGTGCAGAAGACGGACGCGAACCTGCCGACCGTGGGCACCGCCACCGACGGCAGCGCCCCGGAGATCACGATTCCCAAGACCGCCGCGCCGAAGAAGCTGGCCGCCGAGTACGTCATCGAGGGCGACGGCCCCGTGGTCAAGGCGGACAGCACCGTCCTGGTCCAGTACAAGGGCGTGCTGTGGGACGGCGGCAAGGAGTTCGACTCGACGTACAGCCGCAAGTCGCTGACGTCCTTCTCCCTCCAGCAGGTCGTCAAGGGGTGGGCGCAGGGGCTGACCGGCAAGAAGGTCGGCAGCCGGGTGCTGATCGTGATCCCGCCGGCCGACGGCTACGGTGACAACCCGCCGCCCAACAGCGGTATCAAGAAGGACTCCACGCTGGTGTTCTCGGTGGACATCCTGGCGGCGATGTAGCGCGCCACGCTGCGCGGCCTCCGGCGCGGCCACGGCGGGCGCGGGGGATGAAAGACTGTCCGCGTCACGTGTCGTACACAAGCAGGAGCGTTAAGACGTGAGCATCGACAAGCCCGAGATCGACTTCCCGGGCGGCGAGCCCCCGGCGGACCTCGAGATCAAGGACATCTGGGAGGGCGACGGTCCCGAGGCGCAGGCCGGGCAGACCGTCACCGTCCACTACGTGGGCGTCGCCTTCAGCACCGGCGAGGAGTTCGACGCCAGCTGGAACCGGGGCACTCCGTTCCGCTTCCCGCTCGGCGGCGGCCGCGTCATCAAGGGCTGGGACCAGGGCGTGCAGGGCATGAAGGTCGGCGGCCGCCGCCAGCTGACCATCCCGGCGCACCTCGCCTACGGTGACCAGAGCCCCACCCCGGCGATCAAGCCCGGTGAGACCCTGATCTTCGTGGTGGACCTGCTCGGGGTCTGATCCCCGAGCGGAGTCGGACCGGTTCCGATCACCTGGGGCCCACGCCTGTCCGGCGTGGGCCCTCGGCTTTTGCCACCGTGCCGCGGGGCGGTACGGTCAACGGTCGTAAGGACCATGAGGAAGGCGAAGGGCATCGATGGCCATTGCCAAGGCGGAGCGGCTGATGAACCTGGCGCTGTGCCTGCTCGGGACGCGCCGGCCGCTCAGCAAGCGCGAGCTGCGCGACTCCATCGAGGCCTACGTCGAGGCCTCCGGACCGGGCAGGGGAGCGGGCGGCAGCGACGACTCCTTCAACCGCATGTTCGAGCGGGACAAGGACGACCTGCGCGAGCTGGGCCTCGTCATCGAGACCGTCGAGAGCCTGGACGGCGAGATCGGCTACCTGGCCCGCCGGGACAGCAACCGGCTGCCGCCCATCACCCTGGACGCCGAGGAGGCCGCCGCCCTGGGCCTGGCCGCCAAGGTCTGGCAGCAGGCCCGGCTGGCCGGCGCGGCCAGCGGCGCCCTGCAGAAGCTGCGCGCGGCCGGCCTGCTGGAGGACGTCGACCCGTTCGAGGCGCACGGCGCCCTGGAGCCGCGCATCCCGGTGCACGAGGCCGCCTTCGAGCCGCTGATGCTGGCCTGCCGCGACCGCCGCCCGGTCGCCTTCGACTACCGCAAGGCCAACGCCGCCCGCCCCGAGACCCGGCACGTCGAGCCGTGGGCGCTGGAGTGCTGGCGCGGCCACTGGTACCTGGCCGGCTTCGACCGCGACCGCGGCGCCGAGCGGGTGTTCCGGCTGTCCCGGATCACCGGCAAGGTCCGCTCGCGCGGCGCCGCCTTCACCGCGCCGGTGCCCGACGTCGTCACCGTCCGCGAGACCGTGGCGAGCTGGGCCGGCGAGATCGCCGACCGCACCGCGCGCATCCGGCTGCGCTCCGGCGCCGGCTACCCGCTGCGGGCCAAGGCCGGCGCCGTACGGGAACTGGGCGACGGCTGGGACGAGTTGGAGATCCCGTACGGACACGGGCTGGACGCCTGGCTGGTGGAGTTCGGGCCGGACGTGGTGGTCCTGGAACCCGCGGAACTGCGGGCCGACGTGGTGGACCGGCTGCGTGCCGTGGCCAAGGGCTGAGGGGGAGCGAGCAACACAGTGGCAGGCAAACCGGTCAGGCCCGTGAACGCCATCGACCAGACCCGGCGGATGCTCTCCCTGGTGACCTATCTCCGGGAGCGCCCCGGCGCCCGGATCGAGGACGTGGCGCGCGCCTTCGGCATCACCGAGGACGAGCTGGTCTCCGACCTCGACGTGCTGCCCATGTGCGGCACCAGCTTCCGCGGCGGCGACCTGCTGGACATCGACACCGACGGCGAGCGCATCTGGTGGCACAACCCGGCGGCGCTCGGCGCGGACGCCGCCGAGCCGCTGCGGCTGGCCGCCGACGAGGCCACCGCCCTGCTGGTGGCCGCCCGCGCGGTGGCCACCCTGCCGGGGCTGCGCGAGAGCGACCGGCAGGCGCTGCTGCGGGCCACCGCCAAGGTGGAGACCGCGGCCGGCGAGGCGGCGGGCGCCAGCTCCCGGCTGTCGGTGACCTTCGAGTCCGAGGGCGGCGTCTTCGCCGACGTGGACCGGGCGATCTCCGAGCGCCGCCGGCTGTGGATCCGCTACTACTCGCCCGCCCGCGACGAGGTCACCGAACGCGAGATCGACCCCATCCGCCTGGTCAGCGTCGGGCACACCTATGTGGAGGCCTGGTGCCGCCGTTCCGAGGCGCGCCGCACCTTCCGGCTGGACCGGGTCGCCGAGATCAAGATCCTCGACGAGCCGTCCGCGCCGCCCGAGGTGGAGCTGCGCGATCTGTCCGAGGCGCTGGTGCAGCCCGCCGCCGAGGACCCGGAGGTCGTCGTGGAGGTCGGTCCGGGCGGTCGCTGGGTCGCCGAGTACTACCCGCACGACAGCGCCGATGAGCTTCCCGACGGCGGGCTGCGTATCACCCTGCGCACCCCCGACCCGGCCTCGCTCAGACGACTGGCGCTGCGCCTTGGCCGCGACGGCCGGATCGTCGCGCCGCGCGAGCTGGCCGACAGCGCCCGGCGGGCGGCCCACGAGGCGCTGGCGGCGTACGACGGCGTCGACGCCGAGGACACCGCCGGCGGCGGGCAGACGGAACGCCCCGGACCCGCCGCGGGCGGCCGGGCGGTGCACGACGGGCCGGACGGGCGGTACGACAGGCAGGAGCAGGGACTGTGAGCGAGTCGGCGACGACCGGGGTGACCGGGATGTCGGTGGCGGCCGCGTTCGCCGGGATGCGGAGCGTGGCCCCCGTGGTGTTCCGCGCGGGCTGCCCCGACTGCCGGGGCCGCTTCGAGCTGGGCGCGAGCGCGCTGCGGCTGGCCATCGGCGCCAGCAGCCGCACCACCTTCTACTCCTTCACCTGCCCCGACTGCGGGGCCGCGGTGCGCAAGCCGGCCGGCGAGCGGATCGTCGAGCTGCTCACCGGCGGCGGGGTCCGCACCCTGCGCCTGCACTCGACGGTCTAGGCTCAGGGTCATGTTCTGGCCGATGCTCGCGGTAGCCGCGGGGTTCCTGGGTCTCGCCGTCCTCGGTGTGTTCGCCGTCCGGGTCTTCGTGGAGGCGCGCCGGCTCGGCCGGCAGGTCTCGGAGTCCGCGCACCGGATCAGCCGGGCCGCCGAGGAACTGGAGCGGGCCTCCCTGAGCGCCGCCCGGGCCGTGGACTCGCTGTGAGCCCGACGGCCGGTTTGTGCCGCCCCGGCGCCGCGCACCTGTCGCACCGCCCCCGCCCGCGCGCCCGTCCGGCGCCGTGCGCCGCGCCGGGGGAGCCGCGCGCCGCAGACGGCTTCGCACCTGTCATGCTGTCGGCCCGGACAGGTACGCTGCTCGGGCGGACCGGAGAACGAGGCCCGGACCGCGGACGGGAGTACGCCCGGGGATTGCCTCGCGTTCACCCCTGAGCGTTACGATCGCTGCCAGAACGACCGCTCGGACGCAAGTCCGGCCGATCGGACAGCATCCCACCCAGCCGCCTCGGTGAGAAGGTAAAGACTTATGTTCGGAAGGCTCGGAGCCCCCGAGATCATTCTCATCCTCGTCGTCATCATCCTGCTGTTCGGCGCGAAGAAGCTTCCGGACATGGCGCGCTCGCTCGGCAAGTCCGCCCGGATCCTCAAGAGCGAGGCCAAGGCGATGAAGGAAGAGGGCCGCACGGCCTCCGCCCCGCCGCCGGCCGGCGACGAGCAGCCCCCCGCGCAGCGCACCATCAAGGCCGCCCCCGGCGACGTGACGAGCTCGCGCCCGGTGAGCGAGCCGTCGGACACCACCCAGCGCTGACGCACGGCCGGACGTCACCGGCCTGCCGCACGAGATGAGGACGTGGGTTGCTCAAGCCTGCCCGCAAGAAGGAGAAGGATCCCGAGGGGCGGATGCCCCTCACGGATCACCTTCGTGAGCTCCGCAACCGGCTCGCGAAGGCGTTGCTGGCCATCGTCGTGGTCACGATCGTCGCCGCCTTCTTCTACTACGACATCATCAACTTCCTGACCAAGCCGATCCTCCACTCGGTCGGCTGCGGGAGGACGTTCCAGGAGCTGGCGAACGCCAAGGCCCCCGCCGACACCGGCAGTACGGGCAAGTGCGCGCAGATCACGATCAACGGTCTGCTGGCGCCTTTCACCATGGCCCTCCAGGTCTCCCTGATGGCCGGTGTCGTCTTCGCCTCGCCGGTCTGGCTGTACCAGCTGTGGGCCTTCATCGCCCCCGGCCTGCACAAGCACGAGAAGAAGTACGCCTACGCGTTCGTCGGCACCGGCGTCCCCCTCTTCCTCGGCGGCGCGTTCTTCGCCTACCAGGTGCTGCCCACCACGGCGAAGGTGCTGCTCGACTTCACGCCCGCCAACGTGAACAACCTGCTGCCGCTGGACGACCTGCTGCAGCTGGTGACGCGCATGGTGATCGTCTTCGGTCTCTCCTTCGAGCTGCCGCTGCTGCTGATCATGCTGAACCTGACCGGCATCCTGACCGGCCGGCGCATGCTCGGCTGGTGGCGCGGCATGATCATCGGGATCACCGTCTTCGCGGCCGTCGCCACGCCCAGCACCGACCCGGTGTCGATGCTGGCGCTCGCCGGCCCGATCTGGGTGCTGTACTTCGGCGCGGTGGTCTTCTCGCTGCTCAACGACCGCCGCAAGCGCCGCCGCGACGAGGCCGGCCCCGCCGACGACGAGGCCTCCGACCTCGACCTCACCCCCGAGGACATCGGCGAGATCGAGTCCGTCGGCGCCGCCCGCGCCCTGCCCGAGCAGAGCAGCGGCGAGCGGATCAACGGCTACGACGACGTGACCTGACCCACGGCCCGCCCCGCCCGCGCCTCGTCCCGCGGGCGGCCGGTCGCCCGCCGGTCGCCGAAAGGCGTCCACCCGCCGGTCGCCCAAGGGCGTCCACCCGCCGGTCGCCGAAGGCCGGCCGCTCGCCACCACGAGCGGCCGGCCTTCGGCGCGTCCGGGCCCGGCGGGGCGATCACGATATTGATCGTCCCGTTGTCAGTGCGGCCCGGTACGCTCGAAAGCACGATGACAGAGGATCTCTCACCGGCCGAGCGGTACGCGGCAGCGCGCAGACGAGCTGCCGAGCAGGCCACCGCGCTCGCGGGCTTCCGCGAGCTGTACGACTTCGGCCTCGACCCCTTCCAGATCGAGGCCTGCCAGGCCCTCGAGGAGGGCAAGGGCGTGCTGGTCGCCGCGCCCACCGGCTCCGGCAAGACGATCGTGGGCGAGTTCGCCGTCCACCTCGCCCTCCAGCAGGGCCGCAAGTGCTTCTACACGACGCCCATCAAGGCGCTGTCCAACCAGAAGTACTCCGACCTGTGCCGCCGCTACGGCAGCGGCAAGGTCGGCCTGCTCACCGGCGACAACAGCCTCAACTCCGACGCCCCCGTGGTCGTGATGACCACCGAGGTGCTGCGGAACATGCTGTACGCCGGCTCCCAGACCCTGCGCGGCCTCGGCTATGTGGTGATGGACGAGGTGCACTACCTCTCCGACCGCTTCCGCGGCGCGGTCTGGGAGGAAGTGATCATCCACCTGCCCGAGTCGGTGACGCTGGTGTCGCTGTCGGCGACCGTGTCCAACGCCGAGGAGTTCGGCGACTGGCTGGACACCGTCCGCGGCGACACCCAGGTGATCGTCTCCGAGCACCGGCCGGTGCCGCTGTTCCAGCACGTGCTGGCCGGGCGGCGGATGTACGACCTGTTCGAGGAGGGCGAGGGCCACAAGAAGGCCGTCAACCCCGACCTCACGCGGATGGCCCGCATGGAGGCCAGCCGCCCCTCCTACCAGGACCGCAGACGCGGCCGGGCCATGCGCGAGGCGGACCGCGAGCGCGAGCGCCGCCAGCGCTCCCGGATCTGGACGCCCAGCCGTCCCGAGGTCATCGAGCGGCTGGACGCCGAGGGCCTGCTGCCCGCGATCACCTTCATCTTCAGCCGCGCCGCCTGCGAGGCCGCCGTCCAGCAGTGCCTGTACGCGGGCCTCAGGCTCAACGACGAGGAGGCGCGCGACGAGGTGCGCGCCCTGGTCGAGGAGCGCACCGCCGCCATCCCGCGCGAGGACCTGCACGTCCTCGGCTACTACGAGTGGCTGGAAGGCCTGGAGCGCGGCATCGCCGCCCACCACGCGGGCATGCTCCCGACCTTCAAGGAGGTCGTCGAGGAGCTGTTCGTGCGCGGCCTGGTCAAGGCGGTCTTCGCCACCGAGACCCTCGCCCTCGGCATCAACATGCCCGCCCGCTCGGTCGTGCTGGAAAAGCTCGTCAAGTGGAACGGCGAGCAGCACGCCGACATCACCCCCGGCGAGTACACGCAGCTCACCGGCCGGGCCGGCCGCCGCGGCATCGACGTGGAGGGCCACGCGGTGGTGCTGTGGCAGCGCGGCATGAACCCCGACCACCTGGCGGGACTGGCGGGCACCCGCACCTATCCGCTGCGCTCCAGCTTCAAGCCGTCGTACAACATGGCGGTCAACCTGGTCGAGCAGTTCGGGCGGCACCGCTCGCGCGAGCTGCTGGAGACCTCCTTCGCCCAGTTCCAGGCCGACAAGTCGGTGGTCGGGATCTCCCGGCAGGTGCAGCGCAACGAGGAGGGCCTGGCCGGCTACAAGGAGTCGATGACCTGCCACCTCGGCGACTTCGGCGAGTACATGCGGCTGCGCCGGGAGCTGAAGGACCGCGAGACCGAGCTGGCCCGCCAGGGCGCCGCGCAGCGCCGCGCCGAGGCCGCCGTCGCCCTGGAGAAGCTCAAGCCGGGCGACGTCATCCACGTCCCCACCGGCAAGTACGCGGGCCTGGCCCTGGTCCTCGACCCCGGGCTGCCGGCCGGCCGGTCCAACGGCCACCGGGGCCTGGAGCACGTGGACGGCCCGCGCCCGCTGGTGCTGACCGCCGAGCGGCAGGTCAAGCGGCTCGCGTCGATCGACTTCCCGGTGCCCGTCGAGCCGCTGGAGCGGATGCGCATCCCCAAGTCGTTCAACCCGCGCTCCCCGCAGTCCCGCCGTGACCTGGCCTCCGCGCTGCGCACCAAGGCCGGCCACATCCCGCCGGAGCGGGCCCGCAAGCGGCGCTCGCAGGCGGCCGACGACCGGGAGATCGCCCGGCTGCGCACCGCCCTGCGCGCCCACCCGTGCCACGGCTGCGACGACCGCGAGGACCACGCCCGCTGGGCCGAGCGCTACCACCGGCTGCAGCGCGACACCAGGCAGCTGGAGCACCGCATCGAGGGACGTACGAACACCATCGCGCGCACCTTCGACCGCATCGTCGCGCTGCTCACCGAACTCGACTACCTGCGCGGCGACGAGGTGACCGAGCACGGCAAGCGGCTCGCCCGCCTCTACGGCGAACTAGACCTGCTCGCCAGCGAATGCCTGCGCGAGCGCGTCTGGGAGGGCCTGGGCCCGGCCGAACTCGCCGCCTGCGTCTCCGCGCTGGTCTACGAGGCCCGGGTCAGCGACGACGCCATGGCGCCCAAGGTGCCCTCCGGCAAGGCGAAGGCCGCGCTGGGCGAGACGGTGCGCATCTGGGGGCGGCTGGACGCGCTGGAGGAGGAGTTCCGGATCAGCCAGACCGAGGGCGTCGGCCAGCGCGAGCCGGACCTCGGGTTCGCCTGGGCCGCCTACGAATGGGCGTCCGGCAAGGGGCTCGACGAGGTGCTGCGCGAGGCGGAGATGCCGGCCGGCGACTTCGTGCGCTGGTGCAAGCAGGTCATCGACGTCCTGGGGCAGATTTCGGCGGCGGCGCCCACGGAGAACTCGACCGTGGCGAAGAACGCCCGCAAGGCGGTCGACGGACTGCTGCGCGGGGTGGTCGCCTACTCGTCGGTGGGCTGACACCCGCCGGACACCGGCAGCGGGGCGTGACCGTACGGCTGAGGCCGTGAGGTCACGCCCCGCCTCGTTTTTTCACCCGCTCCGGTGAGCCGGATTCGTACGCCCGTACGCTGTCACCCTACGTATTCGAACGGAATCGGTGCGTGTAAATCACCAGAGCGTACTCCTCGGGCGCCCCGGGTTTCAGGTGCTTGCCGAATATGACACGGCGATGATCCGGTCGGACTAGGCTCGCCCGCAGCGCACCGAGTTGAGGTGTATTCGTGCGCTTGTTCGCAGATATCCCGAGCATCCCGAAGATTCCGACTGTCCCATGACCTACCCCACCGGAAGCTGCCCCGAACCCCAGCCGATTCGTCTCAGAGGCCTTACATGGTGAGTGTTCAACCGCCCCCCGGCGGCCGCGAACTTCCCTACGCGCGCGTGCTGTTGCTGCCGACCGTACTGATGGCGGCGGCCTCCGGGGCCGCCGTCGCCCTGGTGACGGCCCCCGCCCGGGTCGCCGTCGGCTGCTGCGGCGCCGTCGCCACCCTGCTCGTGCTCGCCACCGCCGCCGAAGCCGTGCGCCGCGGCCGCGTCATCCGCAGGCAGCAGGCCGAGCACGAGCAGCGGACCACCTACCTGGAACGCCGCCTGGCCGGACACGACGAGGAGATCGCCTACCTCGCCGACGAGATCCTGCCCGCCACGGTCGAGTACCTGCGCAACGGACACACCCCCCGGGAGGTGTTCCGCGACCTCATCGACGGCGACCCCGAGTGGCACCGGCTGCCCGACTCGCAGCGCGCCGTGGTCCGCATGATCCTCGGGATCGTGGACCACGAGGAGAACATGCGGGACTCCACGCAGCGCTCCTTCGTCAGCATCGCCCGCCGCGTCCAGGCCATCGTCCACCAACAGGCCTCGGAACTACGGGAGATGGAGGAGGACCACGGCCGCAGCCCCGAGGTCTTCGACGACCTGCTGCGCATCGACCACGGCACCGCGCTGATCGGCCGCCTCGCCGACTCCGTCTCCGTCCTCGGCGGCGGCCGGCCCGGCCGCCAGTGGCCCAACCCGGTCACCCTCTACAGCGTGCTGCGCGGCGCCATGTCCCGGATCCTCGAGTACCGGCGCATCGAACTGCACTCCATCGCCAAGGTCAACATCAAGGGCACCGACGTCGAGCCGGTCATCCACGCCGCCGCCGAACTCCTCGACAACGCCACCCGCTACTCCCCGCCGCACACCAAGGTGCACGTCACCGCCATCGAGGTGCAGAGCGGCGTCGCCATCGAGATCGAGGACGGCGGCGTCAGCCTCAACGAGGAGTCCCGCGCCCGCATCGAGAAGATGCTGGAGGAGGCCAAGGCCGGCATCGACCTCCAGGAGATCGGCGAGGAACCCCGCCTCGGCCTCGCCGTCGTCGGCCGGCTGTGCACCGCGTACAACATGCAGGTCTCGCTGCGCTCCTCCGCCTACGGCGGCGTCCGCGCCGTCCTGGTGGTGCCCAGCGACATGATGACCACCGACCCCGCGCCCGGCCTCGCCCACGGCATCGGCGCCACCTCCATCCCGCTGCCCGGCGCGGACGCCCTGGAGGGCCCCAAGCGCGCCCCCAAGAAGCGCCGCCCCACCAGCCCGCGCATCCCCGCCTCGGTGTCGATGGAGGACGACGTCCCCGTCGTCACCGAGTGGACCGAGAACGGCCTGCCGCAGCGCCGCAGCAAGGTCACCGTCCCGCTCAGCCAGCGCATCGCCGAGCAGATCGCCGCCGACCGCGCCGAGCAGGAGGCCCAGGCGCAGGGCCGGTCCCTGTGGACCCGGCCCGAACCCGAACCCGCCGAGAACGAACCCGAACCCGGTCTGTGGGTCGAAGCCTTCTGGGACGGCCTGAAGAAGGACAACCCGGGCCCCGACCCGACCGCGTTCACCCAGAACCCGACCGCCTACATGCACCTGATCGAGAAGCCGGCCCGCGCCGAGGCCGACGACGAGGGGGACCGCAAGTGATCCAGCAGCGAGCCAACTTCGACTGGATGCTCAAGGAACTGGACGACGGCGTACCGGGCATCGAGATGATCGTCGTGCTGTCGGCCGACGGCCTGCGCATCGCCCGCTACGGCGGCGACCCCGACGCCGCCGACCGGGTCGCCGCCGCCTGCGCCGGACTCCAGAGCCTCGCGACCGCCGTCGCCGGCGAGATCCCGGGCAGCGACGGCCGGATGAAGCTGGTCGTCATCGAGATCAACGGCGGCTACTTCTACCTGATGTCCGCCGGCGCCAACGCCTACCTCGCCGTGCTCGCCGACATCCGCACCGAACCCGGCATGATGAGCGCCCGCATGCGCGACCTCGTGGTCCGCATTGGCGCCCATCTGACCAGCCCGCCCCGCCGCAACGGGCAGACCGTATGACGCCTCCGCGGCGCCAGAGGCGCACCCCCGCCCCCGCACCCGAACCCCCGCCGCCCGAACCGGCCGAAGGGGGCCGGGAGAAGAACCCCGAGCGGCTGTACGTCGTCGCCGGCCCGGGCGAGGACGGCGCCCGCGCCGCCGTCGACCTGGTGACGCTGATCGTGGCCCGCGCCGAACCGCCCCCGTCCGCCAGCCCCGAACAGGCGGCACTGCTCAGGCTGTGCTCCGCCCCGCTGTCCGCGGCCGAACTCTCGGCCTACCTCAACCTGCCGTTCAGCGCGATCACGGTCCTGATCACCGAACTGCTGACGGCCGAACTGGTACAGGCGCGCGCCCCCATCGTCCGCCAGGCGGTGCCCGACCGTTCCCTCCTCGAAGCGGTGATGCATGGACTTCAACGGCTCTGACACCCTGCCCGGCCCCCGGACCGAGGACCAGCTGCCGCACACGGCCCAGGCCGCGGCGAAGATCGTCATCGTCGGCGGCTTCGGGGTCGGCAAGACCACGATGGTCGGCTCGGTCAGCGAGATCAGGCCGCTGACCACCGAGGAGACCATGACCCAGGCCGGCATCGGCATCGACGACAACTACGGCTCCGAGTCCAAGACGGCCACCACCGTGGCGATGGACTTCGGCCGCATCAGCATCACCGACCAACTGGTGCTCTACCTCTTCGGCACCCCCGGCCAGCAGCGCTTCTGGTTCCTGTGGAACGGCCTGTTCGAAGGCGCGCTCGGCGCGGTCGTCCTGGTCGACACCCGCCGCCTGGAGGTGAGCTTCGACGTCATGGGCCGGCTGGAGGAGCGCGGCGTGCCCTTCGTCGTCGCCATCAACTCCTTCCCGGACGCGCCCCGTTACCCCATCGCCGAACTGCGCCGGGCGCTCGACCTCTCGGCGGACATCCCGATGGTCGAGTGCGACGTACGGCGCCGCGCCTCCAGCCGGGACGTCCTGCTGACCCTGGTGCGCTTCCTGCACTCGCTGGCCCTGACCGGCTCGGCCGGCTGAGCCCCACGCCCGCTTCCCCCCTTTTTTCGCCCCGAAAGCGACCGCCGTGACGCCTGAACCCCACTCCCTGACCGGTCCGGACGACCTCACCGCCGCACCGCCCCCGGGCTGCCCCGCGCACGCCGTCGGGCCCGGGGGCCTGCACCGGCTCCACGAGGTGCGGGACCTGCGCGCGCTGTACCGCCGGCTCCGCGAGGAGCACGGCCCGGTGGCGCCCGTGCTGCTCCACGACGACGTACCGATCTGGGTGGTCCTCGGCCACGCGGAGAACCTGCACATGGTGCGCACGCCCTCGCAGTTCACCCGCGACAGCCGGATCTGGACCCCGCTCACCGACGGCCGGGTCAAACCCGACCACCCCCTCATGCCGCACTTCGCCTGGCAGCCGGTCTGCTCCTACGCCGAGGGCGAGGAGCACAAGCGGCTGCGCGGCGCGGTCACCAGCGCCGTGGCGACCATCGACCACCGCAGTCTGCGCCGCCACATCGGCCGCGCCACCCAGCGGCTGGTCAACCGGTTCTGCGAGACGGGCCACGCCGACCTCGTCGACCAGTTCGCCGAGCATCTGCCGATGGCGGTGATGTGCCAGGTCCTCGGCATGCCCGAGGAGTACAACGACCGGATCGTGCAGGCCGCCCGGGACATGCTCAAGGGCACCGAGACCGCGATCGCCAGCAACGCGTACATCATGGACTGCCTCAGCCGGCTCACCGCGCGCCGCCGGGCCGAGCCCACGGACGACTTCACCAGCCATCTCATCGCCCACCCGGCCGGTCTGACCGACGACGAGGTCGGCGCCCATCTGCGGGTCGTGCTCATCGCCTCCTACGAGGCCACCGCCAACCTGCTGGCCAATACCATCCGCCGGGTGCTCACCGACCCCGGCTTCCGCGCCCAGCTCAACGGCGGCCAGATGACCGTGCCGCAGGCGGTGGAGCAGTCCCTGTGGGACGAGCCGCCGTTCAGCACCATCCTCGGCTACTTCGCCAAGGAGGACACCGAACTCGGCGGCCGGCGCATCCGGCGCGGCGACGGGCTGCTGCTCGGCATCGCCCCCGCCAACGTCGATCCCCGGGTGCGGCCCGATCTCTCCGCCGACATGCAGGGCAACCGCTCCCACCTTGCCTTCAGCGGCGGGCCGCACGAGTGCCCCGGCCAGGACATCGGCCGGGCCATCGCCGACGTCGGCGTGGACAAGCTGCTGATGCGGCTGCCGGACATCCAGCTCGACTGCCCCGAGGAGGAGCTGCGCTGGACGGAGTCGATCGCCTCGCAGCACCTGGTGGAACTGCCGGTGCGGTTCACGCCGCGCCCGCAGCAGGACGTGAAGTCGCAGCCGAGCCACACGCCGATGCCGATCCCGCAGGCCCGCGCCCCCTGGGACATCAGCACGCTGCGCGATCCCGCGCCGTCCGCCGACCCGTCGCCCGCCAAGGCCCACGGCACGCCGGCCGGTACGCCCCGCCCGCGCACCACGGCCGCACCGCGCACCCTCCTGGAGGAGCCGCCGCCGCCCGTACGGGAGACCGTTCTCGGGACGGACACGGCCGGCCGCCCGGACCGCGCGGCGAGCGTCTGGCAGCGGTTCCTGCGCTGGTGGCGGGGTGAGTGACGGCTGAGACCGGGACCCGGCCGGGCGGCGACCCGCGCCTACGACGCGCTCACGGCCCGGCCGGGCCGGGTACCCGCGTCCGCGGCGCGTCTCACCGTCCGGTCGGCCAGGTCTCCGGGGCGGACCAGGCCTGGAGGGTCCGGCCGCTGCGGAAGCGGTGTTCCGCCCCCGTGACCGGGTCGGTGAACTCCAGTGCTCGTGCGAGCAGTTGGAGGGGGCGGCTGAAGTCGCCGGGCGGGCCGTCGGGGGTCACCGCCGGGTAGAGCGGGTCGCCGAGGATCGGCACGCCGAGCGCGTTCATGTGCACCCGCAGCTGATGGGTCTGCCCCGTGCGGGGAGTGAGCCGGTAGCGGGCCGGACCGCCCGACCGGCGCCCGACCAGCTCCACGTCCGTGACCGCGTTCGGCTCGCCCGGCACCTCCTCGGCGGTGAGCACCCCGCGCTCCTTCACGATCCGGCTGCGCACCGTGCGCGGCAGCGCGAGGTCCGGGTCGTACGGGGCGACGGCCTCGTACTCCTTGCGCACCCGCCGGTCGCGGAAGAGCGTCTGGTACGCGCCGCGCTCCTCGGGCCGCACCGTGAACAGCACCAGTCCGGCGGTGAGCCGGTCCAGGCGGTGCGCCGCGCCGAGCGTGGGGAGGTCCAGCTCGCGGCGGAGCCGGGCCAGCGCGGTCTCGGTGACGTGCGAGCCGCGCGGGGTGGTTGCCAGGAAGTGCGGCTTGTCCACGACGACGATGTGCTCGTCGCGGTGGACCACCACCAGCGGGAACGGCACCGGCGTCTCGGCGGGCAGCTCGCGGTGGAACCAGACGAACATCCCGGGCTCGTACGGCGCGTCGGGCGGCACCGCCCGTCCGTCGGCCGCGACGATCCGCCCGGCCGCGAACATCTCCTCGACCACGCCGGGCGCCGCCCCCGACAGCCGCTCCACCAGATGCCCCCGCACGGTGGCCCACGCCCCCTCGGCGGGCAGCCGCACCCGCACCGGGTCCACCCCGTGACGCTGGGGCAGGGGAGCGGGCGGAACACGGGTACGGCGTCTCATCCGCCGAAGCCTACGAGCCGGCACGCGCCCGGGGAAAACCACTGGCCCGCCGCGCCGGTCCCCGCCGGGTGGCTGACGGGCGCCGGAGGTCCGGGCGAGTACCGGAGGCCCGGGCGGCTGGCGGACGGCCCGCTGGGTACGGGGGCCGGGCGACGGCGGGCGGCCGAGGGGCGAGGTGAGTGACGGGCACCGGGCGAGCCGGGCGGCCGAGTACCGAGCCGAGCGAGGGGCATCCGGGCGAGCCGGGCACCGGCGCGAGCCGAGCGGCCGAGGGGCGGGCCGAGCGACGGGCACCGGGGCGGGCCGAGCGGCGGGCATCCCGGGCGAGCCGAGCGGCCGAGTACCGAGCCGAGCGAGGGGCACCCGGGCGGCCGAGGGGCGGGCCGAGGGGCGGGCACCGGGGCGGGCCGAGCGACGGGCATCCGGGCGGGCCGGGCGGCCGAGGGGCGGCCGGGCAGGCGGAAGGGGCGGCTCCCGACACGGGGGCCGCCCCTTCGCTCACGTCTCACGCGGCCGGGGCCGTGCCCTCCTGCTCGGCCTCGATACGGGCGTTCCACTCCCGCTTGGCCGCCTGCCAGCCGTCCTCGTTGTGGCCCAGGCGCCAGTAGCCGGAGATCGACAGGTCCTCGCGCGGGACGCCCCGCTCGACCCGCAGCAGTCGCCGCAGCTCCTTCACGAAGCCGGCCTCGCCGTGCACGAACGCCTGGAGTCGGCCCTCGGGCCAGCGCAGCGCGCGTACCGCCTCCACCAGCGCCTCGCCGATCGGGCGGTCGCCGCGGTGCAGCCAGACCACCGGCACGTCGGAGTCGATCTTCTGCTCCTCCTCGGGGCCGGAGACCTCGATGAAGGCGTGCGCGGTGACGCCCTCGGGCATCGCCTCCAGGGAGCGGGCGATGGCCGGCAGGGCGCTCTCGTCACCGGCGAGCAGATGCCAGTCGGCGCTCGGGTCGGGGGCGTAGGCGCCGCCGGGGCCCATGAAGCGCACCGTCTCGCCCGGTCCGGCCAGCGCGGCCCACGGGCCGGCCAGGCCCTCGTCGCCGTGCACCACGAAGTCGAGGGTCATCTCGTGCAGCTCCGGGTCCCAGGCGCGCACGGTGTAGGTGCGGGTGACCGGCCACTGCTCGCGGGGGAACTCCGCGCGGATGCGCTCCATGTCGAAGGGCTCGGGGTAGGTGACGCCCTCGGCCGGGAACAGCAGCTTCACATAGTGGTCGGTGTACGTGTCGGCCGAGAACTCGGCCAGTGACTCGCCCCCGAGCACCACGCGCTGCATGTGCGGGGTCAGCCGCTCGGTACGGACGACCTGCGCGGTGTGCGCCCTCCGCGGCTTGCGCGCCGGACGTTCTGCCATGACGGCCTCCCAGTCTCCATGCTTAGGCTTACCTAAGTTAGCACCTTCCCGCCGCCGTCACCGCCGTCCTTGGACGCCTCTTGACCTTGTGTCGGAAAACCCCTCCGAACACGCGCGCCGGCGGTCCTCACGCCGCCAGCGTGGTCAGCAGCCGCTGCAGGGAGCCGCCGAGCCCCCAGCGGGCCGCCAGCTCCCGCAGCGCGTCCGCGTCGCGAGGCGCGCGCGGCAGCGCGGTCGCGACCTCGGGCAGGGGCACGTCGGCCGCCACGCGGACCACCTTCGGCGCCACCGCGAGGTACGGCCGCGCCTCGTCGAGCCGCTTGCGCTGCGCCGGCGTCAGCTTCGCCTTCGGGTCGTCCACGGCCGCCAGGATGCCGGCCAGGTCGCCGAACTCGGCGAGCAGCTTGGCCGCCGTCTTCTCGCCGACGCCGGGCACGCCCGGCAGTCCGTCGCTGGGGTCGCCGCGCAGCAGCGCCAGATCCGCGTACCCCTTGCCGTCGACGCCATACTTCTCGCGCAGCACCGCCTCGTCGGTGGTCTGCAGGGTGCCCACGCCCTTGACCGGGTACAGCACGCGCACCCCGCGCGCGTCGTCCACCAGCTGGTACAGGTCCCGGTCGCCGGTGACGATGTCCACCGGGCCGTCCGCCCGCGCGGTGAAGGTGCCGATCACGTCGTCCGCCTCGTACCCCGCGACGCCCACGCGGGCGATGCCGATGGCGTCCAGGACCGCCTCGATCACCGGGACCTGCGGGGAGAGGGTGTCCGGCACCTCTTCCTCGTCCGGGCCGCCCGGGTGCTCCTCGGCGACGCGGTGCGCCTTGTAGGAGGGGATCAGCTCCACCCGCCAGTGCGGCCGCCAGTCCGCGTCCATGCAGGCCACCAGCCGGTCGGGCCGGTGGTCCTTGACCAGGCGGTCGATGAAGTCGAGCAGTCCGCGCACGGCGTTCACCGGGGTGCCGTCCGGGGCCCGGACCGAGTCCGGGACGCCGAAGTAGGCGCGGAAGTAGAGGGATGCGGTGTCGAGGAGCATCAGTCGTCCGGTCACACCCCGATCATGCCGTACGGCGCCGACAGTCCCCGGAAGCGGTGTGAGGCGGGACACTTTTTTGTTTGGCCTGCGGCGGTCTGGGCAGGCGCGCGCCCGAGCCAGAAGTAGTTGCGTTATTCAACTGTTACCTGTTTCCCGGCTCTGTCCCTGTCCCCGACGACGTGAGGTGCGCGTGACATCCAGGCTTGAGGCCGAACACCTGTACAAAGTGTTCGGCAGACGACCCGACAAGGCGGTGGACAAGCTCCGGCAGGGCGCCGACCGCAAGGAACTGCGCGCCGACGGGGCCACCGCCGCGGTGATCGACGCCTCCTTCACGGTGGCCCCCGGCGAGATCTTCGTCGTGATGGGCCTGTCCGGCTCCGGCAAGTCCACCCTGCTGCGCATGCTGAACGGACTGCTGGAACCCACTGCGGGCCAGGTCCGCTACGACGGCCAGGACCTCACCGCGCTCAGCGACCGCGAGCTGCGCGAGGTCCGCTCCAAAAAGATCAGCATGGTCTTCCAGCACTTCGCGCTCTTCCCGCACCGCAGCGTCCGCGAGAACGCCGCCTACGGCCTGGAAGTGCAGGGCGTGCCCCGCGCCGAGCGCGGACGCCGCGCCGACGAGGCGCTCGCCCTGTGCGGCCTGGCCGGCTGGGAGGACTCCTGGCCCGACGAGCTGTCCGGCGGCATGCAGCAGCGCGTCGGTCTCGCCCGCGCCCTGGCCACCGACGCCGACCTGCTGCTGATGGACGAGTCCTTCAGCGCCCTGGACCCGCTGATCCGCCGCGACATGCAGGACCAGCTGCTCCAGCTCCAGAAGACCCTGAAGAAGACCATCGTGTTCATCACCCACGACCTCAACGAGGCCATGCGCCTGGGCGACCGCATCGCCGTCATGCGCGACGGCCGGATCGTGCAGACCGGCACCGCCGAGGACATCCTGCTGCGCCCCGCCGACGACTACGTCGCCTCCTTCACCCAGGACGTCGACCGCTCCCGCGTGCTGACCGCCGAGTCCGTCATGGACCGCGACGTACGCGGCGACGAGGCCGACTGCGGCTGCGAGACGGCCGCCCCGGACACCCCGTTCACCGAACTGTGCGCGATCAGCGCCCGCGTGTCCCACCCCGTCGCCGTCCTGGACGAGCACCACGCCCTGGTCGGCGTCGTCCCGCGCCAGCACCTGATCGGCTTCCTCGGCGACGAGAGCGCCGACGCCCCCGAGCCCTGCGACACCCCGCGGGCCAAGGGCGGCGAGAAGGCGGTGGCCCGTGCCTAGGATCCCTCTCGGCGACTGGGTCAACTCCGCGGTCGACTGGCTGCTCGACCACATGGCCTGGCTCTTCGACTTCTTCAAGACCGTCTTCACCGGCGCCTACGACGGCATCAACACCGTCCTCCAGGCGCCCGAGCCGCTGCTGCTCGCGGGCATCTTCGCCGTGCTCGCCTGGTGGCTGCGCGGCTCCCTCGCCGGCGTCCTCACCTTCGCGGGCTTCGCGTTCATCGACTCCATGGAACTGTGGCCGGACGCGATGGTGACCCTGTCACTGGTCCTGGTCGCCACCCTGATCGCGCTGGTGGTCTCGGTGCCGGTCGGCATCTGGGCGGCGCGCTCGGACCGGGTCGGCGCCGTGGTGCGCCCGGTCCTGGACTTCATGCAGACGCTGCCCGCGATGATCTACCTCATCCCGGCCATCCTCTTCTTCGGCACCGGCGCCTCCGCCGGCATCGTCGCCACCCTGATCTTCGCCCTCGCCCCCGGCGTGCGCATGACCGAGCTGGGCATCCGGCAGGTCGACAAGGAGCTGGTCGAGGCCGCCGAGGCGTTCGGCACCAACCCGCGCGACACGCTGCTGCGCGTCCAGCTGCCGCTGGCCCTGCCCACGGTGATGGCCGGCGTCAACCAGGTGATCATGCTCGGTCTGTCCATGGCCGCCATCGCCGGCATGGTCGGCACCGGCGGCCTCGGCGGCGACGTCAACGAGGCCATCGGCCAGCTCAACGTGGGCCTCGGCTCCGAGGCCGGCGTCGCCATCGTGATCCTCGCGATCTACCTCGACCGGATGACCGGCGCGCTCGGCACCCAGGTCTCCCCGCTCGGCCGGCGCGCCGCCGCCCGGGCCCGCGCCGCCGGCGGTCTGAAGATCTGGTCCTACCGGCCGCGCCCGCAGATCGCCGTGATCGGCGTGGTCGTCCTCGCCCTCGTCGCCGGCGGCATGGGCGTCTTCGGCTCCGGCTCCGGCTCCGCCACGGCGGGCGGCGGCACGGACGTCGGCAAGGGCAAGAAGATCACCCTGGGCTACATCCCCTGGGACGAGGGCGTCGCCTCCACCTTCCTGTGGAAGGAGATCCTCGAACAGCGCGGCTACCAGGTGGAGGCCCGGCAGTTCGACGCCGGACCGCTCTACACCTCCCTCGCGCAGGGCAGCGTCGACTTCGAGACCGACTCCTGGCTGCCCACCACCCACGCGCAGTACTGGAAGAAGTACGGCAAGCAGCTGGAGGACCTCGGCTCCTGGTACGGCCCCACCTCGCTGGAGCTGAGCGTCCCGGCGTACATGAAGGACGTCGACAGCCTCGACGACCTCAAGGGCAAGGCGGCCGAGTTCGGCGGGAAGATCACCGGCATCGAGTCCAGCGCCGGCGAGATGGGCCTGCTCAAGAGCAAGGTCCTCAAGGAGTACGGCCTGGACAAGGAGTACAAGGTCGTCGACAGCTCCACGCCCGCGATGCTCGCCGAGCTGAAGCGCGCCTACAGCAAGAAGGAGCCGGTCGTCGTCACGCTCTGGTCCCCGCACTGGGCGTACAGCGACTACCAGCTCAAGAAGCTGAAGGACCCCAAGGGCGCCTGGGGCGCGGGCGACGGCGTGCACACCCTGGCCCGCAAGGGCTTCACGGCCGACAACCCGGTCGTCGGCTCCTGGCTGAAGAACTTCAAGCTCGGCGAGAAGCAGCTCACCGGCCTGGAGGCCGCGATCAACAAGGCCGGCAAGGGCCGCCAGCAGGACGCCGTGCGCACCTGGCTGAAGTCCGATCCCGGTCTGGTCGACAAGCTCGCCCCGGTGCCCGGCGGCTCCGGCGCCAAGCCGGCCGAGGCCGGGCGGGCGCTGAACGTCGCCTGGTTCCCCTGGGACGAGGACATCGCCGTCACCCACCTGTGGAAGACCGTCCTGGAGCGCCGCGGCTACAAGCTGAACCTCAAGCAGATGGACGTCGGCCCCGTCTACACCGGCCTCGCCGGCGGCGACATCGACCTCAACTTCGACGCCTGGCTGCCGTACGCGCAGAAGAACTACTGGGACAAGAGCAAGGACAGACTCAAGGACCTCGGCACCTGGTACCAGCCGACCTCCCTGGAGATCGCCGTGCCGTCCTACGTCAAGGACGTGAAGTCCCTGGCGGACCTCAAGGGCAAGTCCTCCCTGTTCGGCGGGAAGATCATCGGCATCGAGCCGGGCACCGGCGAGATGGACCTGCTCAAGAAGAAGGTCCTGCCCGGCTACGGCCTGGACAAGGAGTACAAGGTCGTCGACGGCTCCACGCCCGCGATGCTGGCCGAGCTGAAGCGCGCCTACGCCAAGAAGCAGCCCGTGGCCGTCGTGCTGTGGTCGCCGCACTGGGCCTACAGCCGCTACGACCTCACCAAGCTGGCCGACGGCAAGAAGCTCTTCGGCGTCGGCAACACCGTGCGCACCATCTCCAGCCTGAAGTTCCCCGAGCAGTACCCGCAGCTCACGAAGTGGATCAAGAACTTCCGGATGAGCGAGGCCGAACTCGGCAGCCTGGAGAGCGAGATCAACCAGCACGGCCAGGGCCACGAGGACCAGGCGGTCGACGCCTGGCTGGGGCAGCACCCCGACGTGGAACGGCGGATGACCGCCGCCTGAGCACACCGCCGTGCACCGCCCGAGGGGCGGGCCTCCCGGAGACGGGCGGGCCCGCCCCTCGGGCGTGCGCGGGACGGCGGCGCGAATCGGCCAACCACGGAGAGCGACCCTCACACCCCGGCCTTCGGCCGTCCGGCGGGCCGCGCCACGGCCGCGGCGCCGATCGGGTGACGCCGACCGCCGAGGACGCCGCCGGCCCGGCCGGCACACCCGCCCCGCCCCCGCCACCGAGCCCCCGGCGCACCTCCGCGAAGCCCGTGCCCACTGGCGCGAACCATGAGGTCCTCACTACGGCATCCTTACGGCAATGCGAAGCCCGCGTGAAACGGTTTGCCGAACATGCGTAGGGTGCAGAGAAGTCATCAGGAGACGTGCGCCCGCGAGCGGTCCCGCACCGGAGCGGACCGACGAGCGAAGGAGGGAGCCGCAGCGATGGGCGACAACAAAGAGCAGCCCCTCCGCGTGGGCGCCGCAGTACGGCGGCGACGGCGCGCGCTGGACCTCACCCTCGCCGTCGTGGCCCAGCGCAGCGGCCTGTCGGTGCCCTTCCTGAGCCAGGTCGAGAACGACCGGGCCCGGCCCAGCCGCGGCTCGCTGGAGAAGGTCGCCGACGCGCTGCGCACCACCGCCGTCGAACTGCTGGCGGCGGCCGACCCGGCGTGCAGCGTCGACGTGGTGCGCGGCGAGGCCGCCGAGCCGGCCCCCGAGCCCCGGGTGCGCTCCCTGGTGCGCGGCCACCACCAGCTGCACGCCTCCGAGTTCACCGGCGGCCACGAGGCCGGCCGCGAGTTCCAGCACCGCAACGACGAGCTGATGTACGTCGCCGACGGCGCCGTGGAGATCGAGGCGGAGGGCCGCGCCTACCGGCTGGCGCGCGGCGACACCATGTACCTCACCGGCGGGGTCCGCCACCGCTGGCGGGCGACCGTCCCGGACACCCGGGTGATCGTCGTCGCGGTGGCCGAGCACATCGAGGCGGTGCAGGACCGGACGCGCTGATGCGGGTCGTCTCCCTGGTGCCCTCGCTCACCGAGGCGATCGCCGTGACGGCGCCCGGCGTGCTCGTCGGCGCGACGGACTGGTGCTGCCGCCCGGCCGGCCTCGACGTCGTCCGGATCGGCGGCACCAAGAACCCCCGGATCGAGCGGATCGCCGCCCTGGCCCCCGATCTGGTGGTCGCCAACGAGGAGGAGAACCGCCCCGCCGACCTCGACGCCCTGCGCGCCGCCGGGCTCGAGGTGCTGGTCACCGAGGTGCGCGGCGTGCCCCAGGCATTCCCGGAACTGACGCGGGTGCTGGCCGCGTGCGGGGCGGCGGACCGGCCGCGCTGGCTGGACGAGGCGGAGGCCGCCTGGTCCGCGCCGCCGGCGCTCGCCCCCCGGAACGCCGTGGTGCCGATCTGGCGGCGGCCGTGGATGGTCCTCGGCCGGGACACCTTCGCCGGCGACGTGCTGGCCCGCCTCGGCGTCGAGCACCGCTACGCCCACCACCCCGAGCGCTACCCCCGCATACCCGTGGAGGAGCTGCGGGCGGCCGCGCCGGACCTCGTGGTCCTGCCCGACGAGCCCTACCGCTTCACCGCCGACGACGGCCCCGAGGCCTTCCCCGGTCTGCCCTGCGCGCTGGTCAGCGGACGGCACCTGACGTGGTACGGGCCCTCGCTGGCCGAGGCTCCGCGGGTGCTGGGCGAGGCGCTGCGAGCAGCGCTCCGCTGACCAGCCCGCGCGCGGTGTGCACGGCCGCCGCGGCCCACGCGACGACCAGGACGGCGTACAGGGCGACCGCCAGGCCCTCGTACACGGCGAGGTGGGTGTGCCGGGCCAGCGCGGAGGCCCCCGTCACGCAGGTGCCCACCGGGAACGTGAAGGACCACCACGTCATCGCGAACCCCATGCCCCGCCGGCCGGCCCGCACCACCTGCGCCGCGGCGAAGGCGAACCACAGCACCGCGAAGCCCATCACCGGGACCCCGTAGAGCACGGCGAACGCGGTGAAGGCGGAGCCGTAGGGGGCCGGCAGGGCGCCGGGGGCCGCGTCGGCGAACGCCCCGGCGGCGGTGGTGGACTGGCCGAGCGGGCCGAGCACCAGGAACAGCGTCGGGGTGAGCGCGAGCGGCAGCGGCCCGGCGATCAAGAGCCGCCCCAGCACCAGCGGCAGCAGGGCCAGCGTCGCCAGCAGGCTCAGCCCGAACATCGCCACGCACCCCAGCAGCAGCGTCTGCCGCGCCTGCCCGGCCGGGAGATGCGCGACGAGGGCGGGCCCGAGGGCCGCGGAGACCATCGGCGCCACCACCGGCAGCAGCCACACCGGCGTCGCCTGGTGCGGCTCGATCCGGTGGTGCACGGCCATCAGATACGGCACCGCCACCGCCGCCACCAGGCCCACGGCCGTGCCCGCCGTGAACAGCACGGTATCCAGGGCGAGCGCGGGCGAGGCGCCGATCCAGTCCCGGCCCACCGACAGCGCGCCGCCGCCCACCGCCAGCAGCGCCATGGCCAGACAGCCGTAGAACGGGGCCGCCGCCGGGTCCAGGAGATGGGCGCGGGCCTGGTCGCGGTGGTGGACCCAGTGCAGGGCGCGGGCGGCCAGCAGCACCGCGAGCAGGGCGAGCGACAGGCACCAGACGGCCGTGCACACGGTGCGCAGCCCCGGCACGTGCACCGGCAGCGCACCGCCCGCCGAGCCGACGGCGGCGGTGCCCATGACGGAGCCGTACCAGTTGGGGCCCAGATGCCGCACGGCCGGGAAGCGGGGCCGGGCCGGGGCCCGGAGGGACGGGGAATGTACTGCGGTGACCATGAGTCCAGGCTGTCGCGGGGCCGCGTCCCCCACCAGGGGCTTTGTCTCTATCAGGGCATAAGCTGGATTTATGGGCGGGCTGAGGAGGACACCACGGACGGCGGCGGACGACGGCGCGGAACGTACGGAACGGCAGGTCCCGGCGGCGCTGGCGCACCGCGTGCCGGACCTCGGCGCGCTGGAACTCCTGCTCGCCGTGGCCCGGCTGGGCAGTCTCGGCGGCGCGGCCCGCGAACTCGGCATCACCCAGCCCGCCGCCAGCAGCCGCATCCGCTCCATGGAACGGCAGCTCGGCCTGGCCCTGGTGGACCGCTCGCCGCGCGGATCGCGGCTCACCGACGCGGGCGCGCTGGTGACGGACTGGGCCCGGCGGGTCGTGGAGGCCGCGGAGGCCTTCGACGCGGGGACGCAGGCGCTGCGCGACCGCCGCGACTCGCGGCTGCGGGTCGCCGCCAGCATGACCATCGCCGAGTACCTGCTGCCCGGCTGGCTGATCGCGCTGAGGGGGCATCGGCCGGACACGGCGGTGTCGCTGCTCGCCGGGAACTCCGCGACCGTCGCCGAGCGGCTGCTCGCCGGCGAGGCCGACCTCGGGTTCGTGGAAGGCGTGTCGGTGCCGGCCGGCCTCGACTCCGTGGTGATCGCCCACGACCGCCTGATCGTGGTCGCCGCCCCCGCCCACCCCTGGGCCCGCCGCAGGCGGCCCCTGGACGCGGCCGAGCTGGCCGCCACACCGCTGATCCTGCGCGAGAAGGGCTCCGGCACCCGCCAGGTCCTGGACGCCGCGCTCGGCGGCCTGGCCCGCCCGCTGATCGAACTGTCCTCCACCACGGCCGTGAAGGCCGCCGCGGTGAGCGGGGCGGGCCCCGCGGTGCTCAGCGAACTCGCCGTGGGCGACGAGCTGACGCTGCGCCGCCTGGTCACCGTCCCGGTCGAGGGCGTCGCCCTGCGCCGCGCCCTGCGCGCCGTCTGGCCGGCCGGCCACCGCCCGGCGGGCCCGGCCCGCGAACTGCTGTCGCTGACGCGGTCGGGCGGCGGGTGAGACGAGGCGCTTCTGAGGGCAGGGGCCGCCTCCCAGGGGCAGGGCCCGCCTCCCGCGTCCAGGGGCCGCCTCCCAGGGGCAGGGGTTGGCTCCTGGGGCTTCTTAGGGGACGGCAGGGGCGGGCTCCCGAGGGGGAGGACCTAGAGGAACGTGTGTCCCTCGCCCCGGTACGTCGGCACGGACGCCGTCACCCGGTCGTCCTCGACCAGGTGCAGCGTGTCGAACCGCTCGCACAGCTCGCCCGCCTTGGCGTGCCGGAACCACACCTTGTCCCCGATCAGCAGATCGTCGGCCGGCGAGCCCAGCAGCGGCGTCTGCACCTCGCCCGCCCCCTCCTGCGGGTCGTAGCGCAGCCCCTCGGGCAGATACGGCACCGGCAGCCGGTCCGGGCCGGCCGCACCCGAGGCCGGGTAGCCGCCGCCGAGGACCGTGACGACGCCGACGCCCGGCCGGCGCACCACGGGCTGCGCGAACAGCGCCGCCGGACGGCCCCGGAACGACGTGTAGTTGTCGAACAGGCGCGGCACGTACAGCCCGGAGCCCGCGGCGATCTCGGTGACCGCGTCCTCCCCGGCGGTGTGCTGCACACTGCCCGTGCCGCCGCCGTTGACGAACTCCAGACCCGGCGCCACCGCGCGGACCGCCCGCACCACGGCCGCCCGCCGCTCGGCCAGCTCCCGCCGGGCGGCCGCCTGCATCAGCCGGATCGCCCGCGAGCGCAGCGGCCGTCCGGCCACCGCGTCGCCGACGCCCGCGACATGGCCCTCGTACGCCATGATCCCGACCAGCTCGAACCCCGGCCGTCGCACCACCGTGCGGGCCACCTCGGCGATCTCGGCGGGGGAGTGCAGCGGGGAGCGGCGCGCGCCGACGCGCACCCGGCCGCCGAGCAGCCGCAGCGAGGTGTCCAGCTCCAGACAGACCCGCACCGTCTCGCGTCCGCCCTGGCGCGCGGCGTCGATCAGATCGAGCTGCGCCGGGTCGTCGACCATCACCGTGACGGCGGCGGCCAGTTTCGGGTCGGCGGCGAGTTCGGCGAAACCGGCGCGGTCGGCGGAGGGGTAGGCCAGCAGCACGTCCTCGAACCCGGAGCGGGCCAGCCACAGCGACTCCGCCAGCGTGAACGACATGATGCCCGCGAAACCGTCCCGGGCCAGGACCCGTTCGAGCAGGGCGCGGCAGCGCACGGACTTGCTCGCCACCCGGATCGGCTTGCCGCCGGCCCGGCGGGCGAGGTCGTCGGCGTTGGCGTCGAACGCCTCCAGATCGACGATCGCGACGGGGGCGTCGAGGTGGGCGGTGGCCCGGTCGTACCGGGCCCGGTCGGCGGCACGCGCAGTCATGAGCGAAGCCTGCCAGACAGGATTACCGCAGGGTAGGGGGACGTTCCGGGCAGATGCCCCGGGGTTGCCGTCCGGGTTCCCGCCCACCCGGATTCAGCCCGTAGAGTGACGCGCACGTTCGGCGGAACGACGCGCCGGTCGCGACCGTGGAGTTGAGCCGGGATGGCACTTCGTCCGTACGGGTATGCGTGCCCGGTGACGACGCGTCGGAGCCGGGCGGTGCGACGAGGACGGCCGCGCGTCGGGAAGCGGCCCGGGCACGAGGAAACGGGGGGTGC
Source organism: Streptomyces sennicomposti (assembly GCF_019890635.1). Taxonomy (GTDB): domain Bacteria; phylum Actinomycetota; class Actinomycetes; order Streptomycetales; family Streptomycetaceae; genus Streptomyces; species Streptomyces sennicomposti. The sequence continues at coordinate 207,038 of NZ_JAIOAB010000003.1, forward strand.
ATGAGCACGGAAGCGCGCCACGCTCCCATACCTCCGCGCCCCTCCGACCCGCCGCCCCCGCCCCCCGCCTCCGCCCGCTTCCCCGACACCCCGCCCCCACGCCCTGCGACCCCGCCCCACTCCCCGCCCCACCCGCCCGCACCCGGCACCGCCGAGGACGACGGGGGACCTGCCGGGGGCGGTGACCCGGCGGCGCGGCCGAGCGCCGCGCCTGCGGCTCCGCCCGGCGGCGCACCGGCCGGTCGGCCGGGTGACGCGACGGCGACGCGGGGCGCGTCGCCGTCGTCGGTGCCGCCCGCCGCCCCGGCGGCACACCGCACGAGCGACCCGACCGTCCGCCCCGGCGGCGCACCCTCGGCACGGCCCGCCGGCCCGGCCACGGCGCGCCGCGCGGGCGGGCCGGTGGCCCGGCCCGGCGGGGTACCGGCGGCTTCGCCCGGTGACGCGACGGCCGCGCGGGCCGCCGCCGCGTCGTCGGCCCCGGCCGCCGACCCGGCGGCAACGCGCCGTGCGGGCGGTTCCGCCGCGCGACCGGGTGCCGCGTCCGCATCCCCGTCCGGCGGCGCGTGGGCCGGGCGGTACGCCGCCACGGCCGGGGACCGGCGCGGCGGTGGTGCCGACGCGCGGCGCGGCGACGCCGGGCGGCCGGTCGAGACCGACCCGGACACGACACGGCTGCGCCCCATCTCCCCGCACCGGTCGCCCGCGCCCACCGCACCGCCCCGGCCCGCCCCGGGCCGGACCGCCGTGGCGTCGCCCGACCCCGCCCTGTCCTGGAGCGCGGCCGCCGCCCCCGGCGCCGTGCTCGACGCGCCGCGGGCGCACTTCGCGTTCGGCGAGCCCGAGGGGTACGACGAGCACGGGCGGGCCCGCGCCCTCGGCGTGCGAGTGGGGCCGCGCACCGCCGCGGTGGCCGCCTGCGTCGTCCTCGGGCTCGGCCTCATCGGCGGCGCCGTGACCGGCAGCTGGCTCACCGGGGGCTCCGGCGACGGCGGCGCGGCCACCGCCTTCGCCACCGCCGGCGGCCTGTGGCACAACGTGCCCGTCGACCAGCTCTTCCCGCCCACCGTCCGGGGCGACGGCGCGGGCCCCGGCGGCGCGGACCGCACCTGGACCCGTGTCGCCGTCGCCCCGGACGGCGACTGCACGGACGCCTTCGACCCGCAGCTGCGCAAGGCCCTCGCCTCCGTCGGCTGCGCCCGCCTGCTGCGCGCCACCTACACCGACGCCACCCAGAGCTACGTCACCACCGTCGGCCTGCTCTTCACCGAGGCCGACGCCCCCGCCATGACCTCGCTCGCCGCCCGCTTCAAGAGCGAGGGCCTCGCCCGCCGCACCGACCTCATGCCCCGCCCGTACGCCGCCAAGGGCACCGTCGCCGAGCACTTCGGCGACAGACAGCGCGCGTCCTGGACCGTCTCCGTGCTCACCGAGGCCCCGGTGGTCGTCTACGCCGTCTCCGGCTGGGCCGACGGCCGCACCGTGGACGCCCCCGAGCCCGCCGCCGACGCGATGCGCGCCGGAGCCACCACCGCGCCCGCGCAGGCCGGCCTCGGCCACGAGGCGCAGGGCCTGGCGGACCGCATCGAACGAGGCTTCCGCAAGACCGCCGCCCCGGCCATGGAGAAGCCCTCGTGACAGCCGCCCCCACCAGCACCGGCCCCAGCAGCACCGGCCCCAGCAGCACCGGCCCCACCAGCACCGCCACCACCGGCCATGGCCCCGCCAAGACCGGCCCCACCGGCCATGGCCCCGCCGGACCCGCTCCCACCAGCACCGCCCCCACCCGAACCGCGTCCCCCGAAGCCTCCGCCCGGCGGCCCGCCGTCCGCCGTACCGCCGCTCTGGGCGTCCTCCTCGCCGCCTCCCTCGCCCTGGTCCCGGCCGGCACCGCGTACGCCGACGGCATCCGCGCCAAGCAGTGGGCCCTGGACGCCCTGCACACCCAGCAGCTCTGGCGGACCACCCAGGGCAAGGGCGTCACCGTCGCCGTCCTGGACACCGGCGTCGAGGCCGACCACCCCGACCTCGACGGCAACGTCCTGCCCGCCAAGGACCTGATCGGCTTCGGCGCGCGGCCCGGCGACCGCGACTGGGCCCGCCACGGCACCGCCATGGCCGGCATCATCGCCGGGCATGGCCACGGCCCCGGCGACGCCGACGGCGTCATGGGCGTCGCCCCCGAGGCGAAGATCCTTCCCGTCCGGGTGATCCTGGAGGACGGCGACTCCGCCCGCACCCGCGCCCGCACCACCCGCGGCGGCGCCCTCGCCGAGGGCATCCGCTGGGCCGCCGACCACGGCGCCGACGTCATCAACCTCTCCCTCGGCGACGACTCCGACTCCGCGCACCCGGAGCCCGCCGAGGACGAGGCCGTGCAGTACGCGCTGAAGAAGGGCACCGTCGTCGTCGCCTCCGCGGGCAACGGCGGCGACAAGGGCGACCACGTCTCCTACCCGGCCGCCTACCCGGGCGTGATCGCCGCCACCGCCGTCGACCGCTACGGCACCCGGGCCGCCTTCTCCACCCGCCGCTGGTACGCGACGGTCAGCGCGCCCGGCGTCGACATCGTCATCGCCGACCCCGACCACAAGTACTACGAGGGCTGGGGCACCAGCGCCGCCTCCGCCTTCGTCTCCGGCGCCGTCGCCCTGATCAAGGCCGCCCACCCGGACCTGACGCCCGCGCAGATCAGGAAACTCCTGGAGGACACCGCCCGCGACGCCCCCGTGGGCGGCCGGGACGACTCCCGCGGCTTCGGCATGATCGACCCCGTCGCCGCCCTCGACGCGGCCGGCCGGCTGCGCCCTGAGGGCCTGCGCACGACTGCCTACGGCAGCGAGTACTTCGGCCCCGGCCCCGACACCGCCGGGAGCGGCCACGACGCCGCCGACTGGGCCGGCCCTCTCGCCGGCGGCGCCGGGGGAGTGCTCCTGGCCGTCGCGGCGGTGCTGTGGCGGCGCGGACGCGGGACCCGTGGCTGGGCCGAGGGACCCTGAGGGAGCCGTGACCGGCCCGGATAGGCTCGGGGACGTGGCGAACAAGAACATCCCCGACCCCGGCTACTCCGACGACGACGGCTCCGCCGATCCCCGGCTGAGCGCCGCCCTCGCCGCCTGGGCCGAGGACCGCACCGCCGTGGACCCGGTGCTCCGGGCCCTCGAGGGCGCCCGGCTGCTCGTCCCCGTCGTCGCCGTGCTCGGCGAGGTGGAGGAGGACGAGAACGGGCTGCGCCGGGAGAAGACCAGCGACATGGCGGTGCCGACGCTGAAGGCCGGTCACCGCACCGCGCTGCCCGCCTTCACCTCCACCGACTCCCTGGCCCGCTGGGACCCGGCCGCCCGCCCCGTCGCCGTACCCCTGCACCAGGCACTGCAGGCCGCCGCGCACGAGAAGGCGGACACCGTGGTGCTGGACATGGCCGGGCCGGTGCCGTTCGAGCTGACCGGGGCCGCGCTGCTCGCGCTCGCCGAGGGCCGTACGACGGCCGACCCGCTCGCCGACCCGGCGGTCGTCGCGGCCGTGCGGGAGGCGGTGGCCGCCGAGGCGGCCGTGCTGCGCGCCCACCTCGGCCCCGGGCGGGCCGACGGCACCCTCGCCCTGGTGCTCGACCCGGCCGCCGCCGCGGACCCGGCCGACACCGCGCGCGCGGTGGCCGCCCGGCTCGCCGCCAGCGACACGCTGAGGGCCCGCCTGGTGCGCGGCCTCGACCTGGCACTGCTGCCGGCCGGGGCGATGCCGCCGGGCGAGCCCTTGTACGTACGGGGATGAACGCCGTACGCCCCGTCGGCGTACGGCGCTCGGGGGTGAGCGGGTCAGCCGTAGACCGGGCCGGTGTACTTCTCGCCCGGGCCCTGGCCCGGCTCGTCCGGGACGACCGACGCCTCGCGGAACGCCAGCTGGAGCGACTTCAGGCCGTCGCGCAGCGGCGCCGCGTGGAAGGAGCTGATCTCGGTCGCGCTCGCGTCCAGCAGACCGGCGAGCGCGGTCACCAGCTTGCGGGCCTCGTCCAGGTCCTTGTACTTGTCGCCCTCCTCGGTCAGACCGAGCTTCACGGCGGCGGCGCTCATCAGGTTGACGGCGACCGTCACGATCACCTCGACCGCGGGGACCTCCGCGATGTCGCGGGTCATGGCGTCGAAGTCGGCGACGCCGGGATTCTCGGGGCTCTCCGCGGCGTGCTCGGAGGGCTGCTCAGAGGGGGTCTCACTCATGCCCCACACGATAGGTGCAGCGCGGGCCCGCGCCGCACCGCGGGCGCGCCCGGCCCGATTGGCCGCGCCCGGCCGATCCTGCTAACCTTGTGTAACGACCGGTCGGACACGTATGCCTCACGGCTCACGTGCCGGCCCACAAGTGGAGGCTTTCGAACTCCCACCTGACCGCCCCCCGGGCGGCGGGTCACCGGTCAGACGGCCCCGTCCCGGCGACGGCGGTCCGTCCGAACAGCGCGCCCCGTGGCCTCACGGCGGTCGCTCCGGTAGTTCGAGGAGCCCCGCCTGTGATCGTCCGGGGCATTTTTCGTGTCTCGGCGCGGTTAGGTCTGTCGAACAGAGACGTACGCGGCCGTCCGCCAGACCGCCGTGTGGTGCTACCGAGGAGGATCCATCAGCGCCGAGCCCCGCATCAACGACCGGATTCGCGTTCCCGAGGTGCGACTTGTCGGTCCCAGTGGCGAGCAGGTGGGCATCGTCCCGCTGGCCAAGGCACTGGAGCTTGCGCAGGAGTACGACCTGGACCTGGTCGAGGTCGCGGCGAACGCCCGTCCGCCCGTGTGCAAGCTCATGGACTACGGGAAGTTCAAGTACGAGTCGGCCATGAAGGCCCGTGAGGCGCGCAAGAACCAGGCGCACACGGTCATCAAGGAGATGAAGCTCCGGCCGAAGATCGACCCGCACGACTATGACACCAAGAAGGGTCACGTCGTCCGGTTCCTCAAGCAGGGCGACAAGGTCAAGATCACGATCATGTTCCGTGGTCGCGAGCAGTCCCGGCCGGAGCTGGGTTACCGGCTGCTGCAGCGCCTCGCGGAGGACGTCCAGGACCTCGGTTTCGTGGAGTCGAACCCGAAGCAGGACGGCCGCAACATGATCATGGTCCTCGGTCCGCACAAGAAGAAGACCGAGGCGATGGCCGAGGCCCGCCAGGCGCAGGAAGCCCGCAAGGCCGACGCGAAGGCCAACCCCGGCAAGTCGCAGAACGCCGCGGACATCGACGCGCCCGCCGAGGAACCGGCCGAGGAGCACGCCGAGGCGTGACCCCCGGGACGCCTGTCCCAGGATGTAACCGAAACAAGAGCGACGCTCCACCGTGCCCGGTTCTCGCGACCGGGCACCGGAGCGCCACCGACGAGGAGAGAACGGCGCTATGCCGAAGAACAAGTCGCACAGCGGTGCCAGCAAGCGCTTCAAGGTCACCGGCTCCGGCAAGGTGCTCCGTGAGCGCGCCGGCAAGCGCCACCTGCTCGAGCACAAGTCGTCCCGTCTGACGCGTCGCCTCACCGGCAACGCCGAGATGGCCCCGGGCGACGCCAAGAAGATCAAGAAGCTTCTCGGCAAGTGACGCCGCGGGCGCCCGATCGGCTGATCCGGCGCGCCCCTCGTCTTAACCGGGACCCAATCGTTTCCGGGCCGTGTGAGCACACCCACGGCCCCGCTACAAGGAGTTAATCAAGTGGCACGCGTCAAGCGGGCAGTCAACGCCCACAAGAAGCGCCGGGCGATCCTCGAGCAGGCCTCCGGCTACCGCGGTCAGCGCTCGCGTCTGTACCGCAAGGCCAAGGAGCAGGTCACCCACTCGCTGGTCTACAACTACAACGACCGCAAGAAGCGCAAGGGTGACTTCCGCCAGCTGTGGATCCAGCGCATCAACGCCGCTGCCCGCGCGAACGGCATCACGTACAACCGCTTCATCCAGGGTCTGAAGGCCGCGAACGTCGAGGTCGACCGCAAGATCCTGGCCGAGCTGGCCGTGAACGACGCGAACGCGTTCGCCGCGCTCGTCGAGGTCGCGCAGAAGGCTCTGCCGAGCGACGTCAACGCGCCGAAGGCCGCGTGACGCTGCGCCGGCTCTGAGCCGGTGACTGGAGGACCCGCAGGCTTTCCGGCTTGCGGGTCCTGTTGTCGGGCGGGGCGGTGTCCGGCCGGCTGCGGGTCGGTCGTGGCCGGTCGTGGTTCCCCGCACCCCTTCGGGGCGCATGCCGTGCGTCGGCCGGCCGCGGGTCCGTCGTGGCCGGCCGCGCAGTTCCCCGCGCCCCTTGGCGCCATCACGAGTTCCGAAAGTAAGAGGATGTCCTCCGCCAGTCCCGAGCTGATCTCACCCCGGTCCTCGCGCGTGAGCGCCGCCCGTCGGCTGGCCCGGCGGAACTTCCGGGGGAAGGACCGGCTGTTCCTCGCGGAGGGGCCGCAGGCCGTGCGGGAGGCCGCCGGGCACCGGCACGGCGGGCAGGCCACGCTGGTCGAGCTGTTCGCCACCCTCGACGCCGCCGAGCGCTACGCCGACATCATCGGCGAGGCCCGCACCGCCGGCGCCCGCGTGCACCTCGCCGCCGACGAGGTCATCGCCGACATCTCCACCACCGTCACCCCGCAGGGCCTGGTCGGCGTCTGCCGGTTCCTGGACACGCCGTTCGCGGACATCCTCGCCGCCCGCCCCCGCCTCGTCGCCGTCCTCGCCCACGTGCGCGACCCCGGCAACGCCGGCACCGTGCTGCGCTGCGCCGACGCCGCCGGCGCCGACGCGGTCGTCCTCACCGACGCCTCCGTGGACCTGTACAACCCCAAGGCCGTACGCGCCTCGGTCGGCTCGCTGTTCCACCTGCCCGTCGCCGTCGGCGTCCCCGTGGAGCAGGCCGTCGCCGGACTCAAGGACGCCGGGGTGCGCATCCTCGCCGCCGACGGCGCCGGCGAGCACGACCTCGACGACGAGCTGGACGACAACACCATGGGCGGGCCCACCGCCTGGGTGTTCGGCAACGAGGCCTGGGGGCTGCCTCAGGACACCCGCGCCCTCGCCGACGCCGTCGTACGCGTCCCGATCCACGGAATGGCCGAGAGCCTGAACCTCGCCACCGCCGCCGCCGTATGTCTCTACGCATCGGCCCGCGCCCAGCGCGCCTTCGGAGGATGCCGCTCCGTCGCCCGCAGCTAGGGCCTCTCGTTCGGATCAGGCCGGATCCGAACGAAAGACCCTAGTAGGGTGACCAGCTCGGGGGCCTGCTGCACCGGCTGAGAGGTGGGGTATGGGGATGAGTGTCGGCACCGGCGGCGCACCGGACACGGACGCCGCGCGCCCACCGCACGTGCCCCGGCCCGGCGGCCCCGCCCGGGAACCGGGGTCCGCCTTCGCCCACGACCTCGGCATCGACCCCGACGAGCTGCCCGACGGGCTGGTCGTGGCCGACCAGGACGGCCGGGTCGTCCGGTTCAACGCCGCCGCCGCCCGCATCACCGCCACCCCCGCCGAGCGGGCCCTCGGCCGGCCGCTGGAGGAGGCGCTGCCCCTGGAGGACCTGGAGGGCCGCCGCTGGTGGCAGCTCACCGACCCCTACGGCGGCCTCGCCATCCGCGCCGGCCAGCCCGAGCGCAACCTGCTGCTGCCCGGCGGCCGGGAGGTCCTCGTCTCGGCGAAGTACGTCCGCGCCCGCCCCGCCGGGCCGGTCCGCCGGGTCGTCGTCTGCCTGCGGGACACCGAGGCCCGGCGTCGCACCGAGCGCAGCCACGCCGAGCTGATCGCCACCGTGGCGCACGAGCTGCGCTCCCCGCTGACCTCGGTCAAGGGCTTCACCGCCACCCTGCTGGCCAAGTGGGACCGGTTCACCGACGACCAGAAGCGGCTCATGCTGGAGACCGTCGACGCCGACGCCGACCGCGTCACCCGGCTGATCGCCGAACTGCTCGACATCTCCCGCATCGACTCCGGCCGGCTGGAGGTGCGCCGCCAGCTCGTGGACATCGGCGCCGCCGTCGGCCGGCACGTCCAGGCCTACGTCGCCGCCGGACAGCCCGCCGACCGCTTCCTCGTCCGGGTGGAGCAGCCGCTGCCCGACCTGTGGGCCGACCCCGACAAGATCGACCAGGTGCTGAGCAACCTGATCGAAAACGCGGTGCGCCACGGCGAGGGAACTGTCACCATAGACGTGACGCCCGCGGTGTCCTCCCGGGACGGGGACGACGCGGCGGGCGCAGCCACGTCGGTCACGGTGAGCGACGAGGGTCCCGGCATCCCGGAGGAATCCATGAACCGCGTCTTCACCCGCTTCTGGCGGGGCAGCAAGCGCGGCGGCACCGGCCTCGGGCTCTATATCGTCAAGGGCATCGTCGAGGCGCACGGCGGCACCATCACGGTCGGACGCGCCCCGGGCGGCGGCGCGCAGTTCCGATTTACCCTGCCCGTGGGCACCCCGGCGCACCTGCTCTGACCCTCCGCCGAGGACCCACGGGCACCTCGAGACCGCTCACCCCCGTTAGACTCGGCCCTTGGCACCTTTGCGTCTCGGAAGCGGAGACGAGTCGTCCGTCAGACGGAGACGGCCCGTCCACGAGTCGGTGACGGGGACTGTCAGCCTGGGGGCACCTCCCAGCGGTAGCTGGGGGACAATCGGAAGCACGGGAAGAGATGTCGGCACCGAATAAGTCGTACGACCCTGTCGAGGTCGAGGCGTTGAAACCGGAAGAGATCGAGCGCATGCGGGACGAGGCGCTCGCCGCCTTCGCCGCCGCGGACTCCCTCGACGCGCTCCACGAGGCCAAGGTCGCGCACACCGGCCCGGCCTCCCCGCTGGCCCTCGCCAACCGCGAGATCGGCGCCCTGCCGCCGCACGCCAAGGCCGACGCCGGCAAGCGCGTCGGCATGGCCCGCGGCGCGGTGAACAAGGCCCTCGCCGCCCGCCAGGGCGAGCTGGAGGCCGAGCGCGACGCCCGGGTCCTGGTCGAGGAGGCCGTGGACGTCACGCTGCCCTACGACCGCGTGCCGGCCGGCGCCCGGCACCCGCTGACCACGATGATGGAGCGCGTCGCGGACGTCTTCGTCGCCATGGGCTACGAGATCGCCGAGGGCCCCGAGGCCGAGGCCGAGTGGTTCAACTTCGACGCGCTCAACATCGCGCCCGACCACCCCGCCCGCACCATGCAGGACACCTTCTTCGTGGAGGGCGGCAAGGGCGAGGACAGCGGCGTCGTCCTGCGCACCCACACCTCGCCGGTGCAGATCCGCTCCCTGCTCGACCGCGAGCCCCCGGTCTACGTGGTCTGCCCCGGCCGGGTCTACCGCACCGACGAGCTGGACGCCACGCACACCCCGGTCTTCCACCAGATCGAGCTGCTCGCCGTGGACGAGGGCCTGACCATGGCGGACCTCAAGGGCACCCTGGACCACATGGTCCAGTCGCTCTTCGGCGCCGACATGAAGACCCGGCTGCGCCCGAACTACTTCCCCTTCACCGAGCCGTCCGCCGAGATGGACATGCTCTGCTACGTCTGCAAGGGCGCGTCCGTCGGCGACCCCGACCGGCCCTGCCGGACCTGCTCGTCCGAGGGCTGGATCGAGCTGGGCGGCTGCGGCATGGTCAACCCGCGGGTGCTGGCCGCCTGCGGCGTCGACCCGGAGAAGTACAGCGGATTCGCCTTCGGGTTCGGCATCGAGCGGATGCTGATGTTCCGCCACAACGTCGAAGACATGCGAGACATGGTCGAGGGTGACGTCCGGTTCACCCGGCCGTTCGGGATGGAGATCTGATGCGGGTCCCGCTTTCTTGGCTGCGGGAGTACGTCGACCTGCCGGCGACGGAGACCGGGCGCGACGTCCAGGCCAAGCTCATTTCGGCCGGCCTCGAGGTCGAGACCGTCGAACAGCTCGGCGCCGACCTCAAGGGGCCGCTCGTCGTCGGCCAGGTGCTCACCATCGAGGAGCTGGAGGGCTTCAAGAAGCCGATCCGGTTCTGCACCGTCGACGTGGGCCGGGCCAACGGCACGGGCGAGCCGCAGGAGATCGTCTGCGGCGCCCGCAACTTCTCCGTGGGCGACAAGGTCGTCGTGGTCCTGCCCGGCGCCACCCTGCCCGGCGGCTTCTCCATCTCCGCCCGCAAGACCTACGGCAAGACCTCCCACGGCATGATCTGCTCCGCCGAAGAGCTGGGCATGGGCGACGACGGCACGCACGGCATCATCGTGCTGCCGCCCGAGCACGAGGTCGGCACCGACGCCATCGAGCTGCTCCAGCTCGTCGACGAGGTCCTCGACATCGCCGTCACCCCGGACCGCGGCTACTGCCTGTCGCTGCGCGGCGTCGCCCGCGAGGCCGCCATCGCCTACGGCCGCCCGCTGCTCGACCCGGCCCTGCTGGACGTGCCCGCGCCCAACGCCTACGGGCACCCGGTGAAGGTCTCCGACCCGTTCGGCTGCGACCGCTTCACCGCCCGCACGGTCACCGGCCTCGACCCCGAGGCGCGCTCCCCGATCTGGCTCCAGCGCCGCCTGCAGAAGGCGGGCATGCGCCCGATCTCCCTCGCCGTCGACATCACCAACTACGTGATGCTCGAACTCGGCCAGCCGCTGCACGCCTACGACCGCACCCGAGTCCAGGGCGCCATCGGCGTGCGCCGGGCCGAGCGCGGCGAGCAGCTCACCACCCTCGACGGCGTCACCCGCACGCTGTCCACCGAGGACCTGGTCATCACCGACGAGCGCGGCCCCATCGGCCTCGCGGGCGTCATGGGCGGCGCCAACACCGAGATCGACGACACCGAGGGCACCACCACCGAGGTCGTCATCGAGGCCGCCCACTTCGACCCGGTCGCCATCGCCCGCACCGCCCGCCGGCACAAGCTGTCCTCCGAGGCCTCCCGCCGCTTCGAGCGCGGCGTGGACCCGCAGGCCGCCTCCGCCGCCGCGCAGCGCACCGTCGACCTGCTGGTCCTGCTCGCCGGCGGCACCGCCGACGCGGGCGTCACCGAGGTCGTCGCGCCGTCCGCGCCGCGCACCATCACCATCCCGGCCGACCATCCCGACAAGGTCGCGGGCGTCAGCTACGGCCGGGAGACCGTCGTACGGCGGCTCCAGCAGATCGGCTGCGACGTCTACGGCGCCGACGAGCTGATCGTCACCGTGCCGTCCTGGCGGTCCGACCTGACCGACCCGAACGACCTCGCCGAAGAGGTCATCCGCCTGGAGGGCTACGAGAACCTGCCCTCCACGCTGCCCCGCCCGCTGCCCGGCCACGGTCTGACCGACCGGCAGCGGCTGCACCGCCGGGTCGGCCGCGCGCTGGCCGGCGCGGGCTACGTCGAGGCGCTGAACTACCCGTTCCTCGGCCCGGCGGCCTTCGACCAGCTCGGCCTGGACGCCGACGACCCGCGCCGTACCGTGGTCACCCTCGTCAACCCGCTCTCCGACGAGGAGCCCGCCCTGCGCACGACGCTGCTGCCGGGCCTGCTCGGCGCGCTGCGCCGCAACGACGGACGCGGCGGCCACGACCTGGCGCTGTTCGAGACCGGTCTGGTCTTCCGGCCCACCGGCCGGGAGGAGATCCCGGCCCGGCTGCCCGCCGACCGCAAGCCCACTCCGGACCAGTTGGCAGCGCTCGACGCCGCCCTGCCGCACCAGCCGCGCCGGGTCGCCGTCGTCCTGGCCGGCGCCCGCGAGCAGGCCGGCTGGTGGGGCAAGGGCCGCCCGTCCGACTGGGCCGACGCCGTCGAGGCGGCGCGGACCGTGGCCCGCGAGGCCGGTGCGGAACTGATCGTCCGCGCCGACCAGCACGCCCCGTGGCACCCCGGCCGGTGCGCCGCGCTGTACGTGCGGGTGGACGGCGAGGAGGTCCTCGCCGGTCATGCCGGTGAGCTGCACCCGCGGGTCGTGAAGGCGATGCACCTGCCGGAGCGCACCTGCGCCATGGAGATCGAGCTGGACCTGCTGGAGCAGGCCGGCGACGGCATCGTGCGGGCGCCGCGGATCTCCTCGTTCCCGGTCGCCACGCAGGACGTCGCCCTGGTCGTCGACAAGCCGGTCCCGGCCGCCGAGGTCGAGGCCGCGCTGCGCGAGGGCGCCGGTGAACTCCTGGAGGCCATCCGCCTGTTCGACGTCTACGAGAACGCCGAGCAGCTCGGCGACGGCCGCAAGTCGCTGGCCTACGCGCTGCGCTTCCGCGCCCCCGACCGCACCCTGACGGTGGACGAGGCGTCCGCCGCCCGGGACGCCGCGGTGGCGCTGGCCGCCGAGCGCACCGGAGCGGCGCTGCGCGGCTGACGAGCGCACAGGGGTGCGTGCGGGGCGGGTCCGGGCCACCGGGCCCGCCCCGCACGTGTGACCTGCATAAATGCACACCTGGGAATGCTCACTCATTCGGGTGAGAACACCTGTGATCCGGGCCTCGCCGGGTATGCGGTGGACACCATCGGACCGGCCCCGCGGGGCTGGACCGCGCTGTCAGCGCCTTCTCGGGGAGCCATGGCCATGATCCGCATCAGGGCCGGGACGCGGCGTGGGATGCGGCCGGGCGCCGTGTTCCTCGCCGTGGGCACCGGCATCGTCCTGCACGCCCGGCGGACCATCCTGCACGAGCTGCGCCGGGCCCGCGCCGTCGCGGGCGCCGCCCAGAACGCGCTGCTGCGCCCCCTGCCCCCGCGCCTCGCCGGGCTCGGCCTCGCCGCCGCCCAGCTCTCCGCCGACCGGGGCGCGGCCGTCGGCGGCGATCTGTACGAGGTGATCGCCACCGAGCACGGCGTACGCGTGGTGATGGGCGATGTGCGCGGCCACGGCCTCGCCGCCCTCGGCACCGTCGCCGCCGTCCTCGGCAGCTTCCGCGAGGCCGCCCACGACGAGCCCGGACTCCCGGGCGTGTTACGCCGGTTGGAGCGGGCACTGGCCCGCCACCAGCGCACCCGCGAACCGCACCACCCGGCCGCCGAGGACTTCGTCACCCTGCTGCTCCTGGAGATCACCGACGACGGCCGCCTGAAGGCCCTCAACTGCGGCCACCCCTGGCCGCACCGGCTGCGCGGCCGGCGCGCGGAGCCGGTCTCCACCGCCGGCCCGCTGCCGCCGCTCGGCGCGTTCCCACTGCCGTACGAGCTGCCCACCGCGGACCTGGGGCGCCATCTGCCGGGCGACACCCTGGTCCTGTACACGGACGGCGTGGTGGACGCCCGCGACGCCCGGGGCCGGTTCTTCCCGCTGCCCTCGGTCCTCGCCGAGGTGGCCGGCGCCGGGCCGCTGTCCGCGCGGGCGGTCCTGCGCGCCGTCTTCGCAGCCCTGCTCAGGCACACCGGCCATCGCCCCCGCGACGACGCGGCGGTCCTGGTCATCCGCAACGACCGCGACCTGCCGAGGCCGACCCGGACCCGTCCGCGCCGCCGGCCGTCCGGCGACGGCCCCCGCTAGTGCTGTGGCCGGGAAGGTCTGCCGGAAGGCTTTCCGGTCGCAGCACCAGCAGCGCGCCCGGTGAGGCCGCCCGCCCCGCCACGGAGTGTCGGGCAGGCGGCGGGGCGGGCGGCGTGGCAGCGGGCCGCCGCACTGTTCGAGGGGGGAGCCGGCGGCCCGGCCGGCCTCTTGACGAGGCACCTCAGTCAATCGACCGCCCACTGAGCGCGACAGCGCGCACACGGTACGGATGCGCGCACTCGGTTCACACCCCGTGTGAACCCGCCCGCACTACGCTGTCCGCACCGAGCCACCGGGGGCCCCTATGCAGCCCAACACTCTGCTCGACGCGATCCTGGACGAGGCGGGGATCTCGCACGCGGGCCTGGCCGCGCACGTCAACCAGGCGGGCCGCGCCCGCGGTCTGACGCTGCGCTACGAGCACACCGCCGTGGGCCGGTGGCTCAAGGGCCAGCGGCCCCGCGGCCAGGTGCCCGACCTGATCTGCGAGGTGCTGGCCGCCCGGCTGCGCCGCCCCGTCACCCTGGACGACATCGGCCTCGGCGTCCCCGGCGAACCGGCCGCCGCGCACACCACCTCGCTGTCCGGCTTCGTGGACCGGGCCACCGCCCTGTGGCGCTCGGACGAGCAGCAGCGCCCGCACGTCCTCGGGGCGCCCGCGGTGACCGGCACCCCGGCGGTGATGCCGGTATGGGAGTGGGAGAACCCGCCCGAGGACGTCGACGTCTCCCGGGGCGGGCGGCACCGCGTCACCCCGGCGGACATCGAGACGCTGCGCGCGGCCCGCACGCACTACGAGCAGATGTACCGCAAGGCCGGCGGGGTGGCGACCCGCAGCCGGGTCGTGGGCTTCCTCAACGCCGAGACCGCGCCGCTGCTGCGCGGCGGCTACACCGACGCCACCGGCCGCCAACTGCACCGCGCCACCGGCGCGTTGGTGGCGATCGCGGGCATCTGCGCCTACGACTCCGACGCGCACGGCCTCGCCCAGCGCTACTTCCACCAGGCGCTGCGTCTGGCCAAGGCCGGCGGCGACCGGGGGCTCGGCGCCTATGTCATAGCGCTGCTGGTCAACCAGTCGCTGTTCATGCGCGAGCACCGCCAGGCCGTCGCGTTCGCCGAGGCCGCGCTGCGCGCCGCCGGCCGGGACATCACCCCCGCGCTCGCCTCCGACCTGTACGCGATGCAGGCCAAGGCCTACGCCCACCTCGGCGACGGCACCGGCGCGCTGGCCTGCATCCGGCGCGCCGAACAGGCCGCCGAGCGCATCCGGCCCGGCCACGAGCCCGACGAGACCGGTTACGTCCAGCCGGGACTGGTCAACGTCCAGGCCGCGGAGGCGCTGCTCAGCCTCGGCGATCTCGCCGCCGCCGAGGAGCACGCCACGGCCGCCGTCGACACCCCCGCGCACGACCGGGGCCGGGTGCACCGGCTGGCCATGCTCAGCACGATCGAACTGCGCCGGGGCAACGCCGACAAGGCGGTGGCCACGGCCGCGCTGATGGCCGAACAGGCCCGCGGAATGGAGTCGCAGCGGCTGCGGGACCGGCTGCGCGCGGTGCGCGAGCACCTGGTGCGCAACGGCTGCGCGGGCACGGCGGAGGTGGCCGAACTCATCGACGGGGCCCTGCGCGTCCCTTGGTGACGCTGCGATATTGCCACTGACCTGACGGAAGGTGGCAGAACCGTGCAGTGGACGAAACAGAACGAACAAACTGTGTACGCAAACCGCTGGTTCACCGTCAACCTCGCGGATGTGGAGCTGCCGGACGGCCGGCATCTGGACCACTTCCTGATCCGGCTGCGGCCCGTCGCCGTGGCCACCGTGGTCAACGAGGCCAACGAGGTGCTGCTGTTGTGGCGGCACCGCTTCATCACCGACAGCTGGGGCTGGGAACTCGCGGCGGGCGTCGTCGAGGACGGCGAGGACGTCGCCCGCGCCGCCGCCCGGGAACTGGAGGAGGAGACGGGCTGGCGTCCCGGCCCCCTGCACCATCTGATGAGCGTCGAGCCGTCCAACGGCCTCACCGACGCCCGGCACCACATCTACTGGACCGACCGCGCCGAGTACATCGGCCACCCGGTGGACGACTTCGAGTCCGACCGCCGCGAATGGGTCCCCCTCAAGATCGTCCCCGACCTGATCGCCCGGGGCGAGATCCCGGCCGCGAACATGGCGGCGGCCTTACTCCTCCTCCACCACCACCGCCTCACCCAGGAAGGCTGAGCGAAAACAGAGGGGCGAGAGAGGGACGCGAAAGAGGGACGCGAAAGAGGGGCGCAAAAGAGGGGCGCGGGGAACTGCGCGAAGGGGGTCTGGGGGGCGAAGCCCGCCCAGGGACGGGACGGGAAGGGGCGGCGGGGGCGAAACCATCGGACCCCGTCGCCCGCTCACCCCGCACCCAGCACCTCCACGCGGCCCGGCGCAGCAGCCCTCACCCGTAGGTGTAGAACCCCGACCCGGACTTCCGCCCCAGCCGCCCCGCGTCCACCATCCGCTGGAGCAGCGGCGGAGCGGCGTACAGCGGCTCCTTGTACTCCTCGTACATCGAGTAAGCGACCGAGGCGACGGTGTCCAGCCCGATGAGATCGGACAGCTTGAGCGGCCCCATGGGATGCGCACACCCCAGCTCCATGCCGTTGTCGATGTCCTCCCGGCTGGCGATCCCCGACTCGAACATCCGGATCGCGGACAGCAGATACGGGATCAGCAGCGCGTTCACCACGAACCCGGACCGGTCCTGCGCCCGGATCGCGTGCTTGCCCAGCACCTTCTCGGTGAACAGCTGCGCCCGGCTCAGCGTCCCCTCGGACGTGGTCAGCGCCGGGATCAGCTCGACGAGCTTCTGCACCGGGGCCGGGTTGAAGAAGTGGATGCCGATGACGTGGTCGGGCCGCGAGGTGGCGACCGCCAGCTTGACCAGCGGGATCGAGGAGGTGTTGGAGGCGAGGATCGCGTCCGGGCGGGTGACGACCTGGTCGAGAACCTGGAAGATCTCGGTCTTGACCTGCTCGTTCTCCACCACGGCCTCGATCACCAGATCGCGGTCGGCGAACTCGCCGAGATCGGTGGTGAAGCTGAGGCGCGCCTGCGTGGCGTCCCGCTCCTCCTCGCTGATCTTGCCGCGCTCGGCGGCCTTGGCCAGGGAGTTGAACAGCCGGGTACGGCCGATCTCCAGCGCCTCGCCGGTGGTCTCGGCGACCTTCACGTCCAGGCCGGACCGGGCGCACACCTCGGCGATGCCCGCGCCCATCTGGCCGCAGCCCACCACACCGACGCGTGCAATGTCTGCCGAAATGCCGGTCACATCGTCCCTTTCGCAGATCCTACGGGGGTGCGCAGGCGGCCATGGGTGCGGTGCCTGCTCCGAACGTGCACGTTACCCCCTGTCGTAACGATGATCGATCGCCCGGGTCGTGCATGCTGACCCGGTACACGATCCGTGACCGCGCGGATCCGGGGCGTACAGGGAGTGTCCGGATGAGCCGAGTGACCCGGCGGGCGTTCACGGTGGCCGCTCTGTCGACGCTGGCGGTGACGCACGGCGCGAGCGCCGCACCGGCCGCGCCCCAGCCGCCGGGCGGGGCCGCCGGGCCGCGCGGCAAGCGGGCCGCGACCGAGCTGCGCGGCATGTGGCTGGCGACCGTGAGCAACCGCGACTGGCCCTCGCGCACCGGGCTGAGCGTCGCCCGCCAGCGCGGCGAGCTGACCGCCCTGCTCGACGCCGCGGTGCGCCGCCGCCTCAACACGGTCTTCCTCCAGGTCCGGCCGGCCGCCGACGCGCTGTGGCCGTCGCCGTACGAACCGTGGTCGCAGTTCCTCACCGGGACGCAGGGCAAGGACCCCGGCTGGGACCCGCTGGGCACCGCCGTCGCGGAGGCGCACGCGCGCGGTCTGAAGCTGCACGCCTGGTTCAACCCGTACCGGGTCGCCCTCACCGCCGACCGGAGCCGGCTCGCCGCCTCGCACCCGGCGCGCAAGCACCCGGACTGGGTGGTGGCCTACGGCGGCAAGCTCTACTACAACCCGGGCCTGCCCGAGGTACGGGCCTTCGTGCAGGAGGCCATGCTGGACGCGGTGCGCAAGTACCCCGTGGACGGCGTGCACTTCGACGACTACTTCTACCCGTACCCGGAGGCCGGCCAGACCTTCGACGACGCGGCCGCCTACGCCGAGTACGGCGGCGGTTTCGCGAGCCGGGCCGCCTGGCGGCGGGACAACATCGACAAGCTGGTGCGCGAGACGGCCGCCGCCGTCGCCCGGACCAGGCCCGGCGCGCAGTTCGGGATCAGCCCCTTCGGCGTGTGGCGCAACGCCGCCACGGACGCGCGCGGCTCGGCCACCAAGGCGGGCGCGCAGTCGTACGACGATCTGTACGCCGACACCCGCAGGTGGGTGCGGGAGGGCTGGATCGACTACATCGTCCCGCAGCTGTACTGGGCCATCGGCCTGGCCGCCGCCGACTACGCGAAGCTGGTGCCCTGGTGGGCCGAGACGGCGCGGGGCAGCCGCACCCGGCTGTACGTGGGGGAGGCGCTGTACCGGGCGGGGGAGAAGGACTCGGCCTGGCGGGACCCCGACGAGCTGTCGCGGCACCTCACGCTGGCGAAGAAGTACCCGGAGGTGCGCGGGCACGTGTTCTTCGCCGCCAAGGAGGTCGCCGCCGATCCCGTCGGCGCGATGGCGCGGGTGGTCGCCGCCCACTACCGGCAGACGGCGAACGCCCCGCGCTGAGCTGAGGGTTCAGGTCCCGGGCGGCGCCGCGCCCCGCGAGGCGGGCGCCGCCCGGGCACGCACCCTCAGCGCTGTTGCCGTTGTTCCTCGTGGTGCCGGATCTGGCAGTCGGGGCCGGGTGACATCACGGCCTCGTGCCCGTCCGGGAAACGGACGCGGTAGGGCGGGTTGCCCTCCGCTCCCATGACCTCGACGACTTCGGTGATCTGGTCGTGCTGGCCGACCACCCTGCCGTGCTGGACGAGCTTGTCGCCCACGGTTGCGCGCATTGGCGGGCCTCCTCACCAGGTGTGAGAGCAGCTGTCCTCGGACTTCGAGTCTACGGCGCGGAGCGCGGCCGGGCCGGTGTGCGGCGGAACCGGGATGTGCGGTCGGTACCGGAGTCTTCGCCGGTCAGCCGCGCGCCCGCTGGGTGACGGCGATGCAGACGAGCACGGCGGCGGCCGTCACGGGGGCGGCCGGCGTCAGCAGCTCGCCGAGCAGCAGCACCGACCACACCAGTGTGAGCAGGGGCTGCGCCAGCTGCAACTGGCTGGCCTTGGGGATGCCGATGGAGGCCATGCCGCGGTACCAGACGACCATGCCGAGGAACTGCGAGCCGGCCGCCAGCCACAGCACCCCGGCCACGCTGTGCGCCCCCAGGTGCACCGGCTCGTATGCCAGTGCGGTCACCGCGCCCGGCACGGTGACCGGGAGACACAGCACCAGCGCCCAGGCGATGACCTGCCAGCCGGGCATGACCCGGGCCAGTCGGCCGCCCTCGGTGTACCCGGCGGCGCACACCAGCAGCGCGCCGAAGAGGTAGGCGTCGGCGGCGGTCAGCGCGCCGCCGCTCTGCTGCACGGTGAAGGCGACCACGGCCGCCGCGCCGGCCAGCGCCGCCGCCCAGAACGTCCGCGAGGGACGGGCGCCGACGCGCAGCGCGGACAGCAGCGCCGTGGTGAGCGGCAGCAGGCCGACGACGACGGCGGCGTGCGCGGTGGTCGAGGTCTCCAGGGCGAGCGTGGTCAGCAGCGGGAACCCGAGGACCACGCCGAGGGCGACGACGGCCAGCCCGGGCCAGTGCCGGCGCGCGGGCGGCGCCACCCGCAGCGCCAGCAGACAGCCGCCCGCGATCACGGCGGCGAGCACACTGCGCACGCCCACCAGCGCCCAGGGCCCGAACCCCTCCAGCCCCCAGGCGGTGGCGGGAAACGTCAGCGAGAAGACCACGACCCCGAGCCCGGCCTGAAGCAGCCCGCCCCGCGCCCGCTCACGTGCGCCCCCTCCACGGCCCGGCGCGGGCCCGTCCCCGGGGACGGGGGTTCCGGCGGTGGCGGCGGGGCTGTCCGGGGCGACGCGGCCGTGGGTCGGGGCGGCCCCGGTCCCGGCGGTCGCGGAGGGCGGCGGGGCGGTGGTCACCGCTATCGCGGTCTGTGCGGTAGCGCTACTCTTGGCTCTCATGCATGAGCGTAGCAGTGTCGGTGAACTCGCCCAACAGCTTCGACAGGAGCTGAACCGCTACTCACCCGGCGGAAAGCTGCCGTCCAGTCGGGCCCTGGTCGAGCGGTACCGGGTCAGCCCGGTCACCGTCTCCCGCGCCCTGGCGCAGCTCGCCGCCGAGGGCCTGGTGGTGACCCGCCCCGGCGCGGGCGCCTTCCGCGCCGCACCGCACGCGCCCGCCGCCCCCGCCGGCGACACCTCCTGGCAGACCGTCGCGCTCAGCGCCGACGCCGGCGGCGAGCCCGTGCCCCGTACGGTGGACGCCTCCGGGGTCACCGTCTCGCTCGCCGCACCGCCGCCCGGGGTGATCGAGTTCAACGGCGGCTATCTGCACCCCTCCCTCCAGCCCGAGCGGGCCATGGCCGCCGCCCTCTCCCGCGCCGGCCGCCGCCCCGGCGCCTGGGCCCGCCCGCCGCTGGAGGGCCTGCCGGAACTGCGCGAGTGGTTCGCCCGGTACATCGGCGGCCCCGGCGGCACGGTCACCGCCGCCGAGGTGCTGATCGCCGCCGGCGGCCAGTCCGCGCTGACCACGGCGCTGCGCGCCCTGGCCCCGCCCGGCGCGCCGGTCCTCGTGGAGTCGCCGACCTACCCGGGCATGCTGGCCATCGCGCGGGCCTCCGGGCTGCGGCCCGTACCGGTGCCGGTCGACGCCGACGGCGTTCGGCCCGAACTGCTCGCCGACGCCTTCCGGGCCAGCGGCGCCCGGGTGTTCGTCTGCCAGCCGCTGTTCCAGAACCCCACCGGCGCGGTCCTCGCCCCGCCGCGCCGCGCCGAGGTGCTGCGGATCGCCCGCGAGGCCGGCGCGTTCGTGGTCGAGGACGACTTCGTCCGCCGGCTCGCCCACGAGGACGCGGGACCGCTGCCGCCCCCGCTGGCCGCCGACGACCCGGACGGCGCCGTCGTGCACGTGGGCTCGCTCACCAAGGCCACCTCGCCGAGTTTCCGGGTGTGCGCGCTCGCCGCCCGCGGACCCGCGCTGCAACGGCTGCGCGCCATCCAGGTCGTGGACAGCTTCTTCGTGCCCAGGCCGCTCCAGGAGGCCGCGCTCGAACTGGTCGGCTCGCCCGCCTGGCCCCGCCATCTGCGCAACCTGGCCGCCGAGTTGAAGTCCCGCCGGGACGCCATGACGGGCGCGCTGCGGCACGTGCTGCCGGAACTCGCCCTGCCGCACATCCCGTCCGGCGGCTACCACCTGTGGCTGCGCCTGCCCGACGGAGCGCACGAGTCCGACCTGGCCGCCGCCGCCCTGCGCGCGGGCGTCACCCTCACCCCGGGCCGCCCCTACTTCAGCGCCGAACCCCCCGCCGCCCACGTGAGGCTGAGCTTCGCCGCGGTCGCCGGGACCGCCGAGATCACCGAGGGCGTACGCCGGCTGCGGGCGGCCTGCGACGACGTGCTCGGGCCGGGACGGGAAAACGGATCGACACCGCCGCCGGACCTTGCCACCCTCCTGCCATGACCGACACCCCGCAGCTCGCCGACGGCTACGAGATCTCCGCCGACCCCGACCGCATCGACGCCGAGCGCGTCCACCACTGGCTGTCCACCGACGCCTACTGGGCGCTCGGCCGCACCCGCGACAAGCAGGACCGGGCCATCGCCGGCTCGCTGAACTTCGGGGTGTTCGACACCGCCTCCGGCGCGCAGGCGGCGTACGCGCGCGTGGTCACCGACGAGGCGACCTTCGCCTGGCTGTGCGACGTGTACGTCGACCCGGCCGTCCGGGGCAAGGGCATCGGCACGGCGCTCGTCGGCGCCGTACGCGACCACCTGCGGCCCTACGGGCTGCGCAGGATCCTGCTCGCCACCGCCGACGCGCACGGCGTCTACGAGAAGCTCGGCTTCCGGCCGCTGGACCGTCCGGAGCGGTGGATGGCGCTCGCTTTCGACTGACACCGTGCGCCACCCCTTGACCCGCACACCCGTGCGGCCCACGATCGCCGCATGGCACTACGGGTCACGTTCGTCGCCGCCGCGCGCAACTCCCCGCTGCTCGCCGAACGCTTCGATGACGACCGGCCGCTCGACCAGTCGGGCTGGGACGAGGTGCGCCGGGTCGTGCCCGACCTGCTGCCGCTGGCCGCCGCCGATCTGCGCTACTGCTCGCCGACCCCGCGCAGCCGCGCCACCGGCGACGCGCTCGGCTACGCCCCGCTCGCCCAACTCGCCCTGCGCGACTGCGACATGGGGCGCTGGCGCGGGCTGACGCTGGGCGAGGCGATGGCGCGGGAGCCGCAGGCCGTGGACGCGTGGCTCGCCGATCCGCGCGGCACGCCGCACGGCGGGGAGTCGCTGCTGTCCTTCATCGGCCGGGTCGGCGGCTGGCTGGACACCCGGCCCGTCGAGGACGGCGGCAGCGTCGTCGCCGTGGCCGAACCCTCGGTGATCCGCGCCGCCCTCGTCTACGCGCTGAACGCGCCCCCTGCGACGTACTGGAACCTCGATGTGCGCCCGCTGTCGACGACCACCGTCACCGGCCGCGCGGGCCGCTGGAACCTGCGCTTCGAGGGGGCGCGGGCTCAGGCCTCCCGGGCGTAGTCGGTGACCAGCACCAGATCCTTCGCCGGGCCGCCCACCCGCCACACCGTCCGCCAGTGGTCCGCGTCCCGGACGGTGAACTCGCCGCGGTAGAGGTCGGCCGCGCACGGATGCCCGGCCACATGCCGGCCGGTGCGCAGATCCAGGTCGTGGAAGGGCCGCCCGTCCGCGAACCGCACCTCGGCCGTGCCCGGCGCCCCGCCCGGCAGGAACCGCAGGGTCCGCGTCGCCGGCCGGGTCACGCCCTGCCAGGTGAAGTGCCCGGACTCCTCGTGCAGCAGCCCGCCGCCGTCGAGCGGCCCGAAGACGGTCGCCCCGGTGAACCCGCCCTCGTCGCCGCCGGCCAGATCCCGCACACTGCGCTCGACGCGCCAGCGCCCGGCCAGATACGCCAGCACGTCGGCCACGGGCCACCACGCGTCCATCGTCGTCCCTTCCCGCACCGCCCCGCACTCGCCCAGCCGCACACCCGTACGGCCCCGGGCCTCATCCCCGAGCTTACGAGCCCCCGCGCCCGCGGATCACGCTCCCCGCACGGACGCCTCGCCCACCGGCAGCAGCCCCCGCTCGGCGAAGACCTTCTTCGCGGCGAACGTGGCGTTCAGCGCCCTCGGCATGCCGCAGTAGACCGCCGAGTGCAGCAGCGCCTCCGTGATCTGCTCCGGCGTGAGGCCCACGTTCAGCGCCGCGTTGACATGCACGTCGAGCTGCGCCTCGCAGCCGCCGAGCGCGGTGAGCGCGCCCAGGGTGACCAACTGCCTCTCGCGCGGGGCGAGCTGGGGCCGGTCGTAGATCTCGCCGAACGCCCAGGCGACGACCTGGTGGCCCAGCTCCGGGCTGACGTCGGCGAGCGAGTCGACCACCCGCTGCCCGGCCTCGCCGTCGACCCGCGTCAGGACCTCCAGGCCGTGCGCGAAACGCTCCTCGCGGCTGCTGTTCCCGCTCATCGGGTGTCTCCCGTTCCAGGCCGCTCGGGCATCGTGCCGAGCAGTCCTTCGTAGTGTCGGATCTTGTCGTCCAGCGCGCCCGCGCTGCGCCGCAACGCCCGTATGCGAGCGGCCAGTTCGGCGCGGTGCTCGCGGAGCATCGCCAGCCGCTCGGCGACCGTCGCGTCCCCCGCCGCCCGCAGCCGCGCGAAGCGCTGCATGTCGGCGATCGACATGCCGGTCTCGCGCAGCCGCAGCAGGAACTCCAGCCACGCCAGGTCCGTGGCCTCGTAGCGCCGCTGGTTGCCGCCGGTGCGGCCGACCCGGGCGATCAGCCCGGCCTTCTCGTAGTAGCGCAGGGTGTCGTGCGAGAGGCCGGTGCGCTCGGCGACCTCGGCGATGGTCAACGTGGCTTCCCGGCCCCGTGGCAGGGGCTGTTCGCTGGTCATGGGAAGACCGTAGAACCTGGAGTGCGCTCCAGGTCAAGCGGTGCCCGCGAGGTCTCCCGCCGGATGTCTCGCCGGGCGCCCGGCACTCCCGCCGGACACCGGTCCAGGGCGGCTGCGGACAGCATTAACCGCGGGGTCATTCGAGGGACGAGGCCCGTTCTCCCGGCCGTCATGGAATTCCTCGAAATTCCACATGACGCATTCCATGTTCGCGGCGTTCTCCACGGGCGGCGGAACACACCCTCCGCACCGACCTCTCGCCCGGGCCGACGCATGGACGGCGTCCGGGGAGCGGACCTCCCCGGCCGTGACGCACTGTGTCCCGAAAACGCCTGGGAGCCTGCCGGAAATGCAACGCCCGACCCTGCGCGGAAGACCGAGGCAGGCCGCCGCCCTGCTCGCCGCGGTGCTCACCGTCACCGCGTTCTGCGCGGCCGACGCCGTCGCCGGCAGCTACCCCTTCGGCCCGCGCACCCGCGCCGTCAACGACCTGGGCAACCAGTACGTGCCGTTCCACGCCCACCTGTGGGACCTGCTGCACGGCAGGGCCGACGGCGGACTGCTCGTCAACTGGCAGTCCGGCTACGGCTCCAGCTTCCTGCCCGACCTCGGGACGTACCTCAGCAGCCCGTTCGCGCTGCTCGTGGCGCTCTTCCCGCGCGACGAGATCGACCTCGCCGTCTACGCGGTCACCGTGCTGAAGACGGCGTGCGCCGGCGCGGCCATGGCCTGGCTGCTGCTGCGGCTGCGCCCGGGCCGCTGGTGGGCGGCGGGACTGCTCGGCGCGGCCTACGCCCTGTGCGGCTGGTCCGTGGCCGACGCCTCGTACAACCCGATGTGGCTCGACGGCCTCGTCGCCCTGCCCCTGCTGTGCCTGGTCGGCGAGTGGGTGCTGGCCGGGCGGCGCCGGCTGCTCGGCGTGGTGGTCGTCGCGCTCGCCTGGATCGCCAACTTCTACACCGCCTACATGGCCACCCTCGGCGCCGCCCTGGTGCTGCTGCTGCGCATATGGCTGCTGGGGCTGCCGCGCCGCCGGGCGCTCACCACGGCCGGCCGGGCCGCGGCCACCGTCGTCCTCGGCGTGGGCCTGTCCGCCCCGCTGGTCACGGTGATCTACCTCGGCACCAAGCACGCCTACCCCGGCCGGGTCACGCACTTCGCACCGGTGGGCGCCGAGGACCTGCTGGCCCGGCTGCTGCCGACCACGTACGGCTTCGGCTCGCCGGCCCTCTTCGTCGGCACCACCGCGCTGCTGCTCGCCCTCGCGCTGCCCTTCCACCGGGCGGCCCCCCGCCGGGTGCGCGCCGGATGGCCGCTGCTGGTGGCCGCGGTCACGCTGTCGATGCAGTGGACGCCCACCCATCTGGCCTGGCACGCCTTCGCCACCCCCAACGGCAGCCCGTACCGCCAGGCGTTCGTGCTGTGCGCGCTGCTGGTGATCGCCGCCTGGCACTCACTGTCCTACGGCGTGCCCGACCGGCGCGCGCTGGGGGCCGCGGCCGCGCTGCTCGCGCTCGTCGCCGCCGTGGCGAGCGGCAGCGGCCTGGTGCGCTCCTACGCCTGGCCGGTCCTGCTGGCGGGCGCGGTGTGCGCCCTCGGCGGCCTGCTCCTGCTGGCCCGTACGGAGACCGGGGGCGCCGCGGAGACCGGGAGCGCCGCGGAGGCCGGGGGCGCCGCGGAGGCCGGGAGCGCCCCGGATCCCGCACCGGACGCCATGTCCGGCCCCCGCACCACCCGGGACCCGGCGCCGGACGCCATATCCGGCCCCCGCACCGCCCCGGACCCCGCACTGGACGCCATGTCCGGCCCCCGCACCACCCCGGACCCCGCCCCGGAGACCGGGAGCGCCCCGGACCCCGCGCCGGACGCCATGTCCGGCCCCCGCGCCACCTCAGATCCCGGAGGCCGCAGCGAGCCCGGCGCCGGCTCCGGCACCGCGCCGAGCCGCCCCATGGCTCCCGGGCGCCGCACCCCCGCCCGCCCCCGCACCCTCCTCGCCGCGCTCGCCGTCGTCCTGCTGATCGGCGCGCAGCTCGGCGAGGCCACCGCCACCTCCGCCGTCGCCACCCGGCTGCGGCTGAACCACCTGGACGACTACGCCCCCTGGGGCGCCCGCCAGCAGCGGCAGGCGGACCTGATCGCCGAGGCCGACGGCTGGCCCCGCTACCGCACCGACCCGGGCCGCGAGCAGACCGTGGGCAACGACCCGATGGTGGTCGGCGGCCAGGGCGCCCAGTACTACAGCAGCCTCACCGCCGACGTCCTCAGCCGGACGCTCACCGCCCTCGGCGACGGCTGGACCTCGCGCGGCCGCAATCTGCAGAGCCTGGACAACGCGGTCACCGACGCGGTCTTCTCCGTCGGCGCGCGGGTGCACTCCCCGCCGGACCAGCACCAGCGCTGGAACCCGCGCGACCGCAGCCCGGCGACCGTGACCCGCGAGGACGTGCCGCCGCTGGTCACCGTGCGGCCGGCCGCCGAGGCGGCGCGGGGACTGCGCGGGGTCGCGGGGTTCGGACCGTCGCCGTACCGCAACCAGGAGCTGCTGCTCGGCGCCCGCGTCTACACCGTGCCCGCCCTCACCGTGCGCACCGCCGCGGGACAGCCGCCGCGGCCCGGCCACGACGACCGGCCCGGCCTGGTGATCGACGCCCGCCGCACGGCGGACGCCGGACGCCGGCCCACGATCACCGCCCAGTGCCCGGCGGGCAGCGAGGTCTACCTGTGGGCGCCGCACTACTCGGGCACCGCCCGCCTGACCGCCGCACCGACGGCCGGTTCCCCCGGCGCCCCGTACGGCCCGACCGGGCGGTTCACCGCGGACGCGGCCAAGATCGCCGCCATGCAGCGGCTCGGCGCCGTGCCGGACTCCGGGCGGCTGCGGATCGAGCTGACCCCGAGCCGCGCCGGCACCGTCCCGGACCAGGCGGTCGGCTGCCTGGACACCGCCCGGCTGCGCACCGCTGTGCAGCGGCTCAAGGCGACCGGCGCCACCGAGGTCACCGTCTCCGACGGCACCGTCCGCGCGAAGCTCCCGGCCGGCAGCACGGGCACCGCCGTCCTGGCCGCCCCCCGGATCGCCGGCTGGCGGTGCGCCGCGGGCGACGCCGCCGCCGAGCCCGCCCGGCAGTACTACGGCCTGATCGCCGTCCCCCTGGACGGCTCCGCCACCAGCGTCACCTGCACCTTCCACCCGCCGGGCCTGCGCCTGGGCGCGGCCGCCGGCGGCGTCTCGCTGCTGGCCCTGGCCGTGCTCGGCGCCGTCGCCGCCGTCCGCCGCCGGCGGACCGCCGGCCGCCGCGCACTCCCGACGACCACGACACCGCGCGAGCGCACCACCGCCGCGCTCTGACCGCGCCCTGGGGGAGAAACCCATGCTCATCTCGATCGTCGCACCCTGCTACAACGAGGAAGACGTCATCGAACGCTTCCACGAGGCGGTCCAGAAGGTCGCCGACGACCTCCTGCCGCTGGGCCACGACATGGAGTTCGTGTACGTGGACGACGGCAGCCGCGACCGCACCCTGCCCCTGCTGGAGCAGCTGGCCGACCGCGACCCGCGGGTGCGCTACGTCTCCTTCAGCCGGAACTTCGGCAAGGAGTCCGCCCTGCTGGCCGGGCTGCGGCACGCCGCCGGGGACAGCGTCGTCGTCATGGACGCCGACCTCCAGCACCCGCCGGAGCTGATCCGACGCATGGTCGAACTGCGCGGCGAGGGCTACGACCAGGTGCTCGCCCGGCGCAGCCGGGCCGGCGACCGCTTCACCCGCACCCTCACCGCCCGGCTGTACTACCGGCTGGTCAACCGGCTCGTCGACGTGGAACTCAAGGACGGCGTCGGCGACTTCCGGCTGCTGTCGCGGCGCGTGGTGGACGCGGTGCTGGAGCTGACCGAGTACAACCGCTTCTCCAAGGGCCTGTTCGCCTGGGTGGGCTTCCCCAGCACCACCTTCGAGTACGAGAACGCGGTGCGCGAGCACGGCCGCAGCTCCTGGACCCTGAAGTCGCTGCTCAACTACGGCCTGGACGGGCTGCTGTCGTTCAACAACCGGCCGCTGCGGGCCGCTCTGCACCTCGGCATGGGCCTGCTGCTGTGCGCCGGGCTCTACACTGCGTGGATCGTGGGCGCCGCTCTCGTCAACGGGGTCGAGACACCCGGCTACGTCACGATCATCACCGCCGTCACCGCGCTCGCCGGGGTGCAGATGGTGATGCTCGGCGTGATCGGGGAGTACACCGGCCGGATCTACTACGAGGTCAAGGGGCGCCCGCACTTCCTGGTGAAGGCGAGCAACGTGGAAGCGACCGACGGCCGTGCGCCGCGCGGCACGAAGAAGGACCTCATTCCCTGATGACCCAGACGCTCGCCCGCCCGGTGGCGCGGCAGATCCTCACGTTCGCCGTCGTGGGCGTGGTGAACACCCTCACGTACTACCTGCTCTACCTGCTGTTCCTCACGCGTCTGCCCTATCTCGCGGCGCACGTTCTCGCGTTCGCGATCAGCATGGTCGGCTCCTTCTTCCTCAATGCGCGTTTCACCTACAGAATTCGGCCGACCTGGCGGAAATTCCTGCTGTTCCCGCTGACGAACGCCACCAATTTCGTGATCACCACGGCGGGCGTCTATGTGATCGTGGACGTCCTGCACGCCGGCAGCCGCTTCGCGCCCCTGCTGGCCTCGGCCGCCGCGATCCCGGTGACCTTCGTCGTCTCGCGCATGATCATGCTGCCGAAGGTGGACGCCGCCTGAGCGGGCCGGGCGCGGCGGCCGCCGGGTGACCGGGCCGGGCGGGCGCCCGCCGCATAGGATTGCATAAACGTGCAGCGATACGTATAGTCATGCCATCGAGGAGGAGGGTTCATGGCTGTACGTGTGGCGGTCGCCGGAGCGAGTGGATACGCGGGCGGAGAGGCGCTGCGGCTGCTGCTGGCGCACCCCGAGGTGGAGATCGGCGCCCTGACCGGCAACTCCAACGCCGGTCAGCGGCTCGGCGCGCTCCAGCCGCATCTGCTGCCCCTGGCCGACCGGGTGCTCACCGAGACCACCCCCGAAGCGCTCGCCGGTCACGACGTGGTCTTCCTCGCCCTGCCGCACGGCCAGTCCGCGGCCGTCGCCGAACAGCTCGGCCCCGACGTCCTCGTCGTCGACATGGGCGCCGACTTCCGGCTGACGGACCCGGCCGACTGGGAGACGTTCTACGGCTCCCCGCACGCCGGGACCTGGCCCTACGGCCTGCCCGAACTTCCGGGCGGCCGCGCCGCGCTGGAGGGGTCCAAGCGCATCGCGGTGCCCGGTTGCTACCCCACCGCCGCCTCCCTCGCCCTCGTCCCGGCCTACGCCGCCTCCCTCGTGGAGAACGAGGCCGTGATCGTCGCCGCCTCCGGCACCTCCGGCGCGGGCAAGGCCCCCAAGCCCCACTTGCTCGGCTCCGAGGTCATGGGCTCCATGTCCCCGTACGGCGTCGGCGGCGGCCACCGGCACACCCCCGAGATGATCCAGAACCTCAGCGCCGCGGCGGGGGAGCGGATCACGGTCTCCTTCACGCCCACCCTCGCCCCGATGCCCCGCGGCATCCTCGCCACCTGCAGCGCGAAGGCCAAGGAAGGCGTCACCGCCGAAGCGGTGCGCGCCGCCTACCACAAGGCGTACGCCGACGAGCCGTTCGTCCACCTCCTGCCCGAGGGGCAGTGGCCCGCCACCGCCTCCGTGTACGGCTCCAACGCCGTCCAGATCCAGGTGGCGTACGACCCGGCCGCCCACCGGGTCATCGCGATCAGCGCCATCGACAACCTGACCAAGGGCACCGCCGGCGGCGCCGTGCAGAGCATGAACATCGCCCTCGGTCTCGACGAGACCACCGGACTTTCCACGATCGGAGTCGCACCGTGAGCGTCACGGCAGCCAAGGGATTCCAGGCGGCGGGCATCGCCGCCGGGATCAAGGAGAACGGCAACCCGGACCTGGCCCTCGTGGTCAACACCGGGCCGCGCCGCGCCGCCGCGGGCGTCTTCACTTCCAACCGCGTCAAGGCCGCCCCGGTGCAGTGGTCCGAACAGGTCCTCAAGACGGGCCGGTTGTCGGCCGTCGTCCTCAACTCCGGCGGCGCCAACGCCTGTACCGGCCCCAAGGGCTTCCAGGACACCCACGCCACCGCCGAGAAGGCCGCCGAGGTGCTCGGCACGGGCGCCGTCGAGGTCGCCGTCTGCTCCACCGGACTCATCGGCGTCCTGCTCCCGATGGACAAGCTGCTGCCGGGCATCGAGACGGCCGCCGCCCAGCTCTCCGAGCACGGCGGCGAGAAGGCCGCCATCGCCATCAAGACCACCGACACCGTCCACAAGACCTCCGTCGTCACCAAGGACGGCTGGACCGTCGGCGGCATGGCCAAGGGCGCGGGCATGCTGGCCCCCGGACTGGCCACCATGCTCGTCGTCCTCACCACCGACGCCGACCTCGAAGCCGAGGCCCTGGACCGGGCGCTGCGCGCCGCCACCCGGGTCACCTTCGACCGCGTCGACTCCGACGGCTGCATGTCCACCAACGACACCGTGCTGCTGCTGGCCTCCGGCGCCGCCGAAGTCACCCCGGACTTCGAGGAGTTCGCCGACGCGGTCCGCGCCGTCTGCGACGACCTCGGCCAGCAGCTCATCCGGGACGCCGAGGGCGCCAGCAAGGACATCAAGGTCGAGGTGGTGGGCGCCGCGACCGAGGCCGACGCCGTGGAGGTGGGCCGCTCCATCGCCCGCAACAACCTCCTCAAGTGCGCCATCCACGGCGAGGACCCCAACTGGGGCCGCGTCCTGTCCGCGATCGGCACCACGAAGGCCGCCTTCGAGCCCGACCGGCTCAACGTCGCCATCAACGGCGTGTGGGTGTGCAAGAACGGCGGCGTCGGCGAGGACCGGGAGAAGGTCGACATGCGCTACCGCGAGGTGCACATCGTCGCCGACCTCGCCGCCGGGTCCGAGACCGCCACCATCTGGACCAACGACCTCACCGCCGACTACGTCCACGAGAACAGCGCCTACTCCTCATGAGCAACGGAACCACGCGCAAGCACACCGCGCTCCCCAAGGCCCAGATCCTCATCGAGGCGCTGCCCTGGCTCACCCGCCACCACGGCAAGACGGTCGTCATCAAGTTCGGCGGCAACGCCATGGTGAACGAGGAACTGAAGGCCGCCTTCGCCCAGGACGTCGTCTTCCTGCACCACGCCGGCCTCCGGCCCGTCGTCGTGCACGGCGGCGGCCCGCAGATCAGCGCCGCCCTGGACCGGCACGGCATCGTCAGCGAGTTCAGGGCCGGCCTGCGCGTCACCACCGAGGACGCCATGGACGTCGTACGGATGGTGCTGGCCGGACAGGTGCAGCGGGAACTGGTCGGGCTGCTCAACCAGCACGGCCCGCTCGCCGTCGGCCTGACCGGCGAGGACGCGCACACCATCACCGCAGTCAAGCACACCCCCGAGATCGACGGCGAGCCGGTCGACATCGGCCGGGTGGGCGAGATCACCGAGATCGACACGGGCGCCATCGAGGCCCTGCTCGCCGACGGCCGCATCCCGGTCGTCTCCTCGATCGCCCGTTCCCAGGACGACCACCATGTCTACAACGTCAATGCTGATACGGCGGCTGCGGCACTCGCTGCGGCACTGGGCGCCGAGACCCTCATGGTCCTCACCGACGTCGAGGGACTCTACGAGGACTGGCCGAACTCCGACGAGGTGATCAGCCGGCTCACCGCGAGCGAGTTGGAGAAACTCCTGCCGGACCTGTCCTCCGGCATGGTGCCCAAGATGGAGGGCTGTCTGCACGCCGTCCGGGGCGGCGTCACCACCGCCCGCGTCATCGACGGGCGCGTCCAGCACTCGATCCTGCTGGAGATCTTCACCGACGAGGGCATCGGCACCATGGTCGTGCCCGACGAGCAGCCGGACGCGGCGTCCAAGCAGCAGGAACAGGGGGAGTCATGAGCAACGACGAACTGACCGCACGGTGGCAGGGCGCCCTCATGAACAACTACGGCACCCCGCGGCTGCCGCTCACCCGCGGCGCCGGCACCCGGGTCTGGGACGCCGAGGGCAAGGACTACCTGGACTTCGTCGGCGGCATCGCCACCAACGCCCTCGGCCACGCCCACCCGGCGATCGTGGCGGCGGTGAGCCGGCAGATCGGCTCGCTCGGCCACATCTCCAACTTCTTCATGGCCGAGCCCACCGTCGCCCTCGCCGAACGGCTGCTCCAGCTCTTCGGCCGCGAGGGCCGCGTCTTCTTCTGCAACTCCGGCGCCGAGGCCAACGAGGCCGCCTTCAAGATCGGCCGGCTCACCGGGCGCACCCACATCGTCGCCACCGACGGCGGCTTCCACGGCCGGACCATGGGCGCCCTCGCGCTCACCGGACAGCCCGGCAAGCGCGAGCCGTTCCAGCCGCTGCCCGGCGACGTCACCCACGTCCCCTACGGCGACGCGCACGCGCTGGCCGCGGCCGTCACCGAGGAGACGGCGATGGTCGTCATCGAGCCGATCCAGGGCGAGAACGGCGTCGTGGTCCCTCCGGCCGGCTACCTCAAGGCGGCCCGGGCCATCACCGCCGCGACCGGCGCGCTGCTGGTCCTGGACGAGGTGCAGACCGGCGTCGGCCGCACCGGGCACTGGTTCGCCTACCAGGCCCACGAGGGCGTGCTGCCCGATGTCGTCACCCTCGCCAAGCAGCTCGGCGGCGGACTGCCGCTCGGCGCGACCGTCGCCTTCGGGCGCGCCGCCGAACTGCTGCGGCCCGGCCAGCACGGCACCACCTTCGGCGGCAACCCGGTCGCCTGCGCCGCCGGGCTCGCCGTCCTCGACACCGTCGAGGACGAGGGCCTGCTGGAGAACGTCAAGCGGCAGGGCGAGAAGCTGCGCGAGGGCGTCGAGTCCCTCGGGCACCCGCTGGTCGACCACGTCCGGGGGGCCGGACTGCTCCTCGGTATCGTGCTCACCGGGCCGTACGCGCAGCGTGCGCAGCAGGCGGCCCAGGAGGCCGGCATCCTCGTGAACGCGCCCGCCGCCGACGTCATCCGGCTGATGCCGCCGCTGAACCTGAACGACGACGACGTGGACGCGTTCGTCCGGGCGCTGCCCGGCATCCTGGACGCGGCCGAAGGGGACGGATGATGCGGAGAATGGGACGACGATGAGCCAGGCGCCAGACCACGGGCACAACGACGCCGGGGCCGCCGGGCCCGCACTGCCGCAGACCCGCACCGCACGGCACCGCCGGATCGTGGACATCCTCAACCGGCAGCCGGTGCGGTCGCAGAGCCAGCTGGCCAAGCTGCTGGCCGACGACGGGCTGAGCGTCACCCAGGCGACGCTGTCGCGGGACCTGGACGAGCTGAACGCGGTGAAGATCCGCAACGCCGACGGCGACCTGATCTACGCGGTGCCCAGCGAGGGCGGGTTCCGCACCCCGCGGGCGCCGCTCGGCGGGTCGGTCAAGGAGGAGCGGATGCGGCGGCTCTCCCAGGAGCTGCTGATCTCCGCGGAGGCCTCCGCGAACCTCGTCGTCCTGCGGACCCCGCCGGGTGCGGCGCAGTTCCTGGCCTCGGCGATCGACCAGGCCGAGCTGCACGACATCCTCGGCACGATCGCCGGCGACGACACGCTGCTGCTGATCAGCCGCGACCCGTCCGGCGGCCAGGCCCTCGCGGACCACCTGCTGCGGCTGGCCCAGAACGGGGGCTGAGAGAGCGGGGTCCGAGGAGCGGGTCCGAGGAGCGGGGTCTGAAGGGGGCGGTCGCGGTGGATCGCCGGGTGCGGGCCCGTCGTGGCCGCTCGCGCAGTTCCCCGCGCCCCTGGGAGTGGCCGCCGGCCCCGTGCACAGGCGCCCCACGTAGCTGCGGGCAGTCGTGCCTCCCCCAGTGCCTCAAGGGCCTGGGAGGTGCCCCCAGGCGGCACGGGTGGGCGCAGCGGCCCCCCAAGCGGGGGTGAGCGCTCCCCACCCCCGCCCGGCCGCACCGCCGGGCGCCGATGAACCGCACCGCACCGCGCCGCCGCAGGCGTACCTCACCCCAGCCGCGCTCCCAGCCCACCCGTGCACCGCACCTCATCCCCCGCGGTGATCAGCAGCGCCTCCACCCCCGGCAGCGACTCCAGCCAGGCGAGCCCCTCCCGCGCCCCCATCGCGAACGCCGCCGTCGCCCAGCAGTCCGCCCACACCAGCCGCGGTGCGACCACCGTCACCGAGACCAGATCCGTCACCGCCGCCCGCCCGGTGCGCGGGTCCACGATATGGTCCCCCCGCTCCGCCGTCCCCGAGGTGGCGACCGCCAGCTCCGGCGCCCCCGCCGCCGACACCACCGCGGCCAGCCCGCCCGGCCTGAGCGGGTCCGACACCCCCACCCGCCACGGCCGGTCCGCCCCGGGCGAGCCCAGGACCTGCACGTCCCCGCCGCCGTTCACGCTGACCCCGCTCGCGCCCGCCGCCGCCACGAGCCGCGCCGCCCGCTCGGCCGCCCACCCCTTGACGACCCCGGTCGGGTCCAGCCGGCCCTGGTAGCGCAGGCTGAACCAGCCGTCGCTCATCCGCTCGGCCTCGGCCCCCAGCGCCAGCACCTCGGCGACCTGCGGATCGCACTGCGCCACGGTCAGCTCACCGCGGGCCAGCCGCGAGACCTCGCTGTCGGCCCGGTAGGTGCTGAACACCTCGTCCACCCGGTGCAGACCGGCCACCGCCTCCCGCAGCGCGGCCCGCACCGCCTCGGGCTCCCCGCCGCGCACGTCGAAGGAGAACACCGTCCCCATGACCTCCTCCGCGTGCCGCAGCCCGGTGGGCGCCTCGGCCTGCCCGGTCACGGCGTCAGCCGCCGGCCTGGTCGAGCGCCGACTGCAGCGACGTGCGGTAGCCGCCGCTGGTGTAGGTGGCTCCGGACACGGCGTCGATGTCGGCGCTCTGTGCGGCGACGGCTTCCTGGTTGAGTCTGGGTACGGCCATGGCGGTCTTCTGGTCGCTGAGGCCGCCCTTGGGCGCCCGCACCGCCTCGGCCTTGACGACCTTCCCGCCGCTGACGGTCAACCGGACCTGCACGTCGCCGTACTGCGTCGGGGCCGCGTCGCCGGTCACGGTCGTCGTACCGCCCGGCAGGGCCCCGCTGCCGCCCTGCGGCGACTCCTGCCCGGCCGAGGGCGCCCGCGGCGCCGTGCCGGCCGCCGAGGCCGCGGCCGGATCGGCGGCCGGCTTCAGCGACAGCAGCAGCACGATGCCGGACACGGTGGCCGCACCCGCGAGCACCGCCCGCCGGACGGGGTGGCTCTTCCTCATCGCTTCCTCGTCTCCTGACGTCCCGTCGCTCACATCTCGAACGACTCGTGATGGATACGGCGGGCGGGCACCCCCGCGCCGCGCAGCGCCTCGTACACCGACCGCGCGAAACCGGGCGGCCCGCACAGGAACACGTCGTGGCGGTCGATGTCGGCGATCTTCCGCCGCAGCGACTCCGCGGAGATGTCCGGCCGTTCGCCGTCCGGGCTGTTGACCGCGTACATCAGCCGCGCGCCGCGCTCGTCGGCGATCTTCGCCAGCTCGCCCCACAGCGCCAGGTCCTGGGTGCTGTTGGCCCGGTAGAGCAGGGTGATGTCCCCGGCCGCGCCGGGCAGCGTCTCGAACAGCGCCCGCATCGGCGTGATGCCGACCCCGCCCGCCACCAGCAGCACCTTGCCCCGGCTGCGCCGGGCGGCGGTCAGCGCCCCGTACGGCCCCTCCGCCCACACCCGGGTGCCCGGCTCCAGTTCGCGCAGCCGCGCGCTGTGGTCGCCGATCGCCTTGACGGTGATCCGCAGCAGCCCCGGCCGGGGCGCCGCCGACAGCGAGTACGGGTGCGAACTGAACCGCATGCCCGGGGCCAGGAACCGCCAGCGGAAGAACTGTCCCGCCTCCGCGCCCATCCGGTGCAGCTTGCGGCCGCCGATCAGCACCGACACGATCCCCGGCGTCTCCTCGATCACCGCCTCCACCCGCATCCGGTGCTTGAGGTTCAGCCGGACCGGGGTGAGGATCCGGTACCACACCACGAGCGCGGTCACCGCGCCGTACAGGCCGTACCAGACGGTCTTCGCGGCCGGCTGGACGGCGAAGTCGTTGCCGGTGGTGATCTGGTGCCAGAACGTCAGGAACACCGCGGCGTAGGTGAGCAGATGGACGTGGTACCAGGTGTCGTACGGCAGCCGGCGGCGCACCGCGCCGATCGAGGTCAGTCCGATGAGCACGAACAGGCCCGTGCCGATCGCCGCCTTGCCCAGGTCCGGCAGCTGCTCCACGGACTGGACGGTCTGCCCGACGACGTCGCCGAGCGACCGCCCCGCCTGCACCGCGTAGCCCCACATGGTGAGGAACACGTGCGCGAGGACCAGGCACAGCGTGTACCGCCCGCTCATGGCGTGCCAGCGGGCCACCCGGTCCGAGCCGACCCGCCGCTCCAGCGCCGGCACCCGCGCCATCTGCAGCACGACCAGCGCCATCAGATACCCGGCGAGCAGCCCGGTGATCCGGCCCGCGTTGAGGATCCGGCCGCCGTTCCCGGCGACGGACGGGGTGTTCGTCCACCACAGCCACACGACCCCCGCCGCCCCCGCCCCGACGGCGACCAGCAGCAGGGCGGCTGGGGAGCGGCGGGGCCGGATGCGGCGCATCGTCTGCCGCCGCGCGGCACGTCCTCCTGCGAGCGTGGTGGTCACGGTTCCTCCGTGGCGTTTCGACCGTCGACCCACAGATACGCGGCGCGCGCGGCGAGTGTTCAGCCCGTCGCCGAGTCCAGCGCGGACTGCAGCGAGCGACGGTAGCCGTCACTGGTGTACGTGGCCCCGGACACCGAGTCGATGTCCGCGCTCTGCGCGGCCAGCGCCTCCCTCCTCAACTCGGGTATCGCGTAGCTGTTGATCTCCTGGTCGCGGGGGTTCTCGGTGGGGTAGACCACCGCGGTCACGTCGGTGATCCGGCCGCCTTCGAGCGTGATCCGCACCTGGACCGGTCCCCAGCGGGTCTGCGCGCTCTCGCCGGTGACGGTCTTCGTGCCGGCGGAACCGGTCGTGCCGCCGGATCCCGCGGCGCCGCCCGGGGCGCTCGCGCCGGCGGACGCGGCCGGCGCGGGCGCCGCGGCGATCTGCGGCGGGGTGTGCGGCTTCAGCGCCAGCAGCATCACCAGCCCGGAGACGGTGGCGGCGCTCGCCAGCACGATCCGGCGCAGCGGACGGTTCTTCCTCAACGCGTGCACGACGGCCTCACGACTCCTCGGACGGGCTCGGTTCTCACGATGCTCACGGCTGTCACGGCTCCTACGGCTTCCGCGGCGCCCCGCGCGCTCACGGCTCTCACAGTTCGAACGATTCGTGGTGGATGCGGCGGTCCGGGATTCCGGCGGCGCGCAGCACCCCGTACAGCTCCTGGGCGAAGGAGTGCGGCCCGCACAGGTACACGTCGTGCCCGGCGAGGTCGGCGACCTGCGCGCGCAGCCACTCGACGGTGAGCGCGGGGCGTTCGCCGCGCGGGCCGTTGAGCAGGTACAGCACCCGCGCCCCGCGCCATCGGGCGACCGCCTCCAGCTCGCCGCCCAGCGCCAGGTCCCGCGCCGAGCGCGCCCGGTACAGCAGCGTGACCTCACCGGGCAGCGTCTCGAACAGCGCCCGCAGCGGAGTGATGCCGACCCCGGCGCCGATGAGCAGCGACCGGTGCGAGGCGCCCCGCTCGGCGGTCATCGCGCCGTACGGGCCCTCCGCCCAGACCCGGGTGCCCGGCCGCAGCAGCGCCACGGCCGCGCTGTGGCCGCCGAGCGCCTTGACCGTGATGCGCAGCAGGTCCGGCCGCGGCGGCGCCGACAGGGAGTACGGCGTCGACGTCCCGCGCAGGCCCGGCGTCAGGAACCGCCAGCGGAAGAACTGCCCCGGCAGCGCGCCGAGTTCGTCCAGCCGGTGGCCGCGCACGACGACCGAGTACACCCCGGGCGCCTCCTCGTGCACCGACTCGACCCGCATCCGGTGCCGCCGGTTCAGCCGCACCGGGACGAGGACGCGGTACCACAGCACCAGCGCGGCGACGCCCAGGTACAGCGCGTACCAGGCGGCCGTGGCCACGGGCCGGCCGTTGAACTGGTCGCCCAGCGTGAGCTGGTGGAAGAAGGCGAGGAAGACGGCGGCGTAGGTGAGCAGGTGCACGCCGTACCAGAACTCGTACCCGGTGCGGCGGCGCACCGCGCGCGCCGAGGTGACGCCGACCGCGAACAGGATCACCGTGCCCGCGGTGGCCTTGAGCATGTCCGGGTAGTCCAGGACCACCGTGACCGTCTCGTGCACGAGCGAGGCCCGGTCCTGCGCCGCGTACCCCGCCAGGATCAGCACGATGTGCGCGACGAGGAGGCACACCGTGTACCGGCCGGCCCGCGCGTGCCAGCGGGCCACCCGGTCCGAGCCGATCCGCCGCTCCAGCAGCGGCGCCCGGGCCATCAGGGCGACGAGCACCGCGCAGGCGTAGCCGCACAGCAGCCCCGCGATCCGCCCGGCGCCGGTCAGCCAGCCCGCCGCGCCGACCACCGCGGCCGTGCCGTTCCACCACAGCGCGACCACCGCCGCCGCGCCGCCCCACAGCACGGCGAGCACCGCGTCCGCGGGGGAGCGCCGGGGTGCCGGGGCTGTCGGCGGCGCCGCCCGCCGCTGGTACACCGTGGTCATGTCGTCCCCGTCCTCTCGCCGGTCCAGGACGCCACTGTGCGGGCCGAACCTCTGAGAGCGCTCTGAAACCGGTGGCCGCGCGGCGCACTCACAGCGAACTCAGAGCACCCCCCGCCTCCGCACCGGCCGGCGACCGGCGATGCTGGAAGGGCCATGCACACCTTCCGCCCGCCCCAGCCGGGGCCGCCCGCCCTGACCCGCCCCGACGGGACGCCCGTGCGCGTCCTCGTCGTCGACGACGACCCCGACCTCGCCGAGGTCCTCTCCGGCGCCCTGCGCTACCAGGGCTGGGAGGTCCGCACCGCCGAGGACGGCGCCTCCGCCGTCGCCGAGGCCCGCGCGCTGCGGCCCGACGCCGTCGTCCTCGACGTGATGCTCCCGGACACCGACGGCCTCACCGTGCTGCGGCGGCTGCACGAGATGCGGCCCGACGTCTGCGTGCTCCTGCTGACCGCACGGGACGCGGTGGAGGACCGCATCGCTGGGATCACCGCGGGCGGCGACGACTACGTGACCAAGCCGTTCAGCCTGGAGGAGGTGATCGCCCGGCTGCGCGGGCTGCTGCGCCGCGCCGGGATGGCCCGGCAGCCGGCCGACGGCCCGCGGCTGACCGTGGGCGACCTGGTCATGGACGAGGACGCCCGCGAGGTCACCCGGGCCGGAGAACTGATCGAGCTGTCGCCGACCGAGTACGAGCTGCTGCGCTTCCTGATGCGCAACCCGCGCCGGGTGCTCAGCAAGACGCAGATCCTGGACCGCGTCTGGTCCTACGACTTCGGCGGCCGCGCCCATGTGGTCGAGCTGTACATCTCCTACCTGCGCAAGAAGGTGGACGCCGGCCGAGAGCCCATGATCCACACGGTGCGCGGCGCCGGATACGTGCTGAAGCCGGCGCTGCCGTGAGCGGGCGATGCCGGGCGCGGTGGAGCGGGCGGCTGCCGCTGCCGCGCACCCTGCGGGCCCGGCTCACCCTCGGTCTGGTGGTGCTGCTCGCGCTGAGCTGCGCGGCCGTCGGGGTGGCCGCGGTCGTCGAGCTGAACGGCTTCCTCACCGGCCGGCTCGACCAGCAGTTGCAGCAGACGGGCACCGGATTCCCCCAGAGCCTCGAACACGGCACAGCCGGCGGCGGGCGGAACACGAAGCCGTCCGACCACGACGGCGACGAGCACGGCGACACCCGCCGCCAGGCCGCGGCCACGTTCGGCGCCCGCCTGGTGGCGGGCCGGATCACCAACGCGGCGGTGGTGCCCTCCGACGCCCATCCCGGCTTCGCCGTCACCCTCACCGCCGCCGACCGCGCCGCCCTGGCCGCGCTCCCGGCGGACGGCGCCGGGCACACGGTGCGCCTGTCGGAACTGGGCGGCTACCGGCTGGCAGCATGGCCGGGCCGGGACGGCGACGTCCTGGTCACCGGGCTGCCGACGGAGCCCGTCCGGGCCACGGTCCACCGGCTGGAACTCGTCGCAGGCGGCGTCTTCGGCCTCGCGCTGCTCACCGCCGGGGTCACCGGGGCGCTGTGGGTGCGCTGGTCGCTGCGCCCGCTGAGCCGCGTCGCCGCGACCGCCACCAGGGTCAGCGAGCTGCCGCTGGCCAGCGGCGAGGTCGCGCTGCCGCCGAGGACGGGCGGGGCCGACCCGCGCGGGGAGGTGGGCCGGGTCGCCGCCGCCTTCGACCGGATGCTCCACCATGTCGAGGACGCGCTGACCAAGCGGCACGCCAGCGAGGAACGGCTGCGCAGCTTCGCCGCCGACGCCAGTCACGAGCTGCGCACCCCGGTCGCCTCGGTGCGCGGCCACGCGGAGCTGGCCCTGCTGCATCCGGGACCGGTGCCGCCCGAGGTGGCGCGGGCCCTGGAACGCATCGCGGCCGAGTCCGCCCGGATGGGCGAGATGGTGGACGAGATGCTGCTCCTGGCCCGGCTGGACGCGGGCCGCCCGCTGGAGCGCCGCCCCGTGGACCTCACCCGCCTCGTCCTGGACGCGGTGACGGACGCCCGCGCCGCCGGTCCCGGGCACCACTGGACGATGGAGCTGCCCGAGGAGCCCGTCACGGTGACCGGCGACGCCCACCGGCTGCAGCAGGTGCTGGCCAACCTGCTGGCCAACGCCCGTCTGCACACCCCGGCGGGCACCGAGGTGACGGTGTCCCTGGCCGCGCTCCCGGACGCGGGCGGCGCGACCACCGTGCTGCGGGTCCACGACGACGGTCCCGGCGTCCCCGAGGAGATCCGGCCGGGCGTCTTCGAGCGCTTCACGCGCGCCGACCGCCGCCGTACCGACTCCTCCGGCGGCGGCGCGGGCCTGGGTCTGTCGATCGTGGCGGCGGTCGTACGGGCCCACGGCGGAAGCGTGACCCTGGACAGCCGCCCGGGCGCGACGACGTTCACGGTCAGGCTGCCGCCCGAGGGCGCGGACGCCGAGACGTAGCGACCGCCCGCCTCACACCGGCGACGGCGGCAGCGGGAGCGGCAGGCCCGGGAGGCCGTCGAGGCTGTGGGCCACGTGGTCCTTCTTGGTGAAGTAGTCGCTCAGCGAGGCGTCGTCCTCGCGGGCGAAGCGGCGGCCGTGCAGGTCGCGGTCCTGCTCGTAGGACATGAAGGGCACCGCGTAGCCGCAGGTGTCGCGGATCAGCTCGGCGCGCACGACGATGACGGCGCGCAGTCCGTGCGCGGTGGGGTCGATGCCGGGGAAGCGCGCCACGAGGTCCGTGAAGCGGGGGTCGTCGCGGAAGACCGGCTCGCCCCGGCCGTGGACGCGCACGATATTGGGCGGGCCCTGGAAGGCGCACCACATGAGGGTGATCCGGCCGTTCTCCCGCAGGTGCGCGATGGTCTCGGCGTTCGATCCGGCGAAGTCCAGATAGGCCACCGTCAGGTCGTCGAGCACCGCGAAGGAGCCCTTGAGGCCCTTGGGGGAGAGGTTGACCGTGCCGTCGCCGGACAGCGGGGCGGTCGCGGTGAAGAAGAGGGGCTGTTC
Organism: Streptomyces sennicomposti; assembly: GCF_019890635.1. GTDB lineage: Bacteria > Actinomycetota > Actinomycetes > Streptomycetales > Streptomycetaceae > Streptomyces > Streptomyces sennicomposti. Next base: position 248,214 of record NZ_JAIOAB010000003.1, read on the forward strand.
CTCGATGAACGTACGCAGCCTGCCGTCGATGCGCTCATAGGTCTTTCCCATGTCCGACCATTATCCCGGGAGTTCTTTCGGCTGTCTGAGGAATTGCTCGCCGTCTCGCCTGCCGGGCACATCCCGTACGGGGCACAGCTCTACTCGATTGACGAATCATGCAGAGCACTGCATACTCATGCATGACGCGGGGTCGCCTCCGCACATACCGGCCTGCCGGCCGCCTCCTCGCCCGCGACGGCCGGGAGCGGCCGCTCGCACCGAGGCGCGCACAGAGACAACTCTCCGAGGAGCAACGCAAGTGAGCAGCAACAGCGGTGACGTACGGCTCTGGGGCGGCCGTTTCGCCGACGGTCCCGCCGAGGCCCTGGCGAAGCTGTCCGCGTCCGTCCACTTCGACTGGCGGCTCGCGCCCTACGACATCGCCGGCTCCCGCGCCCACGCGCGCGTGCTGCACCAGGCGGGCCTGCTCACCGAGGACGAGCTGACCCGTATGATCGCCGGGCTGGACAAGCTGGAGGCGGACGTCGCCGACGGCTCCTTCACCGGCACCATCGCCGACGAGGACGTCCACACCGCCCTGGAGCGCGGCCTGCTGGAACGCCTCGGCGCCGACCTCGGCGGCAAGCTGCGCGCCGGCCGGTCCCGCAACGACCAGGTCGCCACCCTCTTCCGCATGTACCTGCGCGACCACGCCCGGATCATCGGCGGCCTGATCGCCGACCTCCAGGACGCGCTGATCGGTCTCGCCGAGGCCCACCCGGACGTGGCGATGCCCGGCCGCACCCACCTCCAGCACGCCCAGCCCGTCCTCTTCGCCCACCACGTCCTCGCCCACGTGCAGTCCCTGTCGCGGGACGCCGAGCGGCTGCGCCAGTGGGACGAGCGCACCGCCGTGTCGCCGTACGGCTCGGGCGCGCTGGCCGGTTCCTCCCTCGGCCTCGACCCGGAGGCGGTCGCCCGCGACCTCGGCTTCGAGCACGGCAGCGTCGGCAACTCCATCGACGGCACCGCCTCGCGCGACTTCGTCGCCGAGTTCGCCTTCATCACCGCGATGATCGGCGTGAACCTCTCCCGGATCGCCGAGGAGATCATCATCTGGAACACGAAGGAGTTCTCCTTCGTGACCCTGCACGACGCCTTCTCCACTGGCTCGTCGATCATGCCGCAGAAGAAGAACCCGGACATCGCCGAGCTGGCCCGCGGCAAGTCCGGCCGCCTGATCGGCAACCTCACCGGCCTGCTCGCCACCCTCAAGGCGCTCCCGCTCGCCTACAACCGCGACCTGCAGGAGGACAAGGAGCCCGTCTTCGACTCCTGCGACCAGCTGGAGGTCCTGCTCCCCGCCTTCACCGGCATGATCGCCACCCTCACCGTGCACCGCGAGCGCCTGGAGGAGCTGGCCCCGGCCGGCTTCTCGCTCGCCACCGACATCGCCGAGTGGCTGGTGAAACAGGGTGTGCCGTTCCGCGTCGCGCACGAGGTCGCCGGCGAGTGCGTGAAGGCCGCCGAGGCCGACGGCAAGGAGCTGGACGAGCTGACCGACGAGCAGTTCGCCAAGATCTCCGCCCACCTCACCCCCGAGGTGCGCACCGTCCTCAACGTCCCCGGCGCTCTCGCCTCCCGCAGCGGACGCGGCGGCACCGCCCCCAGCGCGGTCGCCGTCCAGCTCGCCGAGGTGAAGGCGGACGTGGCGGCCCAGCACGCGTGGGCAAACGCCAAGAAGTAGCCGTACCGGCGGGAGGGGACTCCCGTCCGGCAGGGCGTCGCGGGTTACGTTGGTCGGCAGCCGCACGGAACCGACCGAACGGAGCCCGCGATGCCCTTCGCCAGGCTGGCCCACGTCACCACCCCCACCCGCCGCCTCGGTCTCGGACTCGCGGCCGTCGGACGTCCCGGCTACATCAACCTCGGCCGGGACCGCGACCTGCCCGCCGACCGCTCCGTGGACGCCCTGCGCGCCCGTACGCACGAACTGCTGGACGCCGCCTACGCCCAGGGCGTGCGCTACCTCGACGCAGCCCGCTCCTACGGCCGCTCCGAGGAGTTCCTCGCCGACTGGCTGCGCGCCCGGCCCGAGGCCGACGACGTGGTGATCGGCAGCAAGTGGGGCTACACCTACACCGCCGACTGGCGCACCGACGCCGAGCGGCACGAGGTCAAGGACCACGGCCTCGCCACCTACGAACGGCAGCGCGCCGAGACCGCCGCGCTGCTCGGCGACCGGCTCGACCTCTACCAGATCCACTCGGTCACCCCGGACAGCCCCGCCCTCGCCGACAAGGAGCTGCACGCCCGGCTCGCCGAGGCCGCCGCGCGGGGCGTCACCATCGGCTTCTCCACCAGCGGCCCCGCCCAGGCCGACGCCGTCCGGGCCGCCCTCGCCGTGACCGTGGACGGCGAGCCCCTGTTCCGTACGGTCCAGTCGACGTACAACGCCCTGGAGACCTCCGCGGGAGGGGCCCTCGCCGAGGCGCACGACGCCGGACTCGCCGTGATCGTCAAGGAGGGCATGGCGAACGGGCGGCTGGCCGGGCCGAAGGCGCCCGAGGTGCTGCGGGCCGTCGCCCGGGAGACCGGGCTCGGCTGCGACGCGGTCGCCCTCGCCCTGATCCTGCGCCGCCCCTGGGCGGATGTCGTCCTGTCCGGCGCGGCCACCGTCGACCAGCTCGCCTCCAACCTGCACGCCGCCGCCGTCGACCTGGACGACGACCAGGCGGCCCGCCTCGACGCCCTGGCCGAGGAACCGCACGCCTACTGGGAGCACCGCGGCCGGCTCCCCTGGCACTGACGCACTCCGCCCCTCACGCGTCCCGCCCGCACTCAGCGGCTCACCCATTGCGCCCGTGGACAGCTCCGCATGAGACGTTCATGCCCTGCATGAGACATTGATGTCTCACATGGGTTACTGTTGTCTCATGGCTGTCGATCGTGACCACGTGCTGCGCACCGCCGCGGCCCTGCTGACCCGCAAGTCCACCGCGACGATGGACGAGGTCGCCAGGGCGGCCGGCATCAGCCGCGCCACGCTGCACCGGCAGTTCGCCGGGCGGGACGCGCTCGTACGGGCGCTGGAGGCGCTCGGCATCGCGGAGTGCGAGGCCGCGCTGGACGCCGCCCGGCCGGACGAGGGCCCGGCCCGCGACGCCGTGCACCGGCTGATCCGCGAGATCGAGCCCGCGGCCGGCCTGCTGGCCTTCCTCTACACCGAGAACCAGCTGTTCGAGGGCGAGGAGCAGAACCAGGGCTGGACGCGGATCGACGAACGGATCGAGGCCCTGTTCCGGCGCGGCCAGCGCAGCGGGGAGTTCCGCATCGACCTCAGCCCGGCCTGGCTCACCGAGGCGCTGTACGGCCTGATGGCCTCCGGCGCCTGGGCGGTGGGCGAGGGCCGGGTGGCCCCCAAGGACTTCACCTACATGATCGTCGAGCTGCTGCTCGGCGGCGCACTACGGAGAGAGGAACCATGACCAGCACCCTGCGGCCGGCGTACGCGGCGGAGACGGAGAAGCGCCCGGGCCGCTGGCTCGCGCTCGCCGTCCTCGTCCTCGCCGTGCTGCTGGTGGCCGTCGACGCGACCGTCCTCGGTCTCGCGACCCCCTACATCAGCGAGGACCTCAAACCCTCCGGCACCCAGCTGCTGTGGATAGGCGACGTCTACTCGTTCGTCATCGCCGGACTGCTCGTCTCCATGGGCAGCCTCGGCGACCGGATCGGCCGCAAGCGCATCCTGCTCGTCGGCTCCGCCGCGTTCGGCGCGCTGTCCGTGCTCAACGCCTACGCGACCACGCCGGAGATGATGATCGCGGCCCGGGCGCTGCTCGGCGTGGCCGGCGCGACCCTGATGCCCGCCACCCTGGCCCTGATCCGCAACCTCTTCCACGACCCGCGCGAGCGCAGCCTCGCCGTCGGCATCTGGGGCGCGACCGCCTCCGCCGGCATGGCGGTCGGCCCGATCGCCGGCGGGTTCCTGCTGGAGCACTTCTGGTGGGGCTCGGTCTTCCTCATCAACCTGCCCGTGATGGCGGTCCTCCTCCTGGTCGGCGTCCGGCTGCTGCCCGAGTCCCGCAACCCGGACCCGGGCCCCTGGGACCTGACCAGCGTGCTGCTGTCGCTGGTCGGCGTCATCGGCGTCGTGTACGCGATCAAGGAGGCCGCCGCGCACGGCGTCACCGGAGCCGTCCTCGGCGCCGGGCTGCTGGGCGCCGCCGCGCTGTACTGGTTCGTCCACCGCCAGCTGACCCTGCCCGCGCCGCTGCTGGACGTACGGCTGTTCCGCAACCGGGGCTTCAGCGGCGCGGTCCTCGCCGATCTGCTGACCGTCCTCGGCATGTCGGGGCTGGTGTTCTTCCTCTCCCAGTTCCTGCAACTGGTGCAGGGCAGGCGCCCGTTCGAGGCGGGCCTGGCCGAACTGCCCGCCGCCGTCGGCGCGGTCGCGGCCGGTCTCGTGGCCGGCCGCGCGGCCCGCCGCTTCTCGGTACGGGCCGTGGTCTCCGGCGGACTCGCCGCCGTGGGCGTCGCGCTGGCCGCGCTGACCACGCTCAGCGCCTCGACCGGCTATCCCCTGCTGGGCACGGCCCTGCTGGTGGTCGGCGTGGGCGCCGGCTTCTCCTTCACGGTGACCGCCGACGTGATCCTCGCCGGGGTCCCCAAGGAACAGGCGGGCGCGGCCTCCGCGGTCTCCGAGACGGCGTACGAACTCGGCGCGGCCCTCGGCATCGCCCTGCTCGGCTCCATCGTGACCGCCGCCTACCGCGGCTTCACCGGCCCGGCCGGCACCCCGCCGCAGGCCCACGAGTCACTCGGCGGCGCGGTCCAGGCGGCGCAGAGCCTCCCGCCCCGTACGGCCGAGACGATGCTCACCGCGGCCCAGGACGCCTTCGTCCACGGCCTCCACCTGGCCTCGGGCGCGGGAGCGGCGGTCCTCCTGGCGGCCTCGGCGGCGGCCTGGGTCCTGCTGAAGGGCCAGAGGCTCTGAGCTCTTCCCGCCACGGAGGCGAAAAGGCTTACGCGGCCTTCGCCTTCGTGGCGTACATGTCCACGTACTCCTGCCCGGACAGGTGCATGACCTCCGCCATCACGGAGTCCGTCACCGCCCGCAGCACATACCGGTCCCGGTCCATCCCCTCGTACCGGGAGAACTCCATCGGCTCGCCGAACCGCACCGTCACCTTGCCGGGCCGCGGCAGCCCCGCGCCGCCCGGCTGCAGCTTGTCCGTGCCGATCATCGCGAACGGCACGACCGGCGCGCCGGTCATCAGCGTGAGCCGGGCGATCCCGGTGCGGCCCCGGTAGAGGCGGCCGTCGGGGGAGCGGGTGCCCTCGGGGTAGATCCCGAAGATCTTGTTCTCCTCCAGGATGCGGCGGCCGGTCATCAGCGCCGCGACACCGCCCCGGCCGCCGTCGCGGTCCACGGGGATCATGCCGACGCCGGTGAAGAACCACGCCATCAGCCGGCCCTTGAAGCCCTTGCCGGTGACGTACTCGTCCTTGCCGATGAAGAAGACCTGCCGGTCGCAGACCAGCGGCAGGATCATCGAGTCGATGAAGGTGAGGTGGTTGCCCGCGAGGATGACCGGACCGTCGCCGGGAATGTGCTCCGCGCCCTCCACCTGTGGGCGGAACATCAGGCGCATGATCGGACCGAGCACTGCCTTGATGAGCGCGAAGCGGGACAACGGGCCCTCCGGTGTCAAGGGATTGTCTGAGGATCTGTATGAGTCTGTGCAGGTGAGGACGATACTCGGGGCCCGGACCCGATTGCACATCGGGCTCACCACCTCTTACGTACCGTTGACATACGTTTACCTGCGCCAGGGCTTCGGCGCACCCCGGTGACCGGCGCGCCGCGACGTGACGCGGATCGCACTCCGCCCCCGGAGCGGCACGGGCGCCGCCGGCCGGCAGGGGCCGTGGCGGGCGCGCACCGGCGCCGCGGCGGCCACGCGATCCGACTTCCCCGCACACGGAGGGTCATGCCGACGGCCCGTCACCCCACCGCTCCCGTACGACATCCAGCGTCACCCGCGTGTTCGGCACGCGGTCTCCCGGCCGTCACGCGCACGCACCTACGATCCGCTCACCGACGACGAGAGAGCAGGAGGCGGTCATGGGAACGCTGCAGCCGGACGAGCGGGGCG